>JBEBSR010000018.1:0-44871 GCA_040394195.1 Wohlfahrtiimonas larvae | reverse complement strand
AATAGCTTTTACATCAAAGTAAACTACATAATAAAAACATATTTTCATTGCGAAAAATTTTTATTTGTAATATAAAAAATAAGAGCTTAAAAATATACATGCTGTACCAATTATTTTATAAGTTGCTAAGAATCCAAAATATATCAAAGGAATAAGGGGAAGTTATGAAAAAGCAGTTATTAGGTTTAGCAGTTGTATCGACATGTTTAATGGGTGTTAGCTTCGCACAAGAGTTAACGGGTGTATTAAAGAAGATTAATGACACAGGCACAATCTCTGTGGGTCATCGCGAATCATCTATTCCTTTCTCATACTATGATAATAACCAAAATGTGATCGGTTATTCTCATGATGTGAGCATGAAAATTGTTGAGAATATTGAGAAGAAATTGGGCAAGAAACTAAATGTTAAGCTTTCTCCAATCACATCTCAAAATCGTATTCCTCTTGTTAATAACGGTACAATCGATATCGAATGTGGTTCTACAACGCACAACTCTAGCCGCGCTCAAGAAGCTGGGTTCTCTAACACAATCTTTGTTATCAATATCAAACTTGTGACAGATAAAGATTCAGGCATTAAAGATTTCTCTGATTTAAAAGAAAAAGTAGTCATCACAACAGCAGGTACAACATCTGAGCGTATTTTGAATGAAATGAACCAAAAAGATAACATGAACATGAAAGTTCAATCTTTGAAAGATCATGGTGATGCATTCATGATGTTAGCGGGCGGCCGCGGCGCAGCATTCGTTATGGATGATTCATTGCTTTATGGTGAACGTGCAAAATCACGTGATCCACAAAAATGGGTTGTAACAGGTACATCACAAGGTAAAGAAGCTTATGCCTGTATGTTCAAAAAAGATGATGCTGGCATTAAAGAAATTGCGGACGTTACCATCGCAGAGATGTCAAAATCTGGTGAATTAGAAACTTTATACAATAAATGGTTCACTCAACCAATTCCACCACGTGGCGTTAATTTGGACTTCCCAGTTTCAGAAGAAATGATTGAATTATTTAAAGCACCAACTGATGTGCCATATCAGTAATCTTTAAAAAATAATAATAGTAATAATTTGTATTAAAGGTCACCGCACTTTAGCGGTGACTTCTTTGTGGGGTTCAAAATGTTAGGCTTAGATTTTAGTTTTCTATTCCAGCCCGCCGTTGGAACAGAAACATATTTTGACTGGATTCTTGAAGGTCTAAAATGGACAGTGATTACATCATCACTGAGTTGGTGCTTAGCACTCTTTTGCGGAACAATTGTTGGTATTTTAAGAACATTGCCCAACCGCCTGCTTAATTTTATTGGTGCAGCTTATGTAGAATCTTTGCGTAACGTACCAATCATCGTTCAACTATTTTTCTGGTTCTATGTTTGGCCAGAGTTATTACCTAAAGAATTAGGTAAATGGATCAAAGATCTAGACCCTCATGTTCAGATTTTAACTGCAGGTATTTTATGCTTAGGTTTATTCACCTCTGCGCGTATTGCTGAACAAGTCCGTTCTGGTATTCAGTCATTAGCAGGTGGACAAAGAAATGCAGCATTAGCTATGGGTTTTACATTACCTCAAGCTTATCGCTACATCATCATGCCACAAGCATTTCGTATTGTGATTCCACCATTAACATCTGAGTTATTAAATATCTTCAAAAACTCAGCAGTATTACAAACAATCGGATTAATGGAATTATCACGCCAAGCAGCACAAATCAATGATTACACAGCAAAAGCTTATGAATCATTCATTGTCATTACCGTAATTTTCATCATCATCAATGTCCTTTTAATGTGGGGAATGCGCTTCATTGAAGTGAGAACTCGAATCCCTGGCTTGATTTCAGGAGGGCATTAATCATGGGTGACTATACATTTTTCTCGGTCTTAGCTGATACTTATCCAACGTTACTCAAAGGCTTATGGGTAACGTTACAAGTCACTGGCGTTGCAGTTGTTGTTGGCATTGTTTGGGGTACAATTTTAGCAGTGATGCGTTTATTCATGCCAAAGCCTTTTGCATGGTTTGCAGCGTTGTATGTCAATACATTCCGTTCTATTCCCTTAATCATGGTGCTCATGTGGTTTTACCTCATCATTGGGCCAGGAATGCAGAAAATATTTGGTTTAGATGGTTCTAATACAAGCTTTCGTTTAGTATTGGCAATGGTTGCGTTCTCGTTATTTGAAGCGGCTTACTATTCTGAAATTATTCGCGCGGGTATTTCGAGTGTCAGAAGTGGCCAAAGTTCAGCAGCACTTGCATTGGGTATGACAAGATTCCAATCGCTTCGCTATGTCATTTTGCCACAAGCTTTCCGCAATATGGTGCCATTGTTACTTACTCAAGGCATTATCTTATTCCAAGATACATCATTAGTTTATATCATCAGTTTGACAGATTTCTTCCGTGCGACAGATATCATCGGCTATAACAATGACTACAAAACTGAATTCATTCTATTTGCTGGTCTTGTTTATTTTGTCATTTGCTTCACTGTATCTTCTGGCGTGCGTTATATTCAATCAAGGAACAAAATATGATTCATTTTCAAAATGTAGGTAAATACTACGGCAACTTTAAAGTATTGAACGACTGTACAGCTGACATTGCAGAAAAAGAAGTTGTAGTTGTTTGTGGCCCTTCAGGCTCTGGTAAATCAACCTTAATCAAATGCGTCAATGCTCTTGAGCCGATTCAAGAAGGCAAAATTATTGTCAATGGCACAGATGTTACAGATAAAAATACCAATCTATCGCACCTACGCTCACAAGTCGGCATGGTTTTCCAACACTTCGAACTATTTCCGCACATGAGCATTGAGAAGAACTTGATCATCGCTCAAACCAAAGTGTTAAAGCGCCACCCTGATGAAGCACATAAAATTGCGATGGATCTACTCGATCGCGTTGGTTTATTGGCACATGCACATAAACATCCTAGCCAAATGTCTGGCGGTCAGCAACAGCGCGTTGCAATCGCACGCGCTTTAGCAATGAATCCAGTTGTGATGTTATTTGATGAGCCAACATCAGCACTAGATCCTGAAATGATCCATGAAGTTTTAGATGTCATGGTGGAATTGGCACAAGAAGGTATGACAATGATGTGCGTAACTCATGAAATGGGCTTTGCACGCAGAGTTGCTGATCGTATTATCTTTATGGATCAAGGTGAAATCATTGATAACGTCACTAAAGATGAATTTTTCAATGGTGAGCCAAGTGATCGTGCGAAAAACTTCTTAAAGAATATCTTCCAGTTTGATTAATATAAATAATATTCAAAGTATTAGAACAAAAAAGGGAATCTAGTGATTCCCTTTTATTTATGCTCAATACATACAATTCTATCTAAAACCAATCTTCAACGTTATATAAAGATAATAGTTTTTGTAACTGTTCAGATGGATGAGATAACGCTAAATTAGGATAATCTCTTTTATAGCTAATGAGTAATGCAACTAATGCGCTATCAAAACTAGAAATCGCATCTAATTGCAATACCGATGGTGCATTTGCCTTAAACAATGAACGAATAAAGTTATCATTTGTAGGAATTGTGAATTTATTAAATTCACCCTGCAATTGATACATTCCCGAATTATTTAAAGCAACACAACAGTCATCCATAATATTACCTTATTGATTTTTCTGAGCCAAAGCACTGATCATACCATCAATACCTTTTGCATTCACTAATTCACGGATTTCACCACGATAACTTGTAACAATGCTCACACCTTCAATGGATACATCATAAACCAACCATTTACCACCTGATTTAATCATTGAATAATTCACAGCAACTGGTTTGTGGCTAGATGAAGTAATTTCTGATTTCACAGTCACTTCATTTTTATTTTTAGCATTTGGTGGCAATGGAAACACATTCACTTTATCATCTGTATATTCCAATAATGCACTACCATAAGCATTGATCAATAATTTTTTAAATTCGCCCATGAACTTTGTTCTTTGCTCTGGCGTTGCATCTCTCCAAGAACGACCCATTACCCATTGTGACATTGTGTTGAAATCAAAATATGGCACAGCCGTTTTTTCAATAAAACTATAAAGTTTTTTAGGATCTTTCTTTAAAGTTGATTCTTCTTTTTTCAATGCATTGATCAACTGAGTAGATGCCTTCTCAATTGTTTGCTCAGGCGTATCAGCAGCGTGGCTCACTGAAAACAATGAAAATACGCCCACCAAGGCTATCGATTTTAATATATTCATAACTTTCATGCGTCTTCTTCCTATTAATAAATATTCAAAAATAATTATAAAATAATTACTTCTGGTTCTAAACAAATTTTAAATTGATCTTCCACAGCTTGCATTACTTTCAAGCTATGCTGATGTAGAGCTTTGCCCGATGCACCACCTAAATTCACTAAAATCAGCGCCTGTTTCTCATACATGCCGATATTGTCATGATAGTCACCTTTAAACCCGAGCATATCAATTAATTGCCCAGCAGGTAATTTCACATATTGATCATCATAAGGATATGATGATAATTTTGGAAATTTCTGAATCAATGTCGCAAAATGTTCTTGTGTTACAATTGGATTTTTGAAAAAGCTGCCTGCACTACCAATCTCCCCAACTTCAGGCAATTTAGACTGCCTTACAGCAATCACGGCCTGATAAATATCTTTTGAGGTTGGTTCTGTAATCTTTTGGCTCAATAAGTGGTCCTGTAAAGCAGGATAAAATCGCTCGTATTTCACAGGTGTTTTAGATAAACGGAAATTCACGCTAATGACTAATCGATCTTTCAATTCTGCTTTAAAAGCACTGTCACGATAAGCAAAGCGACAATCTTGATTATCATAATATTCAAAATCTTGAGTTTGAAAATTATAAACACGAACCTTTTCAATATAATCTTTAGCTTCTACACCATAAGCACCAATATTTTGAACTGGCGTTGCACCAACTGTGCCTGGAATATAAGCTAAACATTCCAAGCCAAACCAACCTAAATTCATAGCAGTTGTCACAAATGAATGCCAATTTTCACCTGCATGTGCACAAATTAAAATTGAATCATGATCCTCTTCAAGAACTTCGATGCCTTTCAAACAATTGTGTAGCACTGTGCCCCGATAATCTTTCGTGAATAAAACATTACTCCCACCGCCTAAATAAAATACAGGTTGAGCCAACTGATTCAATTCTGCTAATTGATCAGTATTTTCAAGGCAATAATAGTTATGAGCATGGGCTGCAACACCCAAAGTATTTAAATTCACTAAATTAAAATTATGCTGGATCATTATTTAATATCTTACTATTTATTTTGCTAAACGATTTAAAGCATTTTTTGCTTCAGAAACATTAGACTTTGCAGCTCTTTCATACCAAGCTTTTGCTTCATCTAAATCACGCACAGATTCATATTCTTCAAAAATACGGCCCAAATTATATTCAGCATTAGGATCTTTTTGTTTAGCAGCTTCACCATACCAGAAGATAGCACGCTCTAAATCTTGATCAACGCCCATTCCTCTTTCGAATGCACGCGCTACAGCATTTTGTGCAACTGTATCACTTGCTTCAGCAGCAATGCGATAATAGTTATAAGCTTGAAGATTATCTTTATCGGCACCTAAACCATTTTCATACAATAATCCCAAAGCAATGTTAGCCTTCATGAATTGGTTATTAGCTGCGCGTTGGTACCAAAATTTAGCTGTTTCATAATCTTGCTTAACACCTAAAGCAGATTCATACATATAACCTAATTTATACTGAGCAGAAGGAATGTCTTCATTTGCTGCACGTTGAAATAATAGCAATGCACTACTAATTTTCTTTGGATCATCACTCGATTGTAAGTAATAGTCACCTAAAGGCTCATAAGCTAACGCAAAATTCTCATCAGCAGCTTGTTGGTAATATTTAGCTGCTTGACTAGCATCTATAGCTACACCCAAACCTTTTGTATACATATGAGCTAATGCATATTCCGCTATTGGATTATTATCTTGTTGAGCAGCTTCTGTAAACCATGCCAAAGCATCTTTTAAATGTTCTGTATTCATATCATCATTATCTAAATAATGATTAAACAAATAGATGTTGGCATCTTCAAAGCCATTCAAAGCTGATTTTTTATAAAATGCTAATGCTTTTTCAGAATCCTGTGAAACTTTAATGCCTCTTTCATATAACTGCGCCAAAATATAATTAGCACGTGCATTATTACGCTCAGACATAATATTCAATACTAATAAACTATTTTTCACATTTTGAGGATCTTGGCTTGCCAATAAAAGCTCGGCTTCTTCTAAAATTTCATAATCTTTTAATTGAGCGGAATTAGGCAATACATCATCCAGTTGTTGATTCTGTAATGATGTATTTGTTGAATTTTTTTTATTAATAACAGCTATTTCAGTCATAGGCGCTGAGCCAATGCTGCGCATACTCTCAGCTTTACCATGATCTGCAAGATTTGTAGCATAAATAAAGAAGGCAACCAACCCTATAAATGCTACAACGAAAACTATGCTATTTCTCATTTTATTCCGCTAAAAATGGTACTTGATAAGTTTCAATTTTGCCTTGCTCATATAACCCCTGAATGAATAAAATCGTTTCAGCTTGCGCCATATCAGATTTTAAACGTTCTTTTAATTGAGCTTGTTCATCTGCGCTGTATTCAGACAAACTACCAGGTTTAACGTCTTTCACCATTACAGCAAACAATGTGCCATTCGTTGCAAATGCATTCAATGTTGCTGGCGTTGTTTTTTGTGCTTCAAAACCTTTGATTAACGGCTCAATCAACTGAGGATCGTCTTGTGCTGTTGTCACGATTGTACGAATTTCTACACCATCAAAATTAGTAACATCAAGATTCTGTGCTGTTGTCACTTCTTCTAACGATTGGCCTTCTTTCAATTGTTCATTCATTGCAACAATCATTGCATCACCTTTTTTCAAAGTTTCGATCGCAGTCAATGTTTCTTGAATATCTTCTTTTGCTTCTTCTAAAGTTAAAGGACGAGTATCTTCATAAGCTTCCACACGAACGATGCGAATTTCTTGATTATCTGTATGGTAAGCTTCTGAGTTTTTACCACCAGTTAATACCATTTCTTGTGATACAACTTGGAAAGTATTAGCATCTGATAATTCACCAGCTTTAGAAGTCATATTCAACCAATCTGTTTTTGTTGGCTCAACATTGAATTCTTGCGCCACTAAATCTAAAGTATCTGAGTTTTTCTCAGCCACTTCTTGGAATTTTTGGACATTTTCAGAAGTTAATGCTTCTTTCTTCTCTTTTAATAATGCAGCTTTTGCATCAGCGATCATAGAGTCATCTGCTATATCACTGCCATCATTCACTGTTAATAAATGAATCAAATGCACAGCATTTTCACTCATCACTGGTTTTGCATATTGTTCATCTTTCGCCATTGCAAACAATGCTTCATCTACAGATTGCATATTGGCAGATTTTTTCACAACGCCAGTTTCATAGAATAAACCATCAGATAAAGCTGTAATTTGCGCTTTTGCATCTTCAAAAGTTAATGAACCATTCGTTAACTCATCATATAACTTATTTAATGTTGCAACGGCTGCTTCTTTTTCAGCATCTGTACTGAATTGAATGATCAATTGATCCGCAGAACGTGTTTCGTTATCTTGTTGTTTTGCTTTCAATGCAAGAACACGTTCGGTAATTTCATCTTCTGAAACCGTCACATTATCTGTATTCACTTCAGGCAAAGTTACATAAGCCAATTTAACACGTGGTTCAGTTGAATATTTTGATTGATTTTGCTCATAATATGTTGTGATCATTTCATCCGTCACAACTACATCTTTAGCAAACTGGTCCAATGGCAATGTGATAATCGCTAGATCACGTTTTTCACGATCCACTTTAGCAAAATCTTCTAAGTTTGCTTCTGTAATGATTACAGAGTTACCAATGGCAGAAACCAACAATTGCAAAGTTAACTGCTGACGAAGATTCTCTTCCCATTGTGCTGATGTTAAGCCTTGCTGTTGCAAGTAAACCTGATAAAGATTAGGATCAAATTGACCTTCAGCATTGTGTAAGAATGTTAATGATTTAATTGCTGTGCGGATTTCTTCATCCGATGCAACGATACCCATTTTTTCAGCGGCTTGTGCAATCACCATTTCTTGAATCAAGCTATTCAAAACTTGAGCTTTAACAGTTTTTGCATCCACACCTTCAGGTAAAACACCGCCATTATTTTGCAAATAATTAGTATAAGCATTCGACAAAACACCCGTTGGAATTTTCTCACCATTCACTTTCGCTACAGTAGAATCATTAATACTGCTAAAAAAACCTGAACCACCGAAACCAAAGAAAGAGATGATAATCCCTAAGAATAGAAACTTAGCAAATTTACTCGTCGCTCGTTCGCGAATATACTGCATCATAATTGTTGTTTTCCTAAAATATAATCAATTGATCATTCGAACTTGGCAATTCTACCAAACCTCAAGGCTGAATAAAACTCAATTTATCTGAAACGCTGAGAAAGAGAATCAGGAATAATCCCCACAACATTCTCTAGCCATTTTTCATCCAAGAGTTTTAATTGATGTTTTTTATCTTTTTCATTGCGCTGATTATTCATCGCAACTTCCAAAACCTGTACTTGCATTGCTAAACGCGCATCACGATCATCAGTTGGCGAAGCTCTATCTAACAGAATTTCTCTCTGCAATACAAGATCAAAAGCTAACTGCTCAGCATGCTCAAATTTTTCCATCAAGAATGCTTTAGCACTTGCCTGCCCTGCAATGATTTGCTCCAAACATTTCAAACGTTTTCTTAAAGATGCATCTGCTGATTCATGTAATTGCTCATCAATCACTATTATTTCATCATTTGCCACTTTAGCCTCTAAAGCACCAATTTGTGCAGAAACCTCAAATAAAGCTGCACGCTGATCAATTTCTTTCTGTTGATCCATTTGCTGCAATTGTTTACGTGCTTTATTCATGAGTGTTTTAAACTCACTTTCTAATTTCACAAAATCACGCTTCGCAACAACACCAATATCCATCCAGCGATTATCGATATCATTCAATGCTTCTTCAAGCACATGAATATTGCTATCTGCATTGATAGATGAACATAACTGTTTCAACTCATTCAATACAAAATATTTTTGTTCTGCATTTATTGATTTTTCACTTTCTTCTGCTGAAACATATTCTTCACGCAATGCGAAAATTTGATCATTCACAATACGCAATTCTTTCCACAATAAATTTTCATCATGGCGTTTTGAACGAACTGTAGGATTAAAGGATTTATTAAACTGCTTAGCTTTCTCAACAGCCTCTCTAATTTTTTCCTCATCCAACAATGCTTGTAATAGCGCAATTTCATCTTCGCGGCGTTTTTTCTCTTTTTTACGCTCATTGTGCATTGCTGTATCTAATGGCTTTAAAATTTGACGCATGGTGCGCTCTAATTTTTGTTTGTCTTTAGCTAAAAATAATGGCGCACCATAACTTAAAATGCCATCTGTTGAATATTGATTCAAATAACGATTCCATTCTTGCAAGAACTTTTGGCGCATTTCAATCAAATTAATCCAGTTAGGATTTTTCCAATCAATTTGCTCAATTAATTGAGACAAAGCATTTAGTAACTCTTCTGCTTCTTTCAAATAAACTGCACGGGCTTGATTATCATGATTACGCTCATTCGCCAAGCGTTGATGTGCTGCTTTACATGCTGATTCAAAGCGCTGATATAATTTTTGGGGAACTCTTGCAATGCCTTTTTTCGATTGATTCCAATCTTCGCGCAATTGCTTTAAAGTCACGTTGATTAAATCAATAGAACCGTTGTTAGCTAGCTCTTCAGCTTGATTACATAAGGATTCTAAGCTTTGATAAATACCCCAGCGCGCTGTATCTAATTGATCATTGAGTGGCTGTGTAACTTGCCCTAATAAACGCATCAATTGAGCTGCATCTTTTGAGTTCTTTAACACTTTTAAATCATTCGTTAAGTTTTGACTCAATTGCTCAGCTTCTTGTAAACTACCTGAATTGATTAATTGATCTAAACTATCTAGGTTTTTCTTAAACTGCTCACGATCAAAATTAACTTTGACTGATTCAGTTTTTTTCTGAATAGCAACTTGAGTGGTTTGCACTGCTTCTTTTGGCAATGCTTGAGTATTCTGAACTTTCTTTTTGGCATCTGAGATATTTACTTCAATCTTTTGAATCAATAACTGAATATTGCCTTTTTCTTTCAAAGAAAAAAGAGAATCACTAGATAGATCTTTTAATTGCGCCAATGCTTGCTGAGGATTAAATAAATCTTTATTTTGAATTTGTTGTTCCAACGCTGTTAAAGTAGCTAATTTTTCTTGGCGTAATTCATTTTGAGCATTGTAACGAGCTAGATAAGCCTCTTTAAATGATAATGGCTCATCACCCAGCTGATTTTCATTCCACTCTTTTTCCAAAGCACTGAAGATATTCAATGGCGTTAATGGCTCTGCTTCAGCCAATTCTGCATATTGCTTTAATAACTCAGCTTTCAATGCAACCTTGCGCTCAGTATCTTCTTGTTGTTGAATCGCATCTTTTAAATGTGCTAAAACTTTTTTGTCTGTAATATTTGCTTTCTTTACTAAATGACTTAAAACTTCTAAATCATTGATCAGAACAAGTTCTTCCACAGAAAATACATAATTTGCACCCACCAATTTAGGTAGATCTTTTTGCAAATTAATCATTGGAAACAATAACTGTTTCAGTGATCTATTATCGCAAGCCATTAACAAATCAGCCAAAGGAAAATCACGGCGTACGGTTGTTTTCATAAAATTTTTTACAGAATTTTCAAGAGAATTTTCTTTTAAAAAAACTGTTGAGATCTGTTTTAAAACAGCAACCTTTCCTTTTTCACAAGGTTCTTGCAATAAAATAGCGTAGAGAATATTCAGTTCAAGAATCTTTTGTAATGCAGCAATACGTACATCGACATCTTTATCAGTTTGAGCAATCTTTAAAATTGTCTCTTTATCGAGTTCTAGGTGATTGATTGCCTCTATTCTTATATTGGAATTACGATGTTGCCATTTTGGCTTGAAGAAACCGAACATATTACTTTCTCGCTTTTTGAGTTACTGAACCTATATTTTCTAAGTCACTGACTGCAAATATTGCCAAATATCTATTCCTAAAAGGTTGATAATATTCTGCAATTTTACTAGTTTGTGGTGTCATACTATCTAAATACACAACAATCCTACCACCTGGATACAAAGTTTTAAATCTTGTAAAGTCAATTTCATCGTTAATCACAATTAATGGATCTTCCAATCGTCCCAAAAAGTGATATTGCCCCATATAACGGCCATTATTGGCAACAACATATCCTTTATCTTGATACCAGCTGATTCGTTCGGAAGCTGGCATCACATCATAGAAATCTCTTGCGTTACGAATTACGCCAAAGTTAAAAGCTAATGTCAATGCAACACTCATTAGCGCCAAGGTGATCAAACGTGTTTCTTTGGCAAATAGCAACAACATACCGCTGAAGACCAATAAACCAATGCCCCACAATGGCGAAACCGTAGAAAGCCACTCGATTGCATTATTATCATCAATCCAAACATGTACAATTGATAAAATAATTAACAAAACACCCAACAGCGCAATAACAATCGAAACCAAAATAACATCTTTAGGCCGATTTGTGATTGGAAAATAAATGCGAGCAATCAATATACAAAATGCAGGATAAATAGGAATCAATGGCACAATGGAGGTTTTCATTGTAATCAAAACAATAATTAATGATGAAATCAACCAAGCTGCACAAAATTTAAAGGCTGGCTCTCGTTTATCAACATAAGAGAAATTTTTATACAGTGGCAACCAAAAAACCCAAGGAAATAACACAATAATTAATGATAAAAACGTCATACCAAATGGCATCGGATCATTAATTTGGGAAATTAATCTTGGCAAACCCATAATTGCTGTCAATGATGGTGACATTTCATAATATTGTGCTTTAACCCAATAACCCCAAGTCCAAAAAGTTAAAAATGCAACTAATAAGGCAATCAAGGCATAAATATACATACGCCAATATTTTTGTGTCCAAAATGGAAATGTGAGCAAAACTGGTAATGCATAAATTAGAAATGAAACACCTGTAACTAAAAATCCTAGGAGCAAAGAAAAAGAAACAGCAAACCACCAATAAGGATTGTATTTCCAAGCTCGAATGAGAAAATTAATATAAAGTAGCAAAAAGAAAGCCACATAAACTTGCTCAACATGTGCAGTTGCAAACACTGCCCACATTAAGCTACCAATTAAAATCAATGGTGCATTTGCTCTAACCTTTGGCAATTCTGGCCATAGTTGTTTGGCAGCCAAAGCAGTTAGAAAAAGCGTGCTGATGCTAAAAACAGCCGCTAAAAAACGAATTGAAAATTCACTAACGCCAAATATTTTCCAAATAAATATTTCGAGCCAATGAACTAATGGATAAGATTCATCCACCAATTCTCCATTTAATGTGGGCAACCAAAAATTATTTGACACCCACATTTCCCAAGTAATACCAGCAGTCCCTAATTCATGATAAGGCAATAACGGCCTACAAAACCATGCAGTAATCACAAGCGTCAACCAAATACCTATCCAGTTAAACGCTTGCTTACGAGTTATTTTAGGTGCTGGCAACATAGGTTACTTTATTGACATTTTTTGCAAATGCCGTACAAGGTAACTTTTGCCTCTTGGAATTGGTATCCAAAACTTTTAGCAATTTCTTCACTTTTGATTTTAAAATCTTCTTTTTGGAACTCATCTACAAAGCCACAACGTACACATACGATATGACTATGTTGATCACCGTTATCTAATTCAAACACAGATTGTCCACCATCAAAAAAATGACGCTGAACCAAGCCCGCTTGTTCAAATTGTGTCAAAACACGATATACAGTTGCTAAGCCAACTTCTTCACCTGAATCATTGAGTCTTTGGTAAATCTCTTCAGCACTCAAGTGATCTTCAGTCGAAGCTGTCACCAAAATATTCAAAATTTTAAGTCTGGGAAGAGTAACTTTTAACCCTGCATTTTTTAATTCTTCCGAACCCATTTAATCCGCCTATATAAAAGTAATCAACAATGATTAATTATAACATCAAATACAGAAACATTCCCTTTCTGTGTACCAATTAAAGATAGCATAACTCAAAGCAAATCATTTAGACTTTTATTTATGAGTGAAACCGAGTACTATGTGCGCATTTTTATAACTTGGAGCATATATAATGCAACTAGGCACTCCGCTGTCTCAATATTTAATCGAGGAGCAACGTCTTTACCCTGAAGCTACAGGTTCTTTCACATTATTGATGAATGATATTGCATTAGCATGCAAAACAATCTCAGCAGCTGTAAGAAAAGGCGCCCTTGTTGATGTATTGGGAAACGCTGAAAGTGATAACTGCCAAGGCGAGCAGCAGAAAAAACTAGATATTATTGCAAACGAACTATTTATTAAAAATAATATCTGGCGTGGTCACATTGCTGCAATGGCGAGTGAAGAAATGGAAGAAGTTTATCCAATCCCAGAAGGCCAACCTAAAGGTAAATACCTTTTAGTATTCGATCCTTTAGATGGCTCAAGCAATATTGATGTGGATGGCCCGATTGGCACTATCTTCTCAATCATGCGCTCTGACAAAGAAAATCCAACAGAAGCAGACTTCTTACAAGAAGGCACGAAGCAAGTTTGTGCAGGTTACTGCTTATATGGCCCTGCAACTATGATTGTTATCTCAATCGGCCATGGCACGCATGCCTTCACATTGGATCCAGATATCGGTGAATTTATATTAACGCACAAAGATATTCAAATCCCCGAAGCTTCTGCTGAATATTCAATCAACCATTCAAACCGCTTAGGCTGGGAAAAACCAATGCTTCAATACGTTGAAGAGCGTGAAGCTGGCAAAAATGGTCCTAAAGGCAAGCGCTATACAATGCGCTGGGTTGGTGCAATGGTAATGGATGTCCATCGCATTTTAATGCGTGGCGGCATGTTTGCCTACCCTATTGATGAAGGCATTCGTGCAAAAGGTGGTCGCTTGCGCTTAATGTATGAAGCAAATCCTATCTCTTTCCTAGTTGAACAAGCAGGCGGTATTGCAACAACAGGTTACCAAAGAATTTTAGATGTAAAACCATCTGGATTACATCAACGAGTTCCTGTTATTATCGGTTCTAAAAATGAAGTAACAGACATTTTAAACTATCACAAATCATACGCTGAACAGAATTCTATTGAGTTCACTCATAAATGCAAATTATTCTCATAGTTTATTTTTAATAAACAGAGAGTTAACTTTTATCATGATTTTATGAGTAAATATATCGTATAATGTGAGAGTTTTGATAAACAATTTGAAATGAGAATAGGTATTTATGGCAACTTATAGTACAAATGAATTTAAAAGCGGCTTAAAAATCATGATTGACAACGACCCTTGTAGCGTTGTTGAAAATGAAATGGTTAAACCAGGGAAAGGCCAAGCTTTTAACCGTGTTCGTTATAAAAATCTTAAAACTGGTCGCGTTATTGAAAAAACTTTCAAATCTGGCGATACAGTTGAAGCTGCTGATGTCATCGATGTAGATATGGAATATCTATACAATGATGGCGAATTCTGGCACTTCATGAACCAAACAACTTTCGACCAAGTTGGCGCATCTGAATCTGCAGTAAGCGATGTAAAAAAATGGTTAAAAGAGCAAAATGTTTGTGTTGTCACTCTTTGGAACGGCGTACCAATTTCTGTCACTCCTCCTAACTTTGTAGAATTAAAAGTTGTTGAAACAGATCCTGGTTTAAAAGGTGATACAGCAGGTACTGGCGGCAAACCAGCAACGCTAGAAACTGGCGCTGTCATTCGAGTACCTCTTTTCCTTCAAATTGATGAAGTTGTTAAGGTTGACACACGTACAGGCGAGTATGTCTCTCGCGTGAAGTAATAGTTTAATCAGTATTCAGTATATTAAAATACATATCGGAGAATGTGATGAGTGATAACAACAATGTCGATCTCAAAAGACGACGTGTTCTGACGCTAGCAACGTCAGCAGTAGGCGGTGCAGGGGCAATGTTCCTAGCCTACCCTTTCATTGCTTCTTGGATGCCTAGCGAAAAAGCAAAAAACGCTGGTGCACCTGTAGAAGTAGATTTATCAAAGCTTAAACCAGGCGAATTGCTACGCGTTGAGTGGCAAGGTAAGCCAGTTTGGATTTTGAGTAGAACTCCTGAAATGTTGTCTCTTTTAGAAAAAGTACCTGCAACTGATTTAGCAGATCCTGATTCTAAAATGGAACAACAACCAAGCTATGCAACAAATGCTTGGCGTTCTGAGAAAAAAGAAATTCTAGTACTTGTTGGTATTTGTACGCACTTAGGTTGTTCTCCAACTTATCGTCCGAATGTTATCCCTGCTGAAAACTGGATGGGTGGTTTCTTCTGCCCTTGTCATGGTTCTAAGTTTGACCTAGCAGGCCGTGTTTACAAAAATGTTCCTGCTCCAACTAACCTAATCGTTCCAAGCTACCAATTCTTAGAAGGTAACCGTCTAATTATCGGTCAAGATAAGGAGAGCGCATAATGGCATTCCAAGAAAATAGTTCTCAAAAAGGTATTGTAGGCTGGATCGACAATCGCTTACCAGTTGTTGAAGCAACTCGTAAACACATGACACAATACTATGCACCTAAAAACTTCAACTTCTTGTACGTTTTTGGTGTGCTATCTATGGTTGTATTGGTTAACCAATTAATCACTGGTATCTGGTTAGTAATGCATTATGTACCTGATGCGACATTAAGTGAAACAGGTATGCCAATTGCATTCGCATCTGTTGAAACTGCAATCATGCGTGACGTAGATTGGATGTGGCTCATACGATATATGCATGAAGTTGGTGCTTCCATGTTTTTCGTTGTTGTTTATATCCACATGTTCCGTGGCTTGATGTACGGTTCATATCGTAAACCACGTGAATTAGTATGGATCTTCGGTATGTTGATCTATCTATTGTTGATGGCTGAAGCATTCATCGGATATGTATTACCTTATGGTCAAATGTCATTCTGGGGCGCACAAGTAATCATCTCATTATTTGGTGCAATCCCTTACGTTGGTGATACTTTATTAGAATTTATCCGTGGTGACTTTGTTATCTCTGCAGCAACTGTATCTCGTTTCTTCGCGTTACACGTTATTGCATTACCATTGGTATTAGTATTCTTAGTAATTGGTCACATTTTGGCTCTTCACCATGTTGGTTCAAATAACCCAGATGGTATCGAAATCAAAGACCATTTAGATGAAAAAGGAATACCTTTAGACGGCATTCCATTCCATCCTTATTACTCTGTACATGATACATTTGCTGTTGGCATTTTCATGATCATCTTTGCATTGATCGTGTTCTATGCACCAGAAATGGGCGGATACTTCTTAGAGAAGCCAAACTTTGAACCTGCTAACCCATTAGCAACGCCTTCACACATTGCTCCAGTGTGGTACTTCACACCGTTCTATTCCATCTTACGTGCGATCCCATCATGGTTCGGCACACAAATTTGGGGTGTTATTGGCATGGGTGGCGCGATTGCTGTATTGTTCCTATTGCCATGGCTAGATCGCAGCCCTGTGAAATCTATCCGTTACAAAGGACCTATCACAAAAATCTTATTAACACTGTTTGTTATCTGTTTTGTTGTATTAGGATACCTAGGTGTTGTGGAAGCAACTGAAGGCAGAACATTAGTAGCTAGATTATGTACAGTTTACTATTTTGCATTCTTCTTATTGATGCCAATCTGGACCAAGCTAGATAAAACAAAACCAGTGCCAACAAGGGTGACGAAATGAAAAAATTAAAACTTTTATTAATTACACTCTCATTGATGTCGGCAACAGTTGCAAGTGCAGATACTTTGCCACCTGTTAATCTTGATGTGAATGACAAGGCATCTTTGCAAAATGGTGCTGAACTATACATGCAATACTGCCACAGCTGTCATTCGTTGGAATTCCAACGCTACAACATCACTGGTAAAGATTCTGGCATGACAGATGAGCAAGTTAAAGCTTCATTAATCAAAACAGGTAGCTTTTCTACGCGTGACAATGAATATCAACCAAGTAAAGTGGGCGATTTAATGATGTCTGCTATGCATCGTAATGATTCAAATCTTTGGTTTGGTAAAGCACCACCAGATTTGTCTACAATTACTCGTGCTCGTAGCGGTAATCCAAATGATTCAGTTGAGCCACGTCAAAATGGTGCTGACTATATTTATCATTACTTGAACTCATTCTATCTAGATGATACTCGTCCATTAGGTGTGAATAATATCGCATTCCCTACTGTTGGTATGCCACACGCATTGGTTGAGCTTCAAGGTGAATACAAGCCAGTATATGAGGATCGCTTACCTGCAGGCTGTAAAGTTGCCAATGATGCTGAGTGTAAAACACAATCAGTAGTTATTGGTACAGAATTGGTTAAACCAGGTAAAATGACACCTGCTGAATATCAAGCTGCAACACGCGATATCGTTAACTTCTTGGCTTATGTGGCAGAACCTGCTCAAATTAAACGAGCACAGTACGGCCCATGGGTAATTTTATTCTTAGTTGTATTCACAGCATGTGCATACTTCATGAATAGAGAATACTGGAAAGATATTAAATAATATGTAATTCGGAAGCGGGCTATCTTATAGATAGCCCATTCTTTTGATTTTGTTTGTGAGTAAAGGAATAAAATGTCTACACGTCGTTCAGGCTTTACACTCTATCAAGAAAATGCATCTTTAGATGCTGATCGCATTGCAATTACACTATTAGAAAAAAATATTTTAAGCGATGCTATTTATGTTGATATCACTAATCCACCAGAAGAACTTTTAGATATCAATCAACAATTAATTCTCCCAACTTTAGAAACAAAAGAAGTTACACTCTATTATTCCAGCATCATCTTAGAATTTTTAGATGAGCGTTTCCCTCATCCACCATTGCTACCTCACGACCCAATTAATCGCGGTAAATTTAGATTAATCTTAAAACGTGTAATCAATGAATGGTATCCATTATTAGAAAAAGTGATCAAAAAAGGCGAAGCTGATAAAAAGTCCAGTAAAGCAATTAATGATCTCTTATTACGTTACGACCCATTATTTGAAGGTAATATTTACTTTCAAGGTAATGATTTCAGCATGATTGATGCTTCTTTAGCACCTTTCTTTTGGTATTTAAAACTCTACCAAATTGATGTGCCTGAAAAAGCTACAGCAACAAAAGAATATAGTAGTAATATATTGAATAGAGAAAGTGTTCAGCATTACTACAAATCAACAAAGGGATAAATTATGATGACTTCAAATAAGCCATATATCATCAGAGCATTTTATGAATGGATTTTAGACAACAATGTCACGCCATACATTGCGATTGATGCTACATTGCCTTATGTTGAAGTTCCCGAGCAATATGTATCTGAAGGTAAAATCATTTTAAATCTTTTACCTTC
The DNA here is from genome assembly GCA_040394195.1 of Wohlfahrtiimonas larvae. Lineage (GTDB taxonomy): Bacteria > Pseudomonadota > Gammaproteobacteria > Cardiobacteriales > Wohlfahrtiimonadaceae > Wohlfahrtiimonas > Wohlfahrtiimonas larvae_A. The sequence goes on along the minus strand of JBEBSR010000018.1, from coordinate 26,225 downwards.
AGCAATACATAACTTAAGCATTAGCAATGAATGGATTTCATTTTCTACACGCTTCAATGGTGCATCTGTAGATATCAATACACCAATTGGTTCTGTCATTGCAATTTATGCACGTGAAAATGGTCACGGCATTGAATTCCCAGCTGAAGCATTAACAGAAGATCCTTTTGTTAAAGAAGAAGATGTTAAGAGCACTAAAAAAGAAGCATCGCCATTTTCTGTGGTAAGCAATGAAGATAAAGCAGAACCTAAAAAATCTGCTGCAAAAAAAACAACAACTAAAAAAACACCTACAAAAAAGCCAAGTTTAACTATCGTTGAGTAATTACTTTCATCATTGGAGGTTATTATGTCCACTCTGCCCCGCGTTGTTATATTAACTGGTGCAGGTATTTCTGCTGAATCAGGTATTCGCACATTTAGAGCTGCGGATGGATTATGGGAAGAACATCGCATTGAAGATGTTGCAACGCCTGAAGGTTTTCTAGCCAATCCTGAATTAGTCCAACGCTTTTATAATGAACGCAGACAATATCTAAAACATCCTGATGTTACACCAAATCCTGCTCATTATGCATTAGTGGATTTAGAAAAAGTTTTGGGTGAAAATTTCTTATTAGTCACACAAAATGTAGATAATCTCCACGAGCGCGCTGGCAATCATAATTTAATTCATATGCATGGTGAACTTTTAAAAGTTCGTTGTACAGCTACCGATCAAATCTACGATTGGCATGATGACATTACAGAAAACTCACTATGTGAATGCTGCCAAACTCAAACCGCGACGCTTCGTCCACACATTGTTTGGTTTGGTGAAATGCCATTAGAAATGGATTATATTTATGATCAATTAGCACGTGCTGATTTCTTCATCTCAATTGGTACATCTGGCAATGTTTATCCTGCCGCAGGTTTTATGAGCTACGCTAAATCTCATGGTGCTCATACAGTAGAATTGAATCTAGATCCAACTTTAGGTACATCACAATTTGATGAATCGCATCAAGGCTTAGCGAGTCAAATTGTGCCAAAATACGTTGAACTGTTTTTACAAAATCTCAGACAATAAAAAAGCTGCTTTACGCAGCTTTTTGAATATTCACTAAAAATATAATCACACTTAATATAATATTTTCTTTCAATATTTTGCCCTGCAGGCAAAATATGAAATAAACTCAGTGTAATTAAATTAATTACTTCTTAGCATTGAACATTTCTAATGAATTCAAGATTTCTTTTTCAGCATCTTCTTTAGAACCGAAACCATCTAATTTAACCCATTTGCCTTTTTCCAAACCTTTGTAGTTTTGGAAGAAGAATTCGATTTGTTTAACCAATAATTCTGGTAAATCATCGATTGATTGGATGCTGTCATACATTGGGCATAATTTTGATACAGGTACTGCGATCAATTTAGCATCACCGCCTGATTCATCTGTCATGTTCAACATACCTAAAGGACGTGCACGCACAACACAACCGTGGATCAATGGGAATGGTGTTACTACTAAAACGTCTAACGCATCGCCATCATCACACAATGTTTGTGGAATATAGCCGTAGTTTGCTGGGTAACGCATGTTTGTACCCACAAAACGATCAACCCATACTAAATCATCTTCAATTTCGTATTTAACAGGATCAGATTCTGCTGGGATCTCAATGATACAGTTAAAATCTTCTGTGATTTTGCTTAAATCTTTAGCAGCTGGGATTGAATCAAAACTCATATGTAACCTCTATTTTATGATGAAAGATCAGAAACGCGCTATTATACATTTTTATATCCCCAACTTCCACGAAACAAAAGGTACAAAATGTTTTCTCGTTTAGTTTTATTGCTGCCAGGTACTGTGAATTATGCAAAATTTAATCATTTCTTTCAGGAGAATGATTACATTATTGCTGTGGATGGCGGTATTGAACATAGCTTGCCATTAAACATTGAACCTCATTTGTGGGTGGGTGATTTTGATTCATGCAAAATAGAAAGCAAAACTCAGTTTGCGCACATTCCAACAGAAGTATTTCCCACAGATAAAGATCTACTCGATACAGAAATTGCCTTGAATAAAACTACAGATCTCAATATTCATAATTGTGTGATGATTGGTGGAATAGGCGGAAGATTAGATCACCAATTGAGTTTATTCATGCTGTTAATCAATCACCCTGAATTACACTTCATTCACTCAGATGGTAATACCGACCTCTATTCTTTAAACAATACAATAGAGCACACAATTGAAGCGGATTCATTCAAACATGTCAGCATCATTCCCATCACAACCTTAGAAGATGTTTCTATCACCAATGTGAAATGGCCATTACACAATGTGATATTAAAACCCGGCAAGGGCTTCTCTATAAGTAATGAACCAACTGAGAAATATGTCCACTATTCGCAAACTAAAGGTTTAGGTTGGCTTGTACTTACAAACTAGCTCAATTGTCTTTCGGTATATAAAAGTGTATATTACGCTTTTACTCAATCAGTATAAAGTGGAGCTCGTATGAAAAAACAACTAATCGCGACCGCACTGCTCGCATCTATTTTCACAATGGCAAACGCTGAAGAAATCATGGTTTCAGCAGCAGCAAGCTTAACAGATGCTTTCAATGACATTGCTAAAAACTATGAAAAAGCAAATCCAGAAGATAAAGTAATGTTGAACTATGCAGGCTCAGGCGCTTTATTACAACAAATGGAAAATGGCGCACCTGTTGATATTTTCGCATCTGCCGACCAAACAACAATGGATAAAGCTGTCGAAAAAGGTTTAATCAAAGATGGTTCACGCAAAACTTTTGTTAAAAATACATTAGTGGTTGTTGTGGGCAAAGACAGCAAATTAGCAGTAAAAGCATTAGAAGATTTGAAACAAGCTGATGTTCATAAAATTGCTTTGGCAAATCCAGCGAGCGTTCCAGTTGGTCGCTATACAAAAGGTGTATTAGAAGCTGCAAACTTATGGGCTGATTTAGAGCCAAAATTCATTGAAACTGAAAGTGTTCGCCAATCATTGGCATACGTTGCTCAAGGCGAAACAGAAACTGGTTTCGTTTATGGTACAGATGCTGCAATCCTAAAAGATGAAGTGAATGTTGCATTTGTTGTACCAACACAAACTGAAATCACTTATCCAATTGCTTTAACAAAAGAAAGCAAAGATGGTAGCGCACGTTTCTATGAATTCATTTTCACACCTGAAAGCCAAAAAATCTTAGAAGATTACGGATTCACTAAACCTTAATGCTCGAATCCATCTACCCGATTTTATTACTGACACTCAAAATTGCTGGCTTAGCAACGTTGATTGGTTCTGTGCTCGGTATTTTAATCGGGTTTTTCTTAGCCCGAACAGATTTTTGGGGCAAAAATCTTTTAGATACAATCTTAACATTACCAATGGTTTTACCGCCCACAGTTTTAGGCTATTACCTATTAACTTTGATTGGTCAAAAAAGTTGGTTTGGTCAATGGCTCTATGAAAGCTTTGGCATTCGTTTAATTTTCACATGGCAAGCTGCTGTCATTGCAGCAACAATCGTCGCCTTTCCATTAATCTTAAAGCCTGCACGTGCAGCATTTGAAGATGTGAATCGTGAATACGAACAAGCTGCGAGCATGTTGGGTATTGCTCGTGTTGCAATTTTCTTTCGGGTCACATTACCATTAGCATGGCGCGGAATTTTATCAGGCATTTTATTAGCATTTGCGCGCGCGTTGGGTGAATTTGGTGCAACATTAATGGTTGCAGGCGCAACACAAAAAACACAAACGTTATCCATCGCCATTTATCGCGCGTATAACTCATTTGATTATAAAACAGCGAATTATCTAGTTTTATTAACTTCTGCTGTTTGTATTGTGATTTTAATGGCTGCAACCTTTTTAAATCCAAGAAAGCCGAGAGCATGATATGAATATTGATTTCTCAGTTCATAAAACCCTCACAGCTTATAAGCGCTCTTTTACTCTCGATGTTTCTTTTCAAACAGAAGCTAACCGTTTGGTGATTTTAGGCGCATCTGGCTCTGGCAAAAGTGTTTTACTCAAAACTATTGCTGGATTAATTACACCTGACTCGGGCAAAATTATTCTGCAAGATCGTTGCTTATTTGATTCAAAATCAAAGATCAATCTTAAGCCACAGCAAAGATCCTTAGCTTATCTATTCCAAAGTTATGCCCTATTTCCACATTTAAATGTGGCGCAAAATATTAGCTTTGCGTTGCATCATTCCATCATCAATGGCCGAAAATATTCTGTATCAGAAGCTGTGCAATATTGGTTAGAGCTTTTTAAATTAGAAGGCATTCAATTTCAATATCCTGATGAGATTTCAGGTGGACAAAAACAACGCGTTGCCCTTGCCCGTGCTTTAATTGTGAATCCTAAAGCCATTCTATTAGATGAACCATTTTCAGCATTGGATACTAATCTCCGAGCAATCATGCGAAAAGAGTTAGCTGAAGTACAAGAAAAACTTAAAATCCCTATGATATTAATCACCCATGATCCTGAAGATGCCAAAGTCTTTGGTGATGCCATTATCGAAATTGAAAATGGACATATTATTAAAACTTCTTAAAATTCTGTTAACACTGCTTCACCATTAATAATAGAAAAATATGGCATTAAGCTTTCTATTTTTGAGAAAAGTAACCAGGAACTATTTTCATAAGTAACGGGCGATAAACCTGCCATTTTATCCACTAATTGTACTTTTTTACCGTCATTTACTATTTCAACACGGTATTGAGACAAGTCACCAAGTGGCTGAAGTTTGCCCTTCATATATGCAGTTGGATGAATCAAACGAAAAACGCTATCAGGATTGCCTTCATATAATGTGATATTACGAATCGCTTCCCCATAAAAATCTTTAACAGGCTCCCAATTTTGACTATCTTCACCATCTTTAAGTACTTGCCAATATTTTTTATAACCTGCTTCCAATAGTTCTCGATGTTCTGCTTCATTATAAGTTGTGGCCGTTTCCCACGTTCTTTGAGGTAATCCCACAGATATCGGTGAAATGGTCACTCGCACTTTTTTATCACTGATTTGCTCGATTTTAATATTATCTCGCATCCATTGAAGTGAATCTAAAAAGTAATTGGGATCTCTACCATATTTAACCACTTGTTCAGTAAATCCAAATCCTTGAGATAAATCATCAGGATCTAAATCTCGATTGTATGACGTGCTAGTGTCATAAGGTGGGATAAAAGCATATAACTGATTATTTTCATTCACTCTGACACCTACATATACCAATGCTTTATTGGTTTGTGTGATACTTAAATTTGCTAAAAAAAGCTTACGATATTCGACATATCTATCTGGTAAATATTTGACCGGTGGAAGATCAGCGTATTTAGCAGGGTCATCTTCTAATTCAAAATCAATCACAAATAAGTTAGGACCATTTCTCATTAATGAACTAAACCCCATCCCTCCTTGTATTGATGTAAATAATTCATCCGGAGAACTTTTAATACGTCTAACTTCCTGCTTCAACAATGGTTTACCATTCAATTGAATCGAAAACGATATAGCAGGGCTTAAGTCGTAACTAATCCCTGTTTGCACTGTTGGTTGCTCTATTTTTGAGGAGTCTTCTGCAAGAATTGGATTGATGGTAAATATCAATCCAATCAAGAGCTTTAAAATTTTTTTCATCATTATCGCCTAGTTATACTAATGAACCAATTCTATCGTATTAACATCAATAAGATAATAGGGAGTTTGATTTCTTAATGCGACAAACTTCAAATAACTATACAATAAAAGTTTAATTCATATTTTGAGTAGAGAATGAATCATTACTTAGCGTTTTTAATGGTGGGATTAGGTGGCGGATTAGGCGCAATGAGCCGACATTTTACTGTGCTCGCAATTAATCGCTTTTGGCATCAATCATTCCCTTTAGCTACATTCTCCATTAATATCTTGGGATCCTTCTTAATTGGTATCTTAGCTGCTTGGCTATTACCCAAAATGGGCAATGACACATTATTAAAATATCTGTTAATCACTGGCTTTTGCGGTGGTTACACGACTTTTTCCACTTTCTCTATTGAAAATTTGCAATTACTCCAAGAAGGTAAAATATTTACGCTAGCTTTATACGTTAGCAGTAGTATTATTTTAGGCATTACCTTCGCACTGTGCGGTTTATTCGTTGGCCGTGCGATTTCTTAAATTTTAATTTGTAAAGTTCACATGAAAAAACCATTTCCAGAAACATTATTGAATCAAATCCGCATCGTGATGGTGCGAACATCTCATTCGGGCAACATTGGCGCAGCAGCTCGTGCAATGCGCGTGATGGGTTTATACAACCTTGTCTTAGTCGAGCCAAAACAATTCCCTAGCCAAGAGGCCATTTCATTGGCAAGTGGCGCTGTGGATGTTTTAGAAAGCGCTATCGTTGTTCCAACCTTGGAAGAAGCATTGAAAGATTGCCAAGTTGCTTACGCAACAACAGCTCGTCCACGTTATATTTCTTCTAAATTACACACTGTAGAAGAAGCAGCAGTTGAAGCTTTACAAGGCATCAAGAATGAAGGCCAACAAATTGCTTTCGTCTTTGGCACAGAACGCACAGGTTTAACTAATGAGGAAATTGATCTCTGCCAACGCATGATGACAATCCCAAGTGAAAATAGTTATAACTCACTCAACATTAGTGCAGCAATCCAAGTTGTGAGCTATGAATTACATAAAGCACATAAACATGCCTTAGAATTACCTTTGATTCAAGCTAATGAAGCAAGTGATGAATTAGCAACGGGCGAAATGCGCGAAGGCTTTTATGATCATTTCCAAGAAATTCTATTTCAAACAGAATTTTTAGATCCTTCTGAACCTAAAAATATCATGAAAAAGCTCCGCCATTTATTCCAAAAACGCGACCTCACAATACAAGAAATTCATTTATTACGTGGGATTTTAACTTCCCTTAAAAGGAAGATAAACCATGATTAAATATATGAAGGAAGATATCCAAACCATCCATGATAAAGATCCTGCTGCACGTAATACAATTGAAGTATTGGTTGCATATCCTGGTTTATGGGCTTTGTGGGGCCATAGGATTTCCCATTGGCTTTGGAAGCATCAGTTAAAACTTATTGCTCGTTGGTTATCAACTGTGACAAGATTTTTAACTGGTATTGAAATTCATCCTGGCGCTAAGATTGGCCGTCGATTTTTTATTGATCATGGCATGGGCGTTGTAATTGGTGAAACAACAGAGATTGGCGATGATTGTACGTTATATCACGGCGTAACTTTAGGCGGAACAAGCTTAAATGAAGGCAAACGTCATCCAACTTTAGGCAACAATGTGATTATCGGTGCTGGTGCTAAAATTTTGGGCCCAATCGCTTTAGGTGATAATGCAAAAGTTGGCTCTAACTCCGTTGTGACAAAAGCTGTACCTGAAAACTCAACAGCTGTTGGTATCCCAGCTCGCGTGATTAAGAAAGATACAATTACAGCAGAAATCACTAACAAATTATTTACCGCTTATGGCGTTGAAAATGATACGCCAGACCCTGCTGCAACTGCCATTAACCTATTATTGGATCATATTCAAAGCTTGGATAATAGCTTAAAGAGTATTTGCAAAGAGTTAGAAGCGCAAAACATTCAAATTTGCACCAAAGTACCTAATCTCCAACAAAAAGAATTGGATGATCTAGAGGCTTTTAGCCAAACACCCAAAGATCAATCATAATATTGAAATAATAAAAAAGGTTAGAATTTCTCTAACCTTTTTTATTTAACCTATATTTTGAATCCTGAATTATTTCTGATCTTTCTTTTCAGTATTATCAGCCAATTCATCGATTACTTTATCTAATTCGTCTTGAGTTTTTTCTTTAGCTTCTGTTGCTTGATCAGCTACTTTTTCTTTAATCTCTTCAACCTTTTCTTCCACTTTATCTTTAATGTCAGTTGCTTTTTCTACAACTTCATCCTTAACATTTTCAACAGCTTCTTTTGTATCTTTCACTGCTGTTTCAGCTTTATGTGTGATCTCATCCACTTGAGTATCTGCTTCAATCACTAAACCTTTAAATTTTTCTTTCAATGTAGAAATTTCATTTTTGCTCATATGTTGATAAAGATCTTTCAAATCTGTACCAATTTTATGAAGCATATTCTCGCTTTCTGCGAAGTGCTCCGTTTGTTGTTTTAATTTTTCTTTCACTTCATCTAATTCTTTATTCAATTTTGCCACAACATCAGCATTTGAATTACCCATACGACCTACGATCAAACCAATGACGATACCAGCAACGCCACCCAAGATAAATGCAATTAAATATTCGCCCATTTCAAACTCCTTACAGATAGATTGATAACTATTAATCTTTAATATGATCCTTAATTATACTATTCATAGCCATTTAAAATTAATTATTTTCGATTATGTCTAAAACTTATTGATTTGAAGTAGGCAAAAATCAATTATTTGTTGAAAACTATAACTTAACTCCATACAATGATCTGCTTTCTTTTTAAATTGTGTCTTTTATATGAAAATCTTAATTCTAGGCGCAGGACAGGTTGGCTCTAACGCCGCAAATATTCTTTCACAAGAAGCTAAACACGAAGTAACAATTGTTGACGTGGATGCCAATGTGCTAGCGAATCTGCAGGATCGCTATGATATTAGAACAGTTGTGGGTAGCGCTTCTCTTCCTCATGTCCTAGACGAAGCTGGTGCAAAAGAAACCGATATTATCATTGCGGTAACCTCAAGTGACGAAGTGAATATGATTGCCTGCCAATTGGCTCACACTTTGTTCAATGTTCGATTAAAAATTGCCCGTATTCGCTCTCAATCATACATTGAATATGCTGATATTTTTGGCCATGAATTAGAAAAAGCTTTCAATATTGATGTCATCATCAGCCCTGAAATATTAGTGAAAGAGCGCCTAAAAAACATTATTCACTTACCAGGTGCTCAACAAGTTCTACGCTTTGATCGTGGCCGTGTATTAATCGTTGCTGCAGAAGCTGAACAAGGTGGCCGTTTAGTTGGTTCACCCATTAAAGATTTGCCAAATCATTTACCCAATATCGATGTTCGCATCGTTGCCATTTTCCGTGGTGATGAAGCTTTAGAACTCAGTGGTGAAACAGTTATTCTAGAAGGCGATGAAGTTTATTATCTCTGCCCACAAAAACATGCAAAATTAGTTATGGCAGAAATTCGTCCTTCCACAAAAATTGCTAAAAAAGTCATGATTGCAGGCGGCGGGAACATTGGTTATCGCTTAGCAAGCGCGTTAGAAGATGATTTGCGCGTTAAAATTATCGAAATCGATAAGAAAAGTGCTGCTCGCTTAACATCCCATTTGAAAAATGCTCTAGTTTTGAATGGTGACTGTACAGATGAATCTTTGTTATATGAAGAAAATATCGATCAAATCGATGTTTATTGCGCAGTAACAGAAGATGAACAAACAAATATTTTATCAAGCATGCTCGCAAAACGCTTAGGTGCAAAACGCGTGATCACATTGATCAACCGAAGCGCCTTTGTTGACTTAGTTGAAAATGAATCCAACATCGACATCGCGTTCTCGCCACAACAAGTGACATTAGGTGTATTGTTAACCTACATTCGTAAAGGTGATGTTGTACAGCTCTATTCATTAGGCACAGGCGATTTAGAAGCCATTGAATTGGTGGCGCATGGCACACCAGAAACATCCAAAATTATTGGGCGCGTTGTGGATGAAATTGATTGGCCAGAAGGTATTACTTTGGCTGGTATCATTCGTCGTCAACAAGTTATCGTATCCCACAGAACTTCAGTGATAGAAGAAAATGACCACATGATCTTCTTCATTTCAAATAAGCAAAGCATTCCTGATTTGGAATTCCTTTGCCAAATCAAAGGTAATAATGATTAACATGTCAGTAGGAGAGTTTATTAATGAGTAAAGTGAATAAGGTTGTTCTAGCCTATTCTGGCGGCTTAGATACATCTGTAATCCTAAAATGGTTACAAGATGAATATAACTGTGAAGTTGTAACATTCACAGCTGATTTAGGCCAAGGTGAAGAAGTTGAACCTGCGCGTGCTAAAGCACAAGCAATGGGCGTTAAAGAAATTTATATCGATGATTTACGTGAAGAATTTGCACGTGATTTCATTTTCCCAATGTTCCGTGCAAACACAATCTATGAAGGCGAGTACTTATTAGGTACTTCTATCGCTCGCCCATTGATTGCAAAGCGTTTGATTGAAATTGCTAATGAAACAAATGCAGATGCGATTTCTCACGGCGCAACAGGTAAAGGCAACGACCAAGTTCGTTTTGAATTAGGCGCATATGCATTGAAACCAGACGTTAAAGTGATCGCGCCTTGGCGTGAATGGGATTTAATGTCTCGTGAAAAATTGCTGAACTACGCTGAACAAAACAACATCTCTATTGATCGTGGTGGTAAAAAATCTCCATACTCAATGGATGCTAACTTATTACATATCTCTTATGAAGGTTTGGTATTGGAAGATCCATGGGCTGAGCCAGAAGCTGATATGTGGCGTTGGACTGTTTCTCCTGAAGAAGCTCCAAACGAAGCAACTTATATCGAATTAACATTCGAAAAAGGTGATGTTGTAGCGATCGATGGCGTTGCTAAATCTCCTGCAACTGTAATGGCTGAATTAAATAAAATTGGTGGCGCTAATGGTGTTGGCCGTGTTGACATCGTTGAAAACCGTTACGTTGGTATGAAAGCCCGTGGTTGCTACGAAACTCCAGCAGGCACAGTAATTTTGAAAGCTCACCGTGCAATCGAATCTATCACTTTAGATCGTGAAGCTGCTCACTTGAAAGATGAAATGATGCCTCGTTATGCTTCATTAATCTACAATGGTTACTGGTGGAGCCCAGAGCGTGAAATGTTACAAGCAGCGATCGACAAATCACAAGAGCACGTTTCAGGCGTTGTGCGTTTGAAATTGTACAAAGGCAACGTAATCGTTGTTGGCCGTAAATCAGATGAATCATTATTTGATGAAAGCATTGCAACATTCGAAGATGATGCTGGTGCATACGATCAGAAAGATGCAAGTGGTTTCATTAAATTGAATGCATTGCGTTTACGTACAGCTGCTAAGCGTAAAGCAAAATAGTTGCTGATGATTAGCTTCAAAAAAACCTGCTTCGGCAGGTTTTTTTTATTGATGCAAATAATATTCCTATAACCTAAATCATAATCATATATTTATCAATCACGGTTTATTAGATAGGCGCTATAATATGTAAAATTATTAATACATTGGATATAATCTCATGGATGGTAAACAAAGAGTTGTGATAGAAGGCTTATTAGTGATGTCGTTCATCATCAGTATTATGCTAATTTTCTTTCCAAGCGAAGTGCCAACTAGTAGACTACCATTTTTATATATCAACTCACCTTTATATCCATATGCTAGAGTGATTTTTCCAATATTCACCATCCTTTTGTATATACTCAGAAAAAAAAATAAAGGTGAACTCACAATTGAACAAAAAATGGCATTGTGGAGTGACAAAAAACGAGATAAATAATTTTCTATAGGTTGATTATTAATAATATCGATAATTCATAAATATCGGGCGATGATCTGATCCTCGCCACCAACCTATTCTGCTACCGCCTATTTCTGTAAATTCTAAATTTCTCACCAAAATATGATCAATATTAATCAATCCCAATGACCACGTTGGAATTAATCTATTTTTGGTTTCAAATACTCTCGCTGCACTAATAAAATCTTTGAAAATTGGTGAGTATGGAGAAATATTGAAATCACCCATCACAATGACAGCATCTGATTTTTCATTACCTATTTGCACTGCAAGATTCATTAGGCTTTCATCCCTAATATTTGCTAATTCAGGATTAATTGGCGGTGGCGGATGAATACCATAAATAACTAATCCTTTGTGTTCTGCACGAATATAAGGATATTGCTTTAATCCATCAATTAGATATAACACTTCACAACTATCAAGTTTTAATGGACTATATAATGCCAAACCAAAAGGAGAATCATCCACTTTTCCACATTGGTATAAATCTTTATGTTTTAATTTAAAAACCTCATCCCATTCAGAGCCATACTCAATCGCAAATAAAATTAAATTGGGATCATACGTTTCACCTTCTAGTTTTATTAACTCTCTCATTTTATCAGTATGATCAAAGCTTAAATTATAACTTATTAAATTGACTTGATTTTGTGGTGCATACTGCCTAGATGGCACAAAATATATTGGTTTAATGGAAATATATAATAGACCCAAAGCCATTACACAGAAAAATGCTTTGATGATGATTCTTTTAAAAACAAAAATACCAATAGCTGAGCCAATCAGATATAACCAAGTGAAATGGCTGAATAAATCAAAGATCCAATATATTTTCCCAAATTGGCCCAATGTAAGTGCGATTACAGATAATATTGCTATAATCTGTGATCTTTTTCTAATGCCTTCGATAACTTTTTGTTTATTATTCTTTTTCATCTTAATCCCTTATGACAGCGATTAAATTTTATTTGGATGCCACAAATTTAAATAATATAAAGGCAATAACTAGCGCAACGACAATAGGCAAAATTGCACCTACCATTGGTGGATAACCGAAAATTAAAATAGTATGACTCAAAATTCGTGTGGCAAGATAAATCACTAAACCAATCATAATGCCCAAGAAGATTCGCATACCTAAATTACCTTGGCGATTTTGTGAGAAGATCAGTGGTGCAACAATTACGAGCATCACAAAGTTCATCAAAGGGCTAAAAATTTTTGTCCACAGCGCCAATCGATATTCAGAACTATCCAAACCATTATTTTCCATATAGCGAATAAAACGCCATAGGTTTTTAATGGATAAGTTCTCAGGTTTTGCAATCAACGCATCCAAAATACGTTTATCAATCAAATTTGGCACAACAATATTAGATTCAGAGGAATGAACAATCACTTCATCTTCAAAAGTTATCTTTTGAATTTCTGGCATGATCCAATCTTTTCGATCCAAGCGAGCATCTGGCGCTTGAATGATATTTTTGATTGTCTGCCCTTCAATATCAAACATTGTAATATTTTTGAGATTACCATCATGAATTGCTGATACATTCAAAATTTCTGCATTAGAAATCGCCCAGAAACCATCTTGTACAACTGCTTTATTGCTTTGCTTATTTTGATAAATTTCAGCCTGTACAGAACTTTTAGGAATCACGACTTCGCTCAAAAATACTGAGAAAATACTCATGATAATGACTGTAAAAATCGCACCGCGCAATATGCGGAATTTGCTTAAAGTAGCCGCACGCATTACGGTTAATTCATTGGTGGATGCCAACTGCCCTAATCCAATCAAAATCCCTAATAAAAGCCCCATAGGAATCATTCGATTCAAGCGAACAGGCAAATCATATAAAAGATATAGCAAAACATCTGAAACTTTGTAGTTCTCTTGCCCCACATCACCCAATTCATTCAAGAATGTAAAAAATGTCTCAATGATCGATAGCAATACTAAGCTACCAATCACCGTGATGAAAGTTGTCCATAAAATATAGCGATCTATTTTTATCATCATTACATCCGCTTACTGAATCGATATGCAATCACAGCTGCAATCGTTAACATTACAACATGCACCCACCATAATCCTAACCAATATGGCGTAATGCCTTTTCTCATCCATGTTTGGGCAAGATTTAATAAATTAAAGTAGATGACATAGATAAAAATTGCCGCCAATAAATTGCCAAATCGCCCTTGCCTTGGCCCTGAATGAGCTAATGCTGGAATCATCAAGACAATAACTAATAAACTAATGGCTGATGATAATCTTCTTTCAAATTCTCTCTGATATAGCACATTGCCTAATTGGCTAGTAATTTCAGACGTTGAAAATGCTGCCATCTTTGGCACAACTTGCTCTGCATTGCTATCTAAACGCAAAACAATTTCTTGGTAATCTAAAATATCTACAGAGCCATTCTTGGCAAATGTATAGCGCTTACCTTCTTTCAAAACTAGAAATCTCACACCAGTTTGTGGTTCGACTTCTTGTCGGCCAGTTTTAGCCAAGGTGATTGAATATTCACCTTCATTACCTAATGTTTTGATGAATACATCTTTAATTTCTTGTTGGCTATCAGATATTTCACGTGCATAGACAATATTTTTGCCACGGGATAATTCTTTAAAAGTACCCGCCTTAACTAATGTTAACTGCGCTTCCGCCCTTGCTTGCTGTTGAATATCATGAAAACGTAGGGAGAAATGTGGTATCAAGAAAAAGTTCAGCAATAACAAAATCGCTGCAAATGGTATTGCCATCTGTAACAGAAGACGATACAACGTTGACAATGGCATACCCAAAGCAAACATTGCCGTCATTTCTGAATCTTTATACAAACGCCCAAATGCAGCAATGGATGCCAACAAAAAGCTTAATGGTACTAACTCTGCAACAAATCGTAAAATCTGTATCCCAATCATCGACAAGATGACATTGGGAGAGATTCCGCCATTAATCACTTCTGTTAATAACAACGCCAATCGTTGTACTAGCAAAATTGCTAGCAAAACTATTAACGTAGCACTAAAAGTAAATAATATTTCACGTGAAATATAATGGCGGATAATGCGCATCAATTAATCCTTTGAAAGGGTTTGGCGATCGCTATAGAACTTGCGTTTAAATTCCTGGAATTTACCTGCATCCAAACTATCACGAACTTCTTGCATCAATTGTAAATAATAATGAATATTATGAATACTATTTAAATGTGCGCCCAAAATTTCTTTCGTTTTATCTAAGTGACGCAAATAGCTGCGTGAGAAGTTTTGGCATGTATAACATGTACAGCTTGAATCCACTGGATTGGTATCAAACTTATATTTCTCATTACGAATACGAACATCGCCAAAACGTGTAAACAAATGACCATTGCGTGCGTTACGTGTTGGCATTACGCAGTCAAACATATCAATACCACGTTCAACGCCTTCGATTAAATCTTCAGGTTTACCAACACCCATCAAATAACGTGGCTTATCCGCACGCATTTGTGGTGTTAAATGTTCCAAAATACGATGGCGCTCTTCCATTGGCTCACCAACAGCTAAACCGCCCACAGCATAACCGTGGAAATCGATATCCAACAATGCTTCAATCGAACGCGTTCTCAACTCTTCATGCATACCGCCTTGAATGATCCCGAATAGCGCATTCGGATTACCTTCAAATGCATCTTTAGAGCGTTTCGCCCAGCGCATAGACATTTCCATCGATTTACGAGCAGTCTCATAATCCGCAGGATATGGTGTACATTCATCGAATGCCATTACAATATCAGAGCCTAAACGACGTTGGATATCCATCGATGTTTCAGGATCTAAAAAGCATTTACGACCATCAAAAGGAGATCTAAACGTTACACCTTCTTCAGTGATTTTACGGAGCTCTGCCAATGAGAATACTTGGAAACCACCTGAATCCGTTAAGATTGGTTTATCCCATTTCATGAAATCATGTAGATCACCATGTGCATTGATCACATCCAAACCAGGGCGCAACCACAAATGAAATGTATTACCCAAAATAATTTGAGCATTGGCTTCTAATAAATTCTTTGGCGTTAAGCCTTTAACAGTAGCAATTGTGCCTACTGGCATAAAGATTGGCGTTTCAACAACACCTCTTTCAAATGTCAATCGACCACGGCGAGCATTGCCATCTGTCGATAATAATGAAAATTTCATGAATTCTAATGTCCTAATCTACAATAGGAATAAATATAAACCGTGGATTTTAACCTTTAATCCTGATTTTTTCAGAAAAACTTCATACAATGCTTTTATTTTGCGAATGAATTATGCCAAACGTATCTTTTTATGTGTTAGAAAGCAGTAATATCAAAGACTTTTATAAAACAATTGTGCAATTGACAGTCAAAGCTCATGAAGCAGAAAACCAAGTACTGATCCACAGCAATCATCCTCAAATTTTACAACCCATTGACGATTATTTATGGTCATTTTCTGAGACTAGTTTTATTCCTCATGTTCTAGTTACTAATGATGAAGAAATTGATGATATCGATCCAATTATTTTAGCTAGCTTTGAGCCTAGTTTACCCAAAAAAGACTTACTAATTCAGCTAGCAGATCAAGTACCTGAAAACTTCAATCAATATAATCGAATCATTGAAATTCTATACAGTGAACCAAGCTATTTAGAACGTGGCCGTGAGCGCTTTAAATTCTATCGCCAAAATGGCATCGAGCCTAAAACAATTAAATTATAATCACTCTGCAATATATATTTTGCGCTGTAATATAAAAAAGCGCCATACATCATAAAATGTACGGCGCTTTCTTGACGGAAGTTTTACAAATTACCGATCGATAAATATTTAGTTTCTAAGTAAGGCTCAATACCTTCAATACCACCTTCACGGCCTAAACCACTTTCTTTAAAGCCGCCAAATGGCACTTGCGCTGCACTTGGTAGGCCATCATTCCACCCAATAATGCCAAAATCTAAATTATCTTGTAGATAAATACCAGTTTTGTAATTATTCGTGAAATAATAAGCTGCCAACCCAAATGGTGTACCATTTGCAATTTCCAGTGCTTCATCAATGGATTCAAAGCTAATAATTGGTGCAACTGGACCAAAAGTTTCATCAGACATAATATCCATATCTAATGTCACATTACCCAATACTGTTGGTTCAACAAAGAATGTATTTTTCTCTGTATCCACAATCACATTGCCGCCAGCTAAAACAGAAGCACCTTTCGCTTTCGCATCTTCAATTTGTGCAGCAACTTTATCAAAGCCTTTTTTATTGATCAAAGGACCAATATCTGTGCTTTCATCCATACCATTGCCAATTTTTAATGCTTTAGCTGCTGTAGCAAATTTTTCACTGAATTCAGCCAATACATTTTTATGGACGATGAAACGGTTCGCACATACACAAGTTTGGCCTGCATTACGGAATTTAGAAGCAACAGCTTGCCCAATCACAAAATCAATATCCGCATCTTCACAGATGATGAATGGCGCATGTCCACCCAATTCCATAGAAACGTGTTTCACAGTATTAGAGCTTTCACTGATTAAGCGTTTACCTACTGGCGTTGAACCTGTGAAAGTAATTTTGCGCACATATTTGCTTTCCGTGAATACAGGACCAACTTTAGCACCTTCACCAATCACACATTGCACCACATCTTTTGGGATGCCAGCTTCGTGTGCTAATTCCACCAAACGAATCATCGTTAATGGCGTATCTTCCGCTGGTTTCACAATAAATGTACAACCTGCTGCCAATGCAGGACCAGCTTTACGTGTCATCATCGCCGCTGGAAAGTTCCATGGCGTAATCGCTGCCACTAAACCAACACCTTGACGCGTTACAACAATACGTTTGTTTGTTGAACCCGCTGGAATTGTACGACCGTAAATACGCTTCGCTTCTTCTGCATACCAAGTTAAATAACTCACAGCATAAGCGACTTCACCCAATGATTCTTTATAAGGCTTACCATTTTCTTCAGTCATTGTTTTCGCAATGGATTCTTTATGCTGAATAATCAAATCAGCCCATTTTGAAATCAAAGCAGAACGCTCATAAGCGGAAGTATTACGCCAAACTGCTAATGCATCATGCCCAGATTTTAACTTTGTAACAATTTCATCCTGAGTGTCCATTGGCAAAGTTGCCAATAGATCACCTGTTGCAGGATTATAAACTTTCAATTCACTCATTGAATTTCAATCCTTAATAACAATTATTTATTTGCTTCTACGAAACCTGCTTCTAAAATCGCTAAACCTTTAGCCAATTCGTCATCAGTAATCGTTAATGGAGACAAGAAACGAATAACATTATAATTTAAGCCAGCCGACAATAAGAGTAAGCCATTATCATTTGCATATTTAGTAATGATCGCTGTACGTTTTGCATCTGGTAAACCTGTTACTGGATCTGTCAATTCAGCAGCAACCATTGCACCCAAACGGCGGATATCACCAATATAAGTATGAGTTTTTTGCATATCAACCAAAAATGCTTCTAATTTAGCGCCCAAGATTTCAGATTTGTCATTCAATTTTTCTTCTTCAACGATATCCATCACAGCCAATGCCGCTGCACAAGCTAATGGGTTACCTGCAAATGTTCCACCTAATTGACCTGCTGTTGGTTCATTAACGATTTCAGCACGACCAACTACAGCACTTAAAGGCATACCTGCTGCTAATGATTTAGATGTTGTCATCAAATCAGGTACGATACCAAAATGTTCCATTGCAAATAATTTACCAGTACGGCTAAAACCAGCTTGAATTTCATCAGCCACAAATACAATGCCATTGTCTTGGCAGAAATTATAAACATGCTCAACAAAACGTTTAGGAGGAATAATAAAGCCACCTTCGCCTTGCACAGGTTCCATCACCACACAAGCAACCATACTTGGGCAAGTTGTGCCTCTAAAGAATTCATCAAAAGCTGCAATCACACCATCAATATATTGATCTTCACTCATGCCTTTTGGACGCTCATAAGTGAATGGGAATGGTGCTTGAAATACATCAGAGTTAAATGGACCAAAGCCTTCTTTATAAGGTTTAACTTTACTTGTCATGCCCATAGTTAAATTTGTGCGACCGTGGAATGCACGATTAAATACAACAACGCCTGATTTACCAGTAAAACGGCGAGCAATTTTTACAGCATTCTCTACAGCTTCAGCACCTGAATTTAATAAGATTGCTTTCTTTTCATGATCACCCGCTGTAATTTCGCAAAGCTTTTTACAAACTTGGATATAGCCTTCATACATCACAACGTTAAAACCAGGGTGTGTGAAATGTTCCAATTGTGCTTTAACTGCTTCAATCACTTTTGGGTGGCTATGGCCAACGTTCATTACACCAATTGCACCTGCAAAATCGATGTATTCTCTACCATCTTCCATTGTTACAGTTGAATTTTTAGCTGTCACTGCAACATTCAAATTACCTGTGCTCACGCCACGCGCAACATATTTTTCACGCAATGCTTGTAAATTACCCATGATAAAACTCCTGAAAATATAATATTAAATAAATTTAAAATAATTGAATGATTGGTAGATAAAATTATTTA
Organism: Wohlfahrtiimonas larvae; assembly: GCA_040394195.1. Lineage (GTDB taxonomy): Bacteria > Pseudomonadota > Gammaproteobacteria > Cardiobacteriales > Wohlfahrtiimonadaceae > Wohlfahrtiimonas > Wohlfahrtiimonas larvae_A. The sequence continues at coordinate 6,999 of JBEBSR010000018.1, read as the reverse complement.
GGAACAAACACATTCAAGCTGATCAACATCTCTTCAATGGATGTCGGTAATAAATCAATGTTGTATAGCAAATCACACACAGCATAGATGGCTGCAAAGCTATACAATAAAACAATAACTGTTTGAATAATTGGGCTTGTAATGAAGCGATTACACTGCCACTCAGGTGTGATATCACCATTTTTACGTGAGCTTCTTAGCATCAAAATCGGTACAATGGCTAAAATCACACCACCCACGGCACCTGCAAACTCTAATGCACGGCCAAACGATACCATTTCTCTATAAGCTAAAATGAAAGGTGGTACAGAAATGATTGCCAATACAGTCAAACGACGTAATCTATTGGTTTCTGATCCTAATTTAAATTGATCAAAGATATTAGTGAAATAGCTTCCACCTAATCCCCAGTAAGATGTCAACATTGCACACAAAGCACATAAATTTGCAGTTAAAGCAGCCCAAGAGCCTAAATAACGTCCCCAAGTGATTGTTGCGATTTCATCTACTCCATTGATACCAGCCAATGAAATCACTGATAAAGCAACCGTAGATAAGAGTAAAAATGTACATATCATACCGATCACAATTGCTTTTGGTAATTGCTTTGGTTGATGCGCAAAGCCACGAGCAATTTCAGGCACTATGTATTGTGCAGAATAAGCAAACACGACTAAATAAATGATTGGAATCATGTAAGACCATTGGCCTTCCATCAAATTCTCAATTTTTGTATTCACATTAAAAATAGTAGCAAGTGATAAAACGATGATTAATACAACCATTGTAATACTGATGTATTTCTCACCCTTACCAATAGCCTTTAATCCTGCATATAAAATACCAATTGCTGGTACAGCAAAGATCAAACTACCAAATTGGTTAGGAATGCCAAACAGTTGATTCATTAAACGGCCGCTGCCTGCCATATAAGCAATCAATGCGCCTGTACTATTGGCAAAAATAGAAATAAAAATAAACCAAGAACCAATTTTACCAACATATTTACGCGCCAAACCACTCAACTGGAAATGTGATTTCGTGCGTAAAGATGCTTCTGCAACATATAACATTGTGATTGTTGTAATGGCACCAATCACAATTAGCCATAAAAACAGTGGTAAAAACCCTGAGTTTCTTGAGGCATATGGAATCGCTAAAACACCCGCGCCAATGTTTGTGCCGACAATCATTGCTACACCTTCTAGCAATGTTAATTTTTTCGCAACCAATGTTTCTGTTGCTTCACTACTCTCTCGTTCTATAGGTTTTGCGCTCGCAAAACCATTGGAAGGCTCAACTAAGCCTCCAGTATTCATGGAATTCATTTCCTCTCCTCATTTCTCTCTTTGGCGAGCTTCTTAATGTTAGTATGCTAATGTAGCTGGTATGAAGTCTCGTATAACTGTTATCAATAACAAATTTCAAGCCATTTATCGAATCTCTATCTCAACATCACCTCTCAAATCCATATTTTTTACGATTGACTGATAGTATTGTGTTCTTCTCTTCATAACAATTAGATAAAAATAATGAAATTTATGATATATTCATACGATCGTATGAAATAGGTTTAAAAGGCAAACATGCAACTCACAATCAGAAATTTAATTAATATGCCAGCGCTTAAAATAAAATTATTAAGTGAAGACAAAGGGATAGATAAAAAAATTGTCTGGGCGCATACTTCAGAATTAGAAAATCCTAGTGAGTGGGTTCAACCAAATTACCTAATTATGACAACAGGATTAGGCATCCCAAAAACTGCCAATGAACAAAAAGACTACATACAAAGGATCATTGATGCAGATTTAGCAGGATTAATGATTTCAGATAACATGAGCGCTCCAGAAGATTTAAGTACTTTAATAGAAGTTGCGAATACTCATAAATTTCCCGTATTGTTCATCGATTATCACACGCCATTCATAGAAATTGCGAGAATTGTCCATGAAGCTAATAAGGACAAAAAAGACCTGATCAATCATCAACTCAGTAAAGTTTTATATGAAAATACACAAGAGCTGATCAAAGAGCATAACGTCAAAGATCTGATGGATCGTATTCATAATCTTCTCAATATGCCACTGTATTTAATTAATACAGATAGCCCAACAGAAGCATTATTCAACTGTTTACCTACACCACTTGATATTCAAAACCGATTATTAAATTTTGATTTTAAAACGACAGATATACAAAAAATATATCAAAAGTCAGCTGTAACTTTGCACGCCGTGCCACTCAAAGCGCAAGGTTTTACATTGATTGTTGCCGATAATAATATCAGCCTAGATTTGTTGCAGAACCTTGCTTTGCTTTTCAGTTTATATTTAGAAAGTAGAAAAGATCATTTTTATCAAAGAATGACGCAAAGCGGAGAATTTTTAGACGATATTTTGAACGAAGGCGTTAATGAGACTTACATTGATAAAAAGCTACCAAGCTTTCATATTAATACTCATAATAGCTGTATCTTAATTGCCAAACCTCAGAAAAGCATTAACTATAAAAAGTTTCTGTTTAAATTTGGTATCAATGGTTTAGTGCTATTTAAACCAGATCGTGTCATTCTTATGACAGATAAAACACATCTCGGCAAGCTCGCTCAGCTATTCCCCATGATTGGCATTAGCGATGTGATCAAAAAAACTCATAGAATTTATGATGCATTTCAAGAAGCTTCTTTGGCATTCAAAAATTGCTCTAAAGACTTCTCTGTCCAACATTATGCAGAACAAAATTATTCAAAACAGACATTACCTAAAAGTATCGAAGAAGCTCAGAAAATTTTTGAGTTTAACTTAGGATCACTACACATCAATGACCAGACTAAAAATACTCGATACATTTATACACTTAAAGCATTCTTAGAAAATGACCGTGCTTGGGAAAAGACTGCAAAAATCCTGCATATTCATAAACAAACATTAGTCTATCGTGTTCAAAAAATTCAAGAAATGACGCAACGCCAGTTGAATTCAACTGCTGATATTGTTGAACTGTGGATTGCTTTGAAAGCAGGAGAAATTTTAGGGATCATTGAAGAATAAATTATTTAGACAATTGCACCAATATCTTAAAATAAGTACTAGAATGATTGTCTGATTATAAAATTCATTTTTGAGGTCATCATGTTTGCTTATTACACTGCGATGAAACATTCCCACCTAATGTTTGTGGTCATCACTTTGTTATTGCTAAATTTCCGATTCTTTTGGAAGCAATGTGCACCCAATAAGCCTTTGCATAAAATTTTCCGCATCGTGCCACACATTAACGATACATTATTGTTAATTACAGGGGCAATGATGGCATATACAGTTAAATTTATTCCTTTTGTTAATGCAAATTGGTTAGGTGTGAAACTGATTTTATTATTGATTTATATTGGCTTTGGCTTTATGGCAATTAAATCCCCAGCAAGATCACCTAGAGCATTTTTAGGCTATGGATTATCAATGCTTTCTGTTGGCTTTATGATTTATTTAGCAATGGCAAAGCCATTCTAAGGTGATATTTATGACTGATCCTAAAAAATCATTAAAAGAAAACCTCTCAGATCTAGCTTACTATGTCACACAAGAAAATGGTACAGAAAGACCATTTACGAGTGAATATAACGATTTCTTTGAAGATGGTATCTATGTCGATATTGTCAGTGGTGAAGCACTCTATTCTTCTAAGGATAAATTTGATGCTGGTTGTGGTTGGCCATCTTTTGGTCGCTCTTTAGTTGATTTAATGAATATCAAAGATCATAGCCATGGCATGATCAGAACAGAAATCAGAAGCCCAAAAGCAGATTCACATTTAGGGCATGTATTCCCTGATGGTCCTGTAGAAATGGGTGGCTTGCGCCATTGCGTCAATGGTGCCGCACTTAAATTTATTCCACTTGGCAATATGGAAAAACTAGGTTACGGTCAGTGGTTATTCTTATTTGAAGAGTAAAAAAAAGCTAATGATTTATGATAAATCATTAGCGGAATCAACGTTAAGTAATAGTTATAATCGTTACTTCTTAATTAGGCGTTAAGAAGTAACAGTTCCCATGGTACGATTTTACCTACATTATGTCTAAGTAATATAATTAATCACTGAATAGTAACTTATCTCACCTATTTTATTCATCTTTATACAAATCATAAAGTTAAGCAAAAACCTCTTTTCTCATTATTTAATATTTTTATATTAATAGAGGGGTTTTATAATATTTTTTATTATAAATAATATTTATATAAAGAATAAAAGATATCAATAGACAAAACAACAATGAGATATGTAATTTACTGACTGTTTTTTAATCATATCATCATCAAATAATATTATAATCAAACATCATTGATTCGAAAAAATTAATATAAGAAGTTAAATGCTCTTTGCAAAATAAATAATAGGCATTGCCCATCTGAATTTAATCTTGGCATATCATTCAATTGAATGAACACGTCTTCTAGTTTTGATTGATCAGGCACTGATAAACCTTTCATTAGCGGTAAAGTTTCATCAAAAACAGTCTGCCAACATAAATCACTACTAAAAGGTTGCTTGATGTTTAGAAACTCAGCAATATCCTCATAACAACGTTTCGCTGATTCAGAATTATGATTAAAAATAATCGTCGTTGTCATGCTCAACAACTGCGATAAAGGCTTTTCAAATACTTGAATAGAATCTAAGTGTGTTGAGTAATCCACGGTACCTGCTTTGCCAATTTTGGAAATATGAACACGTACAATTAAGATCATACAATATTCAGATAACGAAACTTTGTTATCCATATCAATCAAAGTCTGGCAAATATCTTCAATGTCTTGAATTTGAAATTTAGCCAAATGATCCATTTTTGGCAATTCATTCGTCAAAGACTGTAATCGTTGCAGATCCGTCATTTTTTCTAAACGATCAGCTTCTCTTGTCACAAAATTAAATAACTGTGGTGATAATTTGGAACGTAGATAATCTAATTGTTGCTTTCTAGTTTCAGCATCATGTGGCGCTATAAATGCCGCATAACATTTTGCCAATTTCATAAAAATATTCTGGCTATTTTTATCCAAGCCTAATTCAATCACAATATTATGGCTCACATTATTAATGCGGCTAGATGCATAATCATGCAATGCAGACACCAAGATTTTGTCATCTTTTTCATTACTATCGACAAATTTTTGATCCAAAACTTGTACCATAGATTTCCCTGGCAAGCGATAAGCAGGCTGAATCTTACGAATGCGTTTTAGTATTGGCGGATGTGTATCAAAAATACTAGTTTTTTCTTGGTAGTTTTGCAGATAAAAATGCGCAAACTCTTGATGCGTTGCATCCAATGCCGTTGTATTGTATTGCTCTTCATCACCTTCTAATAATGCAATTTTTTCCAAAACTTGCACAATATAACGACCACGCACAAAACGTACAGATTCTGAATCAGCCAAATATTCTCTTTGACGAGAAATAATTGCCTTCACAATTCTCGCAAAAATTGCACCAATAGCACCTACTGACATAATGAGTAAGCTTAATAAAATGACAGGAGACATAACAATCATGATAAAGATTGGGAACAAACTATTCCCATCGCCAAATTCTCTAGTACCAGAGCCAATTGTGCGCATACTATAACCTAAACAAAAGCGATTAATAGTATCAAAATCACCTAAGAAATGGCGTGTAAAGAAGCTAAACATTGTATAGCCATATAAATAAATACTCTGCAGACCGTACAACCAACCAATCAACTTAAAATTCAAGATTGGATCTTTATGTAAAATATGGCTAATCTCATGCCCAACTAATGCTTGCAATTCTGAACGTGTTAAACGGCTAATTGATCCTTCTGTCACAGCAATTGCAGTGTCTTTTCTACCTGTTGCAATTGCAAAAGCATTAATATCATACGATGGCAAAATAAATAAACGTGGCAATAAAATACCCGCAGCCACAGACATCTCTGTCACCACTTGCATATATCTCGCAACAATAGGATGTTGATTATATTGATTGATCTCAATTGCGCCAAGCTTTTGCATGACATAATCTACGCCCTCGCGCATTTCGACAAACTTAGTCCAAACCATGATCAACATAAATACATTACAAATAGCGATCCATATCCATGCACTCACTGGCGTTGCCCATGCTAAAACCAATCCCATTGCAATAGATGTAATTGTATACACAGCCAAAAAAGCCAAAATAAAAATAGAACTTTGAAGCAGATATGAACGTCGATTTTCCCAATTTTTCATTTGTCTTACCTTTTAATCTTGAGCCATACCACTTATTTTTATTATTGTAGATTGGCCTTATTTTACTAATACTTAAATATATTTTTTAATCTCATCAATTAAATCTTGCTGATCATGCTTTGTAAAAAACGTCATCAATAGCCCTTGTGGGCTAATCAAGAAATACGGACGACTACCAAAATTAAATAATGTTAGTCCATTTCTATTTCTAAATTTAAATCGCTCTGCAAAAGATAAATGTGTAGTTCTATCAGGATCAATACAAACAATATTAGAAAATTCTTGAAACTGAATATTCAATTGTGTTGGGCCAATCAAAACTATTTGAATTGTATCTTCGAAATTTTCTTGTATTGCATGGATATTTTTCCCCAACATTTCAAGCTCATCTTCAAAATCCAACAAATCTACAAATAAGTTGAACTTACCCAATAAATCACTAGATGCAGATAAACCTTTTTGTGATTGCCATTCGATATAAGGAATGGGTTCATTCAATGTTAATACGCGATGACCTTCAAAAATGGAACCACCTTGCTCTAACGTTAAATAAGTTTTCATATTCTCAAGGCGGCATTTTAATGCAGTATTCGATAAACCTTTCAACTTCTGATAAGAATCTTTCACCAACCAGCTTTCTGGGTCTGCAATGCGAACAAATAAGGGAGTATGAAAAACCAATTTCTCTAAAGCAATGCGTTCAAAATATAATTTAGACAAAGGCGGTACATAGAATTGCTTTAAT
>JBEBSR010000017.1:0-45211 GCA_040394195.1 Wohlfahrtiimonas larvae | reverse complement strand
ACAACCTTGCCAAGGTTGGGGTCGCGAGTTCGAGTCTCGTTTCCCGCTCCAAATTAGAAAAGCCCTTCGATGAAGGGCTTTTTTATTACCTTAGATTTTTAATGCTCGAATAGCTGTTAACCAATATGAATTACGATCTTTGATAATCGACATCCAATGATCATTCAATCCTTCATAAGATCTGTCCGAATATAAATAATAAGCAATATGATCATCCTTCACCATAAAACGAAATACCATATATTCTGCCAAACTGCCTTGCACACCCATTTTCATTAGATAATATTCATTTTTGGATGAATCTTGGCTGCGATAATAAGTTTTAGAAAAAATTGGTGCAGTTGTATCTTGCGAAATAGTTTCCACGTATTTCTTTAAATCTTCAGCCTTCACACTACGTAATTCCGAGTATGTAATCATCTGATTAAATCTTTCCAAAGTTTCACCCTGTGGCAAATATTCCACAACAAATACATCACCTAAAGCATTTGTACCTTCATAAGCATGAAAGTATTCTAATTTATCAAAGATAATTTTTTGAGGATATTGAGTTTCTGCATGACTAGAAACAGCAATAAACATCAGAAAAGCCAAAACAACCTTAATTATTCTCATCATCTTTTCCTTATTGCTTGAACAATACTGTAGAGTTCATAACATAGCTAAATTGATACGAACTAATTTCCCGATAAACTATTTGTTTTTATTAATTAAAGATGTAATACCTAAAATAACCCCAATCAGGGCTAATGTAGAGAAAAATGACAATAAGGGTAGAAAGTCTGCACGAAAATACTCACTGCGCCAATTTTTGGCTAAAGGATATACAATAAATTCTGCAAAACTAGTAGCACCAACCAAACCGAATGTAAGCGTCATCCATTGCATTTTACGACTTTTAACAAGATCAGATCTATATTTTAATTCATCTAAATGAAATACTGCTGATTCTTTAGCAGGCTTAATTAACAAATTAGTACCGAACTGATTCATTAAATAACTAATAGTCTGAACTATCTCACCAGATTGGCTACTTTGATGAATTGCTTTTTCTTTATTAATCAAAATATCATATGCATTAAACAAGTGTTCTTCTGTTTCAGGATCTGCACACCAGGCACATGCCCTAGCAAATAACATATTATAAAACTCTATCTGCTCCACTCTAGCTTGATGAGATAAAACACTACGAAATAAAGTGTTTTCATCATAAGAGTTCTTAGAATTCAATTTAATCCATAACAAAACAGATCGATTACCATAAAAACTATAATCCCCATGCCATCTTAAATTTTTTAGATGAATAGATTCATCCATTGCCACAGAAGATCTATTTAATATTTTCCTTATAGAATTGGAAAATTTTTCTTCCAATTCCTGTCTATTTTTCGGCTGATTAGAAAAACACATCAAAGAAACAGATGGTCGCCCTTCCCATATAAATGTATAGGCATCAACCGAAGCATCACTAATACTATCTATAATCTTTGCTACTATATTGAAATACATATGCACACATAACTCAAAAGCCTTAGTAGTTTTTTGATCATTCGTCCCCGCCAATAAATGCAAAATTCTATTTTTATCATCAAAACTAAATTCTTTCCCTTGGCTATTATGTAAAGCTTTTTCTAAATCCTCTAATCCATTTTTTTGCATTTTTCTTATAATTTTTTCTCTGCCTTTTATATTTATATCATTGCCTGCAAATACAAAAATATCACCAAATGCTTGTTTGCTAGCATAAACTTCACCATCTATTTTTTGAACTAATTTATCAACCCATACTTTATCCCATGATCGAGAATAAAGATTAATAACATCCTCAATAAAGTCAGATTCATCAAGATCATCCCAATGCGCATCAAATTGAAAACTTAATATAGCTATACCATTCGAATAAATCTTTAATAGCACATTAATAATATATTCACCATAAACTTCATCTTCTAATACAATTGGAGATAATGAAACTCGTAAATAATCTTCTTGATTTGAATGTAAATGAGATTCATCATTAACTAAATCATCAAAAATCAAATAATCTTGTAAAATAGAGCTATCTTCAGATGATAGAGAATCCATAATATCTTCCTGACGATCTCTGAACTTTAAATGTTGATCGCCGTTTTTATCACAATATATAAAATTTTTATCTGAAAAAAATACACTTTGAGCCAAACCCAACTTTAGAATAGCCTTACCTGCTTTTAACAAATCTATATCCATGATATTAAGCCCCATAGAATAGTTATAAAAAACATTAGATTGTCTTATTTTAAAATGGTCGGGCTGTTTTCGAGACTTAAAAAAGTTAAAAATCATTTGGTCACTTATTACTTATATTATTTACAATAATTGATATCTATCATATTAGATTTCAAATAAATCTTCATAGATCATTTTCACAAACAGATAAACTGGTGATAGACTTAATAACCTTAAATTCTAAATTAAACCTAGGAAATATATGTCAATTTGGGTGGATGCAGATGCTTGTCCAAAAGTTATTAAAGAGATTCTCTATCGTGCAGCTAAACGCGAATCCATCATGCTCTATTTAGTTGCCAATCAAATTTTGTCTGTGCCACCATCGCCATTCATTAAAACATTGACCGTGCCAAAGGGTTTCGATGTTGCGGATGATGAAATTGTGAGCCGAATTGTAGAAGGTGATTTAGTGATCACTGCCGATATTCCCTTAGCCGCCGATGCCATTGCTAAAAATGCTAACGTAATCACACCGCGCGGCGAACAACTCACCAAAGATAGCATTGGGGGAAGATTAACGGTGCGTGATCTCATGGATACATTACGCTCTAGTGGCGTACAAACAGGTGGGCCACCACCATTATCACAAAAAGATCGCCAACTCTTCGCTCAAGAATTAGATAAATGGTTTAATCAACGTAAGAATGCTTAATTCCTTCAGCCAGCTGACGAATTCTTTCAGTAATTTCAGCTGGCTTATGTGCTGCATAACCAAATAACAAAGCGTGTTTTTGTAGTGGCTCCATCGAATATCGATACAAAGGCTGAATGCCCAATCCTAAAGATCTACTGATTGTCATAATTTGATGAATATCCCAGCCATCTTTCAGCCATGCAATCGCATGAATACCTGAATCTGATGGCTCAATACTCATAACATTTGGCAAATATTTTTCAATTGCATTCACCAAAGTTTGTTGCCTTTCTAAGCAAGCCTTGCGAACCTTACGAACATATTTTGCATATTCACCTTCTTGAATGAATGCAGCCAATACAGCTTGTTCTAAATAACTATTACACGAATCTGCGTAATATTTAATGGCTTTAAATGGCTCAATCAATGCTTGTGGCAATACTAAAAATGCTAAACGAAAACCAGGGTAAAACATCTTAGAAAATGTCCCAGAGTAAATCACTATGCCCGCTTGATCCAAGCCTTGCAATGCTTGAATCGCACGCGAATGGTAACGAAACTCACCGTTGTAATCATCTTCAAAAATCCAAGCGTCCTTTTGCTTTGCCCAATCCAATAACATCAATCTTCGAGATAAGCTTAATGTTCCACCCAATGGAAATTGATGAGATGGCGCGGTATAAACCAAGCGAATATCTTCTTTACGTCGAATCAATTCAGGAATCAACATACCTTCTTCATCACTTGCAATACCATGAGTTTTCATGCCATAACTTTGAAAAACACCTAAAGCTCCATCATAGCCAGGATCATCGATCAAAATGCCATCACCAAAATTCAATAATGCGCGAGATGTCAAATTAATCGCTTGCTGCGTGCCATTCACAATCATGATCTGATCCGCGCTGCAATTCAGCCCGCGCGTAGAACGCATATATTGCGCTAGCGCTTCCCTTAATGGCAGATAACCTTGCACATCACTGTATTTTGCTAATTCAGCTTGAGAATGGCGCCAAACTCGCCCTAGAATTCTTCCCCATATTTGCTGAGGAAATAAATCCACACAACCAATACCAACACTAAACATTCGATTCTGTTTCGCTGCACCATGATATTTCTGCCAACGTGGCATCAAGCTTTGCAATCCATCACTCAGCTTTGGTACGCTTTGTTGCTGAATCGTTTGCTGAATCTGCGTTTGGCAATTGATCTTTTTTTCAGGCACAAAAGCGCACACATAAGTGCCAGAACCTGCTTTCGCCGTCAAATAACCTTCGTCCATCAAGCGCTCAATACCCGATAAAATCGTATTACGCGAAACCAACATCATTTCCGCTAAAGTTCGGCTCGATGGCAACTTCATATTTGCTTTTAAGCGACCATCCAAAATCGCCCCACGAATGGCCTCATAAACCTGATCATTCAATGGCCCTTCGGATAGCTGCAATATTGGAAAATTCGCTTTAGGTTTCATATAAAGTGGCACCTATAAAAATACAAAAAGTGTACCTTATAAAGAGCCAATAAAACAATTAATATCATGCTTCAAATGATTAACACGGAGGAATATATGGATCAATCAAATGCATTAACCATTGATCTTGTGAAGCCTAAAGACTTTGCACAATGGTTGCCACACTGGAAAAGCTATCAAGTTTTCTACAAAGTAAATTTATTAGATGCTATTACACAAAAAACATGGGAACGCTTTTTTGATGAAGCCTCACCATTGCATTGTATCGTTGCACGTAAAGGCGATGAAATCGTAGGATTTGCACACTTTTTATATCATCAATCTACATGGTCAACAGAGAATTATTGTTACCTTGAAGATCTATTTGTTTCGCCTAATCATCGTGGATTACACACAGGCAAAGCACTCATCGAATTCTTGACTGAAGATGCCAAAAAGCATAATTGCTCGAAAGTTTATTGGCATACTCAAGAGACAAATCATACAGCGCAGCGCTTGTATGACTGGATTGCAACTAAACCAGGAATGATCAAATACGACATTCGGCTGCACAACAACTAAATATTTTTACTCTCCTAAGCAAAGGTAAAAAACTAAAAATGCCACTTGAAAAAGTGGCATTTTATTTTAGTCAAAAATAACTAGAAGCAATTAAATAAGGAACGTGCGCTATAATCAGCTTTATTTGATTTAGAACTGATTATGAAAAAAGAAGAATATTTCTCAATATTTATGACCACATTAATAATTGTTATCCCAATTGGTGCAGTGATCGCACTATTGATAGAAATTTTTAGTATCAGTGGCATTTATAAAACATTAACAGATTTAGGATCATTTATTGCAGGTATTGTAGGAGTAATTGGTGTTCTAATATTAATTTGGCATCAAAACAAAACCACACGCCAGATGATTAAAAGCAATATGGACGTTATTAAAAGCGAAGCACTAGAATCTCAAAAATCTAAAATGATTGAACATGCCTCAAACATAGGATATAAATTTGGCGCATTACGCAACTATGGGCATAATGATTTTAGGATCTGGTCTACAACTCAACCAGGAAGAAAATTCTTTGAAGACATCAAACCATCATTACACTTGCTAGATTCTTTCATACATGTAAATCTGAATAAAAAAGGAATTAATAATCTGACAGAATGCAAAAGCTGCATTGATGACTTTATTAAACTTTATGAGCATAAAAACTGGAGTAGCAATATTACATATCAGTATCATGATTTTTTAAAGCTTATTGGAAGCTTAACCTCCCTCCATTTGAATGGAGATGCAAAATATATTTATAGCTTATCATTTACAACTTCCACAAATCATACAATAAACAACCCTTTAGATTTTTCTATGCTTTTCAAAAACAACGCAATATTAGGACTACCACCTCATTTACTTACCATTCAAGATGTTTGTGAATATTTATCAATGTACATGGAGTATATTGTAATGCCTGCTTTAATTAGATCTATCGATCACATACAATCTGAATAAAAAACGCCACTCATTGAGTGGCGTTTTTCATATAGGTAGATTTAAAATCAATTAAAATGGTGCATCAATATCCACAACATCAATCAATTTTTGGTTAACGAACTCTTTCAAACCTAAGTCGATCAATTCACGACCAAAGCCAGAGCGACGAACGCCACCAAATGGTAAATCAGCTTTAACCATTGTTGGATGGTTAACAAAGATCATACCTGTAGAGATTTGACCTGCAACGCGACGACCACGAGCATTGTCAGATGTAAATACAGAACCACCCAAACCAAATGGAGAATCGTTAGCAATACGGATTGCATCTGCTTCATCTTCTGCTTTGATGATCATAGATACTGGACCAAAGAATTCTTGGTAGTAAGCAGGATTATCTGGTGTTACATTTGTCAAAATCGTTGGTTGAACAAAACAACCTTGAGTAGGCACTTTTTCGCCCACTTCAATTGCTGTTGCGCCGTTTTTAACTGCTTCTTCGATTTGCTTCAATAAGCCATCTTTCGCACGCTGTGAAGACAATGGCGCCAATTGTGTTGCAGGATCCATTGGATCACCTGCTTTCAATGCTGCAACACCTGCAGTGTATTTTTCTAAGTATTCATCATAAACTTTCGCATCGATGATCATACGCTTAGAAGAAACACATACTTGACCTGCGTTCCAATGACGACCAAAAACGCCCCAAGCTACAGTTTTATCCATATCAGCATCATCTAATACAACAAATGCATCCGCACCGCCCAATTCCATGATGGATTTTTTCAAGTGCTTACCTGCAACTTGCGCAACTGCTGAACCTGCAAACTCAGAACCTGTTAAAGCAACACCACAAACGCGTGGATCAGCCAAAATCATTTCTACTTTATCGTGCTCAGCAAACAAGTTGATGAATACGCCTTCAGGCAAACCTGCATCTTTCATCAATTGCTCAAATGCCAATGCGCTTTGTGGTACGTTTGAAGCATGCTTTAAAATCAACGTATTACCCGCTGACAACTGTGGTGCCAAAATACGAGCCACTTGATAGAATGGGAAGTTCCAAGGCTCGATCGCCAATAAAACACCCATTGGATCATTCACTAATTCCGCTTCGCCTTCTGCAGGGTCCATTACAGGCAATTTTCTTGGTGCCAATAAGCCTTCAGCGTGCTTCACGTAATAATCTAAAATTTGTGCAGACAATTCAACTTCAGCTTTTGATTCGCCAAAGATTTTGCCCATTTCTAATGTTAATAGCGCTGCATATTCATCGCTCTTTTCGCGTAATAACGCTGATGCATTTTTCAAATATCCCACACGTTCAGCAATGGATAAATTTTTCCAGCTTTGGAATGCTTTATCAGAACGATCAACAGCTGCTTTAATTTCAGCGTCTGTTGCACTTGGGAATGATTTAACCAATTCGTTGGTATAAGGATTAACTGTTGCAAATGCCATATTATTTTCCTCCGGTTGATAATGAAATGCCGAATCAATATATTCCTTTTATCATCAAGGTTAAACCGAAAAATTCATATCACTCTGAGAAACAATTTAAATCATGACATTTATCACTTATACTTCATTAAGTTAGCTTTATAATTTCACATTCAGAACACTCTGTACAGATATTAACCACTTGAAATATTTGATTAATATCTAGACATCCATTTAAGATTTAAATATATTTCTCAATCGCAATCGCCACACCATCTTCATGATTCGTTTGCGTAATGAATGTTGCATGCTCTTTCAATAAATCAATCGCATTGCCCATCGCAATCTTGGTATCTGCCACTTTGAACATCGAAAAATCGTTTTCATGATCGCCCATACACATAATTTCAGAGCCTTTTAAATTCAGCTCATCTGCGATCTTTTGCAATGCATAACCTTTTGTTGAGTTTTTACGTAGAAACTCTAAGTAGAATGATGCACTTTTAAACACTTCATAATGATCATAAAACTCTTGTGGTACACGCTTTTCCACTTCTGCCAATAGCTTTGGATCATCCGAGAACATACATTTGCTATAGCAAACTTCTTCATCCATTTCAGATAATGGGCGATAAACCAAAGGAATATTAGATAAATAAGATTCATAAACTGTATAGCGCCCAATTTCTCGGTTGGCTGTATATAAGCATTGATCGCTCACAACATGCATAAACACATCCAATTCACGGGATAATGCTTCTATTTTAAGGTAATCATCATAGCCCAGTACATTTTCATGAATGGCTTCGCCTGTTGTAATGTCACGAATCATAGCGCCATTATTGGTGATTACATAATTTTTATCGTTATAAATGCCTAAATCATGCAGGATTGGTGCCATGCCAGAATATGGTCGACCACTTGCGAGCACAATTTGCACGCCTTTATCCTGAGCATATTGAATGCTTTGTCTCACACGATCACTCACAAGGTGCTGTGCATTCAACAAAGTACCATCTAAATCAATTGCGATTAATTTTATGCTCATGGATATTTCCTATCATTATTAAAATCAATGACACTATCCTACTATACTCATCGCCTTTCAAGCCACGAAGTTGCTTGGGTATAAAAAAACCTCACATTTGCGAGGTTTTAAAATAATATTTATTGAGATAATGATCTTATTTTGAATCAGATACAGGATTCCACTCTTTTGGCATAATGAAACCTTCATACATTGGTCTTGCCAAAATATAATCTCTAAATTCATCAGAAGCATAAGCGGCCGCCAAATCTTTTGCCCATTGCTGATCTTTATCTTTCGATTGAATGGTTACAATCACACGATGATCATCTGGCGTTTTTTCCACATATAAACCATCTGTAATCTTTTCACCCATATTCACAACATAGTTACCATTCACAACGGCAAAATCGACATCATCCATGGAACGCATAGAATGCGCAGGATCAACATCCTTAAACACTAAATCATACTGCCCTTTTTCAATATCTTTTAAGCTGAATGTTGCAGGTTGTGCACCTTCACGAATTGTTACCCAACCTAAGCTTTCCAAAATTCTTGCACCGCGTTCCATATTGATAGGATCATTCGATAAAGTCACTGTCATGCCATCACGAACATCATCCAATGAATCATGCTTTTTAGAACGCAAGGATTGTGGCGCTGTTGCTGTGTGACCAACGCCCATCATATCCATTTTCAATAAACGATTTAAGTCCAACATGAATGCGTAACTTTGCGAAATGGATGCATCAATTTCATTATCGCGCATGCTACTTGTAATCATAGGATTTTGAGAAAAAACGATCGGCGTAACTTTATAACCTTTTCTCTCTAGAATCGGCTGAATGGATTCTTGAAATTGCACTGCATAATTAGAAGGGCCAAAACCCACTTTAATTTCCACTTGCGGAACTGGCTCAGAAGTTTTCACTACTTCTTCTTGATTTCCACATGCTGACACAATCAATGATGCACATAGCATCACCGCTACTTTCAAACCATTCAACTTCATTGCCGCCTCTTCTATGATTAACTAATTATCCCAATGTTTGGGGAAAATAAAACCGTCATATAATGGCTCATTTTTAATGTAATTTTCAAATTCTTTTGATTCATAGGCTTTCTTCAAATCTTTTGCCCATTGCTGATCTTGATCCTTACCTAAAATCGATACCATCACAACATGCTCTGCTGGTGTATTTTCCACAATCAATGAATCTGTAATTTTCAATCCCATGTTGGCGATGTAATTACCATTAATCACAGCAAAATCCACATCATCAATTGAACGTAAAGCTTGCGCAGGGTCCACTTCCTTAATCACCAAATCATATTGCCCTTTTTCAATGTCATTCACGCTGAATTTAACAGGATCAACATCCGCTTTAATCTTAATCCAACCTAAATCTTCTAGGATTCGTGCCGCACGCTCTGCGTTCACAGGATCATTCGGCACAGTGATTGTCATGCCATCTTTAATTGCATCTAAACTTTGATGGCGTGAAGAGCGTAAAGATTGTGGTGCACTTGCTGTATCAGCGAGCTTTACCATATCCATGCCGAGCAATCGATTGATATCTTCCATATATGCGACACTTTGGAAAATAGAAGCATCAATCTCACCATCTTTCATACTGCGATTGATCTGTGTATTTTGAGAAAATACTCGTGGCACAATTTCATAACCTTGTGCTTCTAACATTGGCTGAATGGACTTAGTGAATTGCGTGCCATAAGAAGATGGACCAAATGCCACAACAATTGTCTTTTTCTCAGCAGTTTTATTCTCAACATTTACTTTAGGTTCATCATTGCCACAAGCTGAGACCAATAACGTTAAACCCAAAGCCATCGCAATTTTAAAATATTTTAACTTCATCATATTTTTCATCATCATTACTCTTTTATTATTCCCAATGTGCTGGGTAGATAAAGCCATCAAACAAGCGCTCATTTTTAATGTATGTTTCAAATTCTTTAGATTGATAAGCAGCTTTCAGATCAATCGCCCACTGTTCGTTTTGATTCGCTTCACGAATGGCAACTTTTACCAAATGCTCAGGTGGTGATTTCTCAATGGCTAAGCCATCGCTAATTCTTTCACCTTTACTCGCAATAAAGTTGCCATTGATAACTGCAAAATCTAAATCATCCATCGCACGTGGCAATTGAGCTGCATCCATCGGTTTTAAATCCACATTGAATTTTTTGGGTGTCACAGCATTTGTACTGAATACGATCGTTTCAACATTTGGATCAACATTCACCCAATCCAAATCTTCCAAAATGCGCACAGCGCGCTCTAAATTAATGGGATCATTTGGTACACCAATTGTCATGCCATCTTTCATCACATCCAATGATGTATGTTTCGTTGAACGCAATGACTGTGGAGCACTTGGCACATCTGCCCACACAATCATATCTGATTGTAAGCGATGATTCATTTCCCCCATATTTGCTGTACTGATATGAACAGAAGCATCCACCTCACCTTCCTTCAATACTTGTGGAATAAGCTTATTGTGAGAGAAAGTTTTTGTCTCCACTTCATAACCCTTTTGTTCCAAATAAGGGCGAACACCTTTATCGAACTGCGTGATATAAGTGCCTACACCAAAGCCAATCACAATCTTCTGCTTTTTCGGTGCTTCATTTGCAACCTGCTCAGCTTTATCACCATTACCACAAGCTGAAACTGCCAAAGCGATGCCCAACACAATTGCCATTTTTTTAAACATATCCATTCCTTTATTGAGCCCAATGTGATGGATAGATAAATCCATCATATAAACGTTCACTTTTAATATAATCTTCAAATGCTTTAGATTCATAAGCTTCTTTCAAATCTTTAGCCCATTGTTGATCTTGGTTTTCTTCTAAAATTGCCACTTTAATTAAATGCTCAGGGGGTGATTTTTCCACCACTAAACCATCACTGATTCTTTGCCCTTGGCTTGCAACATAATTCCCATTGATGATGGCAAAATCGAGATCAGCCATAGCTCTTGGTAATTGCGCCGCTTCCATCGTGATCAAATTCAATTGGTATTTCCCAGGGAAAATGGAAGAAACTTTAAACGTTGCAGGATCAACATTCTCTTCAACAGTTACCCAACCTAATTCTTCAAGTACTCTTGCTGCTCTTTCTAAATTAATGGCATCCAAAGGTAAGCCGATCGTCATATCATCTTTAATATCAGACAACGATGTATGCTTTACAGAACGCAAAGATTGCGGTGCACTTGGTGTATCTGCCCACAAAATCATGTTCATATTGAGATGTTTATTCATCGGGATTCTATGAGCCTCACTGATATGCACAGAAGCCTGAATTTCACCCTCTTTCAATGCTTGAGGCACCATGCGATTCTGTGAAAAAGTTTTAGCTTCCACTTCATAACCCATATTTTCTAAATAAGGCTGCACGCCTTTTTCAAATTGAGTGATATAAGTTGAAGGCCCAAAACCCACAATAATTTTTTCCCTCTTCACCACTTTTTCTTGGCCGCAAGCGGCTAGCACACTTATGATCATCATAAGTGCGGATATTTTAAGAAATTTCATATTAACCTCGTTTAGAGTTTGCTCAGTGCCGATTTAGCCAAATTGACGAGTACCATATCTTCCATTGGTGGATTGTGTAATCCTGCACGCACATCGCGATAATAGCGTTGCAGTGGATTATTAGCAGAGAGCGATTTTGCACCCACTAAACGCATTGCTAAATCCACAATGTCTAAAGCATTATTCACAACTGCAACTTTAGTTGCAGCCAATGCATCTGCTAATGCAAATTTTGCTTCAGCATCCGCTTGATCCCAATCACGCGCTACGCCATATAATAGATATTCATTTTGAATGAGCTTCAATTTCATTTCACCCAACTTCTGCTGAACTGTAGGGAATTGTGCGATTGTGCCTGAAGCTAAACTGTTCGGTGCATAAGTATTGGCAAAGTTTAAAGCATAATCAAATGCTGCCGTTGCAATACCTTGATAAACCGCGGGGATATGTAATAACCAACCTTGTGGTGGCTTTTTCCCAGGTGTAATTTTAGTTAATAAATCCTGCTTATCTAATTGCACTTGATCCAACACCAAATCATGGCTACCTGTTGCGCGCATTGCGACAGAATCCCAAGTTTCATCAATGGACAAACCTTGACGGCTTTTATGCACTAAAAACTGCCCAACTTCATCACTATCATTGATTCTTGCAGATACAACGAAATAATCTAAAACGGGGGACAATGTTGTAAAAATCTTACGACCTGAAATCACCCAACCCTTTTCATTTTGCTGTGCTGTTGTTTCAGGTAAACCGCCACGCGTTGGGCTGCCTGTTGCCGATTCTGAGGCTGCATTATTAATCAAAGCGCCTGTTGCCAATACATCATCTGCAAAGCGCTTAAGTATAGCTTCATCCCACTCTTGCTGTTCACCTAAATTCATCGTGATACCAACATGCCAGCCAATTGCCAAAGCCGTTGAGCCATCCATTTCTGCAATGATTTGTTGATGTTTGAGCATCTCTTCCAATGAAGCACCCAATCCACCAAACTCTCTACCCAAAGTTAAGGCAGGATAATTGATCACTTTTAAATCTGCGATGTTTTGGAATGGAAAAGTGTTCTCTTGATCATGTTCAGATGCACGTTCTCTGAATGGTAAGGCAGTTTTTCGAGTCAACGAAAGACGATCTGCCATATTTTCATAGGCAAATAAAGACATAAGATACTCCTAAAGTATGAGAATTTTATTCATCGCTCCCTATTGGAGCGATGTTAATTTAGATGCTCAGTGTGATTATGCGCGAACACGTTTCGCTAAATAGTTACCGAGCATCTGCACTGCTTGTACAACAATCACAAGAATCACAACACAGTAGAACAACACAGCATTATCGTAGCGGTTATAACCATAGTTAATAGCCAAATCACCAATACCGCCTGCACCAATTGCACCAGCCATTGCAGTTGCGCCAATTAAGCCAATCGTTGCTGTTGTAAAGTTCAAGATTAAAGAAGACTTTGCTTCTGGTAATAAGAAATACCAAACCGTTTCAAAAGTTGATGCACCAATGGAGTTTGCCGCCTCAATGATCCCATGATCCACTTCTAACAATGATGTTTCCACTAATCGCCCAATGAATGGCGAAATGTAAATGGTTAATGGAATGATCGCTGCTGCTGTACCAATGGAACTACCAATGATTAAGCGTGTGATCGGAATGATCGCCACCAATAGAATAATGAATGGCAATGAGCGAATCACATTCACAATAGGATTTAAGATTGAGTAGATCAAATGATTAGGGCGAATACCATCTGGGCGTGTTAATACTAATGTAATCCCTATAATCCCGCCTAAAATCACACCAATCACTAAGGAAACTGAAACCATGATCAATGTTTGCTTACCCGCAAGTAAAAAACCATCCAACCCAACTTGTGTGACAAATAAACTCTTCATGATTTACTCCTTATCCAACTGGTTCAACGTAACGCGAACGCCACGCTCTCTTAAAAACCCGACAGCTTCTACAATAGATTCTTGTGAACCTACTAGCTGTACGAACATACTACCGATCACAGATCCTTCGATCTCGATCATGTTGGAAAATAGAATATTCACGACAACGATTTTCGTTAAAATCAACTCATTCACTACAGGCGTTTTCGCTGAATCACCCAAAAACTCTAAACGATAAATATGGTTAGGCAATGCATCATCAATATTACGAATAATGCTTCTTGGAATCTCTTCTTCAATCAATGTATTGATGAATTTACGTGTCATTGGTTCTTTTGGATCTTGGAAAATTTCTTTAGTAGAACCTGTTTCTACAACAATCCCTTTATCCATCACTGCGATGCGATTACAAATGGATACAACCACTTCCATTTGGTGCGTTACCATCATGATAGTAATGCCCTGTTCTTTATTAATTTTGCGCAGTAAATTTAAAATAGATTGTGTTGTTTGTGGATCAAGCGCAGATGTCGCTTCATCACACAATAAAATGTCTGGGTTATTAGCCAATGCGCGCGCAATACCTACACGCTGCTTTTGTCCACCAGATAATTCACGAGGATAAGCATGCTTTTTATCTGGGATCTCTACATAAGCCAATAATTCATCAATGCGCGCATCAATTTCTTGCTTAGATAAATTTGAATTCAGTTTAAGTGGTAACGCAATATTTTCAGCAACTGTTTTAGTTTCTAATAAGTTAAAGTGCTGAAAGATCATGCCAATGCGCTTTTTCACATTGCGCAATGCTTTAGTATCTAACGTGCTAAGTGCTTGCCCATTGATCACAACATCGCCTGACGTTGGCTTTTCTAGTGCATTAACTAAACGAATGAGCGTACTTTTGCCTGCGCCACTGTATCCGATAACACCAAATACATCGCCTTTTTGTATGGTTAAATTGATGGGATGAAGTGCAGCAACTTCTTGGTTGTTCTTTGTAAATACTTTAGTGATGTTTTGAAACTCGATCATGATAGTGCGCCTGTTGTATATATGAAATTTGATTTAAAAAATGTTTGGAAGAAACACGCATTTCACAGCAGCACATCATAGACATTAACTTTTTCATAGCAAGCCCCCATAAAATCCTATTGAATGAAAATATTTATAACATTTACAAATCTGAGAATCAAGTATTATTTACATACAAAACATACATGAAAAGAATGTTAAATAATTTATTCTATAAAATTAGGGCAATAAAAAAGCCCTGATCCATCGATCAAGGCTCATTAAGCATCATTAACTTCGTATTAACCGAAACGTTTCATGCTGTATGGTGTAGCATCAATGATTGGTTTTTTACCCATCACTAAATCTGCTGTAATTTCACCAGATGCTGGGCTTTCTGTCATCCCCCAACCTGTTGCTGTATTGATGAATAAACCAGGATATTGAGGAACTTCAGAGATGATTGGTAAATCATCTGATGTTAAGTTGATTGCAGCACCCCAACGTTCAACAACTTTAGAATCTTTAAATACAGGGAATTCAGCTTTCATTCGATCAAATACTAAATCTAAATGCTCATTGTTTGGTGTTGCCATTGCTACGCGATATTCTTCAAATGGCGTCACTTCATCATTTGTCCATGAAGTTTTAGTTTTGAATGAATTCCATAAGTCTGGACCCATTTTGAATTCTAATGGTAGATCACCACCACCCAATAAATGCAAGAAGCCTGGGCCTAAGATAAAGCTATCTTTAACAACTGAGCTTGTGAAAATACGTGGTGCTACAGCATAAGTACCATCAGCTTGTTCACGGAAGTGAATACCGTTTGGTAAATGTACGTTGCCTTTTGGTGCGCCTGGAACCGCTGTTACACGCTGTTGAGACAAGTAAATATTCAATGTTGGGATATCAACATTCATATTACCCATGAATAAACGTGTCCAAATACCGCCTGCCAATACAACAGATTCTGTTTTCACTGAACCTTTTTCTGTCACAACATCTGAAATTTTACCCGCTGCTGTTTCAATGCCACGAACTGCACAGTTAGTATAAATTTTTACACCAATCTGCATAGCATAGCGTGCCAACATAGAAACACCAGTTTCTGGATCAACACTACCAGCATCTTCTTCAAAACCAGCTACAGTCCACTTAGATTGTGCGCCTGGTAAACGCGCAGCTAATTCTTCGCCTTTGATAATGCGTGTTTTTAATGGAGTATCAAAACCCGGATTTTCCGAGTTTAGTTTAATCCACTCTTCAACCACTGCTAATTCTTTTTCATGAGGAATAGCTTCAACACGACCATGAGTACGGTAACTTGTATCCATACCGATTTTCTCATTCATACCGCGCCAAATCTTTTTACCATAATGATGCAATGGGAAAATATGTGGTGCAGTTTTATAACTGATGATTTGGCTATAAGCACGGCCAGACATTTCGCCAGCAACTTCACCTTTTTCAAAAATTGTAACGCTTAAGCCTCTTTCAGCTAAATTGATAGCAGTCATGATGCCTTGAATACCAGCACCAATGATTACAACGTCAGATTCTTTCGGCAAAGGACCCGTTGTTCCCTCTACATGCAATGCGCGTGACTTAGTATTTACTAAAGTCCCTTCTCTTTGCATCATTGGCACCAAAACAGATGCACCACCAGCAACAACACCCGTTGCGCCAAGCCCTAATAGAAAGTTTCTACGTGAAATTTTCATTGACTACTACCTCCATAAAACCTTGAATGTTTGTCTATCCCTAGGATCGCTAGGATTAATCCCTAGATTTCCTAGGAACAAGAGGCGCGTAGCATAACATAATTTTTTTTAATTGATAATTATCAATTTACCTTCAAATATTGATCAATTTTTATACTTTCAAATAAAACATGAAAATATTTATAGATAAATTATTGAATTGAATATGAATTATTTTATTTATACTATTTTAAATTAATCAATAGCAATGCTCTACAAACCAACATATCTAATTGATATATATTAAAAATAACAAAATAACAGTATTATCCATTACAGGCATTTTCACCCATATTGATATTAAAATCGAAGGTTTTTATAAATAAATATAAATGCTTAAAAGCCATTTAAAACACAAAAAAAATCGATAAATCAGTAAGATTTATCGATTTTATAGCAACTTATTCAGTAAATCATATTGTAATTTTAGTACAAAAGGATTATATCAAACCCATCAACTACATAAAATATTTCATCAATCCCTGCGATTTATGCTAAATATTCGTACAATTAAACGAAAAATTCATAATAGTTGAAAAAACTATTCACTCAAAGATAGCTGATACTCTTCCGCATCTTCTTCTGCAACCAAAGACTTAATAAAGCTTTCAAATGTATCAGCAACCACTGTGATGCAATAATCACCCTCTTGATCCACATGAACAACACGAGGAACTCCATCCTTGCCACATTCACGGTAGTCAAACATATACATTTCATGGCCAGCACTTGGTGTATCTGCAAAGCAAATGCCAATATCAGGATAACCCCACTCTTCTTTCATGAAATTACTACCAAATTCACCACACAAAGAATAAGTTTTCTCAGAACCAATACCTAAAATTCCTGAAGCCCAACACATTCCATCTGCAAAATCACTGTCTTCACCTAAAATCATAAAGCAGCGATTTAAATAACCACCATTTTGAATGCGCATTAACTCGATATAGGATTCTGGTAACTTATAACCACCAGTTGCAGCTTCAATTTCTGCAATTATTTCATCTGTAGGATAAGTACTAATGTACTTTTCCTGAGAATAATCCGAATCACTCCAAAGATCTTTGAGATCCTCATCCTTGAAATACTTCATCAATTACCTTTCAAACCCTGCATACACACGAATTTCAAAGCCTTGACCTGTAACTTTACTACCATCCACAATCTTAGCTGTTTTACGCAATTCTAGTGCACCATTCACATTGATTAAGCCTTCTGCAACCATATGCTTCGCTCTACCACCAGAATCAGCAATTCCTGTCATTTTCAATAAGTCATTCAACGCAATGTGTGCGTGATCTTCCAAATAGAAGTCAATTTTCTGTGACATAACCATCTCACTCTTGTTGTTTAAAATTCCGCCATTCTACACGAAACACTATTCATGCATAGCGCGTAAATACTCTTCTTCATTCAAGCATTGCGGATTACTAACAGCAAAGCGATTAAAATCCATAATACCTTTATCACGAGCTTCTGTACGATCAATACAACCATCACCATTTTGATCTGCCTCGACAAATCCATCAATCTCAAAATCAGATGGTTTTTCTCTGTAACGAACATCCACAACCTGCTCGCCATTTTTGGTATCTTGGATAATAAAAACAGTTTCCGTTGATTGTGCATACGCAACTGAACTCATCAACACAGCTAAGCTCATCATTAAAAGCTTTTTCATTGTAATTTCCTCTTTATTGACCATTTCATATAGCTAAGTTTTAAAACTACATCTCTAAATATTTTGAACCAACCTATATATTATATCTAGGGAATATGAAGGAATAATCAAGTTGCTTGATATTAATTTTTAATGAAAAGTTAAATGCAAAAAGCCTTTACTTACGTAAAGGCTTTTAAAATATGGTGGACATAGGTGGAATCGAACCACCGACCCCAGCATTATGAGTGCTGTGCTCTAACCAGCTGAGCTACATGTCCATATTGTGTTAAGGAGTCGAATTATAGAGATGTTTCATAAGATCGTCAATACCAATATGATTTTTTGCTCACTATTTAAACAAAACAACATAAATTTATTTAAAGGGTTATTATTTATAATCATTTTAACAGGGTTTAAAAGGATGAACCATGAGCAGTGATTTAGTCGAACTTACCGAAGATTCTCACGACATTTTTATAGATATGCCATATGCTGATGAAAGAAATTTCACAGGCAAGCCCGTTTACAATCAAGCTAGAGTTTTACTGCATAAAGATGCTGAAGTTAAACTTCAAAAAGCCATCGAGCAAGCGAAACATCTTGGCTTAAAATTCATTATCTATGATGCGTATCGCCCACCAAAAGCACAATTTATCTTTTGGGATCATTCTCCTAATCCTGATTTCCTAGCCAACCCTCATAAGCGTGGCTCACCACATTCTCGCGGTGTTGCTGTTGATGTTGGTTTGGCTGATATTATCACAGGCGAACCATTAGAAATGGGCACACCATTCGATAGCTTCTTACCTGAATCATGGCATGCCAATTATAATGTCTCAACAGAAGCACAGAAAAACCGCTTGATGCTAGCAGGAATGATGCTCAATGCAGGTTTCGATAACTATTCACACGAATGGTGGCATTATCAATTTTTCAACACTTACGAATATCCATTATTAGAGGATGATCGTTTAGATGTAATTGAATAATCAAGCCCTTAAAATGAAATAACCGCTCATTGAGCGGTTATTTTTTATTTCTGTGGTACAAATTGCTCTGGCAATTCAATATCACTGTCACTGAAGAAAAATTGAACCATTTGCTCTTCAATGAATTTACGTGCATTAGGATCCAATGGATTCACACGATATTCATTGATCAAAATAGTTTGTTGCTTTAACCACAACTGCCAAGCTTCATTAGAAATATTTTCAAAAATTTTCGTTCCTAATTCGCCAGGATACATTGGGCGTGCTAAACCTTCCGCCTCTTTTTTGAGTTTTTGACAAAATACAGTGCGTGACATTTTAAATCCTCATATAAAACAAAAGCCAGAAATAATCTGGCTTTATAATATAACGTAAATTCTCAATTAAGCAAAAAGACTGCTCACTGATTCTTCCGCATGAATGCGACGAATTGTGTTAGCAATGATATGAGAAACTGACAATACGCGAATTTTCTCACAATTCATTGAAGCTTCTGACAATGGAATCGTATCTGTTACGATCATTTCATCTAATGCAGAGCTTTCAATATTTTGAATTGCTTTGCCAGATAAAATTGGATGTGAGCAGTACGCACGAACAGACATTGCACCATTTTCTTTCAATACGTTTGCAGCTGCTGCCAATGTACCTGCTGTATCAACGATATCATCTACAATTACACAGTTTTTACCACGAACATCACCAATGATATTCATTACTTCTGATACGTTTGGTGCTGGGCGGCGCTTATCAATGATTACTAAATCATTTGTTTCCAATTGCTTAGCAATTGCACGTGCACGTAAAACACCACCAACGTCTGGAGATACGATACATAAATTTTCTTGTTGAAGACCGATAATGTCACGGTACATTACTGGTGTTGCATAGATATTATCAACAGGAATTTCAAAGAAGCCTTGAATTTGATCAGCATGCAAATCAATTGTTAAAACACGATTACAGCCTACGCTTGTGATCATGTTAGCAACAACTTTTGCAGAGATTGGAACACGCGCAGAACGTGGACGACGATCTTGTCTTGAGTAACCAAAGTAAGGAATTACAGCTGTAATTCTCATCGCTGAAGCACGACGAAGCGCATCAATCGTTACTAAAAGTTCCATTAAGTTATCGTTAGTTGGATAGCATGTTGGCTGAATTAAGAATACGTCTTTACCACGAACGTTTTCATTAATTGAAACCATTACTTCACCATCAGAGAAACGACCAACAGTGGCATCGCCAAGAGTCATACCTAGATGTTCAACAATTTTATTAGCTAATTCTGGGTTCGCGTTACCAGCAAAGATCATCATCTGAGCATTGCTCATGATTATACTTCCTTGATTAAAGATTGATTAAAATAAAGGTGATGTTTGTAGCCGTGATATATTACTATATTTTGCATAAGCATGAGAAGCTCTTGTAATCTACAAACTCATTAGAAAGAAGAATTTTGGCTGGGCTGCCAGGGATCGAACCTGGGAATGGCGGGATCAAAACCCGCTGCCTTACCGCTTGGCTACAGCCCAAAAGATGTGATGCATTATAGGGATTTTTAATCTCTTGTCCACCCCTTTAACTGCACAACTTTTAATCAAATGAATTTATCAAAACAAAAACAATCACATAGATATTACACCGAACTAACTTATGATTAAAAAATCATTATTCAGATGCGCATCCAATAATATTACTGCTATTTTTCACCTTCAACAAAGAGTACATTCTAGCATTAGAAATCAAAAACTGCTTCAAATATAGGCAATTTCTCACAATTTATTTCAATTTAAGATTAATTACACCATAAGCGCTATCTTGTACAATATCAATCATCTGCTGCTTCGATAATTCTAAAATTGCAATGAAAGAAACAACTATGCCAAGCTTACCTTCTTTTATATTCAATACTTTTTCAAATGACAAATAACTCACATCACTTAAGTGATCCAAAATACTCACCATTCGTTCTTGCACTGATAAGACTTCAGTTGTAATCACATGTTGCGTAAAATGCGCCTGCTCTTTTAATAGCTTTTTCAAGGCAGTTGTTAATTCATCAATATGAATTTGCGGTAACCTTTCTTCTCGAATAAGTTCTGGCAAAGCTGGTGATGTTGGAAATATTTCTTCATCAAAGCGCGGCAAAGCATCCATATCCATTGCAGCCTGCTTATATTGTGCGTACAGCTGCAAGCGTTCGATTAACTCTTTTCTTGGATCATTTTCTTCATCAGCATCATCCACAGTTGGATGTTTAGGCAACAGCAAGCGTGATTTAATCTCAGCTAGCCATGCAGCCATAACCAAATAATCAGATGCCAATTCAAAACGATCCTTTTTCAATAAATCCACATACGCCATATATTGGCGTGTGATTTCAGAAACAGGGATATCTAAAATATCAAAATTATTACGACGAATCAGATACAACAATAAGTCAAATGGCCCTTCGAATGCTTCTAACCATAATTCCAATGCATCTGGTGGAATGAATAGATCTAAAGGGAGCTGAACAGGCTCACCTCGATAAATTGCACCAACATTATCCTGTTCAGCTTCAAATAACATTATTTATAGACCTACAGCTTTTTGCAATTGTGCAATGAAAGGCACCGTATGTTCACGCGCTCTTTCTGCACCTTTTAACAATACACCTTCAACATATTTTGGATTTGCCATCAATTCATTATATTTTTCACGTGGCTCAATCAGAATCGCATTAATCTTCTCAAACAATACTTGTTTCATTTCGCCCCAGGCAATGCCTTCTGCATAGGCTTTACGAATTTCTGCACACTCTGCTTCTGTTGCAAATGCTTTATACATTTCATACAGAGTAGATTGATCAGGATCTTTTGGAACACCTGGTTCAGTTGAATCTGTCACAATTTTCATGATTGATTTACGCAATTGCTTTTCAGGCAAGAACAATGGAATCGTATTATTATAGCTTTTACTCATTTTACGGCCATCTAAACCTGGTAGCAATGCAACGCTTTCTTCAATCTTAGCTTCTGGCAATACGAAATGCTCACCATATAAATAGTTAAAACGCTGTGCAATATCACGCGCCATTTCAACGTGCTGAATCTGATCACGACCAACAGGTACTTGATGTGCATTGAACATCAAAATATCTGCTGCCATCAATACAGGATATGAGAATAACCCCATCGTAATACCTTTATCAGGATCTTCGTTGTTCGTTGTATTATCGTCCACTGCTGCTTTATATGCATGTGCACGATTCATCAAGCCTTTAGATGTTACGCATGTTAACAACCACATTAATTGCGTAATTTCAGGAATATCTGATTGACGATAGAACGTTGCTTTATCTGTGTCTAAGCCCAATGCTAGCCATGTTGCTGCAATTTCTTGACGAGATTGAATGATACGTGCAGGCTCTTGGCACTTAATCAAAGCATGATAATCCGCTAAGAAAAAGAAACAGTTATCATTCTCTTGGCTCATTTTAATTGCTGGGCCAACTGCACCTGCAAAGTTACCTAAATGAGGCGTTCCTGTTGTAGTAATTCCTGTTAATACGACTTGTTTAGACATTTCTTTATCCTAAAAAAAGATTCCTAAAATAGATAAAATTAGTTTGACGATTATTCCTGAGATTAAACTCAGCGGCAAAACGCCTAAATATAATAATCCTATGATGACCCAAAGGCCATAAGGCTCAACTTTCTCTAATTGCCTTGCAAGGTTATACGGCAATAACATCATGGCAATTTTCCCGCCATCTAATGGTGGAATAGGCATTAAATTCAGTACCATCAAGAATACGTTGATCAATACGCCATACTGCGCCATGATCTGCAAACCTTTTGTTAATGTTGGTTCATCTCCATAGGTAGATTCCATACCAGAAACAATCACCAAAACAATTGCCCATAAAAAAGCTTGAATAAAGTTAGAGGCAGGTCCTGCAAAAGCAGTTAATGCAATATCTTTGCGAGGGTTCTTAAATTTACGCGGGTCAAATGGCACCGGCTTCGCCCAGCCAAATAAAAATAACCCTGAGCCTGTTAATGTAGATAATACAAATAATCCCAATGGCACAGCGATTGTACCGACAGGATCTATGTGACGAATAGGGGATAATGATAATCGTCCCTGTAACTTTGCAGTATTGTCGCCTAGCCAATACGCCATATAACCATGAGCAGCTTCATGAATGGTAATTGCAAATACTAATGGGATTAACATTAGGAGAAGAACTGTAAAATCAAGTTCCATATCATCTTCCAAATATAAAAGAACTGATTGTAACAAAAAATAAGATGTAATCTGTCATAAACTTGATCTATTCGCCTATTTTTAATATTAATTAAATAGCGATAAAATGATACAATGCAGAATTTATAAGACCAATATTTGTAGACTCTACATTACAAACAAAAAAGGTTATAACAAATGAATTTACGAAGATCACTTCATACTAATAAAGGTTATACGCTCATAGAGCTAATGATCACTCTTTTTATCTTTGCAATTATTACAATGTTTGGTGTACCAGCTTTCTATGATTTCATTGAGCAATCACGCGCTAAAAGCCAGATGATAAAAGCAGCCAACTTTTTACGTTCAGCACAAGAAATTTCAACTTCTACTAACCGTATTGTATATGTTTACACTGCCGGGTATTTTGATTATGACCATAACAGAGATAGAGATACTTATTGGTACCAAGACTGGATAATGTCATTTAAACCTATTGGCTTTAAACATGCTTCTATTGATCAACAAGATGATGCATTAGAAGCAAAAGACTCCGGCTCAACGGATGGCAATGGCACACCTAATACCAATTATCTTATTGCACGCCAATCTATTTTTACGATCAATAACCAATATAATTTAAATGTAATTGACAGCACTGAACATAATGCCATAGACCGTAAAAAACTTGCCGGTTCAAATGCTGCAGTTGAAATGGAAGGATATAGCAGAGTTCGACAAGCTCCTGATCAAGGTGTCGTGAATGGCAAACCAACTTATTTAGTATTTTATCCATCTGGTGCATTAATCATGCCTATTTTTGTACTAGATGAGAATATCGTGGATACTAGTTTTAATAGCAATACACAATGGAACCAAATTAGGCCACAATTCCAAGATCCTATAGGAGTTTTAGCTGGTTGTCGTATAGGTGGCGGCTTAACTGTAGATGTGATTAATTACACATTCAATAGAGACATTATCCAGAATGATCTTACATTCACACCAACTATTGTTAACGGTACAAGCGGATCCCCGCCTTCATTCAGCCAAAACATCTGCGGCTCTAGATTTTTACAATAAGATAGTTTAAGGATTTAACATGTTAAAAACATATAAAAATAAAGGTGTCTCTCTTATTGAATTAATGGTTGCTGTTGGTCTGGGTTTAATCTTAATTCTTTCAATGTTGGCATTTTATAGCATCAGTTCTCAAAATGTTGTAGATTTTCAACAAGCCAATCATGACCAACAACAAATCCGAAAAATGATGAATTTGCTAGAAACAGATATTGAAAATACAGGTGGATTTGAATGCGCTGTGCCTGATCAAATCTATGCATTAACAGACACAAACAAGGTTAGAGTTCCAACCAATATTATTTCTCTTGGCGATAATCTAGCTCGTAAACAAATTGTTTTTGTTCATCCAGTTATTGCTGAATACCAGCATACTGCATTGGGTATGTTAGACTTTAACAAAAGTAATCCTCCTGCATTACAATCTTATACGCCAATACTTATCAAAAATGCAGGTTGTGGTCAAGATCAAAGCGCTGTGCATATTGGTGCTACAGTTTTAGAAATGTTACCTATGGATGCCGTGATTACTACTGATACTGTATATGGTGCAAGAGCAAATAATATTATGGCATTTGTGGCATTATCTGCGGCCCAATCCAGACGTGCCAAAGACAGCAATAATACAGAAGCGCTTTATACACCAACCATGAATGATGCAACGGTTATGTTTTTATCTGATGAAAACAATACTGATACAATATCTGTAGGTAGAAATAATGTTGACATATTTCTAGGCTTTTCACCTGAGGGTAAAAACCAAACACATGTTCCCGATAATGCCCCTATGAGCGATATTACAAAAGGAGGTTGGATCAATCCCTTTGCATCTGATGCTAACTATAATTTAGTCGTTGATAAGTCCTCAACTAATAATACCCCTGAACCAAATCTATTAAGCAAGACTGTACATATGGATCAAATTGGCCAAAATATCAATACTTATCCTTTAAAAAAAGAATTAATTAAACAGGTGCGAGCCATTAAATTTCAGTTCACTTTTGGTGCTCACGGTGATACTCCTGAACGCACGCTAACAAGAGTTATTCGCTTTAAAAATACTCACTTAAATCAAGATTAAGAGCAAAATCCCCAATGAACACATTAATATCATTGGGGATTTTGATTATTCTTTATTAACTATACTTACTCTAAATCTCTTTAGAATATCTCAGATCAATCGTGGAATATTCATCACTCACTTGAGTATCAAAGCTAAAATATTTAAGAAAATTGTAACGCATCAGTGCAAAAGCACTATTATTCTCTTCAAAAATACTCATACCAATACCCACATAGAAGTTTTCAGTTAAGTATTTGCCAATCCCTAAACTTGTATTACCTGATAGATCCTTCATCACACCTAAATCTGTTAGCCCTACACTTTTAGCTATCGCATTATCATTCGATGTCACAATTTCACCTGATGCAATACGCTGTGCCATTTTTGCGATTTGTAGCATTTCTACAGCCGTTAATGAATCAACATCTGATCCTAATGCTAAATAAGAGACAATTGAGTTAGTTGGCATACCAGGTTGAGAGAATAGATTCACTTTTGGATTTTGTGCTGTACCAGTCACACGAACACCCACACTCACTTTTGTGCCTGTTCGTTTATTCTCGAACATACGAGAAGCTTGGAATTCAATATTAGGGTTAGCAATATCTAAACCTGTGAATTGAATTTTCCCTTTATCCAAGGTTAATTCCTGCCCTAAAACGTTATAAACACCGCTGCCCATATTGATGATACCAAGCGCTGTTAGTGGATTATTCACAGACTTTTTAAGATCTAAGCTCCCCATTAATTTTCCGACGAAACCAACCGCACCGACAGAAATGTTATCACCTAATACGATTTTGAAATCCATTGTGGAGTTATTCCAGAACTTTGAAGGCTCTTTTTTCTCCACAATTGGTCTTTTGGATGAAATAACAATGGTATCTTCCGATACTTTATGAACACTGCCTCGCGGGTCATCTGAGCTCTTATATAAGAATTTCAACTCAGGAATTAACAAATTCCCTCTGATAACAGCAGCACCTTTTTTAATTGTAATATCTACATTTGGCGATGCAATAGCTTTCACGTTCGTACTATCTGCCAATAATAATGAATCACCACGAACTTTAATATTAGATTCCATGGTTTTTAAATCAATGACACCATTTAAAGTCATTTTGCCAGAACCTGCAAGCAATCCACCATCCACCGATAACATTGGTGTTCCTTTTTGCAGCGCAACTTTCAAATTAATATTCTTAATTGATGAGTTATATTCTGCATTATAAATCTCACCATTGGTTAGATCCAAATTGAAACCTATATCCAATCCTTTAGATAATTCACCCGACGTTTCAAGTTTCATATCGAGCTTACCATCCAATTTTTGCAAAACTGGCACAATGGGTAAAATCCAATCCAATGTTGGCGCATTACCTGTAACTTTCACATCCACAAGCTGTTTACCAAATGGTTCCTTCATAGTACCACCACCATGAACTTGTAAATATTTACCCCAATCAATGTCTAATTGAGTCATAATTTCAGCAGGCTTTGCATGGACAATCGCTTTTGTCTTTTTCAAAGGTATATTCAACTCATACCCTTGCATACGGTAACGAATATGACCTTCTGATAAAGAAAGATCCACAACACCATTAAAGTTTTTTTCATCCGTAAACTGCCCAACAATCACCATATCAGCTGTAGTATTGATATCCATGTCTGGTGGTAATAGTGATTTGATTTTCTTAGGCTGTAAACGGCGAATCACCACAGAACCGAAGCTTTGAGTTGATGTTTTTTGTCCTTCTAAACAAAAAGTTGTAGGCAGCTCCTGCAAACATAACAATGACAACTTAATATTTTTAGGTGAAACATTAAGCTGTGCTGGTTTGGATAAATTATATTTCCCAATAATATCGCTATATACATCCAGCTTATTAATATCTAATGACCACTCTTTATAGTTTTCACGATTCACATGGCCAATACCAACAAAATCTGTGGCATTGAAGATACTGCGTACTCTTAAGTCAATATTATGCTCTTCCAAAGAACCTACTGATGTTAATGTCACCTTATCAACAATCACCTTTTCTTTATTGGCAATATTTTCGATGATTGCAGAAAAATCAAACTGTTCAATCTTCTCAGCTTGTAATTTAATTTTGCCTGATTTTACTGTGATATCTTGAGCTTTTAATTGACTCAAATCTGCTGTAAATGCCGTTGTCTGAGCTTCATTATGGTCAGCTTTGATGTCGAAAGAATCTAATATAACTCCAAAGCCTTTGATGTTTTTACCTGTGATATCACCTGACAACAATGGCTTTTTAAAATCTCCAGCAAAACTAAAATCACCTTTCACTGAGCCAGTTAATTCAGGATAGATATCTTTCAGTTCTGTCATATACAGATCCAAATTTGCAACCAAAGTTTTGGGATTATTCAATGACCATTGCCCTGTCGTCGCAAGCTGATTGGAAATATTGAATAGAGTTAAATCCCAACTTAAATCTGCCTGATTCTTAATGTTTAACTTTGTTTCAATCACTAAAGGCTTTGCCAACATATCTGGCCAGTTAAACGTGATCGCATCATGGACTTTTAAATCATTCAAAGTGCCTGTCACCAAAATATTCATAGCATGGTCAAAGTAGTCTTCACCAATACGCATTTCTCTCGTTGAGTTTTTTAAGCGAATATTAACAGCATCAGTTTCTTTATTGGCATCAATGCTAGCCGTTGCATTCAATGGCAAAGTAACATTATCACCAATATTCAATAAACCTTTATAAGCCACATCTTTAAATGCCCAAGTGGTTTGACTAATCACACCATCATTCACTTTAGCACTTTCCACATAGACAGATAAATCAGGCAGAATCACAGCAACATCAGCAGCCTTTACAGAATCAATTGTAATATCAACTGGCAACTGCCCGCGTTTAAATGAGAATGGTAAAAATGGCGCTGCATCAGGATCAGGTGGCGTTGGCTCGCCTGGTTTTGTTAAAATAATATCTGCTTGCTCCACAGATAAACTTTTAACTGTTACAGATTTATCTAGGATTTTACTTAGATCCCATTGAGCTTCTGCATTAGAAAGCTCAATATAATTTTCTTCGTTCAACGCTAAATGCAAACGATCAAATTGAATGCCTTGCCACAATGTTCCGCGTAATTCATCAATCTGCACCATTTCACTCACAGGGGATTTTTTCAGCACATAATCTACAAGTTTTAATCCTTGCGGTGTGAATATGACAAACGCCACAAATCCTACGATTAAAACCAATAGGAAAATAATCAAATAAATGAAACGCTTCAACCAGCGCCAAGGATTTTTCTTCTTTTTAGTTGGCTGCTCTTCTACTTGTGGCGCCTGATTTTCTGCTATTTCTGTTGTCATGTATATTCTCTATACTGGATTATCACAATCAATGAATTCAACATCTAATTGGTATTCTTTTTTCAACCATTCGCCTAATGCTTCAATACCATATCGCTCAGTTGCATGATGCCCAGCGGCATAATAATGAATATCCAATTCACGTGCGCTATGAGTTGTTCTTTCACTAATTTCACCTGACAAATAAGCATCGACACCAAACTCTGCTGCTTTATCAATATAATCTTGCGCACCGCCACTGCACCAAGCAATTGTTCCGATTAATTTGTCTGATTCTGGTGCAATATGTAAAGGCTTTCTATTGAATCTATGTTCAATGATTTCAGCAAAAACTTCGCCCCTCATTGGCTGTTTTAAATTGCCCTTAAAAATCAACGGCTGAGCATCCATTGGATCTAATGGCTCAACATCTAAAATGCCCAAAAGCTCAGCAATTTTTGCATTATTACCAATCTCAGGATCCATATCTAAAGGCAAATGATAACCCATTAAATTAATATCATTTTTAATCAATGATGCAATTCTGCGATATTTCATGTTAATGATTCGCATATCTTCATTGCGCCAAAAATAGCCATGATGTACCAAAATTAGGTCTGCTTTTTTAGCAATGGCAGCATCGATCAAACGTTGTGATGCAGTCACACCTGTAATAATTTTTTTAATTTCATGTTTACCTTCAATCTGTAAACCATTCGGTGCATAATCTTTAATTCGATCTGCGTGAAGCTTATTATTTAGGATTTTTTCTAATTCAAAAACATTCATGATATTCTCCTGCTAAGCCCACTATTGTACAGCTTTATCATTGCTAACTAAAATTTGTTGGCGTGGTAATTTCCAGCCTTTCTCTTGGCAAACTTCTAGACAAGCATGATTGGTTAAACGCTCAATTCTAAAATACGAACCCGCACATTCGCCTTCGTATTCCATCACTACAGCGTATTCAATGGCTTGCCCATAAATGATTCGTTTCACTTGCACACTGATACTACGTAGATATTGCGTAACACCAATATCATTTAATTTCTCTCTGACTTTGGCTTCAAATGCAGCACTCACTTCCGAAACAGGCAAATCCGTATGAGAATAATCCAAACCAAATGTTGGTGAAACATAAAAACCTGCGGCAACATTCTGTATTTTCATACTATAAAAATCCGCCGTTGGAATCATAATTTCTCTAAAGAATGAATCTAAATAAACCATTTCAGGCGTTTGTCGCTTAACTTTCGCATAATTCCCATCAGGTAAAAAGATGTTGTCGCCCACTTGTGTTGGAAACCACTCTTCTTCTGAATTAAAAGGACGAGAGTTTAAATCTGCAATTTCACTTAAAGAAATACGAATTCGGCCATTTTCTAAGACTGGATTAACACATGTACAATAAAAGCTTAAACGCTTCACTTCCCAAGGAATACCACGATACATAATACGTTCACCTTCTCTCACTGCGCCCAAGTTTAAGAAGATTTTTAATTCACTCACATATTGTGGTGCTGAATTTCGTAAACTAATGATGCCAAAGAAGATTAACAATACTGCCAAACCGAATAGAACCATATCTCCTTGCACATAGATCACGCTTAAAAATGCAAGAATCGCAGAAACATAAACCACTAAATTATAGATGATCCATAAAAAACGTAAACGCGTATTCACTTTGCGAGATTTACGATGCTTTTTACGCTTGTGCTCAAAATGAATGAATGCTCTTTTAACGCCCACGCCAAAAATTAAAACGACGCCAGCACCCGCTAATAAAGCCATGAGTAATATCAATCCACGCCCTAAAAAAATTGAACTCAAAGCATTTTTAATACGATCTTCTAAAGGTACTTCAGCATCTTCTAATTCTTTTAATTGAAGCTCTAGAATATTTTTTTGATTCAATAGTTCTTGTTGATAATTTGTCCATTGCTTACGCAATGTGTTCATGCGTTTTTTAGTTTCTGGTGATACTTGATCCTCAGGAATTGCATTCAAAGATTTCAAGCCATCAGTAATCGCTTTATACTTAGTTTCTAATTCAGTATTTTCGTAAGTTAAACGATCCCTTTCTCTAGGCTTCTCTGTTAAAGAACGCATTTCAGTAAACAACGGTTTAACAATCACCAACAACTCTTCTTGCCACTTAAAATCATCTGAAGATGGTATTTTATTTGCCAATACATATGGATTTACACCACCAAAAGCCATTTTATTAAAAATACTTTCTAGGCTTTTTTCCTGTGCTTTCAATGTTTCTAAACTTGCCTTAAGTTCCTTAATGCGCTCTTCATCTTTCGTTTGTTTCAAACTATTTTGAAGCAACTTTTGCTTATCTAGATTCTCTCTTAAGGATTGATCAATCTGATTCAACTCCGTACAACAATTACTATTTTTCTCTACTGATGGTGTAGCTACAGGCACAGCAGGTTCCGTTTGCGCAATCGAGATAGATGTAAAGCAAACAATCCAAAATAAAAAAATATGACTTAAACTACGGATTAGTCTTTTATCAGACACAACGTCTCCTCAAGGCTAAAGTGATCAATAAAAAATGAAAGGCATGAAAAAAGCGCCCTTACGAGCGCTTATCTTAACAATTCTAAGCTAAAGTATAAACCTTCAAGTTCGCTTTTTCTAATGCTTCTTTCGGGCCCAATACAGCAATATCAGCAGATTTACCCACAAAATATTTCTCTGTTACATTTTTTAAATCATCCAATGTTACTTTCAAAACATTTGCGCGGAATGCTTCACGAACATCAGGCGTATTACCAAAATAATTTGCCAATGCAGTTTGTTGATATTCAGCAGCAGGAGATGCTGGTTTATCAATGCCTGAAATCACGCCCAATACAGCTTCTTCTAATGCTAATTGCTCATGTTTCGTATTGAGCATCCATTGAATCGATGCATCAAAATCTGCCAATGTTTCCGTTAAACGAGGATCACGATAGCTGAAGAAATTGAATGAGCCACCTTTAGCATTGTAATTTCCGCCACCACCATAAGCGCCACCTTGCTCACGAATTGCACGGTGTAAATAACCATTACGCAAGAAGCCTGCCAACAATGTTAATGCTGGTGCATCTTCATGATCGCCTGTTGCCACTTGGTAGCTTTTACCACAATAATGAACAGGTGCATTGATTGCCCAGCCAATATTTAACTGCTCATTTGGTACTGCAAATGGGAAGTTATATTCGGCTGTTTGTGTAACATCATGTGTTAATGCTTTTGTGAAATAATCGCTGAATTGAGTCAATTCGCTATCACTTGAAATTGTCATCAACTCATATTTTGCGCCATTCAATTTTTGTAACAATGCTTTCAATTGCATACAGAAATCAGAACATGCCAACGAACCTTTCAATTGCTCAATCAATTGATTGCCTAATTGAATGCCTTTCATACCGCCAACTTCTTCAGACAAATAGTTAATTTGAGACATATTTTGGCTAGCTGAACCCATTGCAAATAAATGGCCATTAGAAACAATGCCTTCTTCACGAGATAACTTGAATTGATTCAATAATTCTTGAATGCGTTTTGTCTCATCAAAGCGAGCATCAAAGAATGTTGCTTTCAATAGATCTGTTAACTGTTGGCTATTGGCAGCCAATGCTTTGCCTGACAAAATCCATAATGCTTTTAATTTGCCATCTTTACGATCTGTTTGATACAACGTTGCCGCGCTTAATCCGCCTGTTACAGCATAAATACGCGCTTGCTGTTCTGTGTAGCTGTATTGACCACAACCAACATCCGTCAACACATTGTTCAAGTAAGGCAATAAGCGGCTTTCTTCTTCTGTTAATTCTGGCAATTCAACGATCAAACTTTGATAAACCATACCGTTTGTGTTCACAGCACCAGTATAAATCGTTTGGTTATTCAATTGAATTGCAGAAACTTCAGGAATAGCCAATTTAGCAGGAATATCCTCACGCGTGATCATTGGCAATACGCTGATATCATCTTCTTGGCTTTGACGTTTTTTCAATTCCACTGCTTCAGCAATAATTTTAGCTGTTTGCTCTTCTGTTAATTCTGATTGAATTTTAGCTAATCGAGCTTTCTCTTCTGCAACAATTTCATCTGCCATTGTATGGCTTGGCTTCACTGTTAAACATACTTTATGTGGATTATTTAACAATAAACGATCAACTAATTCAGGAATAAAGTTAGGGTTTTGAATCTCTTCACGCATTTTCAATAATACGTTATCAATCGCTAATGCATCGACAGCTTCACCGCCATGTAAAACTGGTGCTAAACACTGAAGAATCATGTTTAAACCATATGGCGTTCTGCCTTCTATGATTTCACGAGAAGATAATTCCAATTGATGCAATACTGATTCAACGACTGAAATATCTACATTTTCATCACGTACTTGTGTCAATGTTGCAAGAATCAATTCATTAACTTTTTCTGCATTTTCACTATCAGCGCCTTCTAAACCTGCGCTGAAGAAGATTTCTTTTGTGCTATCTTCCAAGCCACAGAATGTGGATGGTGCAACACCTAAATCAGTTGTTTCTAAAACATTGCGCAATGGTGAACTTGAATTATCCAACAATACACCACTTAAAATGCGTGCACGCATTACATCGTAGTTATCGTAAATTGGGCCGAGCAACCAAGCGTTGATCACATGGGTTTTCTTATCCATGCTCTCTTCTTTTGGCAATGGATAATAGCTTGTCACATGTTTTGGCTCAGTGAAACGCTGCTCATCTGGCACAGCAAAATCAAAAGTTTGTGCTTCAAATTGTGACAACACACGATCTTCAAATACTTTCTGATGATCTTTAGGATCTAAATTACCATATGTGAAAAAAGCACTGTTCGATGGATGATAATGCTTAGCATGGAATGCTTTCAATTCTTCATGCGTTAAATCAGGAATATTTTTAGGATCACCACCTGAATTATGATGATACGTCACTGTTGGGAATAAATTCTCTGAAATTTCTTGATACAACAA
The DNA here is from genome assembly GCA_040394195.1 of Wohlfahrtiimonas larvae. GTDB lineage: Bacteria > Pseudomonadota > Gammaproteobacteria > Cardiobacteriales > Wohlfahrtiimonadaceae > Wohlfahrtiimonas > Wohlfahrtiimonas larvae_A. The sequence goes on along the minus strand of JBEBSR010000017.1, from coordinate 11,256 downwards.
TGAAACAGGTGAACTCATTGCACCTTTCATTTCATTGAATACAACGCCCTTATAAACCAATGGACTTTTTGGATTTTCTGTTTCTTCAAACTCAAAACGATGCCCTTCTTGTAAGAAGTCGTAGTAGTTTAAATTTGGGAAAAATGCCGCATCCAAATAGATATTCAATAAGTTATTGAAGTCTTTTTTATTTTGGCTTGAGAATGGATACGCCGTCCAATCTGATGATGTAAACGCATTCATAAATGTATTCAATGAACGACGAATCATCATAAAGAATGGGTCACGCACAGGATAGTTCTTAGAACCACACAATGCTGTATGCTCCAGAATATGTGCAACGCCTGTAGAATCTTGTGGAACCGTTAAAAACCCGACTAAAAATGTGTTGTTCGTATCATCTGATGCGATATGAAAATGCTTCGCTTTAGTTTCGTTATGAACATATTCTTCCAATGTAACATTGAGAGAATCAATGTATGTTGATTTTAGCTGGGTAAATGACATGTAAGAGATTCCTCACCGTATTAAAAAATGAATGCCATTATGGCATGAATACTTAATAATATGGCTATGTTAATTAGTAATTCAAGAGCAGAATAATGATCCTTATAAAATAAAAGCGACTCATCTGAGCCGCTTTCTTTAATATTTAATCATTCTTTATTTCAATCTTGGTAAATCTGGGCGATCTTTAATATATTTATTATAAGTCTCATTTGGCATTCTAAAGAAGATTAAACGCTGTTCTTTATTCACTAATTTAATTGCTAATTTTTCATTATCTAAGCGATATAAATCAACTTTATGCTTTTCAACTTTGTGAACATCTTTCTTAGTTAAATTATTACCTACACCATCCAATTGTTGAAAGATAATAGAATTTAACTCTTTGTTAGCTTCATCAAATTGCCATGTAAAGTATTCTGCGCCTACTGTTTCAACTTTAGTTTTTGGATCAGTATCTAAACCATAAGCAAGTCCTTTATGATCAGTATACAACGCAAAAATTAATACAACATCATTGGGATCGCTATCTTCCGTCGCAAATGCCCAAGCACCATAAAGATCCTTTGTTTTAATCGTTTCAGATAATGTAACGCCCTCACCTTCTAATCTTGGATCACTTGTATCAAGATAGTTTGCAAGCCCACTACAAGCCGTGAGTAAAACTGAAAATAAAATAATCAAGCCTTTCTGCATTAATTTCATATTGTTTCCTTTGGATTAAGAAATACTAGTATTATCATAAATGACATCTATAATGATACAGCTTTATACAATATTATTATCCATTAAACTATTGGCATAATCACAAATAATAAAAGATAGAAAAAACCTACACTGCCAACCATATTCCACAACACATTTTTTACCTTAAACATCAATAAACAACCAAAAATTGCTGCATATAAATAAGCATTTGTAGATATTTCTCGTAAGCCTGTTTCGCCATCAAAAAAAATAATTGGCACACAAATCACGCTCAATAAACAAGGTGCTGAAAAGCTCAACATCCTTTCAATAAACTTAGGCAAACGAATGGCAACTTTAGGTTCTAAGAAAAAGTAACGATTGAAATAGATGATGATCGCTAAAATAAAAATTAATCCATAACTCATTTTATAACTCCACAACTTTATGCTTCACAACAAATGTTTCATACAATGAAGCCACTAACATTCCTGCCAACCCCGCCACAATCAATCCACTTTTGAACTGTAATAACTGCAATACAAAGGCACACACACACGATACAAATACACCTAAAACTGTTGCTTTATTTTTAGTGAGCGCAATGATGATCGGGATAAAAATCGCCACAATGGAAAAATCTAAATGGTATTTATGCAAATCTGGCACAGTATTCGCAACCACAATGCCTGCATAGTTGAAGATTACCCAAAAGAAATAGAAGCAAAAACCTGCACCGATCAAATAATAACGATTACTTGAATTGACACTTGAGCGAATCGCAAAGAGTTCATCCGTCAATAAGAAGCCTAAAGCTAAGCGGGTTTTGAGTGGATATTTACCAATCTTTTTTCTAAATACCAATGCATAAATAAAATGCTGTGATGTCACAAAAAATACCGAAACAATGATCATCGCAATCGGCGCGCCTGCCATTACTAAGCCTAAACTCACCAATTGTGCTGTGCCTGCGAACATAAAAATCGGCATTGCCATTGCTTCCGCTACAGATAATCCTGCATTAATTGCCATTGAGCCTGCCAAAATTCCCCAAGGCAATGCTGCAATGCTCAAAGGCAACATGATCATAAAACCCTTCATAAAGTGCCGAGCTTGCACATACAACTTTTTGTTACTCATTTTCTGCTAAACCTTCACTAATACTGACAAGGAAGCTAGTATTACGAATGCATCATAACTTTGACTAGAACAAAATTGCTATTTTATGCAAAAAGTGAGTTTGTATATTGTGTGGGCGTTACGCCAAAGGCTTTTTTGAAATGACGATTGAAATGGCTTTGATCCGAAAAGCCACAATCCACCGCGATATCAATTGGGCGTAAGCCTTGCTTTAATAATCGGCTCGCTTTGTGCAATCGCGCTTGAATCAGCCATTTATGTGGTATCATTCCTACATGTTGATTGAATTGGCGCAAAAAGTACCATTGGCTTAAATGTGCCATATTCGCTAGCTCTGCTAAGGTGAACTCACGCTCAGGATAAGCATAAATAAATTCTTTCACCCATAAAATCTGCTTTTTGCTATCAGACAATTGCTGTATTTCTTGTGGTGATTGCCCATGCTTTGCAATCAAATAAGCCATTGTAGAGAGATAAAAAGTCTCTTTTAATAATGTATTGCCTTCTTGTTCTAATAACAAAAATAACTGCATCAATTGCTGTGCTAAGCCTTGATCATCCACTACTGCATCCGCAAACCAAGGTGCGCCTGTTTGCTTGAATAAATCTTTATTAATGTGTTCAATCATCTCTGGCGTTGGGTAAATGGCGTGATATTCCCAACCTGATTCTTGCACAGGCGATCCTGTATGAACTTCATCTGCATTGATCAATACAATATGGCGTTCATTGGCATAATAGTTGCTGCCTTGCCATTGGAAGGTTTGTGCACCATCTTCAATCACAGCAATGCAATAACCTTCATGGGAATGTTTTGTGAAAGCTTGCTCTTCATAACGGGCATTCAAAAGCTCCAAGCCACCAAGCTCAGGCAAATGCCAATAATTTGCAAACTCTGATCGATCACACATTCACTAAACTTCTTTCAAATCCGATAATTTCACCACAAATTCTGCCAATGTTTCCACATTTAATTTTTTCATAGCACTCGAGCGTTGTACTTCCACTGTTCGCACTGAAACACATAATTGATCAGCAATCTCCCGATTCGTTAAGCCTTCATAAACCAATTGGCTCACTTGTTGCTCACGCTCGGATAGTTGGGTGAATTGCTGTTGAATGGTGTAATCGTAAAATAGCTTTTCAGCTTCTGCTTTTGCTCGCATCAATGCTTGATCCAATTTCATCATGGAAACAGGCTTTTCTAAAAAATCCACCGCACCATTTTTTAATAATGTCACAGCTTGAGATAATTCGCCGTGCCCTGTCAAAATGATCGGTGCAATCACACTGCCCTTTTTCTTCAAAAGATCGACAACAACATCACCATTCATTTTCGGCATTCGTAAATCTAAAATGGCAATAGCAGGCTCAAATAAATTAGCACCATCAATAAACTGCTCGCCATTTTCCCATTGCTCAACCAATGAATAATCCAATTGATTCACCAAAAACTCGCACGATTCACGCACTTCAATTTCATCATCTACGATATGTATTTTCATATTTTCTGTTTCAACTATATTAAATTATATCTGTGGAAAACATTCCAACGATTGTACAAGTCTAAATTTATCATCAACAAGCTTCCACTCTGACAGCGCACCACATCGTCCATTTTCTTTTCCAATTTTTGTCGATAATAAATAAATGGAATGGTTATCTCCAATGCCTAATTTCCCGTAAGGCGCTTCAAAATAAGTAAATGATACCTTCCTACAATTTGATCCATTTTGCTGTGATAAAAAGATGTCTATCGAACAACCTAAACTACCACATGCACCTATAGTTTCAGGTTTATCTTGAATCAAATAATCAATCAAACCATCCTTATTTAAATCATATTGATACATAGACAATTGAAATTTATCATGTATCAGTGAATTATCTAATTCAACTGCACTCATATATCTATGATTAAAATCTTCAAGTATTTCAGGGCATAACCTCTTAATTTCACTCAAACCTATATATCGTGACTCTAACCACTCTATAGAAACCCTTGATTCTGAATAAGCTATGGAACATACAAAAATAATACTCAAAGCTATAGACTGTTTTATTGTTATTTTCATTATAAATTTTCCTCAATCGTTGAGCCTGTTGGAATGATGATACGAACAGAAGCACCTTTTTCGCCATCTTTACGATTATCGATTCTAAATTTACCACCAATCACAGCCATTAAGCGCTCACAAATCACTAAACCCAATCCTAAACCTGTTGGTTTCGAAGTTCTAAATGGCACAAATGGTGCATCTAATTCATCTTTCGTAAAACCTGAACCATTATCTATGATTAAAATTTTATAATAATTCTGATGGCAATTGGCTTCGATAATGATGTGATTTGCGCCTGCTTGCACAGCATTTAAAAGTGAATTCATCATCACTTGTTCCAAAATAGAAACCACTGTAAAAACTTTTTGATCACAATTAATGTGCAATTCAATTTCCACTCGATTTTTGGTTTGTAAGTGAATAATTTCGATCATTCTTGTCATGAAATCATTGAAATTGAACCACTCAAATTGATCCATCGTTTTCGGCTTTACCCACGATTGCAGATTCTTAATGATAGAGCTACACTGCTCCACTTGCTGCACAATGCGCTCAATTGGTTGCACAAATGATTGCGGATCTCGCCCTTTTTGCAATCCCAATAAACTGCCTTCAGCATAATTACGAATCGCCATCAATGGCTGATTCAATTCATGCCCGATCCCACTTGCTACTTCACCCAAAATATTCACGCGATCTGCTCGAGAGAGCATTTTTTCATATTCATGTAAGCGGTGATAAGAAGATTCCAATGCAACACGGCGCTTTCTTGCAATCCAAGTGAGCCAACCATGATTCAAAGCCAATAAAAGCATAATAAATGCAATTGCTATGATCCATAATTTATATTGATTCGTAATGCGCCAAAAGGTTTCCCACAAAGTTTCTTCCACTTTGATTAAACCTGCAAAACGCTGCATGGCATAAATCTCACCTAATCCCACTGGCAAACGCCAAGTTGTTAAAGATGGATCATCATTATCAAACAATGCTTTTTGGATAATCTGTGCATCGTTTTCTGTTAATGTGGACAGCGCTGCAATTGACCAATTGTAAGCCAATGGCGTTGAACTAATGCACCCATCTTTTGTTTGTGTTGCTTCAATCAACCTAAAATCATCAGGATTAATTTGATCAGCTTTCACCATATTTTCATATAAACATGTGGGAATAATCGCCGCATCCACCAATTGGCTTTGCACAGTAAAAACGCCACGTTCAATCGGAAAGCCTGTAAATGTCACAAAATAATCTTTAGGAGATTCTAAGCCTTCTTTATAAATGGCTTTATAACCCAATAAAAATCCACCCAGAGCATCTTTAGAAACAGCAGAAACACGCTTCTTTTTTAAATCCTTAATCGTATGAATATCACTATCACTGCGCACTAAAATCGTACTACCCACAACAGAACTGGGATTAAATGCATCACTATTGCGATCTAAACTCGCAATCCAGCGCAATTTAATGTCAGGGAATACTGATAAAAAAGCCGTTTGGTTCGCAATCAATAAATCAGCTTCATTATTCAAGGCAACCTTTTGAAACTGCTCAATTGTCACAGGCATTAAAACGATTTCATCTTCAGGAAAATCTTTTTCTAGTAAGGTTTTAAACCCATCCCAACTTTTTAATGTGGCTTCTTTGCCCATTGGCGCCAAAACCGCAATTTTTATTTTCTTAATGGACAATGTTTCTGCCTTCGACAATGACAAAAGCAGTAAGACAAAGGTCAAAAAAACTTTATTTATAAGGGATTTATACACTTTCACACTCGCCTTTCTTGTCACAAATCAACTTTTAACCCTTTATGTGGTTTACCACAATAGAGCGAATTTTAGAAAACGATGAATATATAGTCAGTGATTCTAGTGGCTTTTGGGGAAAGTCACAAATTTAAAAGGGAAAGATCTTATGACTTTAAACCGTCGAGAACTATTAAAGCAACTCGCAACCATTACAGCAGGAGCAACTGTAATGAGTTTAGCTGAAGCACAAGCTGCGATGGCACCACCTCGTAGAGAAGGTGATGAATCCAAACGCTATGGCATGATGATTGATTTGCGCCGTTGTATTGGTTGCCAAGCTTGTACTGTTAGCTGTTCAGTAGAAAACCAAATGCCACCTGGGCAATTTAGAACAACTGTTCGCCAATATCAAGTGATTAACAATGCGAATCAAGAAGCCACCAATGTGGTTTTACCACGTTTATGCAATCACTGTGATAATCCTCCTTGCGTACCTGTTTGCCCTGTGCAAGCAACATTCCAGCGCAAAGATGGCATCGTAGTTGTTGATAATAAAAAATGCGTAGGCTGTGCTTATTGTGTGCAAGCTTGCCCTTACGAAGCACGTTTCATTAATCATGAAACAGGTACAGCGGACAAATGCACTTTCTGTGTTCATCGCTTAGAAGCAGGTTTATTACCAGGCTGTGTAGAATCTTGTGTCGGCGGTGCGCGCATCATTGGTGATATGAAAGATCCTGAGAGTGAAATCAGCAAGATGCTCATTGAATTCAAAGATCAGATCAAAGTACTCAAACCTGAACAAGGAACGATTCCACAAGTCTTTTACATTGGTTTAGATGAAGCATTCACGAGTAATGTACAAGGTCAAGCAATGCTTTGGCAGGAGGTAAAACTATGATCCGCGAAATTCTCACAGCGCCACAAGAATTGGCTTGGTTACCTTGGGCTGTACAATATTTCTTCTTCATTGGCATTGCAGCAACAGGTGCATTAATTGCTGTTGCATTACGATTATTCCGCAAAGGTTTATATCCAAAAGCAGAAATGATCACATTAGCCATCGCAGCAACAACAGGCATTGTCGGCCCTATCGCTTTAAGTGCCGATCTACATCAACCGGGACGTATCGTTAATTTTTACCTATCCTTCACTCCGTGGTCCTGGATGTGGATCGGCGCGATCATCGTGCCTTTCTTTGTAGTTTTTATCCTTTTACAATTTTTATTAGTCTTGCGTGAAAATACAACTAAAGAAAAAACATTTAAATGGTTGCGTTTCGTTCATTGGTTCAATTACAACGAAACAAAGCTCATTCCTTTCTGTAGCATTTTATTAGCATTGGCAGCATGTGGTATTTTGCTCTATACAGGCAAGGAAGTGAATGTACTGCAAGCACAAGCAATGTGGTTCACACCTTGGTTACCTTGGGCATTATTCTTCACTGCATTACAAACAATTCCAATGTTAGTGAAAACATGGAAAAACTGGGCAAACATTCAAGAGCAAAACAGATGCTTAAATCGCATCCAATTATTCGCATTGGTTGGTGTTGTAGTGACATTGATTGGCTGGGCAATGTCTGATAATCCTGCAGGTGAAGCTTTTAGATCTTTACCTGAAAAAGGGAGCGTTTGGTTCACGATTGGTTTTGGTATCTTGGTTTATATCATTGCCCTATTTGCTTATACGATCTACACATTCAAAGCTGATAAAAAACTCGGTTGGATCATTCATACAATCTTAGCGTTATTCAGCTTATCTCTAGCTTGGACAATTCGTTGGGCAATTCTCATGCAAGTGCAAACATTGCCAAAATACAACGTTTTCATCAATCCTTATCACTTAAGCTGGGGATTCGATGGCGCACTTGGCATTATTTCAACATTTGGTTTATGGCTCACACTTTTGATTGTGTTCTGGAGCTTACTCAACGACCGCTGGTTTACATTCAAAGGAGCTCAACATGGATAAGACTAACAAAAAACGCCGCAATATTTTAAAAGGCATTGCAGCTGCTGGTGGTGTTGGTGCCTTTGTTACAGGTTACAGTAACACAGCTAAGAATATGGTTGTGGGCATGGTGAAAGGTACTTCAGCAGAGCCAACAGATAACAGAATTTTTGGCAATGCATTACAAGTGGAAGGCGTGATCAAAGATGGCCACTTTGAACAAACACCTGGTCAAGTGATGTCCAATACACAATGCTTCGGTTGCTGGACTGTTTGTGGTGTTCGCGTTCGTGTGGATCAAGCGAAAAATGAAGTGATCCGTATTTGTGGCAATCCTTATAGCCCATTATCACATGAAGAGCATTATCCTTATGAGTTGCCAATCACAGAAGCTTGGACAAGATTGGGTGGTGAATCAGGCATTAATGATCGTTCGACAGCTTGTGCTCGTGGTGCTTCCATGGGAGAAGGTTTAACCAGTAAATATCGTGTGTTATCACCATTAAAACGTGTAGGTAAACGTGGCGAAGGCAAATGGGAACGCATTTCTTTCGAGCAACTCGTGAAAGAAGTTGTGGAAGGCGGTGATCTGTTTGGAGAAGGTCATGTGGATGGTTTACGTGCCATTCGTGATCTCAAAACGCCGATTGATCCTAATTTCCCTGAATATGGCCCAAAAGCTAACCAACTATTAGTAACTAACGCAGGTAATGAAGGCCGTGAAGAATTAGTAAAACGTTTCACTAATAACTCTTTTGGCACAAAGAACTTCGCAGCGCATGGCGCATATTGTGGCATGGCTTATCGTTTAGGTTCTGGTGCTGTAATGAATGATATGCAAAAGAATGCCCATGCAAAGCCTGACTTTGATAACGTGGAATTTGCAATCTTCATGGGTACATCGCCTGCACAATCAGGTAACCCTTTCAAACGCCAAGGTCGTTTATTAGCAAAAGCACGCATGAAAGATGCAGAAGATTTCTCTTATGTTGTGGTTGCACCAAACTTACAGCTAACCAATACATTGGCTACAAACAACAATACTTGGGTGCCAATTTTACCAGGCACAGATTCAGCGATGGCAATGGCTTTGATGCGTACCATCATTGATGAAAAATGGTACAACGAAAAGTACCTCAAAACGCCAGGTAAAGTTGGCATGGATCACAATGATGAAGTGAGTGTATGTAATGCAACGCATTTGGTCATCGCGAATGAAGATCATCCTTTATATGGCAATTTCTTACGTGAATGGGACATTAAAGAAGTTGAAGGCGAGCGTGCTCAAAGTACTATTTTAGTGTTGGATGAAGCATCTCAAGATTTTATGTCTGAAGCAACTTCTCCAATAGGTGTATTAGATGTTAATCAAGAGATCACATTACGTGATGGTTCAACTGCACTCTTGAAATCAAGCTTCACATTATTGACGGAATCAGCACGTAAACACACAGTTGCAGAATACAGTGAAATGTGTGGCGTACCTGAAGCAACTATTAAAGGTTTAGCGCGTAAGTTCACAAATCATGGTCGTAAAGCAGCAATCATCACACACGGTGGCATGATGAGTGGCAATGGCTTCTACAATGCTTGGTCAATCATGGCATTGAACGTATTGATCGGTAACATGAACCACAAAGGTGGCATGTTGGTGAATGGCGGTAAATACAAAGAATATACGCCAGGTCCAAGATATAACTTGGTTGATTTTGAAGGTAAAATCGAACCAAAAGGTATGTTATTGGCACGCTCTAAAAAGCCTTATGAAACCTCCACAGCGTTTAAATTGTTAAAGCAAGAAGGTAAAAATCCTTATCCTGCTTCTCGTCCTTGGTTCCCATTTGCAGGTGGACAAACATCGGAATTGATTGCATCCGCTTTCGCAAGTGATCCTTATCCATTGAAAGCATGGATCAGCCACATGACAAATCCTGTTTATGGCATCACAGGCTTTAGACAAATCTTAGGTGAGCAACTGGCTGACCCTAAAGTTTTACCATTATTTGTCGCAATTGATGCTTTCATCAATGAAACAACAGCATTTGCAGATTACATTGTGCCAGATACTCATAACTTTGAAAGCTGGGGCTTCACTAATCCTTGGGCAGGTGTACCATTTAAAGCATCCACTGCTCGCTGGCCAATTGTTGAACCTCGCGTGGATAAAAATGCTGAAGGCGATGCAATTTGTATGGAAACATTCTTTATTGCTGTTGCAAAAATGATGGATTTACCAGGTTTTGGTGAAAAAGGTATTCAAGATTCTAAAAACCCAGAGATTCATTATCCATTCCATAAACCTGAAGATTACTATTTAAGAGCGGCTGCAAACGTTGCTTTTGATGGTTCTGCTGTACCTGATGCAACTCGTGAAGATATGCGTTTAACGGGTGTGAATCGCTTGAAATCTCGTTTGGAAAATGTACTTAAACCTGAAGAGCAATTGAAAGTGGCTTATATGTATGCTCGCGGTGGCAGAGTTGAAAGCTTTGAAACAGGTTGGGATAAAGAGCACATGAGAAAGAAATGGGAACCAACTATGCAGTTATGGAATGAACAGGTGGGCATTCATAAACACTGTATGAATGAGGAGCGCTACAGCGGTTGCCCTACTTATTACCCATCTCGTTTCATGGATGGTTCAAGCATGCGTGATCACTATGCACAGAAAGATTGGCCTTTCTTATTAACGTCATTCAAATCCAACTTAATCAGCAGTACAGCGGGTTCAAATATCCGCATGCGTATGATTAAGCCAACCAATATCGTGGGCGTGAATGCTAATGATGCTGTAAATATGGGCATAGAGAACGGTGATATTGTGAACATCGAATCTCCATCAGGCAAACACGAAGCACAAATCATGGTTTTAGATGGTGTAATGCCAGGGGTAATTGCTATCGAGCATGGTTATGGTCATAGAGATATGGGCGCACGCGTTCACTACATTGATGGTGTACCTTTATACTTCAATAAACATGTTGGCAGTGGTTTGAACTTGAATGATTTAGCAATTCAAGATCCTAGCCGTGATATTCCATCACCATGGATTGATTGGGCGTCTGGCGCTGTCGTTCGCCAAGGATTGCCTGCAAAAATTACTAAAGTTTAACTTTCAATAATAAACAGGGATCATTAAGATCCCTTTTTTACATCAATAA
>JBEBSR010000016.1:0-47081 GCA_040394195.1 Wohlfahrtiimonas larvae | reverse complement strand
GAAGATCTTATGAAATATACAATGCATATCTTTATGATTATTGTGAGTTACTGAGCCACTTAACACCTGAAAGCTTCCTAAATTGTCAGATAAAAGGGCTGATTGACTTCCAATATGATACAAAAGCCACAATTATTTCATATACCGATAACCCAAACCATGAACCGTTAAAATCAAAGTTGGAATCTGAGGATTTGGCTCAATAATTTTACGCAGTTTAGAGATATGCTGATCTAATGTTCGGCTATTGGGCAAATGATCATAGCCCCAAGCAATATTGAATAAAGCATCTCGTGTGATCACTTCATTTGGGTGTTCATAGAAATATTTTAAAATTGTCACTTCGCGCAATGTTAAAACAACTTCTTCTTGCCCTTTCGTTGCTGTTAATTGATTAGGTTGAATCAACCATTCGTCAAATTTAAAACTACTTGGCAATATTTCAGATTCTTTTTTAACTATTTGGCAACAGCGCTTAGCAATAGCTTTAATGCGTGCACGAATTTCGTGAATACCAAAAGGCTTACCAATATAATCATCCGCACCTAATTCCAATCCCACAACACGATCAATCTCTTCATCTTTTGCAGATAAAAAGAGAATAGGAATCTGCTCATTCACTTTGCGAATTTCTTTGCAAACAGTATAGCCATCCATCACGGGCATCATAATATCTAGAATAATAAAATCAGGAGATTGTGCTTGAAACAACGCCAAAGCAATCGCCCCGTTTTCTGCCATCAATAATTCATAGCCTTCATTTTTTAAAGCTTGTGCTAAACCAAAACGGATATTGGGGTCATCTTCTGCAATTAATATTTTCATCATTGTCCTATGAATAAACGAAACTCTACGCCTTGATCTAGCGAATGTGCGCTAATCGTACCATGAATGGATTCTGCTAATTGATGCGCGATTGTTAAGCCAATGCCTGTACCTGCAACGCCTTCTGTAATTTTACTGTGCACACGATAAAAAGGTTTAAAGATTTGTGATAAATGCTTATGGCTAATGCCTTCACCATAATCACGTACTTTAATCATAATTCCTTGTTCATTTTGCTCTACAGCCACATCTACTACTTTTCCCATAGAGCCATATTTTTCAGCATTACTGAGTAAATTATTAATAATCTGAGTAATTGCATCTTGATCTGAGTAAATCGTGCAAGCTTCAGGCAATTGCAAATTCAATATTAAATTTTTAGACTCAAACGATGGCTGAAATGTTACTGCAATTTGCTTCACCAAATCCACCAAATCAAAATTTGATAATGTTGGTTCTCGCTTTTTAGTAAAGCTTAAAATATTTTGAATCAAACGTGTTAAACGTTTACTTTCTGAATGAATGATCTCGCTATATTTTTGTGAAGCATCATTCAATGGTTCTTCCTGTAATAATTCTGCAAACAAGGAAATATTTGTTAAAGGCGTTTTCAATTCATGAGAAACTTGGCTCACAAAGTTCACTTGCTGACGCGCTGTATTTTGTATGCGTTGATACTCTTGATAAACTCGCCAAAATAACCAGCCTAAAACCAAACACAATACAATGATCACAATAGTTCCCAGTGTGTAAATCAACCAACCATTGTATGGCGCTGCATAATAGTTCAACTGCCAATAATTGAATGGGAATGTTAATTGCTGCGTTGCGTAGCGAATGGTTGCACTATCCTGATCATGATTTTGAAACAGTAATTGCCCATTATCTTCTAGTGTCATTAAGCTTTTTGGATCATAGGATTGATCAGCCAACTGATTCAATATTTGGCTCATCAGATATGAATAATTCACAGCATAACCTGTGATTTGCGAACCTGATTTTATCCAAAAAATCCATAAAGGTAGATCCTGATCATGCCGAATGTACCAACCATCATCAGGAATTTCTGTGCCTTCATTTAAATAAGCTTGATATAGAACTGATGAGTTTTCCACGATTGGTGCAATTTTTTGCACAAATGCTTGCTCTTTCATGGATAAAGATTCAGTTATATCAGGATAAATCAGCTGATTACCATCCAAAATCAATTCTTGCTGAACAGCCGATTCATCACCTTGTCGTAATTTTTCTTCTTCAGTTTGTAACACAGATTCAATCACATCAACAACGCGAGAAAGCTCGGATTTACCTTCCGCCTCCATCGCATATTGTTGACGCAAAGCTTGGTAGCCAATGGTTTGGCTACCCAAATAAGCTACAATCGCAATCACTAAAGCGCTGATCGTAATGAATGCGATTAACTTTGTAGAAATGCGATTGTTAGCCATTAGTATTTACTGCTCACTTGCAATGTATAAGTCAAAGTTACTTTTTCTTTTGCAGGTACTTTCACTGTCCATTTTGCAATATCAGATGGTTGACCTTTTAACATTGGTTGAGAAGTTTTCAATAACTGCCAATTGCTATCATCGCCAATGAAAGAAGTATAATTCACTTCAACTGCTGAATCTTTAGCATTATTGAATACAACTTCATATGTATATTGCACCACATTCTTTGAAATCGCTTTATGATCTTTCAATGTTTTGATCATAGAAACATCGAATGCATCACCCGTATTAATCACAAACTTCTCATTTTCAGCGGTATGATTAATCGTATCTTCACCCAACAACAAGGAATTGCCTGAAGAGTCATTTTTATACATTCTGAAAACACCTTTTGGTAAAGGCATGCCGAGCTGATTCTCTTTAGAGTTTTCCAAGCGATACGATACAGAAGCTTTTAAATTTTGCCCATCTTGCGTTGTGTAACCGTAATATTGGTTAAAGTTATACTCTTTTTGCACAGGTACATTTTGAGTAGATAACAATGCCACTTGCTTCGTTTGGTTATTCTTCAAGTTAGTTGCAAATGGGATTTTATACAAATGATAATCACCAAACTGCTCTTCTGACGCACCACCTGCCATATCATAAGCAACGGCAGACTTCATCATTCTTGCTTCCATCATAACAGGTGAAGGCTGAGATACTTGATTCACATCGCCCGCAACCAATTGCAATTTAGCATTATTAAACGTTGTGCCACTTTGGTTATTCAAGGTGATTAAGCCTGATAAATCTAAGTGTTTTTCATCATCTGACAATGTTGCAGTGTAATCTGCTTTCCAACTGAACCCGCGTGTCAAATAAGTTAATTGCACTTTATTATCAGCATCTTTATCACTGTTTAACAATACTGATAATGTTGGACGATCACGTAATCCTTCTGGGATAGATTTAAAAGCAAACTTATCAAATGCACCGATTTCAATGCGATCTTTAAACTGTAAAACTGGCGCACCATTATTGGACAATAACGTTGCTGTTTCACGAGTTTCCTCACCCGTTGCAGGATTTGTACGAATGATTTCAATTTCCTGTCCAACTGCTTTTTCTAACAGAGCATGTGGAGACAACAGATCATAATCAAAGTTCTGCTCAATCACATTGAATGGCATTTTCGATAATGATGTGAGCAAAGCAGTTTCCGCTCTGATTTGTGCGGAAACGCCTTTCAATTCCACATTATTTAAGCCTGCTTTAAAAGGAATATTGCGTGTTTCATTAATGAGTGCCAACGATTCGTTATAAATAGTAATGGACAATGCTTCACGATTATCATCATTGCTGACAACATTGTTCGTGTTTGCCATTGCTAATGATGTGCTGATTAATGCTGTTGCTAATAAAGTTTTCTTGAACATTTTAGGTTCCTTTTATTTAGTCGTAATTTGTAATGTATACGTTAAAGTTGTTTTGGCTTTGGCTGGAATTTTTACTTTCCATTCTACCGCACTATTTTTACCATCTTTGATCGTTGGATGTGTTGTGTTCAGCACTTGCCAAGAATCAGAATGATTCATTTGAGCAATGTAATTCACTTCGATGGCTTCATCTTTAGCATTGTTAAACACAACTTCATAAGTTGCTTGGCGAACATTCTTTGCAACCGCCAATTGCTCTTTCAATTTTTTCGTTAGAGAAACATCAAAAGCATCGCCTGTTTTAATGATGAACTCTTCATTTTCAGCAGTGTGATTAATACGATCTTCACCCACTAACAAAGCATTGCCTGAAGTATCATTTTTATACATTCTGAATATGCCCTTTGGTAAAGGCATGCCGAGCTGATTCTCTTTAGAATTTTCCAAACGATACGATACTGAAGCTTTTAAATTTTGCCCATCACCAGTTGTGTAATTAAAATATTGATCAAAGCGATATTCTTTTTGCACTGGTACATTTTGTGTTGATAACAGCGCCACTTGCTTAGTTTGATTATTTTTCAAATCTGTAGCAAAGGGGATTTTATAGAGATGATAATCACCGAATTGTTCTGAACTAGCATTATATTCTTTAACTGAATTTTTCCTAGCCACCTCCGCACCCATTCTGAGTGATCCATAAAGCACAGACTCTTTTACTTGATTCACATCGCCTGCCACCAATTGCAATTGAGCATTATTAAATGTTGTGCCACTTTGGTTATTCAAAGTAATTAAGCCTGATAAATCTAAGTGTTTTTCATCATCTGACAATGTTGCTGTGTAATCTGCTTTCCAACTGAATCCACGTGTTAAATATGTTAATTGCACTTTATTATCAGTATCTTTATCACTGTTTAACAATACTGATAATGTTGGACGATCACGCAATCCTTCTGGAATGGATTTAAAGGCAAACTTATCAAATGCACCGATTTCAATTCGATCTTTGAACTGCAAAACTGGCGCACCATTATTGGATAATAACGTTGCTGTTTCGCGTGTCTCAATGCCTGTCGCAGGATTAGTACGAATAATTTCAATTTCCTGCCCAACTGCTTTATTGAGCAAAGCTTGTGGAGACAATAAATCATAATCAAAATTCTGCTCAATTACATTAAATGGCATTTTCGATAATGATGTGAGTAAAGCAGTTTCCGCTCTGATTTGAGCAGAAACGCCTTTCAATTCCACATTGTTCAAGCCCGCTTTAAAAGGAATTTTGCGTGTTTCATTAATCAATGCCAATGATTCGTTATAAATCGTAATGGAGAGAGCTTCACGATTATCATCATTACTCACAACATTGTTTGTATTTGCCATCGCTAATGATGTGCTGATTAATGCTGTGGCTAATAAAGTTTTCTTGAACATTATGGATTCCTTATTCACTCATTAATTTTAGTATTGTTCTTAGTCTTGTTGGTTCTTAGCTTTAAAACTCGATTCTTTTAAAGATTTACGAACTTCATTTGGATTTGCTTGTGGTGATTCAAATTTTTGTTTCATCATTTGATCTTTTACATCATCCAATCTTTTCTTAGCTTTTTCAGAAGAAAAGTTAAAACTAGAATCATGCGTGTAATTGATTGATTGCGTATATATTTCAAAAGATTCTTGCATCTTACCTTCCTCTATCAGCTCAGCAGCTTTTTCTTGATCCATTGCAATTTTCTGAACAATCGATTCAACTAAAACATCTTCTTGTACGCTATCTGCTACGAATTCTTGGTTATCTGTATAGCTAATATTTACTGGCATTTTATATTCTTGTGTTTGTTTCGTCACTGCATTGGTATAACGAACATCCACATTTGCGAGTAGTTTTTCTTCATCTAAAGCACCATCCATCGGCTCTAATTCCAATAACACATATTTTTCTTGATTCGCATAAACTTGATTCATGTTCACAGTAATCTTGTTATCTCTGATTTCACCATCACGACCCAATAAGCGAATTGGTTTTGCACCTTCTTTTAACTCAATAATGATTTCAAAGTTTTGTGCAGCAACGGACATAGAATCCTTAAACTCTTTTTCCATAATCAATTCTAGATCACTCACGTTGGCAACATAAGCATGATTACCATCACTGTAATTAGAAATAGCCGTCATTAAATCTTCATTATAATCATTACCAATCCCGAATGTGCTCACTGCAATACCTTTTTGTGCTGCAATTTTTGCAAGTTCACTTAGCTCTTTTGTAGATGTTGGTCCAACGTTTGCTTGTCCATCTGATAACAAAATAATGCGATTAACTTTATTAGGATCTAAATTTTTAGCAGCCTCACCAATGCCTTTACTTAAACCTGCAAATAGCGCTGTTGCACCACGTGGTGTTAATTGTTTGTTAATTTTTTGAATAATCTCTTTTTTATTTTTGATTTTAGTTGCAGGTACAATCACATCCACCCCGCTATCATAAGCAATTATGGATAAAGTATCATTTTCACCTAAAACTTCCACAGCCATAATTGCCGCTTCCCTTGCCTTTTCAATGCGATCACCTGACATTGAACCTGAACGATCCACAACTAATGCCAAATTTAATGGCGGGCGTTCTGTCGCTTTGACAGGAAAACCTTTGAGAGAAACCTTTAAATAGTTGGGTGATTTATCATTCACCAAAACAACAGGCGATGATAATTCTGATTGAATGATAATTTCATTTGTCTGTGCTTGGCCAACTGCCCACAAGCTTGAAAAACTGAATAGCAATGTCCATAACTTTTTCATAAAACCTCCGATTGAGTGATTTGTTATAAACATTATGATCACTCTATCTATAAAGTTGTGAGGCGCTTGTATTTAATTGTAAAAGTTGTAAAACAACCCAAAACTATTGCGCTAAGCTACCAAATAATACCAATAAAAATGGTGCAATGATATTCACAATGAATCCAAAACTGATAGCGATTGGCACAACTTTAATGCCACCTGTTTTTTGAATTAATGGCAACACAAAATCTAAAGATGTTGCACCGCCTGAACCAATTGCTGACAAAGGTAAACGCGCCATGATTAATGGAATCACAGCAAAGGCAAAGAATTCACGAAAGAGATCATTGAAAAAAGCAACACTACCAACTGTTGGCCCTAAACTTTTTTGTAATACGCTTGCTGATAATGAATACCAACCAAAACCAGAGCTGACAGCCAAGCCTTCTAATAATGGACGACCATTTAACCAAGCCGCCAACATTCCACCTAAGAATGATGAAATAATGATCGCAACGCTTAAAATCAAACCATAACGATTTAAAAATACTGCCTTTAAGCTGATGCCATTACTGCGCAATTGAATACCAACGCATAGCAGTAAAGTCATCAATGCACCTTGCCCTAACCAATCCGCAATGTATTTAAACGTTGGTAAATCTATAGAGAAATTTGCCAATAATAATTTACCAATCACAAGCCCAATCACAATAGAGCCTAACAATTTAATCGCATTCCATACTAAACCTAATGTGGATGTTTTATAACCTTCTGCTTTTTCAGTTTTAACAGGTAAGTTTTTATCTAAACAATAGAAAAAAAGCATATTCATGCCCAAAATACAGACGATATAACTTGCGGTTTGCCAGAGAATCTTACTCAATTCGCTGTCTAAATTTTCCATTGCGGATAAATTTAACCCCATCACCAATAAAATCAAATAGATCAAAGCCATTAAGCTACGATCAATGATCTTTAAAATTGTTTTAGAACGAACAACAGTAAAAAAACCAATAAAAAGTGGTGCGAGAATCCAAAGCAAGTTGAGCAACATCATGGTGAATCAATCATTATTTATTAAGAGCGGATCAAAGAGATTAGCAAACAACAGCGTAACTTGCTATGAATCCGTTATTTTTATATTAAGAAATTTCACACATTGAAAAATATACTAGTGAAGTAGGCTATACATTACGCAATAACTTTAATAGAATCTCTGTTCATCATTTATTCATTTATAGAATTAATAATGTCACAAACAACCACGCAAAACGCCATTCCACCCTCAACGTGGCGTGAAGCATTTAAAATTTCAATGCCAGTCGCAATGGGCTATCTCCCTGCAGCAATGGCATTCGGTGTTTTATCTAGTGCGGCTAACATTCCGGACTGGATCTCTATCTTCATCAGTATTGTGGTATTTTCTGGCGCAGCACAATATGCAGCTGTTCAACCTGTGGCAACTGGTACATCGATTCTAGATTTAGTCATCAATACATTTGCCATTAATCTTCGCCATATTTTCTATGCATTGCCTTTAATGGATTCATTGCCTGAATCTAAAATTAAACGCACATATTGCCTGTTTTGTTTAACGGATGAAGCATTCTCGTTAATGACAACATTGCCCAAAGAGAAACAAAAATCTCTCTTTCTAAAAATATCTACTTTAGTTCATAGCTATTGGGTAATCGGCACGATTTTAGGAGTTTTAGCAGGGCACCAATTAGGAAAATGGATTCCTAACTTAGAGTTTGCCTTAACCTGTTTATTCGTCATTTTATGGTATGAGCAATGGAAACAGAAGAAAGTCTACTTCCCTGCTTTGATTGCTGTACCAGCATTTTTAATCGCCTATTTAATATTCCCTAAAATATTATTAATCGGTGCTTTAACCGTTGCCATTATTGGCATTATGGTTCATTACTTTTCCTTTAAGAGAGCTGAATAAATGTTACCGACCCCATTACTATTAGTTGGCATTATCTTAATGGGCGGCATCACACTAATTTTAAGAGCTTTCCCCACTTTGGTTCCCCAAAGATTACTAAGGCAACGCTGGCTATTAGCCTTGAACTTTGCATTGCCGATGGCTGTGATGACCATTTTAATTATGGCCAGCCTTAATCTATTCACTGAACACTTTACACTGACACGCTTAAGCGCTGAAATTATCGCACTTGTCTTTGTATTATTATCGTATATTCGTTGGCACAATGTTTTTATCAGCTTAGCAGTCGGAATCGGCTCGCTCAACGCGTTATTATTATTGTTCCAATAAATAGAAAAAATTTGGCGTAACAGCACAATTTGATTACAATTATTTCTTTCCGCAATCTAAAAGGAATGCACACCATGTCTGAGTTTACCGCTTCATCTGTTCTAGAATTTATCGCTGAAGAATCTGTCGAATATGTAGATTTTCGCTTTACAGATCTTAAAGGCTTAGAACACCATTTAACTGTTCCTGCACATCAAGTTGACGAAGATGTTTTCGAAGAAGGAAAAATGTTCGATGGCTCAAGCTTTCAGGGATGGAAAGGCGTAGAAGATTCAGACATGATTTTGATGCCAGATCCTAAAACTGCACGCATCGATCCTTTCTATAATCGTAAAACGCTAATGTTGTACTGCGACATTGTTGAACCTTCAACATTGCAACATTACCAACGTGATCCTCGTTCACTTGCTAAATTAGCACAGAACTATTTGATCTCAACAGGTATTGCAGACACAGCATTCTTTGGCCCAGAAAATGAATTTTTCGTATTCGAAAATGTTTCATACAGCACACAAATGGGTAATGTTGGTTACGTTGTAGACGTGGAAGAAGCGCCATGGAACAGCGACCAAATGGAACAGAATTTAGCGCATCGTGGTGGCGTTAAAGGCGGTTATTCTCCATTAGCACCGATTGATCGTTTACATGAATTGCGTTCTGAAATGTGCGAAATGATCGAAGCTTTGGGCATTCCTACAGAAGTTCATCATCATGAAGTTGCAGTTGGCCAATGTGAAATTGGTGTTAAATTCAATACATTGGTGGCTAAAGCTGATGAAACTCAATTATTAAAATACGCGATCAAAAACACAGCACATCAATATGGTAAAACTGCGACATTCATGCCAAAACCAATTCATGGTGATAATGGTTCAGGTATGCACGTTCACATTTCATTGATGAAAGATGGCAAAAACCTATTCACAGGTGAAGGCTATGCAGGATTATCTGATACAGCATTGTATTTCATTGGCGGTGTGATCAAGCATGCTCACGCATTGAATGCTTTCACAAACCCATCAACAAACAGCTACAAGCGTTTAGTACCACATTATGAAGCGCCTGTAATGTTGGCTTACTCTGCAAAAAATCGTTCTGCATCGATTCGTATTCCTTACATCAATAATCCTAAAGCACGCCGCATTGAAGTTCGCTTCCCTGATTCAACAGCGAACCCATATTTGGCATTCACGGCATTGTTAATGGCTGGTTTAGATGGCATCCAAAACAAAATTCACCCAGGTGAAGCAATGGATAAAGATTTATACGATTTGCCAAAAGAAGTTCAACAAGACATTCCACAAGTTTGTTTCAGCTTAAAAGAAGCATTAGATGCATTAGATGCTGATCGTGCATTCTTGAAGCAAGGTAATGTATTTAATGATGATTTCATTGATGCTTACATCAATTTAAAAATGAAAGAGCATGAATATGTAAACTTAATTCCACATCCTGCGGAATTTGAGTTATATTACGCAATCTAGTTCACCTAGATAAATAATTAAGCAAAGGCACCCAGATGAAAATCTAGGTGCTTTTTTATTGTATAGATGAACTTGAGCCATTGTAAATATGATGTAAATCATCAATATTAGACGAGAATGATGTTATCCTTAGCGGACTACCTTGAAAACTTATTGAGGCTATTTTAGTCGATATGGCGAGATTCAGATTAAACATCATTAGCATTGTAGTCCTGCTATTAAGTTGGTCTGTTTTTGTCTCGCCTTCATTTTCAATGTCATTGAATAACTCCACTCACCATGAAACCTCAATGCAGTTAATGCCTTGTAATGGTGATTCGTGTAATGTCCAACAACCTGCAAAAAATTGCATCAAACACTGTGAAGCATTGTCTGTGATCTCCGCACTTTCTTTTAAGAAAGAGCTCTCTCCTCAAAACTCTCCAAAACTCTTAGCAGAAGATCAAGCAATCTTGCAGTTTTATGCAACTGTTGAACTCAAACCTCCCATAAAATAATTTGTTCTGACTTTTTATTATTAATTTCTAATACATTTATTTTTAATATTTTTCAAATATGAGGTTTGACTATGTTCACACATAAAAACAAAATTATTGCATCTACTTTAGCAGCAACTATAGCAATGTTTACAGTAAGCTTTGCTAATACTAGCATTGCAGATATGCCAGAAATGACTTTCTATCAAGATCCAAACTGTGGCTGCTGTGCAGCACATGCAAATTACCTTAAAGAAAATGGCTTTAAAGTTAACATGGTAGATCATCCAAATATTATGGAAATTAAACAAAAATATGGCACATTACAAGGTGCGAGTTGCCATACTATTGTCATGGATGGTTATGTCATTGAAGGTCATGTACCTGTTGCTTCTATTCAGAAACTATGGGATGAGCAACCTGATATTAAAGGTATAGCATTACCTGGCATGCCATATAACTCACCTGGCATGGGCCCTGAAAAGAAAGGTTCATTGAAGGTTATGCAAATCAATAATGATACAAGCGTGACGAAAATCTTTAATGTTGAATAAATCTTAAAGCATTTATTTTAGTTGTAACAAAAAGCCACCTAGATTTCTAAGTGGCTTTTTTTATGCTTAATCTAAAATGTATAGATTAATTATGGTGTTGGTACCGCTGTTAACATTGATGTAAACATTGGTAATTTCAAGAAGCCTTGAATCACAATCACGTTTACTAAGTCAATGAAGAATGCGCCCACCATTGGTACAACGATGAATGCTACAGGCGCTGGACCATATTTTTCAGTCACAACTTGCATGTTTGCAACTGCTGTTGGTGTTGCACCTAAACCAAAACCACAATGACCTGCTGATAATACAGCTGCTGTGTAATCTTTACCCATCAAACGATACGTTACAAAGATTGCATACAAGCCCATAATGACTGCTTGAATTGATAAGATCACTAACATTGGAATTGCCAATGTTGCTAAATCCCACAATTTTAAACTCATCAAAGCCATTGCTAAGAATAATGATAAACAAACGTTACCAGCAATTGATACTGCACGTTCAAAGATTTCATAGTTAGGAATAAAGTTCACCAAGTTGTTGATGATTACACCTACGAACAATACACATACGAATGTTGGTAATTCAACAGCTGAACCTTTCAACATACCTGCAATTGCAGTACCAACACTTAAACAGATTGCTAACATTGCAATTGTTTCTAACATTGAAGTTGCAGTGATTGCACGACGAACAGTTGGGCGATCAAATGCTGATAAGCTTTCTGCACTTTGTGTAGGATCAATTTCTACTTTGTTAGGTTCGCGATTGATTAAGAATTTAGCGATTGGACCACCGATCAAACCACCTAAAACTAAACCAAATGTTGCACATGCCATTGCAATTTCAGTTGCAGATGTGAAGCCATATTTTTCAGAGAAAACAGCACCCCAAGCCGCGCCTGTGCCATGACCACCAGATAAAGTGATAGAACCTGCTAATAAGCCTAATAATGGATTCTCACCCAATGCTGTTGCTAAACCTACACCCACACCATTTTGAATGATTAACAAGCCAACAACGCCAATCAAGAAGATTGCGATCATTTTTCCGCCTTGCATTAATTGCTTAATGTTAGCGTTCAAGCCGATGCTTGCAAAGAACATCAACATCAATGGCGTTGTTAAACTACCATCAAAATTAATTTGTACATCACCATAGCTTCTTACGCCTAATAGTACGACAGCAGCCAATAAGCCACCCACAACTGGTGGTGGTAATGTTAAACGGTTAAAAAGAGCAATTTTCTTAGTTAAAAAGCTTCCCAACATTAACACTAAGCTAGCTGCAAGCAGAGTGTTATAGATATCTACTGGGATTTCTGTAATAGTTTTTACAGCTTCCAAAATGTGACCTCCAATATAAAAAAAGCCACTATGCCGTGTTCAGACAGCATAGTGGCGGCGGCAACATTCTACCTTAATTTAAACCAAATTATAAGATCGTAACATATTGATTTAAAGTAGAACTCGGTCTCATTAATGAATTTAATGCTTCATCTGCTGGCAAATAGTAACCTTGTAAATCTTGATTTGGTTGCTGAGCATCAATCAATTCTTGCGCGATTTTCGCTTCATTTGCTGATAAATTCTTATAGAAATCAGTGAATAAAGCTTTTAATTCTGCATCATCATTTTGCTCTGCCAATGCTTTCGCCCAATACAAAGTTAAATAGAAATGTGAACCTCTAGTATCTAATTGACCACGTTTAGATTGTGGTGATTTATTTTCAACCAAATAGTCAGCATTTGCTTTTTCCAATGCTCTTGCGATCACTGCTGCACGTTCATTACCGTTTGTACGAGCTAAATGATGCAATGATTCAGCCAATGCCATGAATTCACCCAATGAATCCCAACGCAAGTGGCCATTTGCAATGTAATCTTCTACTAATTTTGGTGCAGAACCACCCGCGCCAGTTTCAAATAAACCGCCACCTTGCATCAATGGAACGATGGATAGCATTTTTGCAGATGTACCTAATTCTAAGATTGGAAATAAATCTGTTAAGTAGTCACGTAAAACGTTACCTGTTACAGAGATCACATCTTTGCCTGCACGAATGATTTCTAACGTTTTTGCTGTTGCTTTTTCTGGCGAAAGAATTGTGATATCTAAACCATTTGTATCGTGATCTTTCAAGTATTTTTCTACTTTTTTGATCAATTCACGATCATGCGCACGATCTTCATCCAACCAGAAGATTGCTGGCATACCTGATAAGCGAGCACGTGTTACAGCTAATTTTACCCAATCTTGGATCGGAGCATCTTTCACTTGGCACATACGGAAAATATCACCAGCTTCTACAGCTTGTGCCATCAAAACATCACCTGCTTTATTGATCACTTTTACTGTGCCATTTTCAGCGATTTCAAATGTTTTATCATGTGAACCGTATTCTTGTGCTTTTTGCGCCATTAAACCAACGTTTGGCACTGTTCCCATTGTTTTAGGATCTAATGCACCATTCGCTTTACAGTCATCTACAGTCACTTTGTAGATAGATGCATAACAACGATCAGGAATCATCGCGATTGTGTCTGCTGTTTGGCCATTCTTATCCCACATTTTACCACCTGCGCGGATCATTGCTGGCATAGAAGCATCAACAATAACGTCAGAAGGAACGTGGAAGTTAGTGATACCTAAATCAGAGTTAACCATTGCTAACAAAGCTGATTCATCAATGATTTTTTGAATGTCTGCTTTGATTTCAGCTTCTTTAGCATGACCTGAAATTTTCTGATTCAAATCACCCAAACCATTGCGTGCTGTTACACCCAATGCTTTGAATTCAGCTGCATATTTTACAAATAACTCTTCAAAGTAAACTTCAATTAAAGCACCAAAAATGATTGGATCTGATACTTTCATCATCGTTGCTTTCAAGTGAGCTGATAACAATACACCTTCTTTTTTAGCGCGTGCAATTGCTTCTTTCGCAAATGCTTTCAATTGCTTCACATTCATGACTGATGAATCAATGATTTCACCTGCTTGTAATGGTGCAAATGCCTTCAATGTTTTTGTTTCGCCTTGTGCATTTTCAAAAACGATTGAATATTCAGTTGCTGCATCAATTGTTACAGCTTTTTCTGAACCGTAGAAATCACCAGAAGTCATGCTCACAACATCAGTTTTAGAATCTTTTTTCCATTCGCCCATGCGATGTGGATTTTGGCGCGCATAAGCTTTTACAGCTTCTGGTGCACGACGATCCGAGTTACCTTCACGCAATACAGGATTTACTGCTGAACCCAATACTTTTGCATAAGATTTTTTGATTGCTTCTTCATCAGTATTTGCTGGTGCTTCAGGATAATCAGGAACGTTATAACCTTTTGCTTGTAACTCTTTAATCGCACGCTTCAATTGAGGAATGGATGCAGAGATATTTGGCAACTTAATGATGTTTGCTTCAGGTACTTTTGTTAAATCGCCTAACATACCTAAAACATCATCAATTTTTTGATCAGCAGTTAAACGCTCTGGGAATAATGCAATGATACGACCCGCTAAAGAAATGTCCGATAACTCAACATTCACGTCTGCATGTTTAACAATTGCTTTAACAATTGGTAAAAATGAATACGTTGCCAATAGTGGTGATTCATCTGTTTTCGTGTAATAAATT
Source organism: Wohlfahrtiimonas larvae (assembly GCA_040394195.1). Classification (GTDB taxonomy): domain Bacteria; phylum Pseudomonadota; class Gammaproteobacteria; order Cardiobacteriales; family Wohlfahrtiimonadaceae; genus Wohlfahrtiimonas; species Wohlfahrtiimonas larvae_A. Next base: position 32,171 of record JBEBSR010000016.1, on the reverse strand, counting down.
GTGTTGTTACGATTAGTCATTTCCATCCTCCGTTATATCGATGACTATTATTCAAAGAATTGTTCCTTTTTCACGCCTATTTATAATAAAATACTAACATTAGTAATACTTTATTATCTTTCACTAACTTGTCTGGAGACTGTATGCCGCTACGCTTTTTATCAAAGCTTATTGTATTTCCCAAAAGGAATACAACATTAAGTCAGTTAAAGCTCAATAGCGATATTTTCTCAACTAAAATTGCTATTGATGATAATTCAACTCGCACAGATTATAACCCAGAACTGATCGCAATTTTGATCAAAGAGCACAAAGATATCGTTAAAGTCAGTTATTCTATTAAAAATTTGATTCATCATCACGAATGGAAAAAAGCGCAAGATCAGCTCAAACATCTATCATCATTGATTCATGCGCACATGAACGCTGAAACAGTGACACTTTATCAGATCCTTGAGCAAATACATCTGTCAGAATCTGAAGAAGTGGAAATGATCAAGTTTATCCGAAAAGAGATGGCTGCAGTTGGCTTTGACCTTATTGGTTTTATCAATAAATACAGCGAAATCCCTGTAGAAAATATCAATAAAAATGCTTTCATCAATGAATATGACAAATTGCTCTACACCATGTCCGCACGCATCGAATTGGAAGAAAGTACGCTATATCCCTTATATGAAATTTTGCTTTCCCAAAAATACTAAAAGCCTAGATTAACTAGGCTTTTAAAAATTAAGATAAATTTTTAATTAGAAACTATTTTAATTTATCTTCAACCAATGAGTTGATAACAGCAGGATCAGCTTTACCTTGGCTTAATTTCATAACTTGACCTACAAAGAAGCCCAATAATTTAGTTTGGCCACCTTTGTATTGCTCAACTTGCTTAGGATTCTTTTCGATCACTTCATTCACCCAGCCTTCAATCGCGCCAGTATCTGTCACTTGTTTCAAGCCTTGTGATTCGATAATTGCATCAGCAGTTTCACCTGATTCAACCATTGATTCAAATACTTTCTTAGCAATTGAGTTAGAGATTGTTTTATCTTGAATGCGCGCCAATAATCCTGCTAATTGCTCTGCATTTACAGAGAACTCATCGATCAATACACCTTTTTGGTTCAATGTTGCAGAGACTTCACCCAATAACCAGTTTGCAGTTATTTTTGGCTCAGAACCTAATTTAACCATTGCACCAAAATAATCACACATCGCACGAGATTGGATCAATACAGATGCATCATATTCAGATAAACCAAACTCTGATACTAAACGTGCAGCCAATGCTTCTGGCAATTCAGGGAAAATTTCACGAACATTGTCGATCATTTCATCTGTTACAACGATTGGTAACAAGTTAGGGTCTGGGAAGTAGCGATAATCATTCGCTTCTTCTTTTGTACGCATTGAGCGAGTTTCATTTTTATCAGGATCATACAAACGTGTTTCCTGAACTACTTCTCCACCAGCTTCAATGATTTCGATTTGACGTTCAACTTCATGATTGATTGCATCTTCGATGAAACGGAAAGAGTTGATATTTTTGATTTCAGCGCGCGTGCCAAATGGCGTGCCTGGCTTATGAATAGAAACGTTCGCATCACAACGGAATGAACCTTCCTGCATGTTACCATCACAAATACCCAACCAAGTCACTAATTGGTGCAATTTACGTAAATATTGAATTGCTTCTTTTGCTGAGTTTAAATCAGGTTCAGATACGATTTCCAATAATGGCGTGCCTGCACGATTCAAGTCGATGCCTGTCATGCCATAAACTTCATCATGCAATGATTTACCAGCATCGCATTCCATATGCGCACGGTTGATGCGAATTTTCTTCTCGCTACCATCTTCCATTTCAATCATCAAATGGCCATTTTGTACGATTGGCAATGCCAATTGGCTGATTTGATAACCTGTTGGTAGATCAGGATAGAAATAGTTTTTACGCTCAAATACTGTTTTGGGTGCAATGTGTGCATCGACTGCTAAGCCTAATAAAATAGCCTTATCCAATACTGCACGGTTAAACACAGGCAAAGTACCTGGCATTGCTAAATCATACAAGCTTGCTTGGCTATTTGGCTCTGCACCATATTGAATGCTTGAACCTGAAAATAGTTTAGTTTTTGTTGTGAGCTGTGTATGTACTTCTAATCCAATGACAACTTCCCAAGTCATGGTCTATTCCTTATATTCTTTGGTTGCTAATTAATCAAATTTTGGTTGTTTTGTATGCCAATCAGTTTCTCTTTGATAAGCATGTGCCACATTCAAAATTTTAGCTTCATCAAATGCACGGCCAATAATTTGTAAACCTACTGGCAAACCATTCACAAAACCCGCAGGAATTGACATTGCAGGTAAACCTGCCAAGTTTGCACCCACAGTAAAGATATCGCTCAAGTAAACTTGTGTGCTGCCAGTACTATCTTGTCTGAATGGTAACTCTGGTGCTGTTGGCCCCATAATCACATCCACTTGGCTCAATACTGAGTTATAGTCATTCGCAACCAAACGGCGAACTTTCTGCGCCTTCACATAATAAGCATCATAAGCACTTGCACTCAATGCATATGTTCCCATGAAAATACGTTTTTTAACTTCGTCACCAAAGCCTTCCGCACGGGAACGCATGTATAAATCTTGCAAATCCTTAGGATTATCACAACGATGGCCATAGCGAACACCATCAAAGCAAGCTAAGTTACTGGATGCTTCTGCTGGAGCAATTGTGTAATACACAGGTACAACCACATCTGTATTTGGCAATGTTACTTCAACTAAAGTTGCACCCATTGCTTCATATTGCTTCAATGCTGCTTGGATCACATCTGCAATCGCAGGATCTAAATCTGGTGATAAAAATTCTTTAGGAATACCGATACGCAATCCTTCAATGGATTGATTCAATAAGCCTGAATATTTTGGTACTGAAATATTATGTGATGTTGAATCTTTAGCATCAAAGCCCGCCATTGATTCGAACATATAAGCACAATCTTCTGCCGTTTTAGCAATCACACCTGCTTGATCAAAAGAACAAGCAAATGGGATCATACCCCAACGAGAAATACGGCCATATGTTGCTTTAATGCCCGTTAAGTTACAGAAACTTGCAGGTTGACGCGTTGAACCACCTGTATCAGAAGCTGTTGCTGCCAATACAAATCCTGCACTCACAGCTGCTGCTGAACCGCCTGAAGAACCACCTGCAACATGGTCAAAATTCCAAGGATTGTGAACTGTACCGAAATGGCTTGTACGGTTTGTACCACCCATTGCGAATTCATCCATGTTCACTTTGCCCAAAACCATTACACCAGCACCATCTAATTTTTCAACAACTGTTGCATCATAAGGTGATACAAAGTTTTCTAGCATTTTTGATGCAGCTGTTGTTTTCACGCCTTTTGTGCAATACAGATCTTTGTGCGCAATAGGAATACCAGTCAGCATTGACTGCTCGCCTTTTGCGATAGCTTCATCAGCTTTCTGTGCTTGTGCTAATGCTTGATCATAAGTTTTTGTAATGAAGCTATTAATTTTATGATCATGCGTTTCAATTTCTGATTTAAAGTGTTCAAACACTTCCACACTCGATACTTCTTTCGTATCCAATGCATTACGTAATTCTTTAATACTATAATTTTTCATAATGATTAATTCTGACTCGTCGATAATGGATGATTATTCAATAACTTTAGGCACTAAATATAAGCCTTTCTCTACTGAAGGTGCTACAACCTGATAATCATCTCTGTGATTACTTTCTGTCACAATATCTTCTCTAAAAGGCTGTGTACGATCAAATGGGTCGCTCATTGGTTCTACATTAGTTGTATCCACATTTTGCAACTGATTCAAAATCGCCAAAGTGCTTTCCAATTTTTCTTCAATCATCGGAACGTCATCATCACTGATCGCAATCTGTGACAATTGTGCAATTCTCTTAATATCAGAGGCTTTCAATTGACTCATTTTTTCTCATCCTTCTCTTCTAAAGTCTTCTCTTTATCTTTACCCAAACGATAGAAATCATCATCTTCTCCATCGAATAGAATACGGTGTGCTGGTCCTTCCATATCGTCAAATTGCTTTGATCGAACTGCCCAAACAAATGCAATGGCTACAAATACAAGCAATAAAAAGGATAATGGTAGAAGAAAGTATAGAATCTTCACTCTTTTTCTCCCTCTCGGATTCGTAATGTATTACCAATCACTAATAGTGAACTTAAACTCATACCTAAAGCCGCCATCCAAGGCACAATATAACCCATCATTGCAGCAGGTAGAACTAAAATATTATATAGCAAAGACCAACCTAAATTTTGAATAATTATTTTATTGGTCCGTTTTGCAACATTTATACCATCCAATAATGGATGCATCTCTGTCGAATGCATTAAAATCATATCAGCAGTTGCCTGCGTTAATAAAGCACCTTGTCCAATTGCAATAGAAACATCGGCTTGTGCCAATACTGGCGCATCATTAATGCCATCACCCAACATTGCAACAATTCGGCCTTCTGCCTGCAATTGTGTGACATAAGCCAATTTATCTTCAGGCGTTTGATCACCATGAATATGTTCAATGCCTAAACGATGATTCATTGCTTGTACGGTTTCAATACGATCACCACTTAAAATATGTAAGCGATAACCTTCTTCTTTAAGTTTTTGAACAACAACTTCACTGTCTGCTTTTAATTCATCTTTTAAGCAGTACAATCCTAATAAAGTATCGCCCTTGCCTAATGCAATCCAAATACCCTCATCCAAATCATGTTGTTCATCAGTTTTAAACCAATCGATGCGACCCACACGATATTGTTCACCATTGATTGTGCCTTCTAAACCTTTGCCCACGATATTATCTAAATCAGAAACACTTAAAAGCTCCAAGGGATCTTTTTGATGAATACGATGGAATGTAGCTGCAATTGGGTGATTAGAACTTGCTTCCAATGAGCAGATAATCTGCATCAGCTCAGCATTGCTCATATCATTGGTTAGATTTTTCTCTTGAACAAGCGTTAAGTTACCTTGCGTTAATGTACCTGTTTTATCAAATACAATGTCAGTCACTTTCGCTAAAGCTTCGATTGTGCCAGATCTTGTACCAATCAGGCCTTTTTCAATCATGGCTTGGTTACCAGAACTGATTGCAGCTGGCGTTGCCAACGCTAATGCACAAGGGCAAGAAACCACCAGTACAGATAACATTACTTCAAATGCGCGCGATGCATCCACATATAGCCATGCAATATATGTGCCCGCACATGCCAACAATAAGATTAATACGAACCATGTAGAAACTAAGTCAGCCAGTTTCACAAACTTAGGCTTTTCACTCATGGCACGTTCGATCATTAACGTCATTTGTGAGAAAACAGTATCACCACCAATTTTCGAAACTTTCATCAACAAAGCTTGCTCTTGGTTAATGGATCCACCAATCACATCTTCATTCATTCGTTTTTCAACAGGCAAACTTTCGCCTGTTAACAATGACTCATCCACCCAAGCGGAACTCTGTAATAAAATGCCATCCGTTGGAATTGAATCACCCGGCTTAACGCGTAACACATCGCCTACGCTGATTTGACTCACAGCGATTAACTCACTGTTTTGATCATCGATCATGCGTTCTGCAATATGTGGTTTTAATTTTAAGATATGATCTGTCATCATCAATGCTTTGTGACGTGCATTCATCTCAATTAGGCGAGCGCCCAACAGCAAGAATGCAAACATCGTGACAGATTCAAAATAGATTTCACCAATATTAAATATGGTGTTCCAAGTGCTCGCTAATGTGCCCAAAATAATGGCTAACGAGATATTGACGTTCATCGTCAATCGTTTATTTTTCAGATCATAGAAAGCGGACTTATAGAAAGTCCAACTTGAATAAGTCACACAAGGAATGGACATCAATAAACTTGCCCAACGCAAAATCAAACGCGCTTCTTCACTGATTCCTTGATAATGACCAAAATACAAGCCAAATGAAAACATCATGACTTGCATCGAGAATATAGCAGCAACACCAAACTCTAAAAACAGTGTTTGGCGTTCTTTTTTCAATTTCTTTTGTTGAGTTTGCTCATCGTATGGCGTCGCTTCATAACCCAAATTATAAATAGCCAATAAGATTTTCGAGAGCTGAATTTGTTCAGGATCAAATTCAAGATAAGCACGATGTGTTGAGTAGTTGATATCAAACTTTTGCACACCAGGAATGCGTTTGATTTGATGCTCGATCAACCAAACACATGCGGCACATACAATTTTATCGATGATTAAGCTAAGTTTAGCAACGTTATCATCACCTGATTTTTGATTGCTAATGAACTGCTTTGCAATTTCAGGATGATCATAAAAATCTAATTCTTGTCTTAATTCAGCAGGAACTAAATCATTCAATGAATCAGGTCGCATTGCAGCTTCTGTACGAAACTCATAATAGTGAATGAGCCCTGAATCACAAATCATTTCTGCGACGGCTTTACAGCCGACGCAACACATAGGTTCATCTTTGCCATTAATATTAACAACAAATGGAACACTGCCAACAATAGGCTGGGTACAGTGAAAACACTGTTGCGAAATATTTTTTGGCATTATTTTCTCAACTTAGATTACTTCAATCACATTATCATTCACATCTTGGTAAGTCTCTTCACCACGCGCCACATGAATTTCGAAGTCCCAACGACCTAAACGTTCAAAATTCACTGGTGCTTCGTAAATACCATCACCAACACCTGTAAATGTAATTGCATGGTTCAATTCTTGTTCTGCTAAACGCTTCATTTTTACCACAACTTCAGCGCCATCAATTGGTGCGCCATCTTTATCCACCACTAAAAAACTCATTACGTTATCTTCTGAGATTTTAGGTGGATTAGTATCAAATTGGTAACGAACTTTCCAACCACGCTCTGCTTGCACACGCATATTTGCTTTATGTTCATTAAAATATGCTTCTTGCTTATGATAAGCATTTGGTACTTCGCCTGGGAATCTAGTATTCACAGTTTTTAAGCTACCATTTTTATCGTAATATTCAACACGTAAACCAGCTTCTGCCATGAATACAAAAGCACCATCTACGATCACTAATACAACAAAGAAACCAAAAATTGCAATTGGTACCCAATGTGTTCTCTTACCATCTTTATCTTTAAGAGCATTCTTTTTTTGCCCAATCAAATAATACGCATAGCTCGTTAAAAGGTTACATGAGAAATAAAGAGCAGCAACATCGCCACCCTTCCAGTTTAAAATTAGATAAGGCACAAGCACTGCAATGCTCATTAACCCTGAAATAACTGATGCTTGTAAACGAGTAAAGCGAAACAGATGATGTAAAAGAAGGGTTACAATTAAAACACCAACAACTCCACCGATGGTTATGGTTAATACGTCATGCATGTTTACTTTTCTCCTAATTCAAGTTTTTTAATAAGCAAAAATAGAGCTCTCGCTCTATTTTTTTCTTGCCCATTATATTTTATTTAGTCACAAATGTAGATGATAAATTATGTGTTTCAATAACATTTCCTTTCTCATCTTTAACTAAAATTTCAAGTTTTACAGGTTGACTTGGTGCATCCTTGATTGTTTGATGAATCAACACTGACCAGTTTCTACGAATACCTGGTGCTAATGTCTCATTCTTCTCAGGAACATTCAATGAAATACCATTCGAATCTGCTAATTTGAGTTCTACTGTTTTTGGTGTCATTGTTAAGTTGTTCAACTTCAATGTATAACGGTTCTGGATCAAACCATCACTCATTCTAGTGAACGCAGGTGTTCTCGTTTTCTCTAACAAGAAAGACATTTGAGCACTTGTCATAATACTCCACGCCAAAATACCAATTACCACTAAAATCACTGAACCATAACCAATATTACGTGGCGTTACGAAGTGAGTTTTCTTCCCTTCTAAACCATTCAATGAGTCATAGCGAATCAAGCCTGTTGGATAGCCCGTTTTTGTCATCATGGTATTACATGCATCAATACATAAACCACATGTGATACATTTATAGTTTAGACCTTCACGAATATCGATACCTGCTGGACATACTTGCACACACAAATCACAATCCACGCAGTCACCATGCCCCTCTTCATGACGAGTAGTTAAATCACGCAATGGCCCCACTGGCTTAGCACGACCTTTAGCACCTTCACCGCGTTTTTCATCATAAGCAACAACCATTGTATCTTGGTCAAACATAACACCTTGGAAACGTGCATATGGACACATATATGAACATACTTGTTCACGTGCAAAGCCTGCCATGATAAATGTTGTTGTAGTAATGAATAAAGTTGTGCCGTATGCTGCAAATGGTGCTTGTCCACTAAAGAATGTAACAATTAACTCAGTTGCTGGCGTCCAATATGCAGTGAATGTAAAACCTGTCCAAATAGCGACAATTAACCAAGTTAGCCAAGTGCCGCCAACACGCAATACTTTTTGAGCCCCCCAAGGCATATCATATAATTTTTGACGTTTATTACGACCGCCTTGAATCCAGCCCTCTATTTTAATAAATAAATCTGTCCAAATTGTTTGGAAACAGAAATAACCACAAAATACGCGCCCTGCTATATTAGTGATAAAAAATAGGAAGAATGCAAAGAGCATCAAAACACCTGCAAGCCACATGATATTTTGAATATCTACATCTAAACCTAAAACGTAGAATCGTTGACTTGCCAAATCAAATAATACTGCTTGATTTGGAATATTCTCCCCTCTTGGCCACGGCAACCATGGCAGTAAATAGAATACAGCTAACCCAAAGTACAAAACCGCAGACTTGAATGTGCGGAACTTACCTTTAACTTCTCTTGTAAAGATTGGAATGCGCTTTTGGTAAAGCGATTCTGGCTGTTGATTGGACACAGCTCCCTCCCTCTGACTTAATCTTAATGGTTACTCTCGATTCTTACTCCCACGTATATTGTACTACTCTTTAATTGCGAATAAAAATAAAGGGCTCAACATTTGATGTGAGCCCTTCAATTTTTACTATTTTCTTAATTTGAATCAGTATTACTGACCACCACCTAACTCATGAACATACACAGCCAACGCTCTGATTTGTTCTTTTGTTAAACGGTCTTTCCAAGTAGGCATTACGCGATCTGTTGCAGGCGTTACACCATTGATTACTTGCGTACGAATCATCGCAACTTTTTCATCATCAGTTTTTGCATCAAATACAGGTACTAATTCCCAGATTTGATCTGTTAAGTTTGCACCACCCATTGTGATCACGCCCTTACCATCTGCACCATGACATGTATAACAAGTACCTTTACCTTCAAAGATACCTTGGCCACGTTCAGATGCTTCATCAGCTGTATAGTTGCCAGACAAAGTCAAAGCGTACTTAGATACATCTGTGATTTCATCATCAGTCAAACCAGTTAAAGATGCAGGTGTCATGTTACCTGTACGACCCATAGTAACTGTTTTCTCGATTTCAGAATAATGACCACCCCATAACCAAGCATCGTCAGTCAAGTTAGGATACAAACCAAATTTACCTTCACCACCCGCACCATGGCATGTTGCACAGTTATCCGCGAACATTACCGCACCAGTACTTAAAGCAAACTCTTTCAAACCTTCATTTTCAGTCGCCTGGATATCTTCTAACTTAGTCAAAGCACCCAATTTACCGTAGAATTCATCACGGTTTTTAGCTTCTGTTGAAGACTGTAATTGTTCTGCTAACAATGTACGAGTATTCCAGTTCAACTCTTTAACTTCGCCATCTTCCTTAACTTGAACTGTTTTAATACCTTTTGTCCAGTTATTTGGTAGAGGCCAAGTTGGGTAAAGCACCCAGTAAATCAAGCTGAAAATTACAGTTGCATAGAAAGATAATAACCACCATCTCGGTAGAGGGTTATTAAACTCCTGAACACCATCCCACACGTGCCCGGTGGTTTCTACTTCTTGTTTTTTATCAATATTTTCACTCATAAAAAGTCCCCAAAATTAACTGTAACAATCGCTTTTAGCGATCATTACTGATATTACTCTGATCGTTACGAGCTTGATTTAAACCGCTGAGATCCTCTTCATCCATGAGCGGAATACTGCGATATGCATCGTAACGAGCCTTACGGTCTTTATTAGTGAAGACATAAAATATGATGCCTACAAATACTATGAAGAAGATAACTACAGCTGCAATCTTGCTATTACCGTGATCTGTAAACCAATAGAAAAAATCTAACATTTTATGTCCTCAACTTAATTTTTATTAACGGAATTTACTGTACTCGATACCATCATCATCTTTAAACTGATACATAGTACCTAACACTTGTAAATATGCGACCAAGGCAGCCATTTCTGAGATACCTTCTCTTCCTGGATCGTAGTTGCCATCTTTAGCTTGTTTTTCCAAGTTTGCAACAGCATTATCAATCACTAAAAGATCAGCAACACTTATACCAAAACGCTCTACGTTAGCCTTGTACTCTTCTTCATTTGAAGAGTATGGAACACCCGTAATACGCAATGCTTTCATGTGTGACTTAACATCTTTATAGTAAAGATCATTTTTACTTAAGTATGGATAGCCAGGCATGATTGACTTAGGCTCAACACTTCTTGGATCTTTCAAGTGTTCAGACTGCCAACGATTACTGTATTTACCACCAACACGAGCTAAATCTGGGCCAGTACGTTTAGAACCCCATTGGAATGGATGATCAAACTGAGATTCAGCTGCCAATGAGTAATAACCATAACGTAAGTACTCATCTTGCATTGGACGGATTTGCTGTGAGTGACAAGCATAACAGCCTTCTCTGATGTAGATATTACGGCCTAATTGCTCTAAAGGAGTATAAGGACGAATTGCATCTACTTCACGCTTAGTACGTACGCGCTTACCATTTTCATCACGAGTTGTTTCAGTGATTTCTTTTTTAACAACTTCAATTGTGTCGTTAATGAAAAACAATGGAACGATCTCAATCAAGCCACCAATACTGATGATGACTAATGTTAAAACCAACATCAATCCAGAGTTTTTTTCAATTTGTTCATGTCTAATCATAATTTAGTTTCTCCCCGTATTAAGCATGAGCAACAACAGCAGGAATCACTGCATGTTTGTCCGCTTGTGCTTTTGTACCTTGCTTCATAGTCATGATGAAGTTATAAATCATGATTAAGCCGCCTAATAAGAACATGCTACCGCCCAATGCACGTAAGATATAAGGTGTGTGCATGAATTGAACTGTTTCAATGAACTTATAAGTTAAAGTACCGTAGTTAGGATCAAAACCACGCAACATCATACCTTGGCCGATACCTGCAACCCACAATGCTGCAACATACAATACGATACCAATAGTTGCTAACCAGAAGTGAGCAAATACTAATTTTTCGCTGTACAACTTAGCACCGAAGATACGTGGAATCATGTGATATAAAGAACCGAATGTAATCATCGCAACCCAACCTAAAGCACCCGAGTGAACGTGGCCTACTGTCCAGTCTGTGTAGTGAGATAATGCGTTTACTGATTTCAAGCTCATCAATGGGCCTTCGAACGTACTCATACCATAGAAAGACAATGCAACTACGAAGAAACGAACGATTGGGTTAGTACGTACTTGATCCCAAGCACCAGACAATGTCATGATACCGTTGATCATACCGCCCCATGAAGGTAACAATAAGATGATTGAGAATGTTGCTGCTAATGAAGAAGTCCAGTCTGGTAACGAAGTCCAATGTAAATGGTGAGCGCCAGCCCACATGTACAAGAACGATAATGCCCAGAAGTGGATAATTGACAAGCGATAAGAATAAACAGGGCGATTAACTTCTTTAGGAACGAAGTAATACATCATACCCAAGAACGCAACTGTCAAGAAGAAACCTACAGCATTGTGACCATACCACCATTGAACCATTGCACTCTGAACACCAGAGAATACGTTATATGATTTAATTGTCCAACCATCAAATACTGGAATAGCAATATTGTTGAAAATATGCAATAAAGCAGTTGCTAAAATAAATGCTAAATAGAACCAGTTTGCTACATAGATATGCTCTTGCTTACGGCGTAATAACGTATTGAAGAATACCCAAAAATAACAAACCCAAACAACAGCAACAGCCCAGTCTAATGGCCATTCAAATTCAGCATATTCTTGACCTTGTGTAAAGCCTAAAGGATAGCTCAACATGATGCCCAAAACGCCAATTGTCCAGCCCCAGAATACAAATTCAGCAACTTTACCATATGCTAAACGAACCTGACATGTACGTTGTACAACGTAGAATGATGTCGCCATCAATGCCGAGCCGCCCATACCAAAAATTACTAAGTTTGTGTGAACTGGTCTAATACGTCCGAAACTTAACCAAGCTTGATCAAAGTTTAACACCGGCCAAGCTAGCTCTAAAGCTGCCCAAACACCAGCGGTCATACCGATCGCACCCCATACTAAAGTCATGATTGCAAATTTACGAATCACGCTGTAGTTGTACTGGGTATCCCTAATATCTACGGTTTCTCCCATACTTCCCCCGAAATAAAATTAAAAGGCTATCTAATAAAACTATATAGTTACAACATATAGCAATGTGCTTTATTTTACGCGAAGCTACTATAATTACATTGACAAAAATCAATACACACACTGCTATAGACGAGGCTATTCTACCCGAAATTAATTCTTTTAGGTAGTCAAATGAACCCCAGAGATCATTTGATAAACATGGACTGCATAACGATCCGTCATTCCCGAGATAAAATCTGTTATTTTTAGCATTCTTATATAAGGGTCATCATCCAGTTTTCTGTTTTTACCTAAAAATTGATCTGGTAAAAAACTAATCAACATGCGAGATTTCGATGTTGAACCTAGATAATACTCTTGATTGATCGCCCCGACAAATGCTTTTAATAACCCTTCAATGATTTCATGTCCTGCGATGCCGACTTCTAAAACAGGTTTAGAAACATAAATGTGATCATATGCATATGACTTGATCTCAGTCAAAGCAGCTGCTGATGGAATTAAGCCTAATAAGTCAGTTGTACACTGCCCTTTTAAGATTTCATCTTCATGTTCTATGAATGCAGCAACTACTTCATCAATTAAGAGCCCCATTGCGAATGCTCTTAAATACTCAATTTTATCTTTATCTCGTGTAATGCGTTTAACCTTGTTGGGAAATCCGCCATAAGGCTTAATAATTGACTCATAAAATTCAATCACTCGTTCGCTAGAAACTAGTGATAAACGATAGGCATCTTCAATATCCACCAATGAATAACATAAGTCATCTGCAGCTTCTAATAAATAAACTAAAGGATGACGCGCCCAAGCAACTGTTTCATTATTTTCTTTTAATAATGGCAACAATCCTAATGTTTCTACAACATGGCGAAATGATTCTTTTTCTGCTTGGAAATAGTTAAACTTTTTAAGCGTAATATTGTCTAATTTTTTACGCTCCAAACTGCCACAAGGATATTTAATAAAACTTGCTAGCGTTGATAGCGATAATTGCATGCCACCATCATTATCGACATTTTGTAATTTTGTAAGGAGACGAAATGCTTGCGCATTCCCTTCAAAATTCAATAAATCTTGCTTTTGTGCTGGGTTCATTTCTTCTAACGCTTTTTGTCCAACAGAACTATCCGCAAAGAACTGCCCAATACCATCTTCTCCTGCATGCCCAAAAGGAGGGTTACCAATATCATGTGCCAAAGCGGCTGCCGATAATATTGTGCCAATATCAGATGCCCTAAAATCTCCAATACTAAAATTTGTGGCCAAATGTTGGCCAACCAACATGCCAATACTTCTCGCAACGCTGCTCACTTCCAAACTATGAGTTAAACGTGTACGAACATAATCTGTTTGTGCTAATGGAAACACTTGCGTTTTATCTTGCAAACGCCTAAACGCCGCAGAAAAAATTAATCGATCATAATCTTTTTGAAATGTTGAACGATACCATTGTTGAGTGTCATTTGAATTGGCAACGCCTAATCTTTCTCTTGTTAGTAAATGTTGCCAATTCATTTTAATCATTCTTGTTCGCTCTCTTTCTTTATAGATAATTCTGATAATGGCCAACGTGCTTTCAATTTTACATCGTAATTTAAGCTACCTTGATTACGAACTAAACGTTCATGCCCAACGTAAGCAACCATTGCACCATTATCTGTACAGAATAATGGGCGTGGATAAAATACTCGAATACCCATCGGTTGCATCACTTTTGCCAGCTCTTGCCTTAACATTTTATTAGCAGCAACACCACCAGCAATTACAATAGATTTCACTTGATACTCATTCACTGCGCGTTTTGTTTTCGCAACCAATGTATCAATCACAGCACGTTGAAAACTCGCTGCGATATTTGGATAATCTGCTTCTGTGGAATCTTTAATCGTCATCGCAACTTTAGTTTTTAAGCCACTGAAGCTGAATTTTAAATCACCGCTATGAATCATTGGACGAGGGAAATCATAAGCTTTTTCATCACCTGCTTCTGCCATTTTTGCTAATTTAGCACCGCCAGGGTAAGGTAAACCCATTAATTTGGCAGTTTTATCAAATGCTTCACCAACTGCGTCATCTAATGTATCGCCCAAAATTTCGTATTCACCAAACTCTTTCACCAATACCAATTGTGAGTGTCCACCAGAAACTAATAATGTCATGAAAGGATATTCAGGCACTTCATCTTCTAAATGTACAGCTTGTAAATGTGCTTCCATGTGGTTCACACCAAGCAATGGTTTTTTCAATGCATAACTTAAACCTTCTGCATACAACGCGCCCACCATCAAAGCACCAATTAAACCTGGGCCTTCTGTAAAAGCAATACCATCGATATCGCTGTATTCTTTACCTGCTTCTTCTAGAGCTGCATCCACCAATAATGGTAATTTACGAATATGATCGCGTGAAGCCAATTCAGGCACAACGCCACCATATAAAGCATGCAACTCAATTTGTGAATAAATCTGATGAGCAACTAATTTTTGCTCGCTATCATACAATGCAACCCCTGTTTCATCACAAGAGCTTTCAATTCCAAGTACTAACACTTTTACCTTCTATTTTGATTAAGTTAGCGAAAAACAATGACTGAAATCCAAGTCATAACCGTTAATACCATTGCTAACATTACAATTGCCGAACCAATATCCTTAGCCTGCCCTGATAAAGGATGTTTTTCTAAACCTATTCGATCGACAACAGCTTCAATGCCTGAGTTTATGAGTTCTGCCATCAGCACCAACCAATAACTTCCAAACAATAAAGCGAATTCTAAACCCGTTTTGGATAACCAAACTGCCAATACTAAAATGATTGGCAATAAAAACACTTCCTGACGAAAAGCTTCTTCATGTTTAAAAGCTGCTTTTAAACCTTTAATTGAATATTGAGAGGCATTCACCAATCTTTTCAATCCTGTTGCGCCAGGTTTGTTCATCATGGCATCGGAACCTCAATCGATTCATTTTCAAAGACACCTGCACCATAATCATCCATCATGACCCAGCCAATAAATACAGCAATCACAACAATATAGAGCCATCCAAACGATTTCTTTTGCTTTTCTTCACGACGACGCATCTGATCTTTTATCCTATGACTTGAAAGATTAAGTTAAGCATTGTAGCTTATTATTTAGTTTTCATTAAGTGCACGAAAGTGTATTATCACAACATTTTCAGAGAAACCCCATAAAAGCTTACATCTAAATTCTAACTAATTATTGGAGCTTTGACCTTTTAATATTGAATTACTATTGAAGGAAATTTTAACATTCATGAGTAAAACTCTCGTTATCGTAGAATCCCCGGCTAAAGCTAAAACGATTAATAAATATCTTGGCAAAGACTATAAGGTTCTTGCCTCTTTTGGCCATATTCGTGATTTAATTCCTAAGTCAGGCGCTGTCGATCCTGATCAAAACTTTGCTATGCATTATGAAGTTGTGGAACGCAATCAAAAACATATCAACGAGATTGTCAAAGAGATCAAAGATGCTGATACTTTATTATTGGCAACGGATCCGGATCGCGAAGGTGAAGCCATCTCTTGGCATATTAAAGAGTATCTGGAAGAAAAAGGTAAGCTTAAGAACAAAGAAGTTGCCCGTGTTGTTTTCCACGAAATCACTAAAAATGCGATCCAAGAAGCGATTACACATCCACGTGATATTTCAATGGATATGGTCAATGCTCAGCAAGCTCGCCGCGCTTTAGATTACTTAGTAGGCTTTAACTTATCACCTCTATTGTGGAAAAAAATCAGCCCTGGATTATCTGCTGGCCGTGTTCAAACACCTGCTCTTCGTATGATTTGTGAGCGTGAAGATGAAATCGAAGCGTTTAAAGCAGAAGAATATTGGACCATTGAATCACAATTAAAACATAGTGAATCTCAATTCAAAGGTCGTTTAACAGAATTTGATGGCGCAAAAGTTGAACAATTTTCATTCGTGAATGAAACAACTGCATTTGCAGCAAAAAATGCATTGATCCAAGAATTTGGCAAACAAATTCCTGTTTACAACATTGATCGTAAACAGCGTAAACGCAATCCAACTGCACCCTTTACAACCTCCACAATGCAACAGGAAGCTGCGCGTAAATTAGGCTTCTCCACAACTCGTACGATGCGTACAGCACAAACTTTGTATGAAGGGATCAATACTGGCACAGAAACTGTGGGCTTGATTACTTATATGCGTACAGATTCTGTAACATTGGCAAAAGAAGCTGTGGATGAAATTGCTGCATTTGTAAAAGGTCGTTATGGTGATGATTATCTACCAGAAGAACCTCGCGTTTATAAAACTAAAGCTAAAAATGCTCAAGAAGCGCATGAAGCGATTCGCCCAACTTCAGCATTCCGTCATCCTGATGAATTGAAAAATTATTTATCTTCGGATCAATTCCGTTTATATGAATTGATTTGGAAACGCACCATTGCATCACAAATGGCTTCTGCCATTATGGATACTATTGCCATTGATTTAGGTAAAAAATCACTGCATACATTCAGAGCAAATGGCTCAACCATTCTCTTCCCTGGCTTCATCATTGTCTACACAGAAAGCTTTGATGATAAAAAAGACGATGCTGATGATGAAAAAATCCTGCCAAACATGGAAGTTGGTGATTTAATCAACATCGAAGATATCATTGCAACTCAACATTTTACTGAGCCACCACCAAGATTCTCTGAAGCTTCATTGGTTAAAGCATTAGAAGAGCATGGCATTGGTCGTCCTTCTACTTATGCTTCTATCATTTCAACATTGCAAAATCGTGAATACGTGACAGTTGATGCACGTAGATTCTTCCCAACTGATGTAGGTCGAATTGTATCGCGCTTCTTGACTGAACATTTTACGCGCTATGTAGAATATGATTTCACTGCAAAAATGGAAGATGATCTCGATGAAGTTGCTGAAGGCCAATTGGCTTGGATTCCTTTAATGGAAGAATTCTGGTCACCATTCCAGAAGCTCTGCAAAGAAAAAGAAGAATCTGTATCTCGTGCTGATGTTGCGCAAGCTCGTGAATTAGGGATTGATCCTCAATCTGGCAAGCCTGTTTCAGTGCGAATTGGTCGCTTTGGACCTTTTGCACAAATCGGTGATAAAGATGATGAAGATAAGCCAAAGTTTGCTTCCCTTCGTAAAGATCAGCGCATCAATACAATCACATTAGATGAAGCATTAGAACTCTTCACATTGCCACGTGATTTAGGCCGCACAGAAGATGATGAGTTAATTCGTGCAAATATTGGCCGCTTTGGACCATACATTCAATATGGTAAAAAGTTCGTTTCTTTGAAAGAAGATGATCCTTACACAGTTGAATTACCACGTGCTTTAGAAATCATCGAAGCACATAAAGCAGCTGAAGCCGCAAAATTCATCAAGGCATTTGAAGCTGAAGGTATTCAAGTTTTAAATGGCCGCTGGGGACCTTACATCACTGATGGCGAAAAGAATGCACGCATTCCGAAAGATCGTGAAGATCCTGAAAATTTAACATTGGAAGAATGCCAAGAGTTGCTGGCAAAAGCACCTGCTAAAAAAGGTGGCAAGAAAACCACAAAGAAAGCACCTGCTAAGAAAGCTGCAACAAAGAAAACTGCGACCAAAAAAACAACGAAAAAAGATGCAGATGCTTCTGAGGCAAAACCTAAGAAACCTGCTGCTAAAAAAGCACCTGCAAAGAAAGCTGCACCTAAGAAAACCGCAACCAAAAAAGTAGCGAGTGAATAAAATATGAGTGACTTAAAAAACACGAACATTTTAGTGGTGGATGATGAGGAAGATATTACCGATCTCATCAAAGATATTTTGGAAGATGAAGGCTTCACTGTGCGCACAGCATCGAATGGTGCTTCTGCACAAAAAGCCATTCAAGACAGTAAGCCTGATCTAATTCTACTCGATATCTGGATGCCAGATATCGATGGTATTTCTTTAATGAATGAATGGAAAAAGACTTATCACAGCTTACCTTTCTCAGTTGTTATGATGAGCGGGCATGGCACATTAGAACATGCTATTGAAGCTACAAAATTGGGTGCCTTTGATTTCTTAGAAAAACCATTAACATTGGCAAAACTAGTTGCCGTTGTGAAACGTGCACTGAAAGAGCAGATCATTCAGCCAACATTAAAACCTCAAGCTTTAACTCCACAGTTTACAATTGAGCCTGTGGGTAAAAGCCCATTGATGTCATCACTTCGCACCAAAGCGAAGCAGATCGCAGAGTCAGGCAATCGCACTGTTTTATTGAAAGGTGAATTAGGTTCAGGCAAACATTTATTTGCCCATTACATTCATTCACTCTCTGATCGCAATCAAAGCCCAATCATTGCAGTAAACCTAGGGCAATTGAATGAAGATAATATCGAAGAAACACTGCTTGGCAAAGAGGATGGCTCTTTAGTCACACAAGGTATTTTGGAGCAAGCCAATGGTGGCAGCATCATTCTAGATAATGTCTCCCAATTAAGTTTAGATGCTCAAAATAAACTTGCAAATATCATTAATGATCACGAATATTTTAGAGTTAATGGTAAAAACTTATTACCTAAAGATGTTCGATTCATTGCTGTTTCACGCGATGACTTATCTGTCCTTGTGGATGAAAAAGAGTTCAGCGAGGCACTTTATTACAAGTTAAATATTTTGCCATTAGATATTCCATCACTTTCTTCGCACCCTGAAGATGTACCTGATTTGATTGCATTCTATATTCATCATTTTGTGGAAGAAGAGCATTTACAATATCGTCACTTCCCAATTGCAGTGCAAAATCGTTTACGCAATCACACTTGGCACGGTAATGTGCAAGAATTAAAATCCATAGTACAACAACTATTGATCTTAGGTAAAAACGAAGAAGTGACATTGAATGAAGTCAATGACCTTTTAACTAAAAAAAGCCAAACTCGTGTCATTTCAGAAGATTTATTGCCATTGGATTTGCCGCTTCGAGAAGCGCGTGAACAATTTGAAAAAGCTTATTTACTAGCACAATTCAAAGCATGTGAAGGAAATATTGCCAAATTGGCAGATAAAGTCGGCATGGAACGCACAAACTTATATCGTAAATTGAAATCGTTAGACATTGACCCTAAAAAATTCTCATGAGTATCCAAACCAATTTAAACCAAATCTTAGATCGCATTGCCAATGCTGCACAATCTTCAGGTAGAAAACCTGAAGATATTCTATTGCTATTGGCAACAAAAACTCAGCCAATTGAAAGCATTCAAGAAGCAATTGACCTTGGCTTTGGTTTAATTGGTGAGAATCGTGCACAGGAAGTGACAGATAAATTTCCACACATCCAACGCGCAGATCAAATCATCATGCCTTATCAGCAACACTTTATTGGGCATCTACAAACCAATAAAGTTCGTGCAATTTTTCCTTATGTGCAATGCATTCAATCAGTGGATCGCGTGTCCTTGGCTGAAAAACTACATGCAGAATGCGAAAAGCAGAATGAAACACGTGAAGTATTCGTACAAGTAAATGTATCGAAAGAAGATAGTAAACAAGGTTTAGCAACTGATCAGCTCTTCCCTTTCTTAGAAATTTTACAACAATTCCCAATGCTTAAAATTCGTGGATTAATGACAATTGGTTTAAATGCTGATGATGAAAAATCTGTTCGTGAAGGTTACGCACATTTAAGAACCTTAAATGAACAAGCCATTACTCAAGGTTTAATGCCAAACACAGCCACAGAATTATCCATGGGCATGAGCCATGATTTAGAGTGGGCAATTGCAGAAGGCGCAACCATGATTCGCGTCGGTAGCGCGGTATTTGGCGCGCGTCAATAATTTCTCTCACAATCTGCAAATAATTTTCATATTTTTACTTGAAATCCTAAAACCCTGCCCCATCTTAATAAACATTAGAAATTTATAGTTTATTTAAAGCATTTTTAGGAGCAACTGAATATGAGTAAAATTATTGGTATTGACTTGGGAACCACTAACTCTTGTGTGGCTGTAATGGATGGCGAAAAAGTACGTGTGATCGAGAATGCAGAAGGCGATCGTACAACTCCTTCCATCATCGCTTATACAGAAAGCGGTGAAATTTTAGTAGGCCAACCTGCTAAGCGCCAGTCTGTGACAAACCCAAAAAACACATTATATGCAATCAAGCGTTTAATTGGCCGTAAGTTCGAAGACGCTGAAGTTAAAAAAGACATCGATTTAGTACCATACTCAATCATCAAAGCTGACAATGGCGATGCTTGGGTGAGCGTATTGGGCGATAAAAAATTAGCACCACCAGAAGTTTCTGCACGCGTTTTAATGAAAATGAAACAAACTGCTGAAGATTTCTTAGGTGAAAAAGTAACTGAAGCTGTAATCACAGTGCCTGCTTACTTCAATGACTCACAACGTCAAGCAACAATCGATGCTGGCCGTATTGCTGGTTTAGAAGTTAAGCGTATTATCAACGAACCAACAGCTGCTGCATTGGCATATGGCATGGATAAAGGCGCTAAGAAAGATGCTAAGATCGCTGTATACGATTTAGGTGGTGGTACATTCGACTTGTCTATCATTGAAATCGCTGACGTTGATGGTGAAAAACAATTCGAAGTATTGTCTACAAATGGTGATACTTTCTTGGGCGGTGAAGACTTTGATGCTGCGGTAATTGATTACTTAGTAAAAGAGTTCCAAAAAGAACAAGGTATTGATTTACGTAATGATCCTTTAGCATTGCAACGTTTGAAAGAAGCTGGTGAGAAAGCAAAAATTGAGTTGTCTTCAGCACAACAAACTGAAATCAACTTGCCTTACATCACTGCTGACAGCACTGGTCCAAAACACTTGAACATCAAGTTAACACGTGCAAAATTAGAATCTTTAGTAGAAGATTTAATTGAGCGCACTTTGGCACCATGTAAAGTTGCATTGAAAGATGCTGGTTTGACAGTTTCACAAATCGACGAAGTTATCTTAGTTGGTGGTCAAACTCGTATGCCTAAGGTTCAAGAAAAAGTTAAAGAATTCTTTGGTAAAGATCCTCGTAAAGACGTTAACCCTGACGAAGCAGTAGCATCTGGTGCTGCGGTTCAAGGTGGTGTTTTAGGCGGTCACGTTAAAGACGTATTATTGTTAGACGTTACTCCATTATCATTGGGTATCGAAACAATGGGCGGCGTAATGACTAAGTTGATCGACAAAAATACAACGATCCCAACGAAAGCAAGCCAAACATTCTCAACAGCGACTGATAACCAGCCTGCGGTAACTATTCACGTATTGCAAGGTGAGCGTCCTCAAGCTTCTCAAAACAAAACTTTGGGTCAGTTTGAATTGTCAGACATTCCACCAGCACCACGTGGCACACCACAAATCGAAGTAACTTTTGACATCGATGCGAACGGCGTAATCAACGTATCAGCAAAAGATAAAGCAACAAACAAAGAACAATCTATCGTGATCAAGTCTGATTCTGGTTTATCTCAGGAAGACATCGAAAAAATGATCAAAGATGCAGAAATGAATGCTGAAGAAGATAAGAAGTTCCAAGAATTAGTTGCTGCCCGTAACTCTGCTGAACAAATGATTCACATGTCAGAAAAATCTTTGAAAGATTTGGGTGAACAAGTTGATGCAAGTGAAAGAGCTGCGATTGAATCAGCAATCTCTGAACTTCAAGAAGCTGTAAAAGGCGACAATCTTGAAGTAATTCAAAAGAAAACTGAAACGTTGACAGAAGCTGCTGGTAAAGTTGCTGAGAAAGCATATGCAGCACAACAACAAGCTGGTGAAGCAGGCGCAGCACAAGGCCAAAATCCTGATAACAAGCAAGATGATGTTGTGGATGCAGAGTTTGAAGAAGTTAAAGATGATAAGAAGTAATTTATCTCAATAACATATGTAGTGAAGCAATATCCCATTTTGGGATATTGCTTTCTTCAAGTCAGAAACTCATAACTTATGAGTAATCTCACAAATTATTATTTATAAATTATTAGTTTTACAGTTTAAGGAAGTCGAAAAATTATGTCACAACGCGATTATTATGAAATCTTAGGTGTTGCTAAATCAGCGACACAAGACGAAATCAAAAAAGCTTATCGTAGAATGGCAAGCAAATATCATCCTGACAAAAACATTGGGAATGAAGCAGAAGCAGAAAAAAAATTCAAGGAAGTTCAAGGCGCTTACGACATTCTATCGGATGAAGAAAAACGCCGCATGTACGATCAATACGGTCATGATGCAGTGAATGGTCAAGGCGGTGCTGGCGGTGGCGGTTTTGGTGGATTCAGTGGCTTTGGCGATATGGATGACATCTTCTCACAATTCTTTGGTGGTGCTGGTGGCGGTCGCAGTTCTGGTCCTCGTGCATACAAAGGTGATGATGTTGGCTATCAATTAGACATTACCTTAGAAGAGGCTGTATTCGGTACAACTTCACGCATTCAAACAAATATTCGTAGCACATGTGAACATTGTGATGGCAAAGGTGCTGAACCTGGTACATCTATTACAACATGTGATACATGTCATGGTGCAGGCCAAGTTCGTCGCTCACAAGGTTTCTTCTCTGTTCAGCAACCATGCCCAACGTGTCATGGTCGCGGTAAAATCATCAAGAATCCTTGTAAAGTTTGCCGTGGTTCAGGCACTGAATACAAAACACAAACGTTGGAAGTTAAAATTCCAGCAGGCGTAGATACTGGCAACAATATTCGTTTAGAAGGTAAAGGTGAAGCTGGAGGTAATGGCGGCCCGAACGGTGATTTATATGTTCAAATCAATGTTCGCCCTCATCAAATCTTCAAACGTGATGGTCAAAACTTAAGTTGTATCGTGCCAATCAGTTTTGTCACAGCAGCTTTGGGTGGCGAAATCGAAGTACCTACATTAGATGGTCGCGTGAGCCTCAAAATCCCTGCTGAAACACAAACAGGCCGAGTATTCCGCTTACGTGGTAAAGGCGTGAAATCCATTCGTGGCGATCATCAGGGCGATCTACTCTGCACAGTGAACATCGAAACACCTGTGAAATTAACCAATGAGCAGAAAGAGATCTTGAAGCAGTTTGGTGAAACACTGGGCGAAAAGCATAACCCACAAGAAAAAGGTTGGTTAGACAGAGTTAAAGATTTCTTTGATGATGTTAAAAAAAAATAATTAATCTTTTGAATCGATAATAACAATCCCGATCTTTATATCGGGATTTTTTATAGTGTACTGGTTTAACAAATTATCTCTCTCGCAGGGAGAAATAATTTACTTGATTGGAGTTTTAAAACGATTTCACTATAAATGGATAATAATTATGACAAGACATATCTATTTTTTAGATTTTGAAAATCTACAATCCACAGAAGAAGAACTCACAAATTTTCTAGATGACAACTGCGAAATCTATCTATTTCATGGTGCTCATCAAAATAATTTCCCTGCTTTTTGGGTGAAAATTGCCATTGAATTGGGACAGCGATTACACATTGTGCAGCTTAAAGAATCAGCTAATAACGCTTTAGACTTTTTCATTTCCTATTATATTGGCAAATTATCCAATGATGAATCATTGCATTTCCATGTCATTTCCAATGATAAAGGCTATGATCCGCTCATTGATCATTTAACAGATGCAGGTCAAAAAATTGACCGCATTGCTCGTACACATAATCAAACACAAATAAAAGCTAAGCCTGTTCTAAATCATGACATTGATCCTGAATTGGTGAAATTAGCCAAAACTGCATTATCGAGAAGCAATCGACCAAAGCATAAAGAAAAGCTCATCAATCTCATTAAAAGTAGTGCTGTATTTGGCAGGCAATCTAGCGATAATCTACCAGACATTACAGATTTCTTAGCACATTTAGAATCATTGGGATTTTTCACGATTACTCAAACTCAAGTGCGTTATTCCCTACCTGTTCAATCATCACCACAAGCGGCTCAATCTGTTAAACAACAGATGACACAAGTTTTATCACCCAAAATGGAACAGCAGATTCAAAATATTTTCAGCAAAGCGAATCGCCCATCTAAAGAATCGAGTTTAAAGTCTGTGATTGAAAGCTCTGTGATTACACAAAAAGATAATCTATCCAAACTCACAACCAATGATGTCATTCAATATTTACAGCTCGCCAAAACTATTTCAATTCATGCAGGTTCTGTAAATTATCAAGTGCCAATTTCACAGCCTTTATTAAATCAACATTATGAAAAATGCCAAAAGATTTTAAATAAGATTAATGAACGCAGTCGCCCTACTACGGAAGAAAAATACATTGCTTCCATTAAATCTTGGGTAAAATGCACAAACTCCGAAGCAGTTGAGATTTTCAAGCTGCTAAGGAAAAACAACAAAACTATGAGGTAAACATGCAACACACATCCAATGATCCATTACATGGCAAAAAACTCGCAAACATCGTTGAAGAATTAGTGGATTACTATGGTGGATTTGAAGCATTAGGTGAACAGATCAACATTCGCTGTTTTACTCATGATCCAAGCGTAAAATCATCCCTTAAATTTTTACGCCAAACGCCTTGGGCAAGAGAAAAAGTAGAAAGTTTATATCTCTATGTTCAGAGCCGAAAATTAGAAGAAGAGGAAGAAGAATAGATGCTTTCAGATAATAAATCTGTACCTTTCCTCGCCCTTTAGCGAGGAAAGATCGAAATTAATTTTTCGGGACAGCCCAATAATTATTGGGATTATTCTTAGATAAATACGCTTTGAATTCTTCTGAGTTATAAGCATCAATGATTGCTTTCGCCCATTCAGAATCCTTATTTTTCTCTCTCACCACAACTTGCAAATAGAGATCAGGCAATAATTCTTCATGCGCTAATGCTTTGCTTGGATCCATTTTACCTAACCAAACAATGCTTCCAGGTATCACAGCAAAGTCAGCTTCTTCCAACACTCGTGGGATCAATGTTGAATCAATCTCTTTAATATCTAAATTATATGGGTTACTAATCACATCTAATTTAGAAGCCTTCATAAGATCCAAACCTTCTGTTAATTGAATCCAACCAATTTTTTGCAATAAACCATAAGCACGCGCTGCGTTCGATGCATCCATTGGAATCAATACTGTCATTCCATCTTTAATATCATTCAATGATTCAAAGCGCTTCGAAAATACAGCTGCTGGCACTGTTGGAATCTTTTGAATAGCAACCAAATCTGTGCCACGTTGTTCATTGAATACTTTCATATAACCTGCATGCTGTGCAACCACAACATCTACGCCATCTTCTAGCATCGCAATATTAGAATCGAGTAATGCTCTGAATTCAATATTTTCAACTTTGTAACCTTTTTTCTCTAAAATTGGTGTAATTGCTACATCAAATAGTTCATTATATGGCCCTGCTGAAACACCCATTTTGATGATCTTTTCTGATGCTTCATCCTTTCCACAGCCTACTAATATTGCCACCGAAACAAAAATACCTAATACAATTTTTATTACTTTCTTCATAATTTTATTCTCAATTTAATTAACATACTATAAATATATGTATAATATATTTTATTAATTAGTATTCATGATTGTAATATTTCTGTCAATAGATCAACCCAAAAAAGAAAGATGGTAAATATTCTCATAACACGAGATAATTCTGTCATATAAATATGATAAATTTCTATACAAAGCCCCTATTTAACTATGTTATGGCTTTGTGACACATATCAAACATTTTTACTTTACCCATGGTTATACTGAGGCTATAGATAATTTTTGGTTCTTTTGTTTTATTAATAATAAGGAGATACAGATGTTAAAAGTAATGCAATCCCCAGGTAAATATATTCAAGGTCCAGATGCACTTCAACACTTAGCAGAACATGTTAAACCTTTAGCTAATCATGCTTTTGTGATAGCAGATCATTTTGTATTTGGCTTAGTCGAAGAAACTATTACAAAAAGTTTCAAAAAAGATGATGTAAAATTTAATGAGGCCATTTTCCAAGGCGAATGCTCTCAAAATGAGATCAATCGATTAGGTGAGCTTTTCAAAGAAAGCGGTGCGAAAATTGTCGTGGGCATTGGCGGCGGAAAAACATTAGATGCAGCCAAAGCTGTAGCATTCTATGCCCATGCACCAATTGTAGTTGTACCGACTATTGCATCCACAGATGCTCCAACCAGTGCGTTATCTGTAATTTATACAGATAACGGAGAATTTGAAAGCTACCTCTTCTACCCTAAAAATCCTGATGTTGTTGTCATGGATACAACAGTGATAGCAAATGCACCTGCTCGTTTACTCGTAGCTGGCATGGGCGATGCTTTAGCAACATACTTTGAAGCTCGAGCATGCGCAGAAGCCAATAAAACAACGATGGCAGGCGGATACAGCACATTGGCTGCAAAATCACTCGCATTACTCTGCTATGAAACATTATTATCTGAAGGCTATAAAGCTAAATTAGCGGCTGAAGGAAAAGTCAGCACTAAAGCACTAGAAAATATCATTGAAGCCAATACTCTATTAAGCGGATTAGGCTTTGAAAGCGCAGGTTTAGCAGCAGCTCACGCAATTCACAACGGTTTTACAGTGATTGAAGAATGCCATGGCATGTATCATGGTGAAAAAGTCGCCTTTGGTACATTGGTGCAATTAGTTCTAGAAAATGCACCATTGGATGAAATTGATGAATTATTAGATTTCTGTACTCAAGTTGGTTTGCCAGTAACAATCGCTCAACTTGGCTTTGAACCAACAGCACCACATTATCATGACAAGTTAAAAGCAGTTGCTGAACTTAGTTGTGCAAAAGGCGAAACCATTCATAACATGCCATTTGAAGTTACAGCCCAAGATGTTTATGCTGCAATCATCACTGCAGATAAAATGGGTCGAGATTGGTTAGATGAATAATTATTATCAATATTAACTCATAGAAAATGCCCGATTAATTCGGGCATTTTTTATATCTCAAAATAATTATCAATAAAATTACCTGATTTCATTATGTATAAAATTAGAACAATATTACATTTTTACTACAAATGTAGTTCATCTTTTGATATCTTTGCGAAGCATTTTGACTGGTAACCCTACCAAATCAAACAATATCAAGCAGTTACTATAATTTTAAAATGTAGTAGCTCAATGAACAAAGGAAACATTGTTATGGAAATGAAAGCCAAGAAGAATAAACTTCTGGACACATTAGAATGGTTAGGTAACGCCCTGCCTCACCCAGTTATCTTATTTGCAATCTTAATCGCAGCTATTTTAATTTCATCCGCATTAGGAGCTTATTTTGGCTTAAGCGTTGCTGATCCAAGACCAGAAGGTGCACCTGGCCGTGTTCCTGGTGGAATTATCTACGCGCAAAGCTTATTAAATGCAGAAGGTATTCGTAAGATTTTATCCAACGTTGTGACAAACTTTACAAGCTTTGCACCTTTAGGCACAGTATTGGTTGCAATGCTTGGTGTTGGTATTGCAGATAAAGCAGGTTTATTCTCTTCTGCAATGCGTTTAATCGTATTAAAAGCACCTACACAATTAACAACGCCAGCGATTGTATTTGCGGGCGTAATGTCCAATACAGCAGGTGAATTAGGTTACGTTGTATTGATTCCTTTAGCCGCTGTAATCTTCCATTCATTAGGCAGAAACCCACTGGCAGGCTTAGCCGCTGCATTTGCAGGTGTTTCAGGTGGCTATTCAGCAAACTTATTATTAGGCACTGTAGATCCTTTATTATCAGGCATTACACAAGAAGCTGCGCGCATTGTTGATCCAACTTACATTGTAGGCGCAGAAGCCAACTGGTACTTCATGGCATTCAGTACATTCATCGTGACAGGTTTAGGCTGGTTTGTAACAGCAAAAATTGTAGAGCCACAATTGGGCCCTTATAATCAATCTGAAATGAGTGATGAAGAAAGCACAATGGTTTCATCTGCTGAAGTAACCTCCTTAGAGAAAAAAGGCTTAGTTTGGGCAGGCTTATCATTCCTAGTTTTATCAGCTATTGTTGCCATTACAATCATTCCAGCAGATGGTATTTTGCGTAATCAAACAACAGGTTTAGTTGCTAACTCACCATTCTTTAAATCAATTGTGATCTTCATTTTCTTCTTCTTTGCAATTCCTGGTGCAGTCTATGGCTTTGTAACAAAAAATTTCACAAGTAGCAAAGACATCGTAAATGCAATGAGTGGTTCAATGAGCGCGCTGGGTTTATACCTTGTGATCGTATTCTTCGCAGCACAATTCATCGCATTTTTTAACTGGACAAACTTAGGTCAAATCATTGTTGTTCATGGCTCTAACTTCTTAACAAGCATTCAAATTAACAGCATGCTTTTATTCATCTGCTTTATTTTAATTTGTGCTTTCATTAACTTAATGATGAGCTCAGCATCTGCACAATGGGCCGTAACAGCACCAATCTTTGTACCAATGTTGATGTTAGCAGGTTATGCACCTGAAACAATTCAAGCAGCTTATAGAATTGGTGACTCAGCAACTAACATCATCACACCGATGATGAGCTACTTCGGCCTGATCGTTGCAATGGCAATCAAATATAAGAAAGATGCTGGGATTGGGACAATTCTAGCAATGATGGTGCCATATTCTGTGATCTTTTTAACAGCTTGGACAATCATCTTCTGTATTTGGGTATTTGTATTAGGCATTCCAGTTGGACCTGGTTCTGCAACTTACTTCTCACCCGCAACAGGACAGTAATCTATATTTAAACCGAGTTAATATGGATTAAATTTATCTCTCCCTTCGGGAGAGATAATCTTGTAATTTATTAAAGTAAATTTGTGTCGTAATCAAATGCCATGAATGAATCTATGCCTTCTTGATCTAGCAATGATCTCAATTCAGCACCCACTTTTACATGCTCAGGATGAACTAAGTATTCATCGCGTTCTTTAGCATCATTAAATTCCATATAAAAGGCATAATCAAAGCCTTTATGGCGAGCCATTGAACCATTGTATTTACCATAATCAAATGATTTCATCGCTGGCAATACTGATTCTAATGCACCAATCTTTTTGAAAATTGCTTCAATTTCTTGTGTTGTCACTTCTTTGGCAAAACGCACCAATACAATATGCTTAATCATCTTTTCATATCCTCTCTACATAATATTTAATAAATCACATTTACAAGGCTAATATATTGCATATATAACAAAAAACCACTCAAAATTATGAGTGGTTTTCTTTTTAATCTATAATTTTATCAATAATGATTAAACATCACCTTTTCCAGCTAACACATGCGATGTTGAAACATTCACTGTATGTTCTTGCTGAATGACATTTTGAGCGTTTGCATCATCTTCTGTATATAACAGTTTCAAACCACAAACACCTGCAATGATCAAAGCTAAACTAATTAAGCGCTTTATGTCTTTCGATTCATTGAAAAACATAATATTGATCGCAACCGCAGCAGCTGTGCCAGCACCTGTTAATACTGTATAAGCAATACTCACAGGTAAATATTGGAATGAAAAATATAATGCGACGAATGATGCTGCCAAACCGCCAAAATATAAGATGGTATTAGCAAAAGTTTTACCTCGGCTGTATAAACTTAAGCCAAAGATCCCGATCATTTCGGCTGCGATGGCTAAGGCAACTAAGCCCCAGCCGATCATACTTTGATAATTATCCATGGCTTTCCTCCTCATCTGATGATGGATCAGATAAGTTCAAACCAAGGACACCGATCAAAATTAAAGCCATGCAAGCCATCATCCCGATAGAAATGCTAGTACCCAATAAGAATGTATCCATTAAAACTGTACCAACAGTACCTGTTGCAGCGAAAACAGCATAAACAGTACCCGCGGCCAAATATTGGCAAGCTTTAGCTAAAAAGTTGAGATCTAATATGATAAATCCAATGACGATTACCCATTCTAATGGGGTTTCTGCACGATTAAAGCCATATAACCATATAAGCTCAAAAATGCTAGTGAGCCCAACGTACATCCAAGCTTTATTAAACATGATTTCCTCTATCTTTCTATAATTTAAATAATATTGTTTTAAGTGAAATGAAAGATAGAAACGCTAATAGAGTAGCAATAAGAATTGTGAAGTTAAAAAATGTGAGGTGTTATCTTTGTGTATAACAAGCATAAAATAATTGGTAGTGGAACACTTGAATATGTTAACTGTCCAATAGCCATTGGTCAATGGCAATATTTCAACTTATTATTTTAAAATATAACTAATTGTTATCTTCCGCGAGCTGTTAATGTTGCACCGATAGAAGCAATGATAATGGCAGCCAATCCACTCCATTGCATAGCGAACAAATGCTCACCCAAGAATACAATACCAAAAAGAGCACCCACAGCAGGCTCTGCACTGCTTAACATGCCGTAAGTTTTGGAAGGAATATGTGTCATAGCGATTAATTCTAAAGCAAATGGAATTGCTGAAGATAATAAAGCAACAATCAAACCATACATTAATATTGTTGGCGTGAATAAATTAGCCCCTTCAGTGATAAGACCAATGGGTGCAAATAAAATCGCACCCACAATCATTCCCGCAGAAACGATTGGCAAACCATAATCTTTACCAACTTTTCGACCAAAAACAATATAAATCGCCCACCAAAAACCTGCAATTAAAGCAAAAAATACACCTTTGAAATTCACATTATTCACTTCATTCCCAATTGGCAATAATAAAATTAATCCTAAAATTACTAAACCAACCCAAATAAAATCTATAGGACGACGAGAATAAAAGAGAGCAACAGCCAATGGCCCTGTAAATTCGATACCAACAGCAATGCCAATTGGAATTTCTTTTAAAGCTTTATAAAAGAAAAAGTTCATAGCACCTAAAGCTAAACCATAAACTAAAAAGTTCTTAATATTGCCTTTTTTAAAATCGATGCGCCATGGGCGAAAGACCACCAATAAAATAATTGCAGCAAAACCTAAGCGCATAGATGTTGCACCTTCTGCGCCAACTAATTCAAATAATTTTTTAGCAAACACAGCACCAGCTTGAACCGTTAATACTGCCATTAAAAATACAGCAACAGCCCAAGGCGCAAAAGAGTCTTTATTTTCCATACGCAACAACTTTAAAATGAATCCGACCGTACAAATTACTATTTAACTTTTGGAATAGCAACCTCTAATCGACCTAAAAATTGTCGGCCTTGATTGAACCACCGAATCGGCTGTGGCAAAAGAGGAGAACCTTCTTCTAATGTTTCTTCAAAGTTAATATAAAGCATTGAATTATTTTGGTCTAATTGCACACCATCATTCATATCTAATGACTCACCTTTTAGAATTTTTATCTTAGCCCTCAATAGTTGTTCATAAGCCTTTTGATACTTTGTCTGCATCAAATATTCATAAGGCGATGCTAAGTAAATATTAAAAGGCAGCCCATCAATTTTAGGCGTTTTTTGTTGAAAAAATTGAGGATCAATATCTGTTTGCTCTAAGGATGCTTCGTAATTCTTATAATATTGATATAAAAAATTAGAGACCTTTTTTTCATCTTCTAAATCAATTTGTTCATCTCTCGCTACATCTAACA
>JBEBSR010000015.1:0-48877 GCA_040394195.1 Wohlfahrtiimonas larvae | reverse complement strand
ATTCTGAAGGACATACTTATTGGTCAACATTTAAACCTATCGTTGAAGAATTATTGGAAGCAGGGCAAAAAGTTGTATTTTTAACATCTTCTGAAAAAGATCCTGCATTGGCATTAAAGCACCCTTTAATGGAAGCCAAATATATTGGTGAAGGTAATAAAGCCTTTATTTATTTATCTTTTATCGAAGCTGAAGTGTGTGTTTTAACAACGCCAGGATTGGAAGTATTGCAATTAAAACGCTCAAAAGGTGTGAAAAATTATGTTCATTTATTGCATTCATTATCCAGTGTGAGTTTATATAAAATATTTTCTTTTGATTATTATGATACGATTTTATGTTCTGGTCATTATCAAAAGAATGAATTACGTTTATTAGAAGAGCGTAGAGGCACAAAAAATAAAACTTTATTGGATTCAGGTTGTCCTTATATTGATGCAATTTTTGAGCGCAAAGATAATGCCCAAGATGCACAATCTGAAATCTCAGATAAACCTACAATATTAATTGCACCTTCTTGGGGGCAAAATGGTTTACTTCGACACATTCCTTTGGAAGTTCTTAAAGATATTTTGAATGAAAATGTGAATGTGATCATTAGACCACATCCACAAAGCCTAATTTCCGAGCGAGATTTGATTGATGATTTACAAACAAATTTAAAAAACTATCAAAACATTGAATGGGATTTTACGACGGATAATTTTCCAAGCTTAGCGAAAGGGGATTTATTGATTTCAGATTTCTCTGGCATTACGTTTGACTTTGCTTTGGTATTTGAAAAGCCAATCATCACAGTCAAAACGGATAGCAATTTTGATGGCGTTGAGCATTTTGATCTACAAGATAGAGCGATTTGGGAAGATGAAGTCATTGCCAAAATGGGCTTGAGATTGAAAAAAGATCAATTGCCATCATTGAAAGATCATGCGCTATCTTTGTTGAATAACGCCGAATACATTGAAAATATTCGTCATCTGAAAGCAAATGAGTTTTACAACTTAGGCAATAGTAAAAAAATTATTGCTGAACAAATCAAAGCATTAGTACAGGAATATAAACATGTTAAATAGTTTATATCTCATTTTGATTCAACCGATTGAGTTCTTACTTGAGTTTGTTTATTGGATAACTGGCCAGCTTTCTGGCTCAATCAGCACCAGAATTGTTTTTCTCAGCCTATTGGTAAGTATCTTATTAGTGCCAATTTATAACTTGTTTGATTATTGGCAAAATGGCGATCGCACCAAAGAAAAGGCGATGCAGCTAAAGCTTGAGATGATCAAACGTAGCTTTAAAGGACAAGAGCGTTTTGCGATGTTAAAAACTGTTTATCAGCAGTTTGGTTATCATCCAATTTATGGTGTGCGTAACAGTTTGGGCTTTTTGTTACAGATTCCATTTTTTATTGCGGCTTATCAGTTTTTATCTCATAACCCAGATTTTTACAATGTATCATCAGGGGCTTTAAAAAATTTATCTCAGCCAGATCAGCTGATTAAAATTGGTTCGATGCATTTTAATGCTTTACCAATTTTGATGACTGTTATTAATCTCTTGTCGGGCTTTATCTACAGTAAAAATTTAATGGGTAAAGATAAGCTTCAAGTTGTGATTGTTGCGTTGGTTTTCTTTGTTTTATTGTATAATATGCCTTCAGTATTGGTTTTATATTGGATGATTAATAATTTATTCTCATTATTTAAGAATATATTGCACCATTATTTACCCAGCACAAAGAAAGTAACTGTTTTCATTCAAAAACAGCATGCATTAGCTTATTGTTCAGCCACTTTATTAATCACGATTGCATTTTTATATTTCCCTGCAAAATTACTGGTCAGTGATCCAAGTGTTATTGAAGTTGTGGGTCGCCAAATGTTAATTGTCAGCAATTACATTAGCCTTTTGATCATTGGTTTATTCTTACTTTATGTTATTAAATACTATTTCTTACGTTTAACTTATATCATTGATCTTTTATTATATGTTTTGGCGATTTTTGCATTATTGACATCTGTTTATAATATCTTTGATACAGGATCTATCGACCATTTTATCATTGCAGATTTAGATGAGGCATTAGGCCCAGTTGCTATGCGCTTATTGGTGGATGGTTTAATTATTGCAATAGTTATTACATCTTATATTTGGTTGAAAAATACATATAAACGTATTTTAGTTAATATTGCGATCGCGACCGTTGTTGTTTTATCTGCAATTAATATTTATCAAATGCCAAAATATATCGAAGTTGCTAAGCCTATTATGGAAGTCAGCTCTCAAGAAGATTTGCAGAGGCTTGTGCCTGAATATATTAATGAGATTAATGAAATTTCAACAAATCATTCTAATATTTTGGTATTGATGCTGGATGGCTTTACTGGTTTGCATATGGGCGAATTGATGAAAATGGATTCGTCGTTGAAAGAAGAGTTAACGGGCTTTACTTGGTATAGTAATACGTTGTCTTCAGGCAATGTAACTTATACAAGTGAAAATAGTATTATTGGTGGACATTCAAGTACTGCGTATGAAGTGAATAAACGCTCTGATTCTATTGTTTCAGTTGTGGATGAAATGGAGAAGTCGTACATTAATCTTTCTAATACACTGAATAAAGATGATTATGATGTTTCTTTTCTTAATATCCAATTTGGTAATTGTGAAAATATTATCAATGCAACTCAACATACAACTTGTACATCAACGGATAAAGATGCAAGAGCATTTAATCAGTACTTTCTAGCAAAGAATCCTGAGTATCAAACGGGAGAAAATTTCTCTTTTTTACCAATTAATATCTTTGGTATTTTCTATTCCGCGCCATATTCAGTCAGAGAGCAAGTTTATGCATTTAGCCAATGGGCTGATGAAGAAGCTGCTGCTAGTCATGGTAAATATAGTAAAGTTCCACTTGCAAACTATGCTTTCTTAGATGGTTTTATCGACCAATTAAATATAAAAAAAACAACACGGCCAACGTATAAATATCTGGCAACGAACTTTGTGCATATTCCATATTTTTATGCAGATGAAACTTGTAAGATCTCAAATCGTCAATCGACTGAGCAAATTTACAATGAATATTGCCTAATGCAAGATATCAAACGTTTGGTAAGTAAGCTCAAAGAGAATAATGCGTATGATAATACGATGATTATTTTGGTGTCTGATCACAACTTTGTAAGTGATACATCGACAGAGCATTCATCGCAGCCAGGTTTTGATTATGATTCTTTACCGGGCAGAGGTTTAGGGTTGTTGATGGTGAAAGATTTTAATGCAACAGCTGAAGTTCAAGAGTCTGACATTTTTTTATCAAATGCTGATGTACCCTCTATTATTTGTAGTCAACTCACGGATTGTTCAGCTTATCCTGTGGATCCAAGAATTAACCCAAACCCTAATCGTCAAATCATTCATTCGTATACTAAACGATCACATCCTTCTCGCCACTTTAAAACAGCCTATAATTTAGGTGAAATTTGGAGGATTACAGGAAGTATGCACAATCGTGATAATTGGGAATTGATTGAGCAATATGATCAGGATTGATGGCAATCAATGTATGAGAAATTTTAAGGGAAATATATGTTAGAAAATGAATTGATTTTACTGAAAGTTCGAGTGGATGAATTAGAACAGCGAGAGGCTTTTCATGAGCTAACGATAGAAACCTTGAATCAATGCTTGATAGATCAGCAACAGCAGATTGAGAATCTCAAGATAGAGATGTTACAACTCTTGACAAAAATTACAACACAAGCAGAAGATTTACAGATTTCTCTGACAAGCGAACGTCCCCCACATTATTGATTGATAAAGATAAGTAAAATATTCAATGACAAGAATTATTCAATATTTTTATTTTTTACTATTGTTATTAGTAACTTTGGGTATAACTTTTTATAAGGCAGATTTAACAACGTTAGGGTTAATTGGTCCGCTCACAGCAGTTGCCTTATTTTGTTTGTGGTTTGGATTAATTGGCAAAATTCAACAGAGCCTTGTTGCAATGTTTTTTACATTAATTACATTGCAATTAACAAACCAAGCAAAAATTTATTATTTTAAAAGCCGCCTGTTTTTTACAGATTTTATCATTGCGGCAGATGGTAATAACTTTGATACATTGAATCAGTATTGGGAAATGTATATTGTTATTGCTGTATTCATGTCTATTATTGGTTTAACTCTGTATTTGTTTAGAAAAGGTTATAAATATAGTTGGAAAATTCGAATATCAGCTTTGGCTGTTTTCTGCGTGATGAATATTAGTATCTATCAAATTACATTATCTAAGGATAGTGTTTTAGCATGGCAGTCGAAGTTACCTAATGGTAAAGGCATTATCATAAATGTTTGGATGACTGTGAAGGGAATGAATTATCAGTCCCCTGTGTTTGAAGGGAATAGCGATTTATTTTTGCAAAAAGCAGCTGAAATTAATGTTACTAAGAGCGAGCAAGTTAAACCTGATATTGTTGTATTTTTGCAAGAATCGACTAATGATCGTGATTATTTTACATTAGGAGATAAAAATTTACCTAAAATTTCTATGTTTGATCCTAATTCTGACTTTATTTCTGCATATGGTCCTTTGAGAGTTCAAACAACAGGTGGCGGAACTTGGTTATCTGAATTTTCTTTTGCCACAGGCTTAGATACAAATGATTTTGCTCATCGTAAGCATTCAGTTTTTTATACGGTTGCTCCACATATAAAAACTAGTTTTTATCAAGAACTCAAGAATAATGGATATTATACGGTTCTTTTAACGCCAATGACGAAAGATAATTACAATACACGTAATGCCTATGAGAATTTCGGGATTGATTTAGTATTGCAGCCACAAGATCTTGGCTATGATTCACCTATGAATAATAATTTATGGAAGATTACTAGTCATGAAATGTTGGAGTATGTGTATCAAATTTTGGAAAAATATTCAGATCAGCCTGTGGCTGTATTTATGTTATCTATGAATGAACATGGCCCATATAATGAAAAAGCAGAAGATAAATTAGGTATATTGCCTTATTTTGAAGATGAAAAAGTCACACGAAGATTAAATGATTATTTAGAAAGACAAATGGATTTAAATAAGGCAACAGACGATTTTACTCAAAAAGCATTAAGCCGCGAGCGCCCAACTCTATTTCTGTATTTTGGAGATCATCAACCTGCATTATATGGTAAAGCACTGAAGGATGATTTATTTAAAAATCCTTTATATATTACGCAGTTTTTTATGAAAGATAATTTTGCTGGTAAAGAGATTCCAACAAAAGGAACATTGATGGATATTAACTTCCTAGGAGGCATGATTCTGGAAAGAATCAATGCAGAAGTTTCACCTTACTATGATGCGAATATCAAAATGCGTTATTTATGTAATGGAAAATTAGAAGATTGTGAGGATCAAGAGTTGGTTAATAGTTATAAACATTATATTTATAATACATTAAAAGCAGCCAGCGCTCATATGGATGAATAGGTGAAAATATAAAAGTTTGTTAAAGTGATCAAGTTTTAACAGGTACAAATATCTATCCCCCTTATAAAAAGATAGTTTTTTAAGGGGGATTTTTCATTGTGTTCTGATTAATTGTTTAATTAACATCAACTTATTGATATTTATACGTAATATCTAATTTGATATTACGAACTCTAATCAAAATAGTATAGAGAATCAAAATGGTCAATAAATAGGTATAAAGCTAGATAATCACTTGATTTCATATACGCTTCTAAGGAAAATGTATGTATGCAATGTAAACTACTATAGTTGAATCTGTAATTATATTGCCTAAAGCTACAAGCAGAAATGCTAAAAGGGAGAGAGTAGCAGGTAAGGACTGAGAATATGATGATTCTCAAGGAAATTAGATTAAAAAAGTATACAATATACGATTGTCTTTAAAATTTTATTTAAAGATATTAGTTGTTAAGTGATTAGAATTTAAGAGGTAGCTTATGGAAGTTTCTAGACGACAGTTTTTTAAACTGTCCGCAGGAGCTGTTGGTGGAACTGGCTTGGCGCTAATGGGAATGGCACCAGGTATCGCGAATGCGGAAGTTCGCCAGTACAAAATATTGCGTGCAAAAGAGGTTCGTAATACTTGTACTTATTGTTCAGTGGGATGCGGATTATTAATGTACAGCATGGGAGATGGTGCTTTTAATGCTAAAGAAGCCATCATTCACGTTGAGGGGGATCCTGATCATCCAGTGAGCCGTGGTGCATTATGCCCGAAAGGTGCTGGTTTGTTGGATTATGTACATAGTCCTAACCGTTTGAAGTATCCAGAAGTTCGTCGCCCAAACTCAGATAAGTGGGAACGCATCAGCTGGGATCAAGCGTATAAAGAAATCGCAGCATTAGTTAAAGAAGATCGTGATGCCAATATGGTTGTGCACGATGAAAAAGGTACACGCGTAAACCGTTGGGTTTCAACTGGTTTATTAGCAGCTTCAGGGGGTAGTAATGAAGCTGGCCACATTACAGGTAAGTTTGTTAGATCACTTGGGATGGTATCCATAGACAATCAGGCTCGGGTCTGACATGGTCCTACGGTAGCAAGTCTTGCTCCATCATTTGGCCGCGGCGCCATGACCAACCACTGGGTTGATATCAAAAATGCCGATGTGATTATTGTAATGGGTGGGAATGCCGCGGAAGCGCATCCTGTTGGTTTTCGTTGGGTTGTTGAAGCGAAACAAAGACGTAATGCAACATTTATTGTTGTAGATCCGCGTTTTAATCGTTCAGCATCCGTTGCTGATTTCTATGCACCAATTCGTTCAGGTACGGACATTGCGTTCTTGGGTGGTGTGATTAATTGGCTAGTTAAAAATGGCAAAATTAATTGGGAATACGTTAAAAACTATACCAATGCAAATTTTGTTGTGCGTGAAGATTTTAGTTTCGACGAGGGATTATTCTCTGGTTGGGATGAAGAGAAAAATGCTTACACAGATAAATCCTCTTGGAACTACGAGTTGGATGAAGAAGGCAATGCTGTTGTAGATCCTACAATGGAGCATCCTCGCTGTGTGTTCAATTTGATGAAAAAACACTATGAAGAATATACACCAGAATTAGTGAGTACAATCACTGGTACGCCTGTGGCTGACTTCTTAAAAGTGTGCGAAACATTAGGAACATGTGCTGTTCATAACAAAGTTGCAACATTCTTGTATGCTTTAGGTTGGACACAACATACTATTGGTTCACAAAATATCCGTACAATGGCAATGATTCAGTTGTTATTGGGTAATATTGGTATGCCTGGTGGTGGTGTGAACGCATTGCGTGGTCACTCAAACATCCAAGGTTTAACAGATATCGGTTTATTATCAACTAACTTGCCTGGTTATTTAAACTTGCCAAGTGATAAACAAACAGACTATCAAACATATATTACACAAACGACGCCAAAAGCGAATCGTCCAGGACAGTTAAACTATTGGGGCAATACACCAAAATTCTTCGTAAGCTTGATGAAGACATATTGGGGCGTGAATGCAACTAAAGAAAATAACTGGGGATTTGATTGGTTACCTAAATGGGACAAAATGTACGATATTCTTCGTGTATTTGACATGATGTATAAAGGTGAAATGAATGGTTATTTCTGCCAAGGTTTCAACCCTGTAGCATCATTTCCAAATAAGAATAAGAGTATTGCTGCATTATCTAAGCTTAAATTCTTAGTTGTTATGGACCCATTAGTGACAGAAACATCTACATTCTGGAAGAACTATGGTGAATCAAACGATGTTGACTCAAGTAAGATTGCGACGACAGTATTCCGTTTGCCAACTACCTGTTTTGCTGAAGAAGATGGTTCGATTGTAAACTCAGCGCGCTGGTTACAATGGCACTGGAAAGCTGCTGATGCACCGGGTGAAGCACAGCCAGACGTTAATATCTTATCAGGTATTATGTTTGAGCTTCGCAAGTTATATCAAGAGCAAGGTGGTGTTAACCCTGAGCCAATCATGAATATTTCTTGGGATTATCGCATTCCATCTAAACCTCATCCAGATGAATTAGCTAAAGAGTTAAACGGCTATGCATTGGAAGAGATTAAGGATGCAGCAGGTAATATCATTCATCGCAAAGGTGATTTGATTTCAAGCTTCGCAAACTTAAAAGATGATGGTACAACATCTTCAGGTTGTTGGGTTTATGCAGGTTCATGGACTGAAGCGGGCAACCAAATGGCTAACCGTGATAACAGTGATCCATCGGGCTTGGGTAACACATTAGGTTGGGCTTGGGCATGGCCTTTGAACCGCCGTATCATCTATAACCGTGCTTCTGCGGATCGTGATGGTAAAGCGTGGGATAAAGATCGTGCATTGATTTTCTGGAATGGTAAAAAATGGACAGGTTACGATATCCCTGACTTTAAAGCGGATGAACCACCTGGTACAGATATGAATCCATACATCATGAACCCAGAAGGTGTGAGCCGTCTGTTCGCGATTGATAAAATGGCAGAAGGTCCATTCCCATCTCATTATGAGCCAATGGAATCACCAATTGGTGTGAACTTGATGTATCCAAAACAGCTCAATAATCCTGCTGTTCGTATGTTTGAAAATGACAGAGAACAATTAGGTACGATGGAAGATTATCCTTATGTGGGTACAACTTACCGTTTAACTGAGCATTTCCATTATTGGACTAAACATGCATTATTGAATGCAATCGCACAGCCTGAACAGTTCATCGAAATGGGTGAAGAATTAGCGAAGGAAAAAGGCATTGCAAACGGTGATAAAGTTAAAGTTTGGTCTAAGCGTGGTTATATCAAAGCTGTAGCAGTTGTGACTAAGCGAATGAAGACAATGATGGTGAATGGCAAACCTGTTTATCACATTGGTATTCCAATTCACTGGGGTTATGAAGGTTTAACAAAACAAGGCTTCATTGCGAATACGTTGACACCTTTTGTGGGGGATGCGAACACGCAAACGCCAGAGTTTAAAACTTTCCTCGTGAATATTGAGAAAGTACAAGGAGGTGCATAATGGCATTGCAATCGTTAGACATTAAACGTTTATCAGCGACGTCTACAACGCCTCCGCAAGCTCGTAAGCACGTAACAGAAGTAACAAAAGTAATTGACGTTACTTCTTGTATCGGCTGTAAAGCTTGTCAGGTTGCTTGTTCTGAATGGAATGATCTTCGTGATGAAGTAGGGACTTGTAATGGTACTTATAACAACCCACATGATTTATCAGCAGAAAGCTGGACAGTAATGCGTTTTGCGGAAGCGCAAAACGTTGCAGATAAGCCAGATGAAGCAGAGAAATTAGAATGGTTGATTCGTAAAGATGGTTGTATGCATTGTGAAGATCCAGGCTGCTTAAAAGCTTGTCCTTCACCTGGTGCAATTGTTCAATACGAAAATGGTATCGTTGATTTCCATGAAGAAAATTGTATTGGTTGTGGTTACTGTATTACAGGTTGTCCTTTCAATATTCCACGTATCAGCAAGAACGACAACAAAGCATACAAGTGTACTTTATGTTCGGATCGTGTTGCAGTTGGTCAAGAGCCAGCTTGTGTTAAAACATGCCCAACAGGTGCAATCCGCTTTGGTGAACGTGATGCAATGTTGCATTTTGCAGAAGATCGTGTGACTGAATTGAAAGGTCGTGGCTTTGATAATGCGGGTGTTTATAATCCTCAAGGCGTTGGTGGCACACACGTTGTCTATGTGTTACATCATGCTGACAAACCACAGGAATATTCAAATCTTCCAAAAGATCCAAAAATCAGTATGTTTACTGAAGTTTGGAAGGGCTTCTTAAAACCATTGTCAACATTTGGTATTGCTGCTTCTGTTTTATTTGGTTTCTTACACTTTATCACTGTAGGGCCGAATGATGCTGATAGTAAGGATAAAGATCGTGATGTGATTGATCCTAAGAAATTAGCTAAAAAAGCAGATGAGATTGATAAGGAGAAAAGCGCATGAAACAAGAAAATCGTTTGATTCAACGTTATTCCGCTTCTGAGCGTATCAATCACTGGATCGTTGCTTTCTGTTTTATCTTGCTAGCAATCTCTGGATTGGCACTATTCTATCCATCATTCTCATGGTTTGGACAAGTGTTTGGTACATTGCAAACAGCTCGTATCGTTCACCCATTTGTGGGCATGATCATGTTTGTGGGCTTTATGATCCAATTCTTCCGTTACGCTTCTCATAATATTCCAAACATGGAAGATTTGAGATGGGCATTGTCTGTTAAAGATGTTGTAATGGGTAAAGAAGTTGGTGATGTTGGTAAATACAACGCTGGTCAGAAAGTAATGTTCTGGGCAATGACAGCATGTTTATTCGTGATGTTAGTGACAGGCATTATGATGTGGCAGAGTCCTTTCTTCTTCGCTGATAACTTCTCGATTGAATCACGTCGCATTGCAATTTTATTGCATGCTTGGGCTGCATTGATTTTGATCGCATGTATCATTGTTCACGTTTATGCTGCAATTTGGATTCGTGGTACAATTCGTGCAATGACAGAAGGTGTTGTGTCTGAAAACTGGGCAAAAACACACCATCCAGCATGGTATCGTGAAATCATGAAGAATGAAAAAAAAGTTGAGTCAGCTAAAAAAGATTAATCTTTCAGCTGATCATTAAGAAATAGGCGCAAGAGATTGCGCTTATTCTTTTTATGGGGAAAATTTATGAGTCAATTTACACCTGAAAATAATGTGTTAGTCGGAACAATTCCTGATGTTAAGCCCATTATTTTGCCTACAGATAATCCTTTCACAAGTCGTGTGATGCAGTTCGAAAAAATACGTATCACAGCACCTGAAGAATTACACATTACGATTGATTTTTGGATTCAATTAACAGAAGCTGCACGTTTAGTGTTTAAAGAAGTGAATGTTGCTAAGCCTGCATTGAATGTTGAACATCCATTTTTGAATGATGATGCTTTGTTGCAATATTTGCCAGCAGCTTTAAAAGCAGTATTGGTTGAGCTGCAAAAGAAACCATTAACGAATGAAGTTCAGAAAGTTACGAAAGAACTTTCTCAATTAGCTGATGATGTAATCATTGATTATGGTCGTGCAGTGTTGGGTTATTCAGATACTGAAATTGCTAAAGAGTTTCAATTATTCTTATCAATTGCTTTGAAAGTTGTATATGTGAAAAGTGCAACATTGGCAGAATTGCCTAAATTGGAAGTGGAGCAAGGTTTCCATTATTGCCCAATGTGTGGTGATGCACCAATTGCGAGCGTGATCGATCCTATGGATAATGGCTTACGTTATTTGTTGTGCAATTTATGCGAAACGAAATGGCATAAAGTTCGTTCAACTTGTCATAATTGCTCAAATACTGGTCGCATTGAATTGCTATCTGTGGAAGGTCAAGAATCTGT
Organism: Wohlfahrtiimonas larvae; assembly: GCA_040394195.1. Classification (GTDB taxonomy): domain Bacteria; phylum Pseudomonadota; class Gammaproteobacteria; order Cardiobacteriales; family Wohlfahrtiimonadaceae; genus Wohlfahrtiimonas; species Wohlfahrtiimonas larvae_A. The sequence continues at coordinate 37,453 of JBEBSR010000015.1, read as the reverse complement.
GATGAAAGCAGAAAGTTGTCCTGAATGTAAAACTTACATTAAACACATTGATCGTACTAAAAATCCAATGTTGGATGTTTATGTGGAAGATTTGGCAACGTTGTCATTGGATTTTACATTGGCAGAAGATGATCATCAACGTACATCATTTAATCTATATTTGAAATAATCTGTATTGATTTGCTGATTGAAAAAACGCCTTTTGGGGCGTTTTTTATTGTGTTAAATAAAATCAAAGCCAATGTCTAATGATTTCACACTGTGAGTCAGCCAACCCATTGCAATAAAATTTACACCAGTTGCTGCAACTGCAGTGAGAGTTTCAGGTGTAATTCCGCCAGAAGCTTCTGTTAAGCATTTTCCATGACAAAGCTTTACTGCTTCTTGCAAAACTTCAGGTGACATATTGTCCAATAAAACGAGATTAATACCTTCTGCTAATGCAAGTTTCAATTGTTCTATTGTATCCACTTCAACTTCAATGGGAATCAAGTGGCCAGCGAATTTTTTAGCATCTCGAATCGCTTGGGTAATACTACCTGCAATTGCAATATGATTATCTTTGATGAGAATTGCATCATCTAAGCCCATACGATGATTGCGGCCACCACCAACTCTAACAGCATATTTTTGTAATATGCGTAATCCTGGAATAGTTTTGCGTGTACAAGTGATCTCTACAGGATATTCTGCAATCATTGATTTGAGTCGGCTCACTTCAGTCGCTATGCCACTTAAATGTGTCATAAAGTTAAGTGCTGTGCGCTCAGCTGTTAATAGATCGCGGGCATTACCAGTTACAGTTGCTAAAATTTGCTGAGGCTGAATGACATCACCATCTTTGGCTTTAGCTGAAAATTCAATGTGATTATCAATTGTTGTAAATGCTAAGTGTGCTAGATCTAATCCAGCAATGATGCCATTTTCTCTCGCAACGATGTGTAATGTTGCCATTTGATCGGCAGGAATGATGGCTTGGCTAGTGACATCGCCGCGTCTTCCTAGATCTTCTGCTAGTGCTTGTTCAACAAATGGTTTTAACAATATATTAGGTAGTGATGCTATTTCGCTCATATTGTATTCCTAAGTTTATATGATGAATTTAAATATACTCAATATGAGCATATATATTTATTCTAAATTTAGCAAATATTCATAAGTATAGAATGTAATTTTACCATTGATATTTATTTTTATTAATTGATATAATTTTGTTTTTTATTTTAAACTAAATTAATTAAAATTTAGCCGTTAGTTTTTTGATTCAAAGTCTGTTATGATTTTTCTCTAATATCTACATATGCTCATTATGAGTATATGTAAAAATAAAAGGTTAAAGGGAGAAAGAAAATGGGGCAACAGGAGAGAATTAAGCAATTATTGCAAGAGCATAATGCGACATTAATAGCGCATTATTACACTGATCCAGAAATTCAAGCTCTAGCTGAAGCAACAGGTGGATGCGTTGCTGACTCATTGGAAATGGCTAGATTTGGGAGAGATTCAACGGCTGAAACATTGATTGTTGCTGGCGTGAAATTCATGGGCGAAACTGCTAAAATTTTAAGCCCAAATAAAAAGATTTTAGTTGCAGATTTAGAAGCAACGTGTTCTTTAGATATTGGTTGTCCTGTTGATGAATTTTCCAAGTTTTGTGATCAATATCCTGATCGAATTGTAGTTGTGTATGCAAACACAAGTGCAGAAGTGAAGTCAAGAGCAGATTGGGTTGTGACATCAGCAATTGCTTTAGATATTGTGCGAGCACTGCATGCTGAAGGTAAAAAAATCATCTGGGGGCCAGATCGACATTTAGGCAATTATATTGCTGAACAAACTGGTGCTGATATGGTTTTATGGCAAGGTCAATGCATTGTGCATGATGAATTTAAAGCTGATAGCTTACGATTATGTCGAGAGCAATATCCCAATGCTTTAGTTTTGGTTCACCCTGAATCACCTGCTCAAGTTGTAGAGCAAGCTAACTTTGTAGGTTCGACATCACAAATTATTAAATTTGCACAAAGTTCAGATGCAGATCAATTCATTGTGGCAACAGATCGTGGTATTTTTTATAAAATGCAGCAATTAATGCCTGATAAAACTTTCATCATCGCGCCAACAGCAGGCGAAAGCGCAACATGTAAAAGCTGTGCAATGTGCCCTTGGATGGCGATGAATACATTGGACAAAATTCAAAATATTTTAGAAAGTCATACCAATGAAATTACTGTGCCTGAAGAGATTCGAATACAAGCAGAAATTGGGATCAATAGAATGTTGGATTTCTCAGCAACACGTTCGATCAATGTTAAAGCTTCAGGAGATTTAAGCAAAGATCAGACGTTATTCAACAATATTGGCCCAGCTTAATTGAATGAGCGGGAAATCGGTAGTTTACTGCCTGATAATGATCGCTCTAATAAAACATCATCTCTGAATTGGTATAATCGAGCAGGTCGGCCTGGGCCTGTTGGATCCATTTCTCCTGTTTCTTCGATTAAATCTTGTTGGATGATGAAACGGCGGAAGTTTTGTTTATGTAATGTAATGCCACCAAGCGCTTCAATGCTTTGCTGTAATTGAAATAACGTGAATGTTGGTGGCATTAATTCAAAAATTACAGGGCGATATTTGATTTTGGCACGCAATCTTGCCATTGCTGAAGCTAAAACTCGGCGATGATCATGCACCATAGATTGTCCACAATATTCTTTAGGCAAGATAACATTTTGTGCCATATTTTCTGGCAAAATCCCCACTTCATACATCAATTCATAACGCTGCAATACATATTCTTCATTCCAAACAAATGATGATAAACCCCAACAAAGATTAACTCTTTGCTCCCGAGATTTTTGTTCTGCAATCGTATTGCCAGCATTGATCCAATGTTTAAAAATGGGTAATAAGTCTGTCTCAATAAAGTTTGGACGACCATTGCGATGATCTTCCCATGGAAAATATTGATACCAATTGAGCCATGTTGCTTGAGATTCTAGATGATTGGTTTCTTCTCGTACTAATCCTAAGTAGCTAATGTAAATAAGATAATGGCCAGAAGCTGTTTTACGATTAGTATCGACCAATGTATACAACTGTTCTACATAACCCAATGATTGTTGAGTTTGTGTTTCAACCCACTGGCGAACGCCAGCTTGTAGCGATCGATGAATGGGATTCAATGGACCATTTGGCAAAGAAGTGCCATGTTCAACTGTGAGAACTTTGGCTTCAGAATCTGTCACCGCAATGAGAACAGCGGCCAATTCAGTCGTGGCTTCTTTGATTGTATTAAATGGTTTGTCCATGTAGAGAATATTTTCAAATGATAAACGGTGATTATAAGATAAAGGCTGAGAGAAGGCACGCATTACAAATATGCATGTTTTTGCTATGATATGCCATCATCTTGGGAGCTGAGTTTATGCCATATTTTTTAAGTATTTTAATCACATTAGCCTGCATTATTCACATTATGAAAACAGGGCAAGAGCGTTATTGGGTTTTGATTGTAATCATTGCACCAATGCTTGGGCCGATTGCATATTTTGTGGTGGTGATTTTGCCTGGCTTAATGGATTCACGTCGTGGGCATAAAATTAATAAAAATATTAAAGGTTTAGTGAACCCGAATGCTGATATCAATTCTGCTGAAAATGAAGTGAGAACAGCCCCAACTTTTATGAATCAAAAATATTTAGCGGATGCATATTTTGCAGCGCATCGTTATCAAGATGCTTTGACGCTTTATCAAAAGATTCAAGTGGGCTTATATGCCAATGATCCTGAATTATTATTACAAATTGCAAAATGCTATTTTTTCTTAGATCAACCACAAGTTACGATTCAAACATTGGATGAATTGAGAGCAACAAATCCAGATTACGATTCCAGTGAAGGGCATCTATTTTATGCTAAATCTTTGGCAGCACAAGGTAATACACAAAGGGCAATTGAAGAGTTTGATGCTTTAGTGGTTTATTATCGAGGTTATGAAGCTAAAGTGAGTTATGTAGAAGCATTAGTCCAGTTAAATGAATTGGATAAAGCTAAAGAAAGAGCATTCGCATTGCGCGATGAGGTGAAATTAATTCCTAACCATGTACGAGATTTAAACAGTGAATGTTTAAAGCGCTTGAAGAAAATTATCAGCGATCATCATTGGTAATCTGAAAAATTAAATAGTATTTGACCTAAAGAGTAATAGTAGCTATTATCTGCCGTGTTGCACGATCGTGATATCTTTCACAAGTGTAAATATATGCTTACTAACTGATATTAATCATCAATTTGGGATGCAATACTGTTGATGTACATTCAACAGTGATAGTTCACAAACAAATATTTTATGGTTACCTAACTTGGCAGTTAGCAACTGTATTGTATTTCTGTTTGCCACTAAATATCGTATTACTATTTAATCGTTCACATAATAACGAATAAAATCTAGCATATATGCAGGCTTAGCCCTGTGTGATTATTAATAAATAAATTATAGCTAAAATAAAGAATGAACAGTTAAAAGCTATTGCATTGGTAATGCGGTCATTTAGTTCGTATTAACGTTTGTCTATAAAGGAACAAATATGCCAATAGTAGTTTATGTTTTAGGTCTTGCCATTTTTTCAATTGGCACATCAGAATTAATGATTGCAGGAATGATGTCATCATTATCTGACAGTTTTAATATATCAATCGGGCAGGTTGGGCATTTAATTTCATATTTTGCATTTGGTGTGATGCTAGGTGGCCCAGTTCTAACATATTTCTTTTTGAAATTTAAAGCACCATATCGCCCAACTTTATTAATATTATTATTACTTTATGCTGTTATTCAAGGCATCAGTGCTTTGATCAATAGCCATGAAATTTTGATAGTAATCAGAGTTGTCATTGGTATTTTATGTGCGGGTTGTTTGAGTTTAGCTTTAGCCACTAGTATGTCGATTGTTACTCGAGAAAAAATTCCAAGTGCAGCAGCGGTTGTGATTGGTGGATTCATGATCTCTAATGTTTTTGGCGTACCATTTGCCACTATTGTGAATGAATATTTCGGTTGGAGAGTCAGCTTTGGAATCGTTTCGATTATGGTATTTCTCTGCTTAATCGCTTTGTTTTTTATGCTACCAGATTTAAAAATCAATAAGAGCATAGAGCCTGAAAATACTATTAATGAAATGGATGCATTTAAAAAGTCAGCGTATTGGAAAGCATGTTTAACAAGCTGTTTAATTTTAGGTGCAAGTTTTGCCGCATTTAGCTATTTAGTTCCAATTTTAACGTATGTTACACAAATGGATGTCAAAGTAATTCCATTCATCTTAATGCTTTATGGCGTTGCTAATGTGATTGGCAATATTATTACCGCTCGTTTTGCCTATAAATATAGTTTGCAGGTTATGTTAATTGGACTTTCAGTATTGACAGTTTCTTTAATGAGTATGGCGATGTTTGCAGAATTTGCTTGGCTAACCATTTTATTCATTATATTCATTGGATTATCTGGTGTGCCGATGAATCCTGCGATGATGGCTCGTATTGTCAGTGTTGCACATCCAGGCCCAATGGTAAACGCAGTTCATACATCTGTCATTAATATTGGTTTAGGTGGTGGTTCATATTTAGGTGGATTAGCAATTACAGCAGGCTTTGGTTACCTTTCGACTATATGGATCGGTGCGGCTTTAGCATTTTTAGGACTATTATCGTTGTTGCCATATGCATTGAGAAAGAAAACAGGATGGGAATAAAAATTAAAACTATTTAAACGCCTTTCGAGGCGTGTTTTATTGGGTTTAATATATAATATGAAAATAATAAATTTAATAATATTTAAGAGCTGACAAAGAATAAATGAACAATTAGTTGATGTGCGTTAAGAAATGTAATTGTAATGCTTAGAGAAAATTCATAAGGCCAGTATTCTACGGTTATGTGGGATACAAATTTACTAATGCAGTTTCAAAATCGACGGAGATAAAAAATGTTAGGCATTCCGATGTATGTGATCGATCTATTGATCGGTACAATCGTCGCCATAATGGTAGGGCGATATATTATTAAAGGTTACTCAGCAACAGGCGTATTAATGCTGGGTGGATTTACACTTTTGATCATCAGTTTATTTTTAGGTAGAGATATAATACCTGATCAATCAACAGGCATTGAAGTTCTAGATATTTTTGAATTCACAAAAAGTTTATTATCCAGTCGTGCTGCTGATTTAGGTATGATGATCATGATTTTATGCGGATTTGCATCCTACATGAATCATATTGGTGCGAATGATGTTGTAGTAAAAATCGTGTCTAAACCATTAACATACATTAAATCACCATATATCTTGATGATTGCAGGTTATTTTATTGCATGTTTAATGTCATTTGCTGTGTCTTCCGCAACAGGATTAGGCGTTTTATTGATGGGGACACTGTTCCCATTGATGGTAAATGTCGGCATTAGCCGAGGCGCTGCCACAGCAATTTGTGCATCCCCAGCGGCATTGATTTTGTCACCAACGTCAGGTGATGTCATTTTGGCAGCTGAGAAATCTGGTATGGGCGGTGATTTACTGATTAATTTTGCATTTTATAAAACACTGCCAGTTTCGATTATCGCGATCATTGCCATTGCAATCACACATTTCTTTTGGCAGCGTTATTTAGACCGAAAAGAGAATAGTGTTTGTGAACGTTTAGATGTGAATGAGATTAAAACTAATGCACCATCTGCATACGCAATTCTGCCATTCTTGCCCATTATTGGTGTATTGGTTTTCTCTGGTAAATGGACATTACCATTCAGTGATCAATTGATTCCAAATTTAAATATTATTACAGTTTTGATCATCTGTTTATTTATTACAGCAGTGATTGAGTTTATTCGTTCATTCGATGCACAGAAAGTATTCGAAGGCTTAAATTGCGCTTATAAAAGTATGGGTGATGCATTTGTCACAGTTGTGATGTTATTAGTTGCAGCTGGTGTATTTGCGGAAGGTTTAAAAGTTGTGGGCTTTACATCAGGCTTAATTGAATTGGCAGAATCAGCAGGTGGTGGAGCTTTAATCATGATGATTGTTTTAGTATTAGTCACAATGCTCGCAGCCATTGCAACAGGTTCTGGTAATGCACCATTTTATGCATTTGTGGAGTTCATTCCAAAAGTTGCATCAGAAATGGGGATTAACCCTGCATATTTAGTGATTCCAATGCTCCAAGCATCTAACATCGGGCGCACAATGTCACCAGTTTCTGGTGTTGTGGTTGCAACATCAGGTATGGCGAATATTTCACCGTTTGAAGTGGTGAAAAGAACAGCTGTGCCAATGATTGTGGGAATGTTGGCAGTGATCATTGCAACAGAGATTTTAGTTCCAACCGCGCCTTTATAAACTCAAAAATTTGCTTAATAAAATTATCCCTTCCGAAGGAAGGGATAAATCATATAATCATTGAGTCTCAAATCAAAAAGAAAGCCAGCATTGCTGGCTTTCTTGCATCTCAAGTTTTTATGTAATTAATAAAAATCAATGCGCATGTTTGCATAGAATGAACGACCTGGTGATGAATAGTCGTTATTAAATGATGCGTAGTTTTTATTGAAGATATTATCAATGCCAGCATTGAATGTTACACCTTTCCATTGTGGTGGCATTACGCTGACTTTTAAATCATAGATTTGATAAGCTCTGTTTTTCTCTGTGCCTTCCATGTTTGCATAACTACTGCTTCTACCAGTCATTGATGGTGTAATTGCGATCCAATCTACAGGTTTGATGGATGCATAGAGATAACCAAAGTGTTTTGGCATATCTTTGATCTTAATTTCTTTATGATCTTTATTTTTAATATCCAAATAAGTATAGCCTGCGCCTAATTGCAAATATGGGCTTAACTCATAATCCAAACCTAATTCAATTCCTTTACGCTCAACTTTACCAGGTAAGTTAATGGATTGGCGAATTGCATAACTAGGGAAGCTATTGAAATCAAAGTCACTACGATCAATTGCATCTTTGGATTGGCTATAGAATAATGCAGCATCCATTGTTAAGCCATCGATTGGTGTGCCGTTATAACCTAATTCGATATTCAATGCACTTTCAGGTTTTAAACCAGGGTTTTGCAAAGTAATGCTCGGCACAAATTCACCTGCTTTACAGCCAGTTTGTCCTTTCGGGCATTTTTTCTCTGATCCACCTGCATAGTTAGAATAAGATTCTTTAAAACTTGGGAAACGAGTTTTTTTACCAATTGTGAAACGGAAAGTATCTAGATCAGTTGGCTTATAAAATAGAGCTGCTTGGAAATCTGTAGAATTATAAGAAGGCGCTAACATTGAATTAGCTGCTGGGTAAGCACTCAACAAATGTTGAGTATTAATGCCAATGTCACTTGCTGAAGCTGTGCGTTTAGTATAGACAATCCCTAACTGTGCTTCCCATTGTTCATTGAATGTGATCGTATCTTCTAGAGCAATCGAGTAGAACTTCTGCGTTGCTTTAGAGTCGGAATCAGGCATGTGCAATGCTGAATTCGGGAATGTATCAAATGATTTATGAGTTTCATCTTTATAACTCAACATCATTTTAACTAAATGATTGCTAATAACTGTTGTACCAACTTCTACCGATGCACCAAATGCTTTGTCATCATAATGGCTGCCTTTAGGATCACCGCGCCAGCCAGTTAATGTATTTTTATAAGTATCATAATAAATACGAGGTTTGATATAAATTTTATCATCCATTAACCAAGTGGTTGATACAAACGAAATCGTTTCACGATCCCATTTTGGCCATTTCCAAGTGGTTGGGATGAAGCCTTTTTGTCCTTTATGACCAGGATATTTTTTTGCTTCTTGCTTGGAATAGCTCAATACATATTCATCTGTTGCATTCGGTGTCCAACCAACTTTAACGTTCGCACGGCGATCTTTAACATTGTAAAGGTATTTATCTGAATTCACAGTTTGACCTTCAGCATCGATGCCTTCAAATTTCTCTGCTAAACGTGTGTACTTGCGTGTACGATCAGAAAAACCTGCTTGTAAATACCAATTTTCTTGTAATGTCCCAACGTTAACACTGGTTTCTTGTGTATTGCCTGAGCCACCGCCAATCACACCAGAAAAGTCGAATTTAGAACGAGGTTTCATTGTCACAATGTTAACAGCACCGCCCATTGTATTGTGGCCATACATTACTGAACTATAGCCTTTAGCCACTTGAATAGATGAAATATCAGCTGTTGAGAAGCGCCCCATATCCGAATAACCATCGTAGGGAATATAAACAGGAATGCCATCTACATAAATTGGTACATAACGTAAGCCATAACCACGCACTGTTACACCAGATTCAAATCGTCCAGAGTTACCAGAAGCAATCGGTGAATCATAAAACACGCCAGGCGTATACTGTAATGCTTCACCTACATCTTTTGCTTCTAAAAGATCAATGGTTTCTTTGTTGATATAAGATTCAAATAACTCAGATGTCTGTGGCATTGATGCTGAAACTACAACAGTGCCCAATGTGAATACGTTACTGTTTTTCTCTGTTTTTGCAGTAGTTTCTTCAGTTTGTTGTACAACTACATCGGCATACACAACAGAAGAGTAGAGTAATAATGCAGCAACAATTTTACTCATTTTAAATAAAGATGATGGTTGAATCATATTAGACATTCCCAAATTAATGAGTTTTCCAGTGAATAAAGGCCCATGCGCGTTGCATAGGTTGTGCTGAATAAAGTTTGGATTGGTTTTTTTGGTAGTAATGAACTAAACAATCAATCTCTTCTTCATTCAATGTACCAATCGACCATTGCACAGCTTCGATGAAGCTAGGTTCATCTAATGTAAGCATTTTGCTTGAACAGTTTTGTGTTTCTAAAAAATCCACAGAAACACGATAACCTTGCTGATAAAGCAGATTCATGGCGTAAATATAAGTTGGGAAGCCAATATCATCACGGCCAATGGCACGTAAAATCTCTCGGCTGATAAAGTCTTTATCCACTGTCATTGTCATATAGACAGCTTTTTTAGCTTTGCTATTGAGTTTAGTTAAAGCTGATTCAATGTCGTTCACCATGGAAGAGCGGGAAGATACGCAAATATCGCATTCAGGTACATCATCCCAATTGTCATCCCATGATTTTAAAATGCATTCATAGTTTTCAATGTTTTGTTCTGCAGCACGTTCTTTGACAACTTCTAGCATTTTTGGGCTGTAATCTAATTCATAAACTTTTTCTAAACCTGATGCTAACGCTAAGCCAATCGTGCCACCGCCACAGCCAACATCCAATAATGTGCTGGCATTCGTTAAATCCATACGAGATGTGAAATCTTGAATATAAGATGCACTTGCACAGCCTCCGCCAGATTTCATATTGTGGGCTTTTTTATCCCAATCATCAGATGTTTTAGGTTGGCGAATTGCTTGTGCTACATGGTTTCGATAGAGTTCTGCGAAATCAATATCAAAAATGGTTTTAGAATTAGACATCATGTCATTCCTCTAAGATTAAAAAATAAATGGTAAGTTTTTAGCGATGACTGATTCATCGAGTGCATAGATTTGTGCTAAGTTTTTTAAGGTTAAGCACTCTTTTGGTGAACCATCTGCAATGATATTGCCGTGATCTAATAAGATAACGCGATCCGCTATTTGCATCGCATGCTCAGGTTGATGTGTTGTCATCAATATGGATAAGCCTTGGGATTTGAGTTTTTCGATTTGTTCAAGTACACGCATTTGATTGCCAAAATCTAAACTTGCTGTGGGTTCATCCATGATTAGAAATGATGGATCTTGTGCTAAAGCTCTAGCAATCAATACTAATTGTTGTTGTCCGCCACTTAATTGTGTATAGGGCTTATGAATTAAATGTTTAATGCCCAATTGTTGAATACATTCATGAGCAATGGCTTTATCTTGTGCTTTTGGGGATGAATACCAATCTAAATGGGCTGTTCTACCCATTAGCACAACTGCTTCTACAGTGAATGGAAAAACATGATTGTGGGCTTGTGGTACATAACCTAAAAATTGTGATAGTTCATGGCGTTGCCATTTATTCTGTGGCTTGCGATTGATGGATATTTCACCTGAAATTTTTGGTAATACGCCCAAAATAGTTTTGAGTAATGTGGTTTTACCACAGCCATTCGCACCCAATAAACATGTTACTTCGTGAGATTTAAAGGTTAAATTTAGTTTTTCAGCGATCATTTGCCCACGATAGCCAATTGTTAAATCATGTAACTGAATTAGGCTCATGATTTTGCCCCACCATTGATTAATAAACCAATGAAGAATGGCGCACCAATGAATGCCGTTAATACACCCAGAGGAATTTCTATTGGAAATACTGTGCGGGCAATTGTATCTGTGAGCAGTAAGAAAGTTGCACCTAAAAATAGGGCGGTTGGTAACATTTTTCTAAAATCAGGGCCAATCCATAAACGTGCAATGTGGGGAATCACTAAGCCAATCCAACCAATGATGCCTGTAATGGAAACAATTGCGGACGTCATCAATGTGGCAGATAAAATAAAGATGATTCTTAAATGCTTAATGTTTACACCAAGTGCTAAGGCTTCTTCATCATTGAGGCTCAGCAAATTCATGCGCCAGCGAAGTAGAATGAGCGGAATAATGCTCACAAATAATAATGGTGCGACGATAGCTAAATCACTCATGGTTGCCATGGTTAATGAACCCATCATCCAAAATGTGATCACAGTTAATTGGCTGTAAGGGTCTGATAATAGCTTGATCATAGAAATACTTGCGCCGAGCAAAGCAGCAATGGCAATACCTGATAAAACGAGTGCCAATATCGGATCTAATCTGCGAACACATTGAGATACTAAGTAAACTAGAAATACTGTGCCTAAGCCAAATATGAAAGATAGAATTTGTACGCCAATCATAGAATAATTGAGGTAAATGGCAAGTACAGCACCTAATCCTGCTCCTGCAGAAACGCCTAAAATATCAGGTGAAACTAATGGGTTTCTGAACATACCTTGATATGTGCTACCTGCAATTGCTAAAGCTGCACCTGATAAAATCGCTGTGAGAATTCTTGGTAAACGAATATTCCATAGCACAAAGCTTTGATCACTCAATATTTCGCCATTGAATAATTCTTGAAAGGCATTGATTAAATCACTGAAAGGAATATTGATCTGCCCAACACAAAATGCAATCAGCATCATCACTAATAATGCAATGGGTGGGATTAACAACCTAACCATTAAATGGTTCCAGTGAGCTGGTTTAAGGCTTCGTGTGATAATGAATAGCCATAGAATAATTGATAATATTCAACAATATTTTGGGTGTAATCATCGTAAGATAATAATTCAGAATATAAAACGTGAGCCAACCAAGAAATACCTAATAAGCGATTAATACTTGGTGGTTGATCTAGCCAGCCAAAAGGCAATTTCGGTGCATAGTAAATACGCTTATTTTTTACAGCAGGTAAACGCTGCCATACTGGATCAGTTTGGACTTTGTCATAAAAATGTCGATCCATCGCTATGATCACATCAGGTTGCCATAGCATCAATTGTTCCATGGAAACGCGAGAAATGATTTTTTCACCTGCACCAGATGCAACATTTTTTGCACCAATCCAATCTAAAACTTCTGTATGAATGGACCCAGCTAAACCAGTTTCTAAGCCATCTGCACCGCGTGCAGAATAGATTTTTAATTGGGATGATTCTGTAGCTTTGTGAGCAATATTGTGAGTTTGTGATAATACTTTTTGTGCATAATTTGCTAATGATTGCCCGCGCTCTTTGACACCGAGCAACTCACCTAAATGGGATAATTGCTGTGGTGTTTCTGCCAATGAACCATTCATTAAAATGTAAGGAGTGTTCGTTTGTGATTGAACGCGTTCAGCAGTACTTACGTAAGTTGGTGTAACGCTACCAATATCAACAATTACATCAGGCTTCATTTGTATAACTTTTTCTAAAGAAGCTGTTGTGCCACGGCCTGCAAATCTACCTGTTTGTGATAATTGTTGTAAATGTTGGCTAAAAAATGACTTTTGAACATCTGATAAAGGATGTGTTGAAAGCCCTAATAATTTTTCTGGCACTAATGATAGTAAAAGTACATCTGAAACTGGACCAGCGCTCAATACACGATGAATATTTTGCGGAGGAGGAAGCTCGCCGAAACTTTTTATCAAAAATGTTTGATTTGTCTCAGCCATTAAAATGGCAGGAAAATGCGCGACTAGGGAGGTCACTAACATTTTCTTTAAAAAGCTACGGCGATTTTCCATATACAAAGTGACTAGTTAATTAGTGATTTAAGGGAAACCACAGATTAAGATAACCGTTATATATTGTCAAATATAACGATAGACTAGAAATAAAGATTTGATGTTAATCAAAATGATAAGATTGATTGGAGTGCAAGATGGAGGTTTATAAGGCTATATTGGAAACTATTTTTAACATGTAAATATTTGTATATCTGATGTAAAACTTAGAAAATTGAATGTTACATAAATAATAACAGTGATATATTTTATCTCAGAAGTTAGGTTGTACTCATTCCTCCCTCCCCTGAAAGTGGGTACAGCCTTCTTGTAACACACACAATCCTTGGTCCTTAGTAGGACATTCCCCTTAATTGGGGTTTTTTGTGTTTAATCTAAAAAAATAAGAATAAAATGCGTTGGTTCTACATATGAAGCTATTGCATATGAAAAAATAGCCCCGAAAAGGGGCTTTATATTGTTAGGCTAAGTTATCTATTTTTTGCATTAAATCGCGGCTACTGATGTTCATTTTATTGCAACATACACTACAGCCCAATTTTTTGTTAATTTCGATTTTTCTTACGGTTTGAGACGTTGAGTTTTTACACTCAGGACATTCAAAGCTAATGAGCATTGAATGCATGTTTTTGTTAATCATTATTGTGTTACTTCCTTTTATTATGTTTTGCTTTCGCAAGTGCAATGTAACATATTGAAAATTAATTGTTTGAAAATATTATAGATTATTTAACCATCGAGCTATTTTTTTATAGTTAATTGATAATTAAATTAGCCGATAAGTACGATGTATACCATCTTTAATTTTTGACAGATACACAAAGCAACCCACTAAATTTATATATGAAGTGGGTTGTATATTATGAAGTAACTTAAAGATTATTTATGTGACTTCAATTTGCCTGTTAATGGTGGAGCGATTAAGGGTTCACTTTTACCAGGATAAGGTACTTCAGGGAAACGGTCAGAATGATTTTCCCAATCTTTCAAGGCTTCTTCGATGGTTTCTTGTTCCCAAGCTACAAAGTTCCACCACATTAATGGCGGATGTTCGATTGGTTCACCGCCAATCAATAAAGCACGGCTGCCTTCGTGTAATTTTAAAGTGATGGATGTTGTGCCTGCAGGAATATAAGCCAAAGTATTGTCATTCATTTGTGCTTCTTCAGCCGTCATTTCACCTTCTAATGGCAATAATCCATATTCAAAATTAGGATTCAATGGCAAAGTAATGGTGATATCTTTTTTGCCTTTAATATCCAATGCACTCAATGGGCTGTGCATTTCTACAGGGGAAATATGACCATCACATTCGCCCACTAAAACATAAGCTTCATAATCATCATGATCAATGTGTGGCAATTTAGGATAATGCTTAAAATCAGGCTCAATCGTCTCTTTATCTTTCGGCAATGCGATCCAAAGTTGTGCTAAATGTAGCTCTTTACTATCAGGATGACTCAATTCAGTATGAACGATGCCTTTGCCAGCTGTCATCAAGTTGATTTGATAAGGGCTCATGATTTGATGGCTGCCTAAACTATCATTATGAATGATTTCACCTTGTAACAACCAAGAGAATGTTTGCAAGCCAATGTGTGGATGCGTACCAACATCAACATCTTCGCCTAGTTTAAAAACGGTTGGGCCAGCATGATCCAAGAAAACCCAATGGCCAATATTACGAAGTTCACGTTGCGGAATTGCGCGCTTAATTGGGAAGTTTTCGCCAATAATAGCAGTGCGTAATTCAAATAATTCGATGCTCATAATCATTCTCCTAATAAATATATATCAATAGGATAACGAGCTTTATGATGTCATTCAATTAAAAAACAGTGAATATTGATGGATGGTCAATTCTATATTTGCAACAATAAAAAAGCGATCCGAAGATCGCTTTCCAATAACTATAAATATTAACCAATCATTGCATGAGGGTAGAAGCGAGATAAATCTTGTGTGATGATCTCTTTATCTTCACGGATACAAATACCTGCTGATTGATCACCCACAACCCAGCTTCCTACTAATGTTGTGTTATCTTCAAATTTTGGTAATGGATAATAAGCTTGAACAATGTAGCCTTCTTCACCATAAGGACCATCAATTTCAGAAATCACAGAGCCACGATCCACGATAGAAATATTCGCACCTTCACGAGAGAAGAGCGGTTTTTTCACATAAGTGGAAAGATTATTGGCTTTGCTATCTTCTGCAAAGTAGCTTTCCAATAAGTTTGGATGGTTCGGGAACATTGACCACAACAAAGGCAAGATTGCTTTATTGGATAGAATGCTCTTCCAACCTGGTTCAATCCATAAAGTTTTGCGGCTATCCAAATGGTTCGCAAACTCTTCACGGAACATGAATTCCCAAGGGTACAATTTAAAGATCGTACGAATCAATTCATCATTCACATCTGTGAATTGACCATTTTCAGTGATGCCGATATCTTCCACAAATAAGAAATCATTCGCTAAATCAGCATCTAATGCACAATCCTGTAGATATTGAATGGTGCCACGATCTTCCTCAGTATCTGAGCAACATGCAAAATGCAGTTTAGAAATACCATGCCATTGTTTAAAATGAGCAAAGCGTTCAATTAATTTCTCTTGAATGCTATTGAATTGATCAGCACCTTCTGGCAAATGACCGCGTTCAATTTGGTCTTCCAACCAAATCCACTGAAAGAATGCACTTTCATACAATGAAGTTGGCGTATCTGCATTGTATTCCAACATTTTTGGCGGTGCTTTGCCATCATAAGCAAAGTCAAAGCGACCATACAAAGATGGCTCTTTTTTGTGCCATGAATCCGCAACAAATCCCCAAACATTTTCAGGAATGCGGAATTTTTGCAACAAAGCTTCATTATTGACAACTAAATCGACAGCTTCCAATGACATTTGATGCAATTCATTCGTTGCTGTTTCTAATTCATCAATTTCACGCTCTGTAAATTCGTAATAATAATCTTCACTCCAATAAGGCTCATCATACATGGTGTGAAAATAGAAGCCGTATTCCACGGCTTTCTCTTGCCAATCTGCTCTTGGCGCTATTGCAACTCTTTTCATCTAAAAATTAACCACCAAATGATGTTGAACGGTTAGAAGAAGTTGCTGAGCGTTGAGTGCTTTGCTTTTGTGAAGTTGCGATGCGTTGTTGTGCTGCCATCTTACCAAATCCACCACGTTGCATTGTGCCAGCAGGTTTGGATTTTATATCACTTTTTGGTACAGAAACAGTACGGCCACCAGCTTGTGCTGCGCCGTAGCTTTTACCTGAACTATCATAGAAGTTAGTTGGGCGGCCAGTTGCATCTTTTGGCGAATAAACTGGTTTATGCGCCATATTGTTGCCGCCTGTCATTCCACTCATCAATTTACCCATCATGAAACCTGCGAGTAATGGCATGAAAAATCCACCACTTGATGCTTGTTGCTGTACCGCTTGTTCAGCATTCGCTACAGCTCCACCTGTTGCAGCTTGTTCAACTGATTGGCAGTTTTCAGCACCAAAGTCAGCAGTACATTCTTCGATTGTTGCATATTTAGGTGCAGTTTCAATCGCTTCTTTGATTGCACTATCGTAAACGGCATTACACTCTGCAACCATGCTTGGATTGTTACTGATACAATCTTGTGCATCCGCGTAGATTGTTAACTGTTCAGTATCATCGCTACCACCGCAAGCCACAACGCCAAATGCAACAAATAATGAGAGTGCAATTGGCTTTAACTTAAAGTTTTTGCGAAAGGTAAATTTATTAATGGAACGTGTTCTTTTCAGCATACTTAAATGATTATCCTAAAAATAAAATGTTGAATTAAAAGGTTAAAACTTGGTCGTTTTCTTCCGTCATTTTAACAGCTTTTAACATTGTTGTAATTTCTGTTCTTTGAGCTCTATCATGGAGCTTTCTGAACTGAAGGCAAGTGCTACATGAAAATATTTTACCTTTATTTTCAATGAAACGGTCAATCTGATCTGATACATTAAAAAATTCGTGATCCATGAATTCACATTCAACACCTGCACTCATTAAAAATGCAGTCACTTCGTGATCCATTTCAAGCGCTGTATTCATATAACGAAAGGCATTCCATGCTTTTTCTACTTCATTGGTTGTAATGATGACCCCGATTTTCATATTGCACTCCTTGGTTATTAATTACTTTAATATTTATATATATTTATTTTATTCAGTAATGCCACGATCAATTTGTATCATTAATTCGTAAAATTTCATAGGTGTTTGTGCGCCAGCAACAGCATCAGCTCTATCAATGACAAAGAAAGGCACGCTTTTGATTTCAAAAGCTTGAGCTTCTACTTTATCCACTGTCATAGATTGGCTAATTTTCATATCAGTTAATATTTCAGGTAATGTTATACCATTAATATTTAATTCAGACATAAAACCAGATAATACTTGATCATCTGCAATATTCAAACCATCTTCAAAATATGCTTTAAAAATACGCATGGCTAAAGCACGCGTTTTTTCAGGTTGGTTTTTCTGTACCCATGTAATCACACGATGAGCAATGGATGTACTCACAGCAATCGCTTGATCAAAATTTAGTGTTAAGCCAGCTTCTGTTGCAATTTTTTGTGCATTTTCTGTCATTGCCTTGGCGCGATCTAATGGCACATCATATTTATCAGCCAATACTTCATAGTATGAGCGATCATTAGTAAAAGGTGCATCTGGCGCCAATTCATATGATTTAAATATCAATTGTTCAGAGCGCTTTAATTCATCATTGAATGTATCCATTGCAAGATAAAAATTGTGAACACCGATATAACAAAATGGGCAAGAAAAATCTGACCAAACTTCAACTTTCATAATGATTCCTTCGTGTAACTTTCAGAATTAGTATATTAACAGAGAAAAACAAACTATCATGAGATTTTGGAACACATGTGAATAATTTAAAGGTAAGAAAATGGCGCAATTGAGATTATTGATTTCTGAGAGTGTAGATCCTTGGTTTAATCTAGCAGTTGAAGAGACTATTTTTAGTTCTATGGATCCTCATCAGAAAGTTCTCTTTTTATGGCGTAATGATAGTACCGTTGTGATTGGGCGTGCTCAAAATCCATGGAAAGAATGCAACACACGCAAAATGGATGATGATCATGTGAAATTGGCGCGCCGTCATAGTGGCGGTGGTGCTGTGTTTCATGATTTAGGCAATACTAATTTTACCTTTATGGCAGGTAAACCTGATTATAATAAAGATACTTCAACACAAATTATCATCAATGCCTTAAAAAATTTGGATTTAAATGTAGAAGCTTCTGGTCGCAATGATTTGGTAATTCATCGTGATAATGAAATCCGTAAGATTTCAGGTTCAGCGTATCGTGAAAAAGCAGATCGAGGCTTTCATCATGGCACTTTGTTGATCAATGTGGATTTCACGCGTTTAGCGAATTATCTAAATCCTGATCCTAAAAAGCTACAAGCGAAAGGCATTACATCTGTACGTTCTCGTGTGGCAAACTTAACGGAATTATTGCCAACTATATCTCATGCTGAAATTTGTGGTGTAGTCACAGAAGCATTTTTTGAATACTATGGTGCAATGGTTGAGCCAGAGTTTATCTCTGAAATTAATCCGCCAGCTATTGAAGGCTTTGCAGAGCGCTTTGCAGAACAATCCAGTTGGGATTGGAACTTTGGTAAAGCTCTAGAATTCAGCCATCATTTTGATGAGCGCTTTACTTGGGGCGGAGTTGAAGTTCAGTTAGTTGTGAAAGATGGTGCAATCATTGAATCGAAAATTTATAGCGATAGTTTGTATTTGGATTCATTGGAAGCACTAGAGCAATCGCTCATTGGTGTTCGATATAAACAAGCTGATATTGATCATGTTTTTGAAAATATTCTTAAAGAATATTCTGATGTAACAGATTCATTGACAGAGTTAAGGGATTGGTTTGTCAAATCAATTCAGTAAGATCTGTATTTCGATTTGAAATGTTGGCATTTTATGTCGGCATTATTAAAAACTTTGCGATATATTATGAGCATGAATAGTTAATATTATAAATATAACGAGGTAATATTATGTTGCATGCATGGGAAAATATCGCAGTTTTTTTCAATAACAGTAAAGAAGGGCGATTGTTATTATCATTTGCTGCAGAAACAGCAGAGAAATTTAATGCAAAATTAACGGCAATTTGTATTGATCGTTCTGGTGATCGTCGTCCTTATAATGCTTATGTTATTGGTGCAGCTGCAAGGCAAGAGGTTTTAGAAAAATACCGATCAGAGCAACAATCAGAAATGGATGATACAGAAAAACTATTTAACGAGATTGTTAGTCAATATAAAATCGAAACCAAATATTGTAGAATTGGTAAATATTTCTCCATTGATGAGATTGAATCAGAATCATTTTATTGTGATTTGGTTATTTTAGGCTCACCAGAAACGAGAATATTGCCAGATAGTTTAACCGCAGAACAAATTTTACTGAAAATTGGTATTCCAACAGTAGTGATTCCTGCAAAATGGCATGCTAAATCAGGTGAGAAAAATATTGTTATTGCGTGGAATGCTAGCCATGTTGTGAGAAAAGCGATTATGGATGCATTACCAATCATTATGACAGCAGATGCTGTTAGATTATTGGTGATTGATAATCCTAATTTAGATCCCAATTCGGGCAAAGATATTGTTGATTATTTGAATAAGCAAAATATTAAAGCAGATATTCAGCATGTGGCATCTCATGATCTTTCTATAGCTGAAACTATCATAGAGCATGCGGAAGAGTTAGATGCAAGCTTAGTGATTATGGGCGCTTATAGTCGTTCACGCTTCACGGAAATGTTCTTGGGCGGAGTAACAAAAGAGCTATTCTTTGGTGAAGTTCCTGTGCCGTTGTTTATTTCTCGTTAAACTAATGAGTATGAAATCACTATATTGAGTTAGAGATAAATGTATAAAAATACTAAAGTTGTAATGCCGAATCAAGGTTATGGAAAAATTCATACATATAATAATAGATTCTATATAGCTCTTTTATTGTGGTTTTCTACAGCAATTTTATTGGGTGTATTGTTTGAAAATTATTTAAATTTTAACTTGGTGCAACGAAACTATCATGCATATATCGATGTGATTAAACAGAAAGAAAAATTTAGTTCAGCAATATTTTGCCTGTTAATTATCTCTCCCATTTTTACCTTTTACTTTTATAGATATTGTATAAAGGCTGTTAGCTTAAAAGGTATTCATTTCATTATTTTTATTGTTTCTGCACTAGCAGGTTGTTATTACAATTCAATGTTCTTTCAATTTGATACTAGCAAGGGAGCTGCTCTTATTAAATTCATAATTTATAAATGGGATTGGCTAGGAGCTTTTTTATTTTGTGCAAATATTGTGATGTTAGTAATTTTTTCTTTATCAATGTTAGTAAAGTTTTTATGTCAAGAAATTACTGATCTGCGAGAGAAAATGAAACAATAATAATGGGATTTTGCATTTTAAAGTGTGAATAAGGATAGATTTGATTTATTAGTCAAACAGTATCTCCATTGATATATTAATCGATAAATATATTCATAATTAGCCTGATAATAATAAAAGGATGTCAATGTCAGTATTTGAGGTTCGCCATAAGCTACAACGAGATACATATTTTCTATACTTTATTTTTGTACTTTTATTGGCTTTATTCTTTTGCATCAGTCAGTTGATTGCTGCCAAAATCGCTGCGTTTTCTCATGATGGCAAAATTCTCTATTTTTCTAAAGAAACTCTAGCCATTTCATGTAGTTTGATCTTTATGTTTTTCATGATGTATTTGAGTAAATTATCCGAGTTTGGCAAGGGTGAAAAAATTGCTAAACATCAAGGAGCGCTTGAAGTTACAGGGAATACAACGAATCCTTATTATAGAATTTATAATCGATTAGTGACAGAAACTGCGATTGCTTATGGTGTTGTTGCACCGCGAATTTATTTCCTGCCTTTTGATATATCCATCAATGCTTTTGCGGCAGGAAATTCTCCTGAAGATGCGATCATTGTTGTCAGTGAAGGCGCATTAGAAAAATTGAATCAAGAAGAATTACATGCACTCATTGCCCATGAAATGAGCCATATTGTACATTACGATACACGTTTTAATGCTCATTTATCATCCATTGTTTATTCAATGATGGGAATTTCTATTGTTGGTGAAGAGCTCATTTTATTTGTAAAAGACTTAACAAATGAAGGTGATCCTCGATCATCAGCACACTATCTCAATCCATTATTCTATCTAGGCGGAATAATTGTGCTCTTTGGTAATTTGTTCAGTTGGTCAGGTCAATTACTACAATCTAAGATCGCACAAAAACGAGAGTTTTTAGCAGATAGTGAATCAGTGCGCGCGTTAAGAAATCATACAGGCATTATTTCGTTACTAAATAAAATTCGAAGCGATACAAGAAATATTAGCCAACATAACCCTCATCAAGAGTATTCACATTTTTACTTCTATACAGATCGATTATTTTTTTCATCTCATCCGCCAGTATCTAAAAGAATTCGTGCAATTAATATGTCAGGCTCGCGTTATTTAAATGTGAGAAAATCAGAAAGCACTATTAAAGAGCAATTGGGCGTGGAAGTAAGAGAATCAGATGCTTCGCTGAAGAAATTAATTAAAGATAAAGTGATTTATCGGCCTGAGCAAGCGATACATAAACGTGAAATTATTGGTTTTGCAACACTTTATGAGCTAGAAAAATCTGGATTATACGATCCGCCTCAATTGCCATCCAGAAAATTAACTTTTGATGAAAGGCTGGAAAGTTTCATTCCGAATGATTTTTCATCTCACTTGATGGAAATGGATGTAAGTACAATTTTTATGTTAATTCCTGATGATATTAAATCAGTTATGTATCAGCGGAATGAAGTGGAGTTTCTATTGTACGCATTGATCTTAGAAGAAGATGTTAATGCCCGACAATTTCAGCTTGCCTATTTTTCGCCAGAGGATGCTCAAAAAATTAGTAAGCTTTATGAAGCATTAATGAATAATGATGACAAAATTTATACTTATATCATTTTTGAAATCATCTTCCCTTTGTTGCGCTCGTTGGAAAACTCGAAAAGAACAAGCATTTTGATAAGTTTTAATCGCATGCTACCAAGGCAAGATAAATTATCTGTTCGTCAGTTTTGTATTGCATATACGTTGAATAATGCACTGAATGATATGAATGCGAGTAAGCCTGCTGTGAGAAAAAATATTACAAAGCCTCAGTTATATGAATTAACACATGGGCTGTTAAGCATCATTGCACAAAAAATGAGTTGCTATGATGATAAAGATGAACAAGATATCCATTTAATTACTGCCATGAGAAAGATTTATTCTAAGACAAAGTGGCGTGCACTGATTTTAGATGGCAATTGGCAGCAAACATTTACGAATATATTGGATGATTTTCAATGGGTGCCTTTAAAAGAGAAAGAAAAGGTGATTGATGCACTGGTTTTCTTTGTGAAATTGGATCAAGAAATCACGCCATCTGAATATGATGTTGTTCGTTTAATTAGTTATCGCTTAGGGATTCCTTTAACACTGCACTTGCAAGCTGCGTAATGATATTTCCAAGCTAGTGTCTATATATGACAGCATAGGTCTATTTTGATTGAGGATATAATACTTTTCTAATCTCCACAAACGAAGGTGGATGAGAGTATATGCGAATTATAATATTGAACTTATGTTGTTTAAATTATGAGAAAAATTAATGAAAATCGTAGAAACAGAAATGAATCAAGAAATCTTTGAAAGAATTAAATTAGAAACTGAGGAACAAAGAACATCTTTTAATGTAAATGAATATTCTTTTTTAAGAGATAAAGCCTTTTATATTAGAGAGTTGGATATAAAATATGATGGTTATCCTAAATTGTACATTGATGCAGAATCTGAAAACTATATTTTTAAAATTCCAAACGACTATCATAATCCTAATGATACTTTTTTTAGACCATTTGTATTTTATAAAAATGAATTATATGTGTTTATTGTTTCGCAAAGTGCTGAATCTTTTAATGTTGATAATAGTCCTGAAAGCATAATACTTTCTTATCAAAAAGAAATTCTGTTAGATATACAAGAAGAGCTATTAGTGTTTTTAAAATCCTATTTTAGAATTGTAGGACGTAAAGGATGGGGATGGGAAGATAATAGTCGATACTCTCAGTTTATTCCAGTAGAAATTAAAGTGACGGATGATTGGTTTGGTAGGGAATGGAAATGATTTTAATGTCATATGAACAGACGATGGATGAACTGAGGTTTTATGTCGATAATCTGGTATGTAATAATCTTTTATTTCTAAATAAATAATCATTATTACAAGCAACATTTAACTAATGAACCTCAAAATAAATTAAAACTATTAATATCAAAAAATTAATGATATTTTCGGACTTATATCAAAGTAATCTAATCATAAAAGTATAACAATAAGCCAAGGAGATTAGTATGGACTATAAGAAAGGCGATAAAGTAAAGCATCCAAAACAGGAAGCTTGGGGTTTGGGCATTGTTTTAGAAGATCAACGCGATGAAAAAGTCAGAATATTTTTTGAAAATGTGGGCGAGAAAATATTATCTACAAAGTTTTTTATGCCATTAATTGTGACAGGTGCAGAAGCGAAACATCCTGTTTTAGATAAGTTAAAAGCCAATTCAAAATTTCTAGGTTTAACGATATTACTCAATAATTTTTTATTGAAGTTTCCCAATGGCTTTCAAGATGCTAATTTCCTTGAAAAGGAGGTTTATAATAAGCAGGGAATTTCAGACTTTGCTCATGAAGCCTTAAATGAGGCGATTTTCACACAACTATTAACACAAGCAGCGTATGCAGAAATTACTCATTTGATTAAATCCATCGTGCATAAAGATACATTCAGTATGATTGATCGCTTTGAGAAGATAGCATTGGTGGAAAGTTTGGATGATCAACGCTTCCAAAAGCTCTTTGCTTACAGCCTATATGATCTGATTTATGGTAAGTCGGAGGACTTTGATAAGCATTTTATGGAGTTTGCTTATGTTTTAACAGAAATGAATGCCAGTAAGTGGACTGTTATGACATACTTTTTATTTATCTTTCACCCACAAAAGCACATTTTCCTAAAGCCAACTGTGACGCAAAACATCGCTAAAATCTGTGAATTTAACCTTCATTATGAAACTGTATTGAATATTGTGACGTATCATCACGTTTTGAAGTTTGCCAATTATCTCCTTAAAAATCTCAAAGAATTGGGCTTAACACCTGAAGATATGGTGGATGTACAATCTTTTATGTGGGTTGTGGAAAAATACCAATCCTAAATAAAAAAACCCCAAAATATGGGGCAAAAGGATAGTTCATAGATTTATTTTTATTATTTGTATTCGTTATTCAATTATATTTATTGTCGATATATATTTTATCAAGCAATTATTACAAACCGATGACACCATTATCTGTACGTTGAATCACAATAGTTGCAGCGCGTGGACGGCTTTTTGGATCATGATCAGGCCAGCTTGAAAACTGATTAGGATTGCCGTGATCAGAGTTGCCATCTGCAGGTTCACCAGGATGCTGAATATTGATGAACATCGTTTTGTTATCTGGCGTGAATGCGATACCTGTAACTTCTGCACCATTTGGGCCTGTTAAGAAACGCTTGAAATAGCCTTCCTCAGGATCAACCACCAACATTTGGTTATTGCCCATACCTTCATATTCATTCATGTTCAATGTAGAAGATGAAACATCTGTTTGAATCCATAACAAACCATTATGATCAAACTTCAAACCATCTGGACTACCGAACAAATCGCCGCGGTTATTGGCTAAATGGTTACGATCTTGAGTTTTATCTTTACCAGCTAAAACCAAGATATCCCAATTGAATGCTGTCGATGCTGAATTACCATCTTTTTCATCCCAATGAATGATATGACCAAATAAATTATTAGCACGAGGATTCGCTGCATCAATGCCCGGATAGCCATCTTTACCACGATTACTATTATTCGTTAATGTGCAATAGATTGAACCTGGTACTAATGGATTTGCAGAAATCCATTCTGGGCGATCCATTTTTGTTGCATTGGCTAAATCAGCTGCTTTACGAGCATTGATCACAACATCACCTTGATTGTTGAAACCATTAGCTTTCGTTAAACCGTTTTGACCAAACACTAATGGCAACCATTCACCTGTGCCATCTTCATTGAAGCGCGCCACGTATAAAGTGCCATTATCCAATAACTTGCTATTCGCTTTGCCTTTCGCAGGGTCATATTTGCCATTGGATACAAATTTATAAATATATTCAAAACGTTGATCATCGCCCATATAAGCCACAACTTCGCCTTTTGGTGCGATTACGATTTCAGCACCTTCATGTTTAAAGCGACCTAAAGCTGTGTGTTTGATTGGCTTAGAAGTTGGATCTGCTGGGTCAATTTCCACAATCCAACCAAAACGATTTGGCTCGTTCGGTGTTTTATCTACATTGAAACGATCATCGAACTCATTCCAACGATAAACAGCATCTTGGCTTGCGATGCCATAGCGTTTTTCTAATTCATTTGCACCAGTTGTTTTTACGAAAATATCTGACCAGTTTTCTTCACACGTTAAATAAGTGCCCCAAGGTGTTTCACCATTTGCACAGTTTTGCATTGTGCCGAATACAACTTCACCTTTAGGATCAGCAGCAGTTTTCATTAAATCGTTGCCTTTTGCAGGACCTTCGATCACCATTTCAGTATAAGGCGTGATTCTGCGTGCGAATTGAGAAGGGCGAACCACTTTCCATTCATTGCCATCTTTTTGTACTTCAATCACTGAAATACCCATTGCATTTTGGCTCTTGCGAACTTTTTCTAATGACCAGTTATTGTCACCATCAGGGAATAATAAGCCATTGTCCACATATTCATGGTTCATGACTAATAAACCGTTCGTAGATTTAGTTGCATTATTGATTGGGAAATAAGCCATGCCATCATGATGCATGCCAGCTTGAGCTGCTTGTTCATCTGCTGTGTTAGAACCATCTAATTTAAATTCGGGCATGTTGTTATTTAAGCCAATATTATCACCCCAGCGATAAAATACTTTAGCTTCATAGCCTTCAGGGACAACGATGTCATCTTTTGTTGAGAATGGCACAGCTTTAAAACGAATCAATTCTTCTTTATTTAAAGGCTTAGCAGCATTTGCAGGTGCAACTGCTTTTGCGATATTGGCTAAAGGTAAGCTGAATAAACCCAACAAGCCTGCACCCATGCCCGCAGTGCTTAACATTGTACGGCGAGATAATGGTTTTTCTAGAATTTCAGAAAAAACTGGATTATCCGTTTCATTACTAATATTTTCGCCTTTATCGTTTTTTAAATAAACAGCCTTAGGTCTTCCCATGATTTTTGCTCTCCTGCAATGAACTAAATTGTGTTTCGATGGATGCAGAGAATACGGTAAATATGTGGCAGTTTTATGACAGAGCACTTTATAGGCAAATGATTCCTGAAAGCCAAGGCATTATTCATTATAATGGTGAAATTTGACCGATTTGTATTATGAATCTAAAGGAATTTACCATGAATAAAGCGCCAAAACCTGTTGTTCTATGTATTTTGGATGGTTGGGGTTATCGTACAGATATGAAGCACAATGCTGTAATGGCAGCAGAAACGCCTAATTTTGAAGAGTTCAAAACTGATGGTGCTTGCACATTATTAAAAACTTCAGGTTTAGCTGTGGGTTTACCAGATGGACAAATGGGTAACTCAGAAGTTGGTCATATCAACATTGGTGCAGGTCGTGTTGTTTATCAGGATTTAACACGCATTTCTAAAGCTTTTGAAGAAGGTGAGTTTGCAAAAAATCCTGTAGTTGTTAAAACGTTAAACGATTTGAAAGCAAGTGGTAAAGCATTGCATATTTTTGGCTTGCTATCGGATGGTGGCGTGCATGCAGATGAGGCTCATATTTATGGCTTAATTAAATTAGCAGCAGAATTAGGTTTAACAAAGATTTATCTACATGCATTCTTAGATGGCCGCGATACTCCACCACGTTCAGCTGAAACTTATATCGAAAGAGCAGAAGCTGTATTTACAGAAGTAAAAGTAGGTCGTTTTGCAACAATCATTGGACGTTACTTTGCGATGGATCGTGATAATCGCTGGGAACGTGTTGAGCAAGCTTATGATCTACTAAGCCAAGGTAAAGGTGAATTTTACGCAAATTCTGCAATGGAAGGTTTAAAAGCCGCTTATGATCGTAATGAAAACGATGAATTTGTTAAAGCAACAGTGATTGGCGAATCTGTAAAAATGGAAGATGGCGATGCTGTAATGTTCATGAACTTCCGTTCTGACCGTGCGCGTGAAATCACATATCCATTCACAGAAGATGATTTCAATGGTTTTGTACCAAAGTATCGTCCTAAATTATCCCATTATGTTTGCTTGACGCAGTATAAAGATAGCATTCATGCAGAAATCGCATTCCCACCACAATCATTGGTGAATGGCTTGGGCGAAGTATTGGCGAAGCATAATTTAACCCAATTACGTTTGGCTGAAACTGAAAAATATCCTCATGTGACATTCTTCTTCAATGGTGGTCGTGAGCAAGTATTTACAGGTGAAGATCGCATTATGGTGAATTCACCAAAAGTTGCAACGTATGATTTACAACCAGAAATGAGCGCGCCAGAAGTTGCAGATAACTTAGTGGAAGCAATTTTGTCTCAAAAATTTGATGTGATCATTTGTAACTTTGCAAACCCAGATATGGTTGGTCATACAGGTGTTTTTGATGCGATCGTGACAGCTGTGGAAACAGTGGATGAATGCATGGGCAGAGTTTATGATGCAGTTTTGGAAGTGGGTGGTGAATTGTTGGTGACAGCGGATCACGGTAATGCTGAATTAACATGGGATGATAAAACAAACCAGCCTCATACAGCGCACACAACAGGCCCTGTACCATTCATTTATTTAGGTCGTCCTGCTGTAT
The DNA here is from genome assembly GCA_040394195.1 of Wohlfahrtiimonas larvae. Taxonomy (GTDB): domain Bacteria; phylum Pseudomonadota; class Gammaproteobacteria; order Cardiobacteriales; family Wohlfahrtiimonadaceae; genus Wohlfahrtiimonas; species Wohlfahrtiimonas larvae_A. Next base: position 9,044 of record JBEBSR010000015.1, on the reverse strand, counting down.
TGTCACCAGATGGCGCTTTGAAAGATATCGCGCCAACGATTTTGCATTTATTGGGCGTTGAACAACCCGCAGAAATGACAGGAAAAAGCTTAATCCATTTCAAATAATTAATATTAATAAACGGAGAAATTCAGGATGAGAACGTTTCAAAAATCCTTGATGACAGTAGCATTTTTATCGTTATTGTCTTTCGCCAATAGCGAAAGCATGGCATTGACGATTGAGCAGCCGAAAGTTGCCGTGCCCGCAGTTGATGAAATTGTCAAAGAAAATCTACCTGTTCAGCAGTTATTGTTGTTCGTGAATGTTTTTGAACAATTACGTGCGAACTATGTTGAAGAAGTGACAGAAGAAACTTTGGTAAATAATGCTATTAAAGGCATGCTGAGCGGTTTGGATCCTCATTCTGAATTTTATGATTCTGAGTCTTATAAAAAGGTTCAGGAATTCACGACAGGTTCATTCGCAGGTTTAGGCGTTGAAGTTGTGAGTGAAGATGGTTTAATTCGCATCATTTCGCCAATGGATGGCTCGCCTGCAAAAAAAGCAGGCATTCAAGCGGGCGATTTGATCATTAAGATCGATTCAACGGCTGTGCAATCTGTCGATGTTTCTAAAGCAGTTGATATGCTGAAAGGTGAGCCTGGCACAGAAGTTGTATTGACGATTATTCGTGAAAGCGAACGTTCACCATTAACGATTCCTGTGGTGCGTGATGTGATTAAAACAGAAAGCATCAAAGGTGAATTGATCGATAATGAATTTGGTTATATTCGTTTGAGCCAATTTCAAGAGCGTTCAGCGGAAGAGATGAAAACGGCAATTGAAGATTTGAACAAACAAGCTGCAGCTAAAAAGGCTAAAGTGAAAGGTTTGATTCTAGATTTACGTAATAACCCAGGTGGTGTTTTGGATCAAGCAGCAGAAATTGCAGATCTATTCTTAGAGTCAGGTTTAATTGTTTATACGCAAGGCCGTGATCCAGCATCGCGCATTGATTTTGTTGCAAATCCTGGTGATATTTTGGCAGGCGCACCTTTAGTTGTGTTGATCAATGGTGGTTCTGCATCAGCTTCTGAAATTGTGGCTGGGGCGATTCAAGATCAACGCCGTGGCGTTGTTGCAGGTGAAAAGAGCTTTGGTAAAGGTTCTGTGCAGTCTGTTGTGAACTTGGCAGATGGTCAAGGTATGAAATACACAACAGCATTGTATTACACACCGAATGGCCGCTCGATTCAGGGCGAAGGTATTTCACCGAACATTGAACTGTTATCTTTGAATGTAGATTCAGAGCGCAATTCTAACTTCATTCGTGAAGAGAACTTAGCAAAACGTTTGAATAAAGGTTCAGATAAAGAACAAAGTATCACAACATTTGCTCAATCTGAAAAAGCGCGTGGTTTAGCTGTTTCAGATAATCAATTGTATGAAGCATTAAATTTGCTGAAAAGTTTGATTTTTGTGAAGGATAATCCCATTCAATAATGGTAATAATTAAGACTGCTTCGGCAGTCTTTTTTATAGGGAATAATACAGATGTCAGCGATTATTGAAATGATTTTTGAGATAGTTTCAGAGCTTTTATTTGGACTTTCTCCTTCATGGAAGGCCTTTTTTACAATTTTGTTTATAGGATTTCTGATATATCTTTTATGGTGATCCGAGAATAACGTATGATGGGTAGTTTAGTAAAAATTCACATTCAATAGAAGTGATCTTTTTTGAGAGTAAGCATGGAAAATATTACGGTTCAAGGTGCTCGTACGCACAATTTAAAAAATATCAGTTTAACCTTACCTCGCAATAAGCTCATTGTGATTACTGGGTTATCAGGCTCAGGTAAATCTTCTTTGGCATTTGATACTCTGTATGCTGAAGGTCAAAGACGTTACGTTGAATCGTTATCCGCTTACGCTCGCCAATTCTTATCGATGATGGATAAGCCAGATGTTGATCACATCGAAGGTTTGTCGCCAGCGATCTCTATTGAACAGAAATCAACATCACACAACCCACGTTCTACTGTGGGAACAGTGACAGAAATTTATGACTATTTGCGCTTATTGTTTGCGCGAATTGGTACGCCACATTGCCCAACCCATCATTTAGCTCTGCATGCACAAACTGTGAGTCAAATGGTGGATCAAGTTTTGAATCTCCCTGAAGATTCTCGCATTATGCTATTGGCGCCTGTGATCCGTGATCGTAAAGGCGAGCATGTTAAATTAATTGAAGGCTTAAAATCGCAAGGTTATTTGCGTTTAAGAATTGATGGCGAAGTTTATGAGATTGATGAACTGCCTGAAATTAATCCTAAGCAAAAGCATAGTATTGAAGTGGTGATTGATCGCTTTAAAGTTCGCCCTGATATTGCTCAGCGTTTGGCTGAATCAATGGAAACAGCGTTAACATTATCTTCGGGTTTAGTTTATGCAGTGGATATGAATGATCCATCCATTATGCTGCAATTCTCTGCAAACTATGCTTGCCCTGAATGTGGTTTTTCATTACCAGAATTAGAGCCAAGATTATTCTCATTCAATAATCCAACGGGCGCTTGTTCAGGTTGTGATGGCTTGGGTGTAAGCCAATATTTTGATCCCACAAAAGTGATCACGAGCGATGAATTATCCTTAGCAACGGGCGCTGTTCGCGGTTGGGATAAAAAAGCTTTCTATTACTATTCAATGATTTTGTCATTGGCAAAACATTATAAATTCGACCCTGAAGTACCATTCAGAGAATTGCCTGAAAATATTCAAAATGTAATTTTAAATGGTAGTGGCAAAGAAGAAATCGACTTTGAATATTATGGTTCTAATGGCAAAGTTGTTAAAAGAACGCATGCATTTGAAGGAATTTTACCGAATTTAGATCGTCGTTATCATGAAACAGATTCACAAAGCATGCGTGAAGAGTTAGCAAAATACTTAACTTCTCGCCCTTGTACTGCTTGTGGCGGTGCTCGTTTGAATGAATCTGCACGTAATGTATTGATTCATGATCATGGCATTAACCAAGTGACATCTATGTCCATCGATGATGCATTGAATTGGTCATCAACTTTGACATTAACAGGCGCCAAAGCAGAAATTGCTGATAAAATTTTGAAAGAAATTAATGAGCGTTTAGGCTTCTTGGTGAATGTTGGCTTGGATTATTTGAATCTATCGCGTTCAGCAGAAACATTATCAGGTGGTGAAGCACAGCGTATTCGCTTGGCATCACAAATTGGTGCAGGTTTAGTGGGCGTGATGTATGTATTGGATGAGCCGTCTATTGGTTTGCATCAGCGCGATAATGAACGTTTATTAAAAACATTGATTCATTTGCGTGATTTAGGTAATACCGTAATTGTGGTTGAACATGATGAAGATGCAATTCGCGCAGCGGATTATGTTGTGGATATTGGTCCTGGTGCGGGTGTTCACGGTGGTGAAGTTGTGGCTAAAGGTAATGTTAAAGAGATTATGGCTGTGCCTGAATCTTTAACGGGCCAATATTTATCTAAGAAAAAAGAGATTGCTGTACCAAAAGAACGTGCAAAAAATGATCCTAAAAAACAACTATCCATTGTTGGTGCAACAGGCAATAACTTAAAAAATGTGAGCGTGAAGATTCCTGTTGGCTTATTAACATGTGTGACAGGCGTTTCAGGCTCAGGTAAATCCACATTGGTGAATGATACACTTTATCCATTCACTGCAAATGCTTTGAATCGTGCGAGCCAAGAAGTTGCGCCTGTGAAAGAAATTACAGGTTTAGAGCACATTGATAAAGTCATTAACATTGATCAAAGCCCAATTGGTAGAACGCCAAGATCGAATCCTGCAACTTATACAGGCTTATTTACACCAATTCGTGAACTCTTCGCAGGTACTGCAGAATCTCGTGCGCGTGGTTATACAGCAGGGAGATTCAGCTTCAACGTGAAAGGTGGACGTTGTGAAGCTTGCCAAGGCGATGGTTTAATCAAAGTTGAAATGCATTTCTTGCCAGATGTTTATGTTTTGTGTGATGTATGTAAAGGTAAGCGTTATAACCGTGAAACTTTAGACATTCAATACAAAGGCAAAAATATCAGTGAAGTATTAGATATGACAGTGGAAGATGCATGTGAATTCTTCTCTGCAATTCCTGTGATTCATCGTCGATTATCTACATTGATGGAAGTTGGCTTGAGCTATATTACGCTTGGGCAAAATGCCACAACCTTATCAGGCGGTGAAGCGCAGCGTGTTAAATTATCCCGTGAATTATCTAAGCGTGATACTGGTAAAACTTTATACATCCTGGATGAACCGACAACGGGCTTGCATTTCCATGACATCGCACAATTATTAACGGTGATTAATACGTTGCGTGATCAAGGAAATACCATCGTAATTATTGAGCATAATCTAGATGTGATCAAAACAGCTGATTGGATTGTTGATTTAGGGCCAGAAGGCGGTTATAAAGGAGGTATGATAATTGGTGAAGGAACGCCAGAAGAGGTTGCCAATAATCCAAAAAGTGCCACAGGACGCTTTTTAAAAGATTTTTTATGATAACGTTTGCCACTCAAATGGATAAAGAAGAGACTATATGAAAAGATTGCCTATTACTAAACCAGCCATTACAACAAAATACAGCGATTTAGTTGGAACTATCGAAATCGATTGGGAAGGAAGAATCGCAAGCCTAGCAGCGCTTTGCCGTGAACATAAAATTGATATGGATAAATATTATCTGATCGCTTTTGGCTTTGTGAGTTTTGAACCTGAATATGTCACTTGTAAAGCTGTCTTAATTGATATTTCTGGTAAAAAGTATGGTAATACGTTTAAAGAGATTGAAGAAAATGTGGCACAGCTACGTTCTGTAGATGCAATGCAGAAAATTTTACGAATTAACTATGCAGAGCTTGAAAAATATATTAAACATATTAATGCTCTAGTATTTACAGACATCGGTGCAATGATTGGTGAAGTGAATATTACAGAAAATTTAGAAGATCAAACATTTGGTGATGATCTTCCACAGTATAGTTAATGAAGGATGGTTAAAATGTCTCAAACAGCAGATATCGATTGGAAAAATTTAGGATTTGATTATATTCAAACGCCATATCGTTTTTTAGCTAAGCATGTGAATGGTGCATGGCAGAAAGGTGAATTGACAGAAGATCCAAATCTTCATATTCATGAGGGTTCAACTGCATTGCATTATGGTCAGCAATGTTTTGAAGGCATGAAAGCTTATCGCACAAAAGATGGCAGCATTCAATTGTTCCGCCCGTATGAAAATGCGCGCAGAATGAATGATAGTGCTCGCCGTTTGCGCATGCCACAAATTCCAGAAGAGATGTTTGTGGAAGCGATTAAAGAAGTTGTGCGTGCCAATGAAGCTTATGTGCCACCTTATGGTACAGGCGCTTCTTTGTACATTCGCCCATTATATATTGGCGTTGGCGCAAACATTGGCGTTAAACCTGCGCCAGAATTTATTTTCACTGCATTTTGTATGCCAGTTGGTCCATATTTTAAAGGCGGCTTAGCACCAACGAACTTTATCATTTCTGATTATGATCGTGCAGCACCAATGGGTACAGGTGCATCGAAAGTTGGTGGTAACTATGCAGCAAGTTTGTTGCCAGGTTACGAAGCACATGAGCGTAATTTCTCAGATTGTATCTATTTAGATCCTGCAACGCATACAAAAATTGAAGAAGTGGGTTCTGCTAACTTCTTTGGTATCACAGCAGATAATAAATTTATTACGCCAATTTCACCATCCATTTTGCCAAGTATTACTAAATACTCTTTATTGCATATTGCAAAAGAGCGTTTAGGTATGGAAGCGATTGAGGGTGATGTTTACTTGTCAGAGTTGGATCAATTTGTAGAAGCAGGCGCTTGTGGTACAGCAGCTGTGATTTCTCCAATTGGTGGTATTCAAACTAATGATAAATTCCATGTGTTCTACAGCGAAACAGCAGTGGGCCCAATCACAACTAAACTTTATAACGAGCTAGTCGGCATCCAATTTGGTGATATTGAAGCGCCAGAGGGCTGGATTGTTAAGGTTTAACTCTTAATATAACTTTAAGTTATAAAAAATCCTAATCGTAAAAACCAGCATATTTGCTGGTTTTTTATTATTCTGTATATTACATAATTAAGATGATCTTTAAGAAAGAGTATTATAAATGAGGTTTAAAAAGCTATTTGGATTTGGGATGTTGGTTTTAGCAATTATTTCAATCATTCTGTTGATGAATTATTATTCTAAAGCTAATGAAATACCTAGAGATGCTAAAGTAGAAATTGGTATAAAAGCGATTAATAATGATCAAATGTTAAAAATAAATATCCAAGCGTGCCATGTGGTTAAAGAGTTTTTCAGGCAAGGAATAAAAATTGGTGTGCATTTGCAATATCCAAGATTAACATTCACAGGTAATATTAATCAGACTTATTATTGCCCTGACAAACAAGATGGATTTATTACTAACTTAAGTATTCAAAGAGCTCCGATTGGTGGGTATAAAAACTTATCTGGCGAATTCACTCATAATGAGTATTTAAAAAATCTGATTATGATTTTACCTGATGCAGAATTGCTAGGGGAAAAAGATAATATTCAAGTATATAAAACATATAGTGGTATTAATATACTTGTAAAAGAAATTTCTGGTACAAAATCTTCTTTCATAATTGAATATCCTTTAATTGAAGGAGATATAACTTCTCCGTTTTTGTATCATTATAATATTGAAACATTAATCAGTGATGATTTTATGGCAAGCTATATAGTAAGTGCAGATAACAGTAATGAGGTCACTCAAGGTGTGCCACAAGATTTGTCTCCTTTTCCAATTGATGCAGAGTTTGCAAGAAAGTTTCATCGCATTTTAACAACAGAAGGCGAATTAGGAATTTTAAATTATTCTGAAATTATTCAGAAATTTATTGAGAATAACGAAAAAGTAGTTAGATATATCCAATCTATCAGTAGTGAATATAGTGTGCCAGATGAAAAATCTTATATAAAAATTATAGAGGCTGATTAAAACCCTTCTTCATCTAATCGTTTTACTGCATCTAAAATTGCTTTACTTTTGTATCACTTGGCATGCTTGTATGAATTGATCAAATTGTTGATTAGTTACTTGAATTTCAGAATAAGCACTCAATGTTTTTGGTTCGTCTTCACGTACTAATTTTGCTTAAGTTCTGGTAAAAAAATGTGCTTTTATGCGTTCAGTTTTAGCAGTAATGATTAACCTCTTTTTTGAATCTTTATGGATGCTTAATGTTTTATCATACGGAAAATAGCCATACAAATATATTGTGAGATTTTCTTATCTGAAATTTGTTATTCATCAGCATTCTTTGAGAGATAAGTAGTATACTTATAAAATACTGTATTTATAGATAAATAATTAATATAAAAATAAGGATTTATCATGATTAAATTAACTATGCTGTGTTTGCCTGTAATATTATTTTTAACAGCCTGTGATAATGAAGGTTTTAATCAACAATATGATAATAAGCAGCAGGTTTCTCAAATTGAAATAGAACAAAAAAGGCATGCTGAAGAAAATGAGAGATTTAAAATAAATTCCAATCCACAAAAACATTATCAGTTGACTATTGATGTTGAAAATGCACCAGGGAAATTTGGACAATTTACTGCATATGCAAATTATCAAGCTGTTAATTGCAAGTATTTGATGACTTCATCTTATTCCTATCCTTATTATTCTATTCCTTTAGAGTTTGTACGGATCCTGGAAAATCAATATCAGGTTAGATTCTATCTAGACGGTATGTTAGATGAAGACTATTATGGAACAGGAATATGTGAATGGAAATTACAAAATGTTTCTGTATTATTTTCAGCAATAGGTGCAAAAACTGATACACGATTTTCTGCTGGCATTTCGGATACAGATTTATATAAAAAAATGATAGAAACTAACCATCGGAAAGAATATTACCCAATTTATGAAGAGAGACCAGGTTCTATTAGTAATGGTTTGATAAAAGAAAGAGCTTTGCCTGAAGAGTATTTTACGTTTTATACAACAATTGAGAAAATATAATGAACTATAAAAATATGCTTAAATTAATTAATATTCTAATTGTTTCAATAATTATCAGCGCATGTGCTAATACTAATAATGCAAAATTTGGAAATAATGTTCTGACATTGGAATATTCTGAAATACAAACGAAAACAGCTAACTTAATGTATATCAATCAGAATCAAGGAATCATGGTGGGTGTGATTCGTGATGTTATGCCAAATGCTAATGCCCATTTGAACCAATGGACGAAAGCAATGATCAAAGAACAAGAGAATTTTAGAGGTAGTAAACTCATCGCAAAACAGGCGGATGGTATTACTTATTACGAAGTATTGGATAAAGCACAACAAGCGAAAGTCATTTATATATTTGGTGTGAATCAGGAAAATACAGCGTTATTAATGAAGTTCTCTAAGTTTGAAGATAGGGTAAATCCATCCTTTGAGTATATTAAAAATCTATATAACTTCAAAGCATTTTAGATGCAAACCAGTATCTCTGCTGGTTTGTTTTATTGTTTTTAATAATGATATCGACATTGTAGAATCGTAATGCTGTGATCTTCGATGATATAAACTAAGCGATGTTCCTGATCAATTCTTCTTGACCAAGCACCTGTAAGATCAAACTTTAAAGGTTCAGGTTTGCCAATGCCTTCAAATGGTGTTCTTAAAATAGTTTTAATTAGCGTATTAATGCGCTTAATATTTTGTTTGTTATGAGTTTGCCAATATAAGTAATCTTCCCAAGCTTCTTCTGTCCATGACAATATCATTCTTCAATCAAATCCTTTTGTATGGTGCGTTGAGATTTTGCGCTAGCCAAAGATTTTCTTAAGCGTTCAGCATTACGAGGATTAGAAAGCAAATAGGCTGTTTCTTCATAAGCATTAAAATCTTTTAAGCTAATGAGAACGGCAGGTTCACCACTTTGTCTAGTGATCAAAATTGGGCTACGATCTTCCGTT
>JBEBSR010000014.1:0-49239 GCA_040394195.1 Wohlfahrtiimonas larvae | reverse complement strand
ACATACATTGGACGAACTTCCAATAACGAAGCACCTTCTCCACCGAGCCATGCAACTGCAATGCCAACTAAAACAGCGGCGATGGATTGCCAATTCTTCAATGAAGCCAACACTTCCATTAAGTTAATTTTGCCACTGGCTAAAGGTGACATCACACCAATGGTTAAAATAATTACGCCTAGCCATAAACCTTTCTTTTCCACTAACGGTAAAAATTGATTTAAGGGCGTGACTTTCATCACAATTAATACGAGCATTGCAATCAGCACTGTATCATTTTTACTGAGTAAACCTAATCCTGCGATCACCAATAAAAATAGCAGTGTAAAATCTATGTTTTCCATTAATTTCTGTAATCCTTGTTTCATGCATCATCCACTGAACGAGATTGATTAAATATAATTAAAGTATGCTACCACTTAAGTAAAATGGTTCATAATATGTCTAATTAACTATTAACTTTCATATCAGTGACAAAGGCTTAACATGACATTATCTTGGAAAAAACTCCTGATCACTTCTACATTATTACTATCATTGAGCCACGCTGTGCCTTATGCTCCCATGAATATTGATCAATTACTGATTAAAAAAGATCAAGGTGCGACGATTAATCTTCAATATTTACAAGATCGCATTGCAGAATTATCTAAAAATGCAGGCACCTATCCAACGCAATTTGATTCAGAAACTGATAAAACTGAAGCTGCCAAAGAAGCTCAAGTTCTATTAGAAATTGCCAAAACAATGACAGATGCTTCTGATGAGCCAAGTACACTATATTTATCCATGCAGATTGCGCGCATTGGGCATAATTTAGATATTAAAGGTGCAGCAGAACAAGCCATTAGTTATGCAGATCGTTTCATTGAAAAAACACCTGATGATTCCACAGGCTATTTCTTTATGGGCGCATTTTTATCTGAATCAGGAAAAATCAAAGAAGGCCGACCTTATTTAGATAAAGCGTTAGAGTTAGGCAATGAAGCTGCTCGCTGGTCGATTGCTATGTCGTTTTTATTTGAAGGCAATACAGAAGAAGCTTTAAAAGAACTAAAACTTTATCAAAAAAGTTACCCAAATGATGCACGTGCAAAGCAACTCATTGAAGCGATTAACAGTGGTAAATTAGAACTGAAAAGCTCAGACCCTATACAGTAAATTAAAAAAGCCACTCAATTAAGTGGCTTTCTTTTTTCTTATCTTCACTTAAAACTAAAACTAATTATCCATCAAATCTATATCTTTAGTTTCTTTAGAAAAAGTGATCGCGATAAAGCTGATAATACCAACTACAGCTAAATAATAGCCAACATAATAAATGCCTTTCTCAAAGCCCATTAAATATGTGATCGCAAATGGTGGCAATGATCCGCCTAAAATCCCACCTAAGTTATATGTCATGGATGCGCCTGTATAACGAACTTGTGTTGGGAAGATTTCAGATAAAAATGCCCCCATTGGTGCAAAGTTAAAACCCATTGCAAATAAACCAAAGGATAAATAAATCGTTGTCCATACAACATCGCCACTTGTTACAGATAAACCAAATAATAAGCCTGCTGCCATGATGATGAAATAGCTCAATAATAAAATTGGTTTACGACCATAACGATCACACAACAATGCTGAAATAGGCGATGCAATTGCCATAAACATTACAGCGATGGATAACATCACTAAATATTCTGTTCTTGTATAAACATGCGTTGTCACAGTGCCGTATTGCAATGAAAACACTGTGATGATGAAGAATAATGTATAACAAGCCACCATACTGATTGAACCAACTGCTAACATTTTTGTATGCTTTGTAAACATTTCCACCAATGGGATTTGTACTTGTTTATCTGCTTTTTCGATTTTCTTAAATGCAGGGCTTTCAATAATGCTTAAACGCACATATAAGCCAACAACAACCAATACAGAACTCAAGATGAATGGCACGCGCCATCCCCAAGAATTGACTGCTTCTGGTGTTAACATTTGTTCGATGGCAATAAAGATTCCACATGCAGCCACAAAGCCAATTGGCGGACCTAATTGTGGGAACATACCAAATAATGCACGTTTACCTTTCGGCGCATTTTCTGTAGCTAATAATGCTGCTCCGCCCCATTCTCCACCTAAGCCTAAGCCTTGTCCAAAGCGCAAAATACACAATAAGATAGGTGCGACAAAACCAATGGAATAATACGTTGGCAAGAAGCCAATTAACGTTGTACTAATTCCCATGATGAGCAATGAAGCCACTAATGTGGTTTTTCGACCAATGCGATCACCAAAGTGGCCGAATAATGCAGAACCTACAGGACGCGCAACAAATGCGACACCAAAGGTTAAAAATGTTAATAGCGTTTGTGCTTCAGGATTCGTAGATGGGAAAAACAATGGGCCAATAAATAACGCAGTTGCTAAACCAAAAATATAGAAATCATAAAACTCAACTGCTGTGCCAATGAAGCTTGCAAATGCTACACGAACATAAGAATTTCGAGGCTCTGCTTCTTTTGTTATTGCCATGGTTTCATCCATGGGCTCGAACGTTTCTTCAAAAACTGTTGACATAAAACACCCTTTAGACGGAATAACGTCTTTTTTATATTTATAAAATTCGCTAAACCTATTGGCGTTGTAAAGCAAGGGTGCGTGCTTTGAACGTTGGTAACCTTGTGGGTTTTATGACCAATAGTACTAATGGTATATCACATATATTTGGGAAGATGAAGGATAATCCTGACAAATAATATTTCCGCAATAAAAAAGCCAGATGATTTTCTGGCTTTCTTTTCACTTAAATCTATAAAACTTATGCAAAATAATATAACTCTGCATTGATGGGGTATTTGATGCTACCAAGCTTCTTAAAGTATCGCTCTTTTGGTAACAATGGCAATACTGCATTCACATAATCAAATGGGCGATGGATATAACGATCTTTCAGATCATTCAATTGCGCCATCACAGTTTCATCCACTAATGGTTGATCTACCCAATCATCTTCTTTTTCATCATGCACATATTCAATGAAATAATCTTGAAAATGCTCTTCCCATAACGTTTCTGCTGTTTGTCTTTCATGCACAATCACTAGATTATTTTCATATTCTTGCCATTCTGATGCATCCATTTTATTTTCTTTTAAAAAACGATCTTGCACAATAAAAGGAATATTATGTTCATAACCTTCTCGCATATTTTCTTGAATCATTTGAACCATTTCTTGCAAATCTTCAGGGCTTTGCTTGTTCTTAGGATTCTCTTTCGCAAATTTATCCACTTGAGATTTTGCATAAGCGTAATCTGCAAAATTTAGATGAATCAGATAATCCTGCTGCATTGCATATAGCTGCTCAATAATGGAACTTAACTTTTCACCTTGCACCGCAAAAATGCCCTCTTGAGAAAACTCAGTGGACATATAATGCAATAACTCAGTCAATGAAGTTTCTGGTGGTAATTTCTCTGTTTGCACATTGCTTGGATATGGCAAAGATGCAAATGGGCTATTGGAAACGCCACGAATAGTTTTATCTTGGTAGCATTGCATCATATCAATCATTGGCTTTTCTAGCTGTTCACTATCATAAATTGCAATATGTTGAGTTTTTGTATTATTTTGCAAGAAGTAAACATAAATGCCAGCAGGTAAATCTGACACAAATAAATGATTGGGCTGAACCAAATGAAAGTCTAATTGCTCAGCTTCATGAATCAATTGATCAATCATTGCTTGATGAGCTGTTTCGCCACGATATGCTGTTAATTTTACTCGTGGCTGATTAATGATTGGCGTACCGTGATTTGGCATTGCCATCGCTTTTTTCATTACTCGACTGATCCAAAAACGGAAGCCAAAAATAGCCAATAAAACAACAATGATCACAGCAACAATCGCCGCACCAATAAACTTCCCAACTAACAATATAAAATCCATTCAAACCCTTTGTTTTTACTTTTTAATACTTATTTTTCAGTTGATTAAGTTAGATTGGCATTATACAAGGTAACTTATTTATAAAACTATAAATCAACACCATGATAAGCTTTTTCTTCATGGCTGACTTCTAAATATCGGCATGCGTGAATATTCAGTATCGCTGCCAAAATGATGTAAGGCACTCTTAAAATCAGTGCATTGAATGTTGCAACGCTATCATTGAACATTTCTCTGCGCTGTGCCAATTGTATTTCTACTTCACTTAAGCGTTGCTTTAATCCTATAAAATCAGGCTCTGTAGAATGAGCAATCAGCATATTTAAACTCGTTGCCATCAACTGATTTGTAGCTAATTTATCATCAATACTTTTGCTATTTTGATACGCCAAATACGTATTCATTAGGTCATCTACTTTCTCTTTTTCATAATCCATAGATGCTTTTAATATCTTCACAAGTTCAGGTATTTCATCCGCTCTCTGCTTTAAGAAAACATCAATATTGGCGAATTTTTGATCAACCTTTACACGCATTGTCATTAAGTAATTATATGAAATTGCAATCCAATAAATCGTGCTGCCAATTGCTCCTAAGCCAATAATAGATGCTAATATAATCAATCCCGTCATGAAAATTCCTTCAATGCCGCCATAGGCAATAACTTAAATATTTTCATAAAATATGAATATGGAAATGCTTTAAAGCAACTGTTATATAACTGTACAGATTCATTATAAACCTCAACTCTATGCTCAATACCTTCATTTAAATGTATTAACTGTTGATAGCCATCATTGATCACAGCATAATCCTTTAATAAATCATGCATCTGATTATACACTTCAACTTTGCCATTGATGCTTTGTTGAATAAACAATACATTCATCAACGCTTCTACCTGCGCGGATTCTGCGTGATCTAAAACTAATAACTGAGGCACCAATTCCGCGCGCTTTAACAATAAAATATCAATATTAGCGTATGCTTTTTCAGCATAGTTCCTTAAATTAATAATCTTATGATGGATATAAAAAATCGTTATGCCGATATACACCATCAACATAATCATAAATATAATTGTAATTAATAACATCCCAGCTCACTTTAGTTTTGATTCGGTCGTTTATCCAAATAATCTTGCATTTCATCAGGGTATTTTTGCACAAATTTACGAGTCATCATCAACACAATTGTCAGTGCTGCGATCAATGGCAATAAACTCACACCAAACAACATGGATAATACTATCACGCCAATATTCGGAAACAGTGACAATATAATTGTATTATTCCAAGTATTTTCAAGACCTTTCACTTTATGAATCTTCGTAATACAAAAAGAAAATAATAAACTGCCAACAAAATAACACCAAATCAATACCAAAGGATTGACATAATATCGTGGCAATATCACATTCAAACTAGTCATTGCAATTAACACAAAGAGCGCAGTCACAATACCGTAGCGCTTCATTGTCTGAAAGAAATACAAATTCTTTTGTTGATACTGCTGCCAATCACCTTCCTCTTTTGAAAGATAATAAATACCAAACTTATCCAATGAAAGAATCTTACGTTCGCCATCTTGAATTTGATAATTCCCTGCCAACATATATTCTTCATCATGGTTCAAATTTAAGCATTTGATTTTTACTAGATCAATCCCAATCTGTATCTTTTCCCATTCGTCATATAATGACTGAATAACAGGAGCATCCAATGCTATTTCATCTGCTTCATCTTGAAATTTCAAGGCATTATAATCAGATTTTTCATGGTCTAAAACATAATCTATCTCGCCATTTTTTCGCCAGCTACCTTTATAATATTGATAACGATAACCATCACATTTGCCTTGATCAAAAGGTGCATCAATTTTGGCATTTTCAGCAATAAATCGCCCTTGTATTACAACAGCACCGATGGGCATATGTGCGATCTTCATCACAGGTAATTGCTTGAATATCGATCGATATTTGCGAGGTTTTAAAATGACTAAATATAAATAAAGACCACTGCACCAAAACAACATAAAAATTAAGATCGCCGCAAAAAGACCATGATGATATGCAACATAGCTTAGAAGAAATAAACCACTTCCTACCGCAACATAACCCCAAAATCGCTTGATAATCTGATTCATGATCTTTTCATATTAATTATAGTGACATGATTATAAACAAAAAATAAACAAGCAGTCCAACTGAACTGCTTGCCTTTATACACAGATTACTAAAACCTACCTCTGATTCTTCATCATCAAGTCTAGTTTTTCCCAGATTTTCTCTAAGCGCTTTTCAGAAACTGGTACAACTGTTTTCATGGGTTGCGCGAATAATGAAACGGCTAATTCTTCAATCATCCAACGATATTCCACAACTTCTACAATCTCACCAACTTTCATGATCGCTGTTTTAAGTTGTGCTAAATGCTGATCAATGATTTTCGCATGATCACCATCGCGATTCATATTTTGACTAAAACGTTCTACTCGAACTGCCATTGCCTTCATATAACGTGGTAATTGATCACGCCATTCTTTCGGCGTATTACTGATGAAGCCTGCATAAATCAAACGATCTTTCGCTTTTTGGATTGGCTTTTCAATCATTGCTCGATTCATCGGATGCATTGTACGAAGTGCATCTGAAACCTTTTCGCTTTCCATGAAAATTTCGATCACAAGTTTTGTTAAATCAGTTGCCTCACCCACAATTGTTTTACGCATATTATTCAGCAATGCATTAAAAGTCGCTGCATCTTTTGGCAACTTAGCTTCATCCAAATAATCGCGAATCAAAGCTTTCATCAAATCATCTTTTAAGATCGTTTCATTGCCCACCTGGCGGAACATCAATGCCAATTTACCAAATTGTGGCCATTGCTTTTGTAGGTATTTCACTTCTTGGCGAAGTTCTTTTAAGCTCAAATCAATCAGCGTTTGCAAATGTGCACGGTTTGCTTCACTTTGACGATCGTACAACTTGGCTTTTACACCATTTTCCACTTCTTCTAGTGCAACATAACCGACTAATTGAATGCCATTTCTTGTGAACTTAACTTCTGATTCAATCGCCCAATCATCTGTTGTGAACACTTTTTCAGCCGTTTGTGCAACTGCATTATTTTCACCAACTTCATTCGCTTTTGGCTTTTGTTTCTGTTTTTTAGATTGATTAGGCGAAGCTGCCAAGGCTTGGAAAGCCGTTTCCGCTTTATGGGAAAACTGCTGTTTCAAGCTTTCTAAATCACGGCTTTGCCCTAACGTTTTACCACCAGCATCGATGATGCGAATATTCATGCGCAAGTGCTTATCAAGTGCTGATTCATCAAACTCATGAGGTTCAATCTCAATTTGGCGAAGTTTTTTAATGATGGTTTGCAATTGATAATAGAGATTACCTTCTGCAAATTCGATCTCGTTAAAAATCTTATCTGCAAAGTCAGGCAGTGGCACAAATTGACGACGATAACTCTTCGGCAATGTACGAAGTAATTCTGTAATTTTCTCTAAAATCAAACCGCGTGATAACCAATCTAATCGTGTTTGATCCAATAAGTTCAGCGCTGCAATTGGCACTAACAATGTCATGCCATCATCTTGATGGGCTGGATCAAACAAATATTGCGTATTAAGTTTTAAGCCATTCAATTCCAATACTTCAGGAAAATCATCGAGATTCAGATCACCATCATGCGCAAGAATATCTGACTCAGTAAAGATCAAAGCATCATTATTTTTACGAGCTTGGCACCATTTCTCTAGCTTCTGCACAGAATAGCAATCTGCTGGCAAACGCGAATCGTACCATTCATACAACACAACTTCTTCCGCCAAGATATCACGACGGCGCGTTTTATCTTCCATCTCTTCCACTTTCTCAATTGTGGCTCGATTTTGTCGATAGAAATGTGCACGCGTTGCAATATCATCCTGAATTAAACCTTCCTTAATCATCAATTCACGAGATAATTCTGGATTAATGCTGCCAAAACTTACAGGACGATTTCGGATAATGGCTAAATTGAATAAGAAGACAGTTTCTTCAGCAACTGCCTGCCCTTGTTTTTTACTCCAATGAGGTTCGTTGTATTGTTTCTTGATCAAATGTGAGCCAATGGATTCCAACCATTCAGGATTGATGCCCGCGCACATGCGTGCATAAACCTGCGATGTTTCGACAATTTCCATCGCCATTAGCCATTTTGGTGGCTTTTTATATAAGCTAGAACCTGGGAATACTCGGAATTTTTGCCCCATTGCACCTTGATAAGCATTATCTTCTCCAAATGCACCAATGTGATCCAATAAACCCACCAATAAAGATTGGTGAATCATATCTGTGGCAAAAGCCGGGAATTGATAAGCACTCTCTTGCTCGCCTGAGATTTCAGGTAAATCATTCAATGTGATTTTAGAAGCTTGGAGCATATCGCGAATTTGCTGATATAACTCAAACCATTCGCGCATGCGCATGAATGAGATAAAATGCTTACGACACAATTCACGCAAGTAGGATTGTGAATTGCCCTTCACTTGATTTTGATACCAGAACCATAAATTCAAATAACCAATGAAATCAGATTGCTTATCTTTGAATAAACGATGCTTTTCATCTGCTGCTTGCTGCTTATCAATCGGGCGCTCATTTGGGTTCTGAATAGATAACAAAGCGACTAAAATTAAAACTTCTTGCCCAATGCCATGTTCAATGCCTTTAAAGATCATTGCACCAAAGCGTGGATCTAATGGCAATAATGCAAGCTTTTTACCCAATTGTGTTAAGTATGAATTTTCGTCAATCGCCTTGATTTCACGAAGCGCCATATAGCCTTCTTTGATTTGGCGAAGTTCTGGCGGTTCAATGAATGTGAAATCTTCAGGATTGCCTAAGCGCAAATGTGCCATCTGTAAAATTACAGAAGCTAATTGTGTGCGCTTAATTTCTGGATCTAAGAATAGTGGACGATTATCAAAATCCTCCTGGCTAAACAAACGAATGGCAATGCCTTCGCTCACACGGCCACATCGGCCACTTCGTTGGTTTGCGGATGCTTGTGCGATTGGCTCGATCAATAAGCGTTGTAAACGCGATCTTGGACTATAACGACTAATACGAGCAACGCCAGTATCTATCACATATTTAATACCTGGCACTGTTAAGGATGTTTCAGCAACGTTCGTTGCCAATACAATGCGAAGCTTATAATGTGGTGCAAATATGCGATTTTGCTCTGCATTACTCAAGCGAGAAAATAGTGGTAATACATCATAATAACGAGAAAATTCTTTGTGCAAAACATCTGCTGCATCTCGTATTTCACGTTCGCCTGGCAAAAATACTAGAATATCACCTGGCTGTTCTTGTGATAATTCACGTACAGCTGTTGCAATGCCTTCGATCATATCTTGATCATCGCCATCATCATCTTGCAATAATGGGCGATAACGAATTTCTACAGGATATGTTCTACCTGAAACATTAATGATTGGTACTTTTGATTTTGGCGTTGAAAAAAAGTTCGCAAATTTTTCAGGATCAATCGTAGCGGATGTGATGATGACTTTGAGATCTTTACGTTTTTCTAAAATACGCTTTAAAATGCCCAATAAGAAATCAATATTCAATGAGCGCTCATGCGCTTCATCGATGATGATGACTTCATATTGATTTAAAAAAGGATCTTTTGTGAGTTCGGCAAGCAAAATACCATCTGTCATTAATTTAACGACAGTATCTGATTCAGTATGATCAGAGAATCGCATCTTATAACCGACAAAACCACCTATCGGCACTTTCATTTCTTCTGCGATACGATCTGCAACACTTCTTGCCGCTAATCGTCTAGGCTGTGTATGACCAATTAAACCTTTAGCACCTAAACCTAATTCCAAACAGAATTTTGCTAATTGCGTTGTTTTCCCTGAGCCTGTTTCACCACAAATCACAACCACAGGATGATCAGCTAATGCCGCTTTGATTTCATCTCGCGCACGCGCAATCGGCAATGCTTCGTTATAGGTAATTTCAGGGAATTGTTGTAATTTAGCCTGAACATTGGCACAAGATTCTGCCATCTCAACTGCGAGTTTTTCGATCTCTTCTGGTGATGCATCCTTTTTCTTAAATTGATGCAAAGCACGACGAAAAAAGTGAGCACGTTTTAGCTCAACTTGCGGTAATAACTCAAACAGCGATGACAAAGAATTCTGACTCATGACACATTCAGTAAAAATAAAATAAGCGCATAGATTATCACACCTTGCGCTTATTTAAGACAATACAGTTAAATTTAAACCTATTTAATATTATCTTCTACCTGCTGCATCTAATAATGCATTGCTTTTACCCGAACATAAAGCATCAGATGTGAAACCATAGCTTGTTGTTACATAGCAAGGAGTTTTCTTCTTACCAACAGTCGCGATAAAGTCGATTCTTAATGCACCTTTATTGATATCTGAAATTGTTACTTTACTTTTATCTACACCCAATGCAAATGCAGCGCGTTCTTGTAGTGTTTGTTCACCAACAATCGCAGTACAACCACCTAAAACAACTGCACCAACCACACCCATAATTGCTAATTTAAAGTTCATTATAATAATCCTGTAGTTTGTATATTTATAAAGCGCCTAAATTAACAATATATATAAATATAATCAAGGGATTATTTAGGTTCACTGGTTTCTTGTGTAGATAAAAACTGTTGTTCTAACTCTTCAAAAGGTAGATTTCTGCCAATCACAACCAAGGTTGATTCAGCGGTTTCATGAGATTGCCATTCATCACCATAATCAAAACCCACAACTTTATAAACACCTTGAATGATTAAGCGCTCTTCATTATTGGTGATTGCTAAAATGCCTTTATAGCGCAGCATATCATTGCCATAATTTTCAATCATTTGTTCCATCACGCTGCCAATGGCATCAATATCCATTCGCTTAGCACGAAATACGTATGATTTAATATCATCATTCCAAGAACGAGCATTAGGATCAAAAGAAAATGGCTGAAAGCTCATTTGATTTTCTGTTGATCCAAACTGATAACTGCCCTTTTGGACATTCAGATTATTATCAATTTCAAAGGCTTTAATATCGAGCCAAGATTCTCTAGGTAATGCGCCTAAAACCGCTTCTAAAATTTCTGCTTTTTGATTAATTCTATTTAAGCGATTCAAGACTGCTTCTTTTTGCTTACTATCCACGCGATCAACTTTCGTCAATACAATACGATCAGCAAAGCCAATTTGCGCAGAAACAACACGATGTTCATCGAGTTGAATCAATGCATGCTCTGCATCCACCAATGTGATTACCGCATCCAAATAAACAGAATTACGAATGCGTTCATCCACGAAGAAAACTTGGATGATTGGTCCTGGATCTGCTAATCCTGTTGTTTCTAAAATAAGACGATCAATCGCCACATCACCATGTTCAATTTTATCAAGAAGCTCATGCAATGCTTCCGTCAACTCACCACGAACACTGCAACAAATACAACCATTGCTTAACTCAATTAATTCCATCGTTTGACTATGCTTTAATAAAGCGCTATCAATGCTCACTTCACCAAATTCATTTTCAACAATTGCAAGCTTTTCACCTTGATTATTGGTCAAAAGATAATTAATAAAAGTTGTTTTGCCTGAACCTAAAAATCCCGTCAATATTGTAACTGGTAACATTATCTCGCCTTTTTAAACCTTATTTAACAACACTTAAATCCGCCTTTACCACCATAACGCGCATCTTGGCGCTCTCTGAAGAACTCTTCATAAGTCATAGGTGTTTTATCAGGGTGATTCAATTTCATGTGTTGAACATAATTATCATAATCAGGAATTCCAACCATTAAGTTGGCCATTTGACCGAGATATTTACCAGCTTTAGCTAATTTATTAAACATCTAAAACCTCCTTCTATAAAATTCAGGCTAATCCTAAGATTAGCCTGAAATATTACACATTAATGTGATGCAGGCATTTTTTCTGGGAATGGTTCATAAGGAACTTCATTCGCTGTTGGTTTAGGATTTCTCAATCCAGCCAAAGCAGTTTTCACAGAATAGAAACCTAATACAACCACAACAATCATGAAGAACAATGTTAAACCACCATTCAAGTTGTTATTAAAAATAACTTGTTGAACTTGCTCTACTGATTTGAAAGTACCTTGTGGTACAAATGGTACATCGATGAATTTAGCTTGTAAGCTATCCGCAGTTGCCCAGAAACCTACTTTAGGATCTGATGAGAATACTTTCTCTGCACCTGCCCACATTGTTGCTAGCAATAACCATCCTGTTGGGAAAATCGCAACCCAAACATGACGTTGATGTTTCATCTTATACAATACTGCCGCACATAACATTAACGCAATTGCCGCTAACATCTGATTTGCAATACCAAATAATGGCCATAATGTATTGATACCACCTAATGGATCCACAACACCTTGATACAAGAAGTAACCCCAAGCTGAAACTACGATGCCCGTTGCTACTAAGTTTGCAGGTAAGAAATCTGTCTTACCCCAAGATGGATGGATAATTGCTAATAAGCCTTGGAACATATAACGCGCGGAACGAGTACCAGCATCTACCGCTGTCAATATGAACAATGCTTCGAACAAGATCGCAAAGTGATACCAGAATGACATAGAGACAAGGCCACCGATTGCACCATGTAAAATCGTTGCCATGCCAACCGCTAATGTTGGTGCACCACCTGCACGAGAAATAATACTTTCTTCACCCACATCTTTAGCAATTTGACGAAGATCTTCAGGCGTGATTTGGAAGCCAATACTACTTACAGTTTGAGATGCTGCTAATACTAAATCTTCCATACCCGTAGGGTTTAAGAAAGCAATTGGGCTGTTCATCGCAAAATAAACACCTGGATCAATGATCGCTGCTGAAATCAAAGCCATGATTGCAACGAATGATTCCATCAACATACCACCATAACCAATCAATGCTGCTTGATCTTCATTTTCAAGCATTTTTGGTGTTGTGCCTGATGAAATCAATGCATGGAAACCAGACACAGCACCACAAGCGATTGTAATGAACAAGAATGGGAACAAATCACCTGACCAAACTGGGCCATTACCTTCAATTGCATACTTAGTAATTGCAGGCATTTTCATATCTGGCATGATTACAACGATGCCAATTGCCAATGCAAAAATCGCACCAATTTTTAAGAATGTTGAGAGATAATCACGTGGTGCTAATAATAACCAAACAGGCAATACAGCTGCAATGAAACCATAAATAATTAATGCCCATGTTAAACCAACGCCTGATAAATCAAACCACTCTTTCATCACTGGATGCGCTGCAACATCTTGACCATAAATAATACCAAGCACGAGTAAAATAAAGCCAACAATAGAAATTTCCATGACTTTACCTGGGCGGATATAGCGCATATACAATCCCATAAAAACAGCTAATGGAATTGTAAAGGCAACTGCGAATGTACCCCATGGACTATGAGTTAATGCTTTAACAACAATCATTGCCAATACTGCTAAGATGATAATCATAATCATAAAGCAAGCAACTAAAGCAATGATTCCTGGAATTGTTCCCATCTCACCTTTAATGAGTTCACCCAATGATTTACCATCACGGCGAGTAGAAACAAATAAAACCATAAAGTCTTGTACTGCGCCAGCAAATACAACACCTGCTAATAACCAGAGCATACCTGGCAAATATCCCATTTGCGCAGCTAATACTGGTCCGACCAATGGCCCTGCACCTGCAATTGCTGCAAAGTGGTGGCCAAATAGAATAGATTTACGAGTTGGAACAAAATCCAAACCATCATTATGGCGATATGCTGGCGTTAAACGAGTTTTATCAACTCCTAAAACTTTATTAGAAATATATAACGCATAATAACGATAACCAATGAGATAAATACAGACTGATGCAACTAATACCCACATTGCATTAATTGTTTCGCCACGATTCAAGGCGACATAACCGAGGCTAAATGCCCCTAATATTGCTATTGCGATCCATATTGCATGTTTCGCAAGTTTGTTTTCTGATGATACAACCATAATGGCCACCTTATATTTATTTTTTTCAGCAAATAACTACAGTACGACAACATCATCTACATATAAAAAAACTCTAAATCACATCTGACTTAGAGTTCTTTGAGAAGCAATTACTTCTTCTTAGCTACTTTTTTAGCATCTGGACCATTTACTGCATCTTTCAAGCCTTTACCTGCTTTGAATGCTGGTACTTTAGATGCTTTGATCTGAATTGTTTTTTCTGGATTACGTGGGTCACGGCCAACGCGCGCTGCACGATCACGTACTGAGAAAGTACCGAAACCGATTAAAGTAACGCTGTCACCATTTTTCAAAGTTTCTTTAACTGTTTCCATCACTGCATCAACTGTTTTAGCTGCTGCTACTTTACTGATGTCTGCTTTTTCTGCAACTGCTGCAATTAGTTCTGTTTTATTCATAAATTACCTACCTAGTTATTATATACAAGTTCAAACATACTGATCCCCAGCTTTTAGGGGATACAATATGCTTTATACGTTGCAATTCCTAGGTAGTCAAGAAATTTTAGCAGTGTTTCTCTGTACTCTTGATGTTGCTCATAGGTACTGAAAAGTCCTCCAATGCATTATACCTTTGAAATTCATCATTTTTTTCGATATTTTTCACGAAAGAGTGCTGAATCACTTCATCGAAATGTGACACTGGAATGATGGTTAATTGCTTCTTAATTTCAACAGGAATATCCTCTAAATCTTTGATATTTTCTTCAGGGATCAGAACTGTTTTCAATCCTGCACGTGCTGCTGCCAACAATTTTTCCTTCAATCCACCGATTGCCAAGATGTTTCCACGCAATGTCACTTCACCTGTCATACCAATATCAGAACGAATTGCTTGATTCAATAATGCGGATAAAATTGCAACAGTAATTGCACCACCAGCACTTGGACCATCTTTTGGCACAGCACCTTCTGGTGCATGCACGTGAATATCCAATTTATCAGCAAAATCATGTGCTAAACCATAAGATTTAGCACGAGAGCGAATCAAGCTCATTGCTGTGCGCATAGATTCTTTCATCACATCACCTAAACTACCTGTCGTGATTAAGTTACCTTTACCTGGCATCACTTCAACTTCAATGCCCAACAATTCGCCGCCCATTTGCGTCCAAGCTAAACCATTCACATAACCTACTTGATCTTCTTTCTCTTTCACGCCAAAACGGAAACGTGGAACGCCCAAGTATGACTCCAACATTTTTTTCGTTAGCGTTACAGGCTTATGATCATTCACTTTAGTTGCAGCTTTGCCCTTCTTTCCATCAGATTTCTTCATGATCTCTTTGATCACTTTACGGCAAACTTTCGCAATTTCACGATCCAAAGAACGCACGCCCGCTTCTTTCGTATATAAACGAATGATATCCAACATGATTGCATCAGAAACTTTGATCGCATCTTCTTTCAACTTGTGCTCTTTCAACTGCTTTGGCAACAAATAGTTTTTTGCAATATCTAATTTCTCAAGCTCTGTATAGCTTGATAATTCGATGATTTCCATACGATCACGCAATGGACCAGGAATATTAAAGCTATTTGCTGTTGCAATGAACATCACTTCAGACAAATCTACATCTACATCTAAATAATGATCATTGAATGTTGAGTTTTGCTCAGGATCTAAAACTTCCAGCATTGCGTGCGCAGGATCACCTTTGTAATCTGAGCCCATTTTGTCGATTTCATCCAATAGCATTAATGGATTTTTAGTTTTAGCCTTAGACAACATTTGTACAATTTTACCTGGCAATGCGCCAATGTAAGTCCGACGATGACCACGAATTTCTGATTCATCATGCACACCGCCCAAGCTCATGCGAACTAATTCACGACCAGTTGCATCTGCAATTGAACGTGCCAATGTTGTTTTACCAACACCCGGCGGGCCAATTAAGCATAAAATATTACCTTTCACACTTTTCGTATGATTCGTTACTGCCAAATATTCTAAAATGCGCTCTTTAACTTTTTCTAAACCAGAGTGATCTTGATCTAAACGATCTTCCGCTTTCACAATGTCATATTTTAAACGTGAACGTTTGTTCCATGGCATTTTCAACAACCAATCAATATAAGTACGCGCAACTGTGCCTTCTGATGACATTGCTGGCATAGATTTTAAACGCTTCAATTCTGTTAAAGCTTTTTCTTCCGCTTCTTTTGGCATTTTTGCATCAAGAATTTTTTCTTCTAACTGATCCAATTCAGATAAGCCAGATTCATTCAAATCATCCAATTCAGTACGAATTGCTTTGATTTGCTCATTCAAATAATATTCGCGCTGATTTTTGCTCATTTGCTTTTGTACAGAAGCTTGAATACGGTTTTGTGTTTCTAAAACATCTACTTCATAAGTTAATTGTGAAACTAAATTTTTCACCAATTGCCCCAAAGCTGGTTCTTCTAAAACCTCTTGTTTTTTTGCAATTGAAACTGGTAAATAATTAATGACTTTAATTGCCAACTGTTTCAAGTCATCTTCATGCTTGATATTTTTCAATAAATCTTCAGGGATTTTTGTGAGCGTTGAGATATTATTGAATAAATTACGAATCACATTGCCATAAACTTTAGATAAATTTTCTGATAAATCTTCTTCGATTGGTTCTAATGAATAATCAGCAATACAGTAATCTAGATCTTCTTCGCTATCATCTGCCACCACTTTATTAATCGCATGCAATTTAATACGCTCATCTGTTTCCACAAGCACTTTATATGTGCCGTCTTCAATTTGAACTTTTTGAATAATACGACCAATAACACCTGTACCGTAAACATTTTCCATGTCTACAATTTCGCTATCCATAGAGATATGAGTCACGAGCAACACTTCATTATTAAAATCTTCGGCTGCTTGCAATGCGCCCATAGAAAGCGGGCGACCAATCAAAAGTGGCACTGTTAATGTTGGAAATACCACTAAATCACGAATCGCAATAATTGGACGCTGATGAATTTCTTGGGAATGTGACATAATATAATAACGACTCCAAAATAATTTTTAGATAACGACTGGTAAACTGTACCATCGTAACTGATTTTTTAAATCATACAATTTAAAATTTCACACTTGTTTATCAATGGTGGCGCCTCCATTAAAATTCAATCTCTGTTATTAAATATTTATTAAAAATGAACGTATTTGAGCTAAAAAGTGACTACAAACCTGCAGGTGATCAACCTACCGCCATTCAAAGTTTAGTGAATGGTTTAGAAAATGGATTATCATCACAAACATTATTAGGCGTAACTGGCTCTGGTAAAACTTTTACTATGGCCAATATCATTGCACAGACACAGCGCCCTGCAATTATTCTTGCGCCCAACAAAACATTGGCTGCGCAATTATATGGCGAGATGAAAGAGTTCTTTCCTAATAATGCTGTGGAATACTTTGTATCCTACTATGATTACTATCAACCTGAAGCTTATGTTGCAGCATCAGATACTTATATTGAAAAAGATGCTTCGATCAATGATCACATTGAACAAATGCGATTATCCGCGACCAAGGCAATTTTAGAACGCAATGATACAATCATTGTCGCGACAGTTTCTTCCATATATGGCTTAGGTGATAAAGATCATTACATGAAGATGATTTTACATCTTTCTGTGGGCGAAGTAATTGATCAACGCAGTATTCTACAGCGTTTAGCTGAACTACAATACACAAGAAACGATGTTGTACTTGAGCGTGGTAACTTTAGAGTTCGTGGTGATGTGATTGATGTATTCCCTGCGGAAAGCGAACGATATGCTGTTCGCATTGAACTCTTTGATGATGAAGTGGAGCGATTAAGCTTTTTTGATCCATTAACTGGTCATGTTGAACGCAAAGTACCCCGTTTAACAATTTATCCATCGAGTCATTATGTCACACCAAGAGAAACATTATTGGCAGCCATTGATGAAATTAAAGCAGAACTAGTTCAACAACTACAATATCTCCGTGCCAATGATAAATTAGTGGAAGCGCAAAGATTAGAGCAACGCACACGATTCGATATCGAAATGATTGTAGAGTTAGGCTATTGCCAAGGCATCGAAAACTATTCACGTTATTTATCAGGTAGAAATTCAGGTGATGCTCCACCAACACTATTTGATTACTTACCTGCCAACGCACTACTTTTCATCGATGAATCTCATGTAACCATTCCACAATTGGGTGCAATGTATAAAGGTGATCGATCACGTAAAGAAAACTTAGTCACTTATGGTTTTCGTTTGCCTTCAGCTTTAGATAATCGTCCATTAAGATTCGATGAATTTGAAAAACTCATGCCACAATCTGTATTCGTTTCTGCAACACCAAGCGTTTATGAGGCAGACAATGCAGACAATATAGCAGAACAAGTTGTGCGCCCTACGGGATTATTGGATCCTATTTTGGAAGTTCGCCCAGCTGATACACAAGTGGATGATGTATTAAGTGAAATCTATAAACGTGTTGCCAAAGGCGAACGAGTATTGATCACAACATTAACAAAACGCATGAGTGAAGATCTCACAGACTTCTTAAACGAGCATCAAGTAAAAGTTCGCTATCTCCATTCTGATATTGATACAGTGGAACGCATGGAAATTTTACGTGATCTTCGTTTAGGCGTATTTGATGTTTTAGTGGGCATTAACTTACTACGTGAAGGCTTGGATATTCCTGAAGTTTCATTAGTTGCTATTTTGGATGCTGATAAAGAAGGGTTCTTACGATCAGAAAGATCATTAATCCAAACCATCGGCCGAGCGGCACGTAATTCAGAAGGTAAAGCAATTCTCTATGCTAATAAAATTACTAAAGCAATGGCAGCAGCGATTGGCGAAACAGAACGACGCAGAGCAAAACAAGAAGAATACAATGAACTGCATGGCATAACACCCAAAACTGTCCATAAGAAAGTATCAGATATTATGAGCGAAGCCCGTGATATTGAGGATAATGATGATGATAGACAAAACTGGACATCGGATATTGATATAAATCAAATTAAAGACCCGAAAACTGTCACCAAGAAAATTGCAGCACTAGAAAAACAGATGATGGAACATGCGAAGAATTTAGAATTTGAAGAAGCAGCCAAAGTAAGAGATGAAATTGATTATTTAAAAAGGCATTTCCTTTAATTGCACAAATATTATAGGCAAAAAGAACCCCCGCAAGCGGGGGGTTAATATTCTTACAAATTATTATGCTTCTTCTGAACGACAGTTAGCAGGCAACCATTTTTTAGCGATATCAGCACCAGCACCACCAACTTGACATGCCCATTTAACAGAACCTTGTTGTTCAGCATCATCAACCAATACAGGAACAATTACCAAGTTATTAGCACCAGGAGCACCACCAGAAGCAACAGCTGAATATGCTGGCTGAGTTGAACCACCTACTACTTTATTATTATAGTGAATAACGATGTTAGATACGTCTGTGTCAGTACCTGCAGTTGCACCTGTTGGCACAGGGTTCTCAGTATTAAATGCGTAAGATGGACCATCAACAATTTGAACTGCTAATACAGATTGACCTGTGATTAATTCAGGATCAGCAATACCAGCTTTCCCATTATCTGTAGGCCAAACACCAGAAGTAGAAAACACTTCTGTTGCAGCTAATTTAGCAGCTGTAGCCAACGCCATACCTTCTGATACATAAGTACGCTTAGTGTAATCTTGGTATGCTGGTAATGCAAACATTGATAAAATACCGATGATAGCAACAACGATCATTAACTCGATTAATGTAAAACCTTTCTGTAACATAATTTTCTCTCCAAAAATTAATTATTATTGTCTAGTGACACCTAAGTTAAAGCAATACATATGCCAAAACAATAAATATACATCAAAATCAATTACTTATATTTTTAGTTGCTGTATTTAATAGCATCACTAAACTTCAAATGAAGATTATTTTTGTAAATATGACTCAGATGGTCACTTTATAAAATCTCTTCGAGTACAGCAATATCACAATTACAAAAAAACATAAAAAAACCCACATCCAATGGATGTGGGCTGAAGTGGAGATGCTATTAGTTATTATTTGTAATTCTGTAAAATTTATTTATATGTTTTTTACATAGCTTACAAATAGCAAATCTAGTGCCATTTTAAGAAAATTATTTAAATTCAATTAATTAAAAAATTAAACTTTATAGTTTCATCAACCATTCTTGAATCATCCACTCTTGTTTCACACTTGTTGATGACAACTCAATGATCTTCACAAAAGATTCATAGCTCTCAAACAACATTGTAGGCGTATGATAAGCCAATGATTGAACTACATTATCCTGAACATTAATACCTTTAACTACACTCATTAACCAATACAAAATTAGATGAGACGAAAAGTGCCAGTTTTTGACAATGAAATCAGAGAGTTCATTTAAGTTGCTTTTATGCTGCAAATAGCGCACAAAGAGCACACTTAACTCATTCATGATGGATAAAACATCTTCTGACAGAAACTGGCGCGACAAAATTGGTCGCCCATAACTTAGAGCTAATAT
This sequence comes from Wohlfahrtiimonas larvae, assembly GCA_040394195.1. Classification (GTDB taxonomy): domain Bacteria; phylum Pseudomonadota; class Gammaproteobacteria; order Cardiobacteriales; family Wohlfahrtiimonadaceae; genus Wohlfahrtiimonas; species Wohlfahrtiimonas larvae_A. Next base: position 28,669 of record JBEBSR010000014.1, on the reverse strand, counting down.
CTGATAAACACTCTCATCATTTACATCACTCGTACTTTTTAACCAATTAAAGATAACATCTTCTTGTCCTGCCACTGACAATAATTGTCTCTGACAACGGCTTGTAATTGTAATGGGTAGTTTTTTAGGATAACTCGTCACTAGAATCAAATAACAATTATTGACAGGCTCTTCCAAAGTTTTCAATAGAGCATTGGCTGCATTCAAATTCATTTCATGTGCATTATGAATAACAATGACTTTACGGCCTGTTTCACTTGTCATTTGCGCAAACTGTATTAACTGACGAATTTGGTCAACTTTAATAAAGTTACTCTTCTCTTCTGATGCAATACCCATAAAGTCAGGATGACTATTTTTGTCAATCCACAGACAACTTTGACATTTTCCGCATGCGTGCTGATCTTTACGATCTAAACATAAAATACTTTTCGCAATATCATTGGCAAAAATAGATTTCCCAATATCTTGCTCGCCAGTAATTAATAATGATTGAGGAAATGTTTTCACATCATAACGATTGACCACTTCTGTCAATTGATTCTCAAACCAAGGTAAATATTCAAATTTTGTCACTGATTGACTCATAGCAGTTTCTGTAAGTTAGTTTGAATCTGCACTGTAATATCATCAATAGATAATGCCGCATTCACTTTAACAAATTGACTAGGTCGTTCTTCCGCTAATCTTGCATAGCCTGAACGAACTTTTTCAAAGAATTCTATCTGCTCACTTTCAAAACGATCTAAAGTATGACGTTTTTTAGCACGAGCTATACCATCAGCTACTTCTATATCAAACCAAAAAGTATAATTAGGCTTTAATTCACCTTGCAACCAAGATTCTAAATAAGCAATATATTGTTGATCAATCGCTCGACCTGCTGCTTGATAAGCATATGTTGCCTCAGTAAAGCGGTCACATAAAACCCAATCGCCACGATTCAAAGCTGGTTTAATCACTTGTTCAATATGCTCTTTACGTGCTGCAAACATCAATAACAGCTCTGTTTCAGCACACATATCTTCTGTTAATAATAAATGGCGAATTTTTTCAGAAAGATCTGTACCACCGGGCTCGCGAGTTGTGACTACACTAATGCCTTGATTCATCAACCAATCTTTAATGATTGGGATTTGAGTGCTTTTACCTGCACCTTCTGTACCTTCAAACGTAATGAAACGCCCAAGATTTTTTGACATGATTATTTTCCACTATTTAATCGCGCACGATATTCACGCACTGACTTATTATGCCCATCCAATGTTGCATTGAATACATGCTCACCTGAGCCATCGCCTTTCGCCACGAAATATAAGCTATCGCCTTCTTTAGGATTTGCTGCAGCATAAACAGCCGCAAGGCTTGGCATCGCAATTGGCGTTGGCGGCAAACCATCTCTTGTATAAGTATTGTATGGCGTATCACGCTGCAAATCACTGCGATAAATAGTGCCACGATATTTATCACCCAAGCCATAAATCACTGTAGGATCTGTTTGTAAACGCATGCCTTTCTGTAAACGGCGCACAAATACCCCTGAAATCTCAGGGCGCTCATGCGCAACACCTGTTTCTTTCTCAATAATAGATGCCAATGTTAATAATTCGTGCTTATTCTGAATCGGTAAATCTAAATCTCGATTTTCCCAAACCTCATTCACAAAGCCCTGCATAGACTCATAACTACGCTTCAACACATCTACATCTTTATAACCACGTGGAAACAGATACGTTTCCGGCATAAAGTAGCCTTCATAAGGCCAGCCTTCGTAGCCAATTAAAGTCATAATTTCTTCAGGTGTTTCAGTTCCAGATAATGTTTGTACAACATTAGGCGACTTTGCCAATGCTTCGCGCATTTGTTTAAAGTTCCAACCATCTACAATAGTGAAGTTATATTGAACACTTCGCCCTTTTGTCACCATTGACCAAAAATCTGCAGGGCGCATATTTTCAGTGATTTCATATTCACCAACTTTAATATCGCTCAACGTACCTGTTAAACGACCGTAAATCTTTAAAAAATTGGTGTTAGTATTTGGTAGCTCAGATTTTAATTCACGTAATACTGAATCAGCATTCATCCCAGATTTTACATCAATTAAAATACTTTTATCATCCGCTAACATGGGGGATTTCATATAATTTAAAAAATTATAGCCAAATTGAGCAAGGCCTATAAATAGGCCTAGAAATAATACTAAAAGAATCGCTCGAGAGAGCACATACTTAACAAAGAAAAGCAGCACTTTCTTGAGGTAATTTAAAAGCTTCATTAACTGTTAACTCTTTGGAAGATTAACGTACCATTTGTACCACCAAAACCAAATGAATTTGAAATCGCAACATCAATTTTTCTCTCTTGTGGCGTATGCGGCACAAGATTTAGATCACAACCTTCATCGGGATTATCTAAATTAATTGTCGGTGGTGCGACATTATCACGAATAGATAAAGCTGCAAAAACAGCTTCAATACCACCAGCTGCTCCCAACAAATGGCCAGTCATAGATTTTGTGGAGCTCATTGCTAATTTATATGCATGCTCGCCAAAGATAGATTTCACAGCAGTTAGCTCCGCCATATCACCCAATTTCGTTGATGTGCCATGTGCATTGATATAATCCACAGCATCTACATTCATTTTTGCATCATTCAATGCCATTTGCATACAACGCCCTGCACCCTCACCATTCTCCATCGGAGAAGTAATGTGGTATGCATCGCTTGTTGCACCAAAACCAACTAATTCACAATAAATACGAGCGCCACGTTTCACAGCATGCTCGTAAGATTCTAGAATTAAAACGCCAGCACCATCACCCAAAACAAAGCCATTACGATCTTTATCCCAAGGGCGCGAAGCTTTTGTTGGTTCGTCATTTCTATTAGATAATGCTCTTGCAGCTGCAAAGCCACCGATACCAGTGGGAGTCGTTGCCATTTCAGCACCGCCAGCAATCATAACGTCCGCATCACCGTAAGCAATCATTCTTGCAGCCATGCCGATGGAATGTGTGCCTGAAGCACAAGCTGTTACTGCCGAAATCGATGGTCCTTTGAATCCAGTCAAAATAGATAATTGGCCTGGTAACATATTAATAATTGAACGTGGTACATAAAAAGGACTGATTCTATTTGGACCTTTATTCAATAAAATTTCACAGTTTTCTTCAATACCAGGCAAGCCACCAATACCAGAACCCAACATTGCACCAATACGATCAGCATTTTGATCTGTAATCTCTAAACCTGCATCCTTAATTGCATCAACCGCAGCCCCAATACCATACTGAATAAAGAGATCCATGCGCTTTGCATCTTTTGGATTCATATATTTTGATACATCAAAATCTTTTGTGGATGCTGAAAAAGTAACAGGATAGCCAGTTGCATCAAATGCAGTGATTGGCGCTGCACCACTTACTCCAGCTAAAATATTCGTCCAAGCTAATTCTACACTGCTTCCTAATGCAGAAACTATACCCAAGCCTGTGACAACTACTCGCTGCTTCATAACTATTCCTTTTTGATTCCATAAAAAAATAAAACGGCTTCGTAGGACATTTAATCGTCCTATGAGAACCGCTCTATTGACAAATTCTGACCAGATTATTCAAATTATGACATTGAATAAAATTATTTATCTAAGTTTGCTGTCACGTAGTCAATTGCTTGTTGAACTGTTGTGATTTTTTCAGCTTCTTCATCTGGAATTTCACAATCAAACTCTTCTTCAAGAGCCATTACCAATTCAACTGTATCTAAAGAATCCGCGCTTAAATCATCAATAAAAGAAGATGAGTTGTTTACTTGTTCTTCTTTTACTTGAAGTTGTTCAATAACAATCTTCTTAACACGTGCTTCGATATCGCTCATAATTTTAAAAATCCTTAACTTAATAAAAAAACAGGTATCAAATTACCAATCTATATTTTAAAAAAAATGTTCACTAAAGTCCAAGACTTTTTAACATCTTGCCTTTAAGGCATAAACATCCCACCGTTTACATGGATAGTTTCACCAGTAATATAGCTTGTTTCTTCTGCTGCTAAAAATCTAACAGCATTGGCAATATCTTCTGGTTTACCCAATGTATTCATAGGAATACTTTTCAGTAATGATTCCTTCACTGCTTCAGGTAAATCTTTTGTCATATCCGTATCAATGAAACCAGGTGCCACACAGTTCACTGTAATGCCACGACTTGCAACTTCGATTGCCATTGACTTAGTAAAGCCAATCACACCCGCTTTTGCTGCTGCGTAGTTTGTTTGCCCTGCATTACCTGTTACACCTACAATAGATGTAATATTCACAATACGTCCAAAACGAGCCTTCATCATATCACGCATTACTGCTTTCGATAACTTATAAATGCTTGTTAAGTTTGTTGTAATTACATCAGACCAATCTTCATCTTTCATTCTCATCAACAATTGATCTTTTGTAATCCCTGCATTATTTACCAACACTGAAATAGCACCGTGCTTTTCAGAGATTGCTTTCAATACACTTTCAATACTTTCTGCATCAGATACATTTAATACAAATGCATCACCATTTTCACCTAAAAAGGATTGAATAGTTGCTGTACCATTTTCAGAGGTTGCCGTACCAATCACAAAATAGTTAGCAGCAACTAATGACTCTGCTATGGCTTTGCCAATTCCACGTGTTGCTCCTGTCACTAATGCTATTTTTTTTTCTTGACTCATAATGTCCTCTTTTAACCACAACGTTCAACAATCATCTCCAAATCTTTTTTCACCTGCACAACAGGATCAAAAGGTTCCATTAAACGAATACTTAATTGCTGCTTATTACCACTGAATTCAGGGTAAATTAATTCATCTTTGACATCAATTCTAACTAATTCCGCATCCCATTTTACAGTTTTGTAAAATAATCCCTGCTTAAACTGGCACACTTCTTCATCTTTCATTTGTCTCAATACAGATAATAAATATGTTAATGCCCTTTCCGTTGGCTCAAATAAAGAAAACCAACGCTCGATATGCTCACCGCGCAATTCATGCGAAAATCTCAACCAATGGTGTAAATTTGGCAAATCAAAACTTCCAATACCACCCATCACTTTTAATCGTTGGCGAATGACATTTAAGAAAATATTTTCTTTAATTTCATCAAATGTTTTAACGCTGCCAAAAACAAGGTTTTGTGTTAAATCCTTAATCACCAATCGCTGATCATCAGTCACTTCTTCTTTAAACTGCAATTTTTCTAGCTGCTTAATCATTTCTATTTTTAAGTTGTTTTTTGAAATAATCTCAACTAAATCCACTAAAGCAGCAAGCGCAGCAATGGTGCTGTACGGGTCATCATATTCAATGTGCGCCTTACTTTGTTTAAACAGCATTTCAGCTCTTAATAAGCGACGAACGCCTTCACTCAATGGAAATTCATAAACCATAAACTATTTCACCGTACCCTCTTAGAATGGAGCTAGACTATACTGTTTATCTAATTGTTTCAATATATTTCGAGTGTGTAATTCGTTGGTATTTACAATAATTGTATTGGCTAAATTACGGCGCTCTTGATTGCTCACCTGGGATGCAATAATACTTTTTGCTAATTGCTCATCAATCTGATCTCGATCCATAACACGTTGCAACTGCACATCAGGATCAACCTCAATAACCAAGACTTGATTGGCTAATAATAAATAAGGGGAATTCTCATGTAATAATGGTACGGAAATCACATTATATAACCCGTGATCCACCAATAAATCCTCTTGAACAACTTTCAGAATTAAAGGATGCATAATGCTTTCTAATTGTTTTTTAGCATCACTATTACTAAAAATTATTTCTCTCAACTTTTTTCTATTTAAAACACCGTCATCAAAAACTAGATCACCGAAGCAATCATGTACTGAGTTTAAAGCTATATCTGAATATCGATGCTGATTTGGCATTAACAATGATCGAGCAATAACATCTGTATCAACAACATTTGCATTTAAAGTTGCTAAATAATCAGATACAAATGTTTTACCTGAAGCAATACCGCCAGTTAATACAATATTATTTTTCATTATCTAGCAAGATAGAAAAATGATTCGGCATTTAAATCACACAATAAAACAATCAGTGAGCCGAGCGCAAGAAATGGTCCATATGGAATCGCATCATCTTGATTATCTTTTTTTTTGCGTAAAATTTGCACAATAATTCCAACTATAGCACCTGCAATTGAAGAAATTAGTATGACATTAAATAAATTACCAACACCCTGCCATGCACCGATCATTGCCAATAATTTAAAATCTCCAGCACCAATGCCTTCTTTTTTCAAAATTAACAAAGCCAATTGATTAATTGCCCACAAAGATAGATAACCAATAATTACACCTAAGAATGCAGCTTTAAATGACACAGAAATCAAACCAAAATAGCTTAAAATCAATCCCAGCCAAATCATAGGACTTGTTAATTCATCAGGTAGAATACGAAACTCTAAATCAATTAAAGTGAGGGAGATTATGATCCAAGTAAAAAACACAAAGCATAATGCTTCAATATTTAAACCTAATTTATAAACCACTAAGACGGACAATAAGCCTGTTAGAAACTCAATAATTGGATATTGAGCAGAAATTTTTTGATGACAACCTGAACATTTGCCTTTGAGAAACAACCATCCTAAAACAGGAATGTTCTCATAGAACTTAATTTTATGATTGCAATTAGGACATGATGATTGTGGCTTAGATAAATACCACAACCCTTGCTCTGGTAATATCTCATTTTTTTTTAATAGTGATGTAGCGTCTTTTCGGGCCAATAACTTATCTAATAACTTTATACCACTTAAAAAACGCTGCGGTTTTTGTGACTCTTCTATCAAAAATTCAGAAATAAGCTTATAGTTATTATCAAACAAAATCTTTGGAAAACGATAAGCCACTACGTTAAGGAAGCTGCCAATGGCAGCTCCTAAAATAAAAACAACGCAATAAATAAAAACCGTTGGTTCTATCATCAAACTAGGTGCCCTCTGCCATACTGAATAATGGTAAATACATTGCAACAACAATGCCACCCACCAATGAACCTAAGATTACAATCAAAATAGGTTCAATCAATGACATCATTGCTCCAACAGCATTATCAATATCTTCCATGTATAACTCAGCAACTTTATTCAGCATTTCTGATAAGTTACCAGATTTTTCACCAATGCCAATCATATAACTCACCATATCTGGAAACATTTTAGATTGGCGCATTGCAAAGTTTAATTCTTGACCAATCGCAACATTGCCTTTGATTTTTTCAATAGCATCCTGAAAGACTGTATTGCTCGTGGAATTTGCTACTGTGTTCAATGACGCAATAATAGGTGTGCCTGCTTCGTACATAGTCGATAATGTACTCGCAAAGTTTGCACTGTTAGATAATACGATCAAATTTCCAAAGACTGGTAATTTTAAAACTTGCTGGTCAAATTTACGTTTAAATGCCTGATTAGTTCTCAGCACTCGTTTAAATAGGAAAACAAAGACACCTATTCCCATAACAGTATAAACAAAGCCCCAAGAGCGAATACCTTCTGAGAGATTTACAACAAACTGCGTCGCCCCTGGTAATTCACGCCCCTGCTCTTTAAACATATCTGCAAACACAGGCACAACTTTCCAAAGAATTAAAGCTGTAATACCTAAAGCAATACAAATTACAATAATTGGATAAACTAAGGCCTTTTTAATTGTTTTCTTAATTTTGCTATTTTTTTCAAGAAAGTCCGCCAATTGAGACAAAATTTTCTCTAATGTACCTGAGCGCTCGCCCGCTGCAACTAAACCAGTATATGTACGATCAAATACAAATGGATGCTTAGCCAAAGCGTTGGATAAACCACCACCGCGATCCACATCAGCTTTAACAGCATATAACAACTCACTTAATGCAATTTTACCCGCACCTGATGCCTGCATAGCTAAAGCTTCAGATAACGGCAGACCAGCCTGTAACATCGTTGCAAGCTGCCGGGTAAATAACATAATATCTTCAGGCTTGACTTTACCGCCCTTGCCTTTTTTAACTTTTGCTTTAACAATTTTTAACGGCTGAATACCTTGAGCATTAAGCAATGCTCTAACTTTTGTTGGAGAGGAACCTTTCAAGGTTCCTTCAACGCGATTCCCCAGCTTGTCTCGACCTACCCAATTGTAGTCGACTTCTTTCCGATTATCTAAAGCCATAAGGATACATCCATATATTTATTATTATGGTACCGACGCCCGGATTTGAACCGGGAAGCCTTTCAGCACTACCACCTCAAGGTAGCGTGTCTACCAATTCCACCACGCCGGCAATGAATTTCAATAGTATATCTTAATTATTTTTTTTGTCTGTACATTTTATGTACGAGATTTATTTTGCATCATCAATATTTGGAACCAATGATGTTGCAGGTGCATCCAATACACTTTCTGTTTGTATCGTTGCGGCTTTACCATATAAAACCATCATAGAAAAGCTTGTCACAAAGAACACAACAACCATCCACTTAGTTAATTTAGCCAAGAAATTACTTTTACCCGCCGCACCAAATACTGTACCTGAAGCACCGCTACCAAACGCAGCTCCAGCATCAGCACCTTTACCATGCTGCACTAAAACCAAACAAATAATAGCAACTGCTACCAAAACATGTATTACTGTAATGATTGTTGTTAATACCATATTAGACCTTCAAATTTACTCTACGCTTCGGATAATTTCCGAAAACACACTTGGTTTTAAAGAAGCACCACCTACCAAAACTCCATCAATATAATCCTGAGACATATATTGCGCCGAGTTATCAGCAGTTACACTTCCACCATAAAGAACTTTTAATGAAGGGCGGATATTATCACTTTTACTAGTTAATGTATAGTAAATAAACTCATGCACTTCATTTGCGATTTCAGCACTTGCAGATTTGCCTGTACCGATCGCCCATACTGGTTCATATGCAACAACGACCTTTTGAAACATTTCAATACCACAATGAGCAACTACAGCTTCCAATTGAGCTAAAATTATATCTTTCCACTGATTGCTTTCTCGCTCTTCTAATGTCTCGCCAACACATAAAATAGGAACTAGTCCATTCGATAATGCCAAGGCTGTTTTTTGAGCAACCATAGAGTTGGTTTCGCCATACATTTGTCTACGCTCAGAATGCCCAACTAAAACATAAGAACAACCGACATCCGAGATCATTTTTGCTGAAATTTCACCTGTAAAAGCACCAGATTCATGATCAGCTAAGTTTTGTGCACTTAAACAAATTTTAGAACCAGAGATTTTTTCCTCAACAGAGGACAAGTAAACAAATGGCGGAGCAATTACTACATCATGACTACTTGCATTCGCAGCATCTAAAATACCTGCAACAATTTCTACAGCTGAAGCAGTATCACCATTCATTTTCCAGTTACCAGCAATCATTTTCTTTTTCATAAACGACCTTTACATTAACGAGCGATATATATATTGTGCTGTATACTAACGCATTGTGACTTTTTTTTATAGCACACATAGTTTATATTCCCATAAAACCATGTAAAATGGCTCTCTTACTTTAAACCTAACCTAATGGCAGATGGACTAATTATGATACCAAAACGACTAAAGTCTCTTTTTTCATGTGACCTTTCAATCGACCTAGGGACAGCCAATACTCTTATATATGTTCGTGGACAAGGCATCGTTTTAAATGAGCCATCAGTTGTTGCGATGGAAAAAGATAAAAAGACAGGACGCGAAAGAGTTGCAGCTGTTGGTCATGAAGCAAAACGTATGTTAGGTAGAACACCTGATGGCATTGAAGCTTACCGCCCTCTTAAAGATGGTGTTATTGCTGACATTGAACGTACAGAAGACATGTTAGGCAATTTTATTGGTCGCGTATTGCAAAAACGCGCATTTGTACGCCCAACTCCTCGCATCATTGTTTGCGTTCCATCTGGTGCTACACATGTTGAAAAACGTGCCATCAAAGAAGCTACAGAAACAGCAGGTGCATTAGAAGTTAAACTAATTCCTGAACCAATGGCAGCAGCATTAGGTGCAGGCATTCCTGTACATGAAGCAGCAGGATCAATGATTTTAGATATCGGCGGCGGCACATCAGAAGTTGCAGTAATTTCATTAACAGGGATTGTATATGCCAACTCTATCCGCATTGGTGGCGATCACTTTGATGAAGCAATCATTCAATATGTTCGTCGTAACTATGGCATGTTGATTGGTGAGCCAACAGCAGAACGCATCAAACAAGATATAGGCACGGCTTACCCATTGAATGAAGTACTAGAAACTCAAGTGCGTGGTCGTAACTTAAGCGAAGGCATTCCTCGCACATTCACATTAACTTCTAATGAAATTTTAGAAGCATTAATGGAGCCATTACAAGGCATCGTCAGTGCTGTTCGTTTGGCACTGGAACAAACTCCACCAGAATTAGCCGCTGATATTTCTGAAAGAGGCATTGTAATTACAGGCGGTGGTGCATTGCTACGCAATATTGATAAATTAATCTCTGAAGAAACAGGCTTAGATGCAATCATAGCAGATGATCCATTAACATGTGTTGTACGTGGCGGTGGCAAAGCATTGGAAATGCAAGGTTTATATGGCCTAAATGCTTTTGCACTCGAATAGACCTCGATGCATACTGTATCCACACAGAAAAAGCAGTTATTACCAACTCAGAGCATCCTAACTATTAAAATGGTTTTGGTTGCTCTGTTTTCTATCGTTTTATTATATGTAGATGCAAGAACAGATTATACAAAACCTGCAAAATCTTTTGTTAATACAGGAATCTATCCGATTAAACTATTAGCAGAATTACCTAGTTCTGCAGGCAAAAATCTGAAAATCTGGTTCAGTGATAAAGCTGAATTAATCGATACTATTAATAAGTTACAAGATCGCCAATACACGTTAGAATTTGAAGTACAAAAGAATGCTTCATTACTAGCAGAAAATCGCCGCTTAAGATTATTATTACGCTCGTCGAATAACCTGCAATATCCATCTATCATTGCAGAAATTATCTCTACCAACACCAATCCTTATCGCCATATTGTTGAACTGAATCGTGGCACTCAAGATTCTGTCAAAATTAATCAGCCAATTATTGATACATCTGGCGTTGTTGGCCAGATTATAGATATCGGTCCATTATCTAGCCAAGCTTTGTTAATTTCAGACCCTCAACATATTTTCTCAGTACAAGTAAATCGTAATGGTATTCGTGGGCTTGCTCAAGGTACAGGCAGCTTCCAATCTCTTAATATATTAAATATCCCGATCGAAGAAGATATTAAAGTTGGCGATTTGCTGATTTCATCTGGTTTAGATCAACGTTTCCCTCAAGGTTACCCTGTCGCAGTTGTCAGCAACATTGAACATGATCCCACAAATCACTTTGCAAAGATTACAGCTAAGCCCACAGCAGAATTGAATAAAATCAGAGAAGTTTTAGTCTTAAAATCTATTATTGCACAGCCTCCTGAAACAACAATTAAAGAGGTGGCACCATGAGATATTATATAGCCCTTATTATTTCTATATTATTTGGCCTAACATTAGAATTAGTTTCTATATCAAATTATTTAGAACCATTTCGCCCGCATTTCTTATTAATGATTGTTCTTTTTTGGCTTTACTCAACTAAAAGTCAATTCAGTATTGGCTCAGCTTGGATTATTGGACTTTTAATGGATATTGCACTACTTTATCCATTGGGTATCAATGCATTAGCTTTTGCAATCACTGCTTACATCACTAAACGCAATCAGAAGTGGTTATCCAAACTTTCAATTACAGAAATCTCAGCAGCTTTTGCTGGCTTTTATATCTTACAAATATTCTTATCTTTAATCATTAATAACATGATTGGGCACACAACAAGCTTCAACTTTTGGACATTTGGCTCTGTTGTTTCTTCAATCTTACTTTGGCCGCTAGTGTATACATTGCTTTATGAGCTATGTTATATCCTACGAATTACTTCAAAATAAATCGTTATGTCATTCTTCTCAAAGACAATTGAGCGAAAAAAAAGAAGCAAAGCACAGTTGCAGAGCATTTTTCGCAATCGAACATTTTTTGTCATACTGTTGATATTGGCATGCTTCAGCTTGCTATTAACTCAGTTATTTCATTTACAAGTCAATCTACACAAAAAATATTCCACATTATCTGATTCCAATAGAATTCAGTTGATTCCAATGCCACCAACTCGCGGCCATATTTTTGATCGCAACGGTGCTGTATTAGCGACAAATATTCCTTCATTTAACCTCACAATTACTCGTCAAAATATTTCTCAACCAACAGATGAAATTATTCAAATTTTATCTCAATGGATTCCAATCTCTGAACAAGAGATCAATAAGTATCAGCGAATTGATCGTGTAACATCACGACAAACACCCGTGCCAATTAAAGAACAATTAACGGAAGAGCAAATTCATACATTATCAGTAAATCTTTACCAATTAGATGGTGTAGAAATCACATCACAATTAACACGCCATTATCCTGAATATAATAGCGCCGTACATGCATTAGGATATGTTGGCAGAATTGACGCTAACGACGTCAAAGATATTGAAGCAAAAAATATTCAAAATCAATATTTAACACTCACACATATTGGAAAAAAAGGCGCTGAAAAAAGCTTTGAAGACATTCTACGTGGCACAATGGGCTTTGAAGAGGTGGAAACCAATTCAAGTGGTCGTATTATCCGCAGATTAGAACAAACGCTACCAACGCCAGGTCAAGATATTTACCTTACACTAGATATCCGTTTGCAACGCATTGCCGAAGAAGTGTTGGGTGATCATACAGGTGCAATCGTTGCTTTCGACCCTAAAACAGGCGAGGTACTAGCATTTGTCTCTAAACCAGATTACAACCCCAATTTATTTGTGAATGGCATTAGCCACACTGATTTTAGCAATCTCAATAATGATCCTGAGAAACCTTTCTTAAATCGTGTAATGCAAGGTCGCTATCCACCTGGCTCAACCATCAAACCACAAATTGCTCTAGCTGGCTTAGAACAAGGTATTATTACACCAACATCAACTGTATCATGCCAAGGATATTATCAACTACCTGGTAGCAAACATAAATTCCGCGACTGGCGTCGTTGGGGCCACGGCAAAGTAAATCTCTATCTATCACTCGTTCAATCCTGTGATATTTACTACTATGATTTAGCATATAAAATAGGCATTACGCCAATGACTGATTACCTAAAACAATTCTCATTAGGCAAACCTACAGGCATAGATTTATTAGGTGAAAGCCATGGCGTTTCACCAACACCTGCTTATAAACGTCAAGTATTCAATCAACCTTGGTATGATGGCGAAACGGTCACTGCTGGCATTGGTCAAAGTTATTGGTTAACAACACCTTTACAAGTTAATCAAGCAACAGCAATTGTGGCACAAAGAGGTAAAGCCTTTGTTCCTCATATTCTAAAAGCAACACGTAATCCTGCTACACAAGAATTAACCAATAATGAGCCTGTGCCAATTGAGCCAGTTAAAGTAAGCAAACCAGAATACTGGCAAGGAGTGATTGATGGTATGGTTGGCGTGGTTCATGGCAGCCAAGGTACTGCACGACGCATTGGTTCAGGCATTAATTATAAAATTGCAGGTAAATCAGGCACGGCACAAGTTAAATCAATCGCTCAAAATGCTGTCTATAATAGAGCAGCATTAGCTAAAAAGCATCATGACCATGCTTGGTTTACAGCTTTTGCACCAGCCAATGACCCTTCCATTGTTGTCACTGTTTTTGTTGAAAATGGTAACTCTGGTTCTGGTGTTGCAGCACCTCTTGCAAAAGAAGTCATCAATGCTTGGATGTCTGGATTTAAAGCACCAGCACAAACACCATCCACAAATGTTAGAGCAGGTGAATGATGAGTTATTATGAAGAAACAACAACTCAATCCGTTAAACCGCGAGGTTTGCTCGCATTCTTTCATTTAGACACAACTTTATTTTTATTACTGTTAGCTGTCTGTGCTTGTGGATTAACTATATTATATAGCGCTTCAGGTGGTAACTTTGCTGTCGTACAAGCACAAGCCGTAAGAATGGGAATTGGCATCTTTGCAATGCTAATCATTGCTTTTACACCACCTTATGTCATTAAAAGCTTAACACCATATTTCTTTATGATTAGCATTGTGTCATTAGTTCTTATTTATTTTATTGGTGTAGAAGTCAATGGTTCACATCGTTGGTTAGATCTAAAAGTGATTCGCTTTCAGCCTTCAGAACTTATGAAATTGGCCGCACCAATGATGGTTGCTTATTATTTAAGCAATAAAAATTTACCGCCTAGCTTTTTTGTAACAATTACAGCTTTAATTATTACTGTTGCACCTTTCATATTAGTTTTATATCAGCCTGATTTAGGCACAGCTCTATTGATATTATTCGCCTGCATTACAGCAATATTTTTTAGTGGGCTTAAATGGCGTTATATTATTTTAGCTGGCATTTTAGTTGCCATTGCCTTGCCGATGGTATGGGAATTTGGATTACAAGAATATCAAAAAGGTCGTATTTTAACCTTGCTTGATCCTGAATCAGATCCATTGGGCAAAGGTTATCAAATCATCCAGTCCAAAATTGCTATTGGCTCAGGTGGAATGTATGGCAAAGGTTGGCTCAATAGTACACAAGCTTCTTTAAAATTTTTACCAGAATCATCCACTGACTTTATTTATGCCATCACAGCAGAAGAGTTTGGCTTTGTAGGCATTGCAATTTTATTGAGCTTATACTTATTAATTATCTTGAGAGCATTCTATCTCATTAATTGTGCACGAGACCCTTTTAACAAATTAATTGGTGCCGCAATTACCTCATGTTTTTTCTTCTACATTTTTGTCAATGCTGGTATGGTAAGTGGATTACTTCCCATCGTTGGCGTACCACTGCCCTTTATTAGCTACGGAGGAACTTCCATTGTGACCTTGTTCCTATCGTTTGGTATAATAATGAGCATCTTTGCCCACCCAGAGCCCAAAAAAGAAAAGGAATACACTACGTGAAACGACTAAATCTATGGTTAGCCAGTTCTACAATCCTATTCATCTCAGCTTGTACAAGCAACCCTGCTGCGCCTCAACAAAAAACTAATAACAATAATAATCCAGCCACTTCTTCAGTGCGTGCAGAAACAAATCTTGCTAAGCGTTCTGATGTTGCAAGTTTTATTGAAAAAACACATAACACAACTGGGATTGATAAGCAGTGGTTAACAGATACGATGAATAAAGCATCTATTAAACCAACTATTATTGATGCAATGAATCGCCCTGCTGAAAAAATGAACTGGGGTCGTTATCGTCCAATCTTCATCACAGAAAATAGAATCAATGGTGGTGTTGATTTTTATCACAAACACCAAGCTGCATTACAACGTGCCGAGGCAGAATATGGGGTTTCTGCTGCTGTCATTACAGCAATTATTGGCGTAGAAACAAGTTATGGCGCAAACCGTGGTAATTGGGCTGTTGTTGATGCATTATCAACATTAAGTTTTGAATACCCTCGCCGTGCAGATTTCTTCTCCAACGAATTACAAAAATTCTTAGTGATTGCCTACAATATGAACCAAGATCCTTTCAGCTTTAAAGGCTCTTATGCTGGAGCAATGGGATATCCTCAATTTATGCCATCTAGCTATATGGCTTATGCAGTTGACTTTGATGGTGATGGCATTAAAGATTTGTGGAACAATCCTGTCGATGCTATTGGTTCTGTGGCTAACTATTTAGCAAAACATGGTTGGAAACGTAATGGTGAATTAATTGCACAAGTAAATGTAACTAATGTTAATGCAGCTAGCCCTTATTTCCAACGTGGCCCTGTTCGCCCTCCAAAAACAAATTTAGCAACATTGAAACAATTAGGTGTTCAAACTTCCATTAATACAACAAATCCTGTAACGTTAATGCAATTTGAAGTTTCGCCTGGCAACAATGAATACTGGATTGGTTTCTATAATTTCTATGTCATCACACGTTATAACCATTCTAATATGTATGCACTTGCTGTTTCTCAATTAGCTAATGCTATCAACGAAAGAAAATAATTTATGCCTAATCGCAATCTCATATTATTAATTATTTTTTCTCTCTTTATTGCTGGGTGCGGTAGCAAATCTGGTGGTAAAGCATCTAAGAATGGTGCGGTTCCTAAAGAAGAGCCTGTGAGTAAATATGGCAATCCAAAAAACTATAAAGTGATGGGTGAAACTTATAAAGTCAAAGAAACATCTAAAGGCTATAGCGAAGTTGGTATCGCATCATGGTACGGCAAAGATTTTCATGGTAAGCGCACTTCAAGCGGCACACCATATAATATGCATGACTATTCCGCAGCTCATAAAACATTGCCAATTCCAACTTATGTCAAAGTGACTAACTTAGAAAATGGCAAATCCATTAATGTTCGCGTGGATGACCGCGGTCCATTCTCAAAAGGCAGAATCATTGACCTATCTTATCAAGCCGCCAAAGATCTAGGTGTTATTGCCAAAGGTACTGCAAAGGTTAAAGTAGAAGCATTACAGCCATATCAACATCTCAGTGGCAATAAAGCTGCTTATGGGCACACTTATACGCCACCACCGATAGAAACATCATTTTCAGATTCTCGTGGTGATAAAATTGAAGTAACAAATGACAACACATATATTCCACCCTCTAACCATGACGGATCATATACTGTACAGCTGAATGCTTATAGCAGTGAGTATAATGCCAGTAATTATCAAGACCAAATCAGGCAAGCGTACAACCTGCCTGCCGAAGTACATTATGATGGCCAATTTTACCGAGTGATTGTTCATCGTTACAATAACCAACGTGATGCAGAAGCGGCTACTTTTTCTTTAAAGAATCAAGGGCTCTCTGCAAAAACTTTTAATCTTCAACCATAGAGCATAGAGTAGTTTCATGAAAAAAATTCTTTTAGTATGCCTTTCAGTTCTTTCAACAAGTGGAACTGGTTTTGCGCAACAACTACCCCCTATTCCTGTTAATTTACCAGTTAAAGCATGGGTTATCATGGATTATGATACTGGCGAAGTATTAGCAGATTATAATGGCAACCAACGCTTAGAACCTGCTAGTGTTACAAAAGTAATGACAAGTTACTTAGTAGCAGAAGCAATTGAAAAAGGCGTAATCAAAGAAGATGCACAAGTGACAATCTCACCTTATGCACAATCACAAGAAGGTTCTCGCATGTTTGCAGAAGCTGGCTCCAAAGTGACTGTTCATGATTTAGTTTTGGGGCTAGTCATTCAGTCAGGTAATGACTCTTCCATTGCTTTAGCCGAGTATCTACATGGCAGTGAATCAATCTTTGCCATTGAAATGAATAAAAAAGCTCAAGAACTTGGCATGAATGACAGCAATTTTATGAATGCTTCAGGCTTACCACATGCCAATCATTATAGTAGCGCCTATGATTTAGCTGTGCTTTCTCGCCACTTAATCAATGATTTCCCAAGCCATTACAAGATTTACTCACAGAAATCTTTTACATGGAATAACATTACACAAAAAAACCGTAACACTTTATTATGGACAGACCCAAGCGTAGATGGCATTAAAACTGGCCACACAAGCTCAGCTGGTTATAACCTTGCATCAAGCGCAGTTCGTAATGGTTTTAGGGTAATTGTTGTTGTTTTAGGCACCAACAATGAAAAAGAAAGAGCTCAAGTGTCAACTGAGCTACTCAACTATGCATTTCTTAATTTTGAGCATAAAAAACTATATGATCAAAACCAAGTAATTTTGGAATCACCTGTACATGAAGGTACTTCTGATTATGTGAAATTAGTATCAGATAAAAATATTTATGTAACCTATCCGCGTGGTCAATATGCGGAACTTACATCATCTATTGAAGTTCAAAAACCATTATTAGCACCGATTGAACAAGGCGCTCCAATTGGTAAATTTATTGTTAAGAACGGTAATAAAACCATCTTAACAACGCCATTATATGCGGAAAGTACTATTGAAAAAGCAAGCTTTGTAAAGCGCTATTGGGATAAGTTTAAATATAAATTCCAGCACAAATTTCAAAAGGTTAAAACACAGTTATTTTAGTATTCAACCCAATCAGCTGTAGTAAAAGAGTAGCATTCGAGTATAATACCGAACTTTAATATTTTTTACTTTACACTGACAATCATCCCGGAGAGATTGAAATGATCGACAAGATTAAGGCATTTTTGCAATCACAGAACATTGTAGCATCGGAGATTATCCATAATCCTAGCTATGATGCGCTATATGAAGCAGAAATGGATCCATCATTAACTGGTTTCGAGAAAGCAACCTTAACAAACTTAGGTGCATTGGCAGTGGACACTGGTATTTTTACTGGTCGTTCTCCAAAAGACAAATTTATTGTTAAAGATGAAACAACTGAAAATACTGTTTGGTGGAATGGCACTGGCGGTGTAAAGAATGATAATGATCCTTTATCACAAGAATCATGGTCTGCATTGAAAGATGTTGTAACAAGCCAGCTAACTGATAAAAAGTTATTCATCGTAGATGCTTTTTGTGGTGCAAATAAAGATACACGTTTAAGCGTGCGCTTCATTACTGAAGTTGCATGGCAAGCTCACTTTGTGACAAACATGTTCATCCGCCCAACAGCTGAAGAATTAGCAGAATTTGAACCTAACTTCACAGTAATGAATGGTGCAAAATGCTCAGATCCTAACTGGAAAGAGCATGGTTTACATTCAGAAAACTTTGTAGCGTTCAACTTAACAGAAAATATCCAATTGATCGGTGGTACTTGGTACGGCGGTGAAATGAAGAAAGGTTTATTCTCTGTGATGAACTACTTATTACCATTGAAAGGCATTGCTTCAATGCACTGCTCTGCTAACGTTGGTAAAGATGGTGATGTTGCAGTATTCTTCGGCCTTTCTGGTACGGGTAAAACTACATTATCAACAGATCCAAATCGTGAATTAATCGGCGACGATGAACATGGTTGGGATGATGATGGTGTATTCAACTTTGAAGGTGGTTGCTACGCTAAAACAATCAACTTGTCTGGTGCTGCTGAACCAGAAATCTATGGTGCAATCCGCCGTGATGCATTGTTAGAAAACGTTGTTGTATTAGAAGATGGCACAATTGATTTCAATGATGGTTCAAAAACTGAGAATACACGTGTTTCTTACCCAATCAATCACATTGAAAACATCGTTGAACCAATTTCTAAAGCTGGTCCTGCTAAGAAAGTAATTTTCTTAACAGCTGATGCATTTGGTGTATTCCCACCTGTATCAAAATTAACACCTGAACAAACTCAATACTACTTCTTGTCTGGCTTTACATCAAAGGTTGCAGGTACAGAACGTGGTATCACTGAGCCAACACCAACATTCTCAGCGTGTTTTGGTGCAGCGTTCTTATTGCTTCACCCAACTCAATACTCAGATGTATTGGTTAAGAGAATGCAAGAATCAGGCGCAGAAGCATACTTAGTTAATACTGGTTGGAATGGTACTGGCAAGCGTATTTCTTTGAAAGACACACGCACAATCATCAACTCTATTTTGAGTGGTGAAATTGATCAATTGCCAACAGCAACATTGCCAATTTTTGGCTTAGAAATGCCAACAGAATTACCAAATGTTGATGCTAAATTATTAGATCCACGTAAAACTTACTCAACAGAATCTGAGTGGGAAGTAAAAGCACAAGACTTAGCTGGTCGTTTTGTGGCTAACTTTGCTCGCTATACTGATACAGATTTAGGCGCATCTTTAGTTAAAGCAGGCCCTAAAAAAGATTAATACTTAATTTAAAAAAATTTAAATAAAATAAACCCCGAGCTTAATAGTTCGGGGTTTATTTTTTAATCAAAATACTTAAAAAATTAAATTACTTTCTTAATCTCAAAATTTTAAATTGTTGACATTGACTCATTAAATCAAGCCTTAATGAAGTTCTCTTAGATAATGATTCAATTTTTAAGAAACGATTCATAACAAACCAAGCTTCACCTTTCTTTGTCAACAAACGCTCTGTTGCAGCTAGAAATCGTACAGTTAAATCTTCAGAAGTATCAAACCCCTGATGAAAAGGTGGATTACTTACTATCAAATCAAATTGCTTAGAGGCTAAAGTTTCTGCGCAACCATCCAAAACAACAGAACCTTTCACTTCATTATTTTGAAAGTTCAATTCACACAATGTAGTTGCAGTTATACTGTTATCTGTTGCAATGAATTCGCTCGTTTTGAATTGCTTTGCAAGCACTAAAGATATTAAGCCATTACCACAACCGATATCTAGAACTTTCTCTGCTGTTATTTCAGCATAATGCTGTAAAACAGCTTCGCACAATAACAAGCTACCCTGATCTACTTTTTCAGCACCATAAATACCTGCTTTACTCGATAGATTTAATGATAAATCATTAGCAACAGTTTTAATTGTTGAATATTCACGATCTTCCATCTGATCTGGCTGAGGATTAATTAATGCAAATTCCGCAATTCTTAAGCCTTTACCTAATAATTCTTGCTCAACCAATTCACCAAATGCTTTCTCAATTTTCTTAAGGGTATTTTTAATACCCTCATCATTAAAACCAACGCAAATTAACCGCCCTTTTGGTTTTAATAAATGCATCGCTTGCAATACTGAATGATTCAACAATGCTTTAGATTTTGGTACACGCAAATAAATAACATCAAAACTCTCTGGTTCATATTGCGAGCAATCATAATCCGACAAATTAACTGTGCAATATTGCTCAAGATATTTAGCAATATCAATACGATTTGTAATGGCTTCCGAACATTGAATTGGCTGAGGATTAGATGAAACATCATAGTTTTCATCCACAAACCATAGTGATTTCACAGTAGAATATTTCTGCCCATAATTAAACAATGCAGCAAATGCTTCATTCACGATAAAAACTCCTCAATCTCAGCATCTGTCAATGCTCTAAAATCACCTTCAGGCAAATCACCTAAACTAATATTACCAATACGGTCACGATGTAAATCTACGACTTCATTACCCACAGCTTTCAACATACGTTTAACCTGATGGAACTTACCTTCACTGATCTCTAAATAAATTTGACCTGGCGAAATAACCTCAACTTTGGCAGGCAACGCTTTGCCTTCATGCAACTCAGCACCTTCTTCTAGCTGCTGAATGGATGAAGGCGTTATATCCTCAGCCAAAGTCACTAAATAGCGTTTAAAGCAATTCTGACTAGGATGTGCCACACGATGCGACCATTGCCCATCATTTGTTACTAAAACCAAACCTGTTGTATCAACATCCAATCGCCCTGCACAATGCAGATCAACAAAGGAATAATCCTCCAGAAGATCATAGATTGGCGTGCCACCATCATGTGTATGACTTGAAACAAAGCCTTTAGGCTTATTCAACATAAAGTAGAAAAACTCTTGATAAACAAGCTCATCATCACAATAAAAAACTCGATCTTGAGATAGATCGAGTTGATGTTTTGCTTGTTTGATCACTTCTCCGTTCACTACCACTTTTTTACTCTTTAGAATGCTTTTAGCATCTTGTCTGGAAACACCTAAAGTTTTTTGAAGAAATTGATCTAAACGCATTTATTTAACGTACGCAATTAATTCTACTTCACATAGAACGTCTTTTGGCAAACGAGCAACTTCAAAGCATGAGCGCGCTGGCAAGCTTTCACCCAAGTAATGAGCATAAATTTCATTGAAATCAGCAAAATCTTCCATGTTTTTCAAATAACATGTTGCTTTTAAAACCGTTTCAAATGATGCACCAGCTTCATCCAAAACTGCTTTTAAGTTCTCAAATACACGTTGTGCCTGAGTTTTAACATCATTACCAACCACTGCACCAGTTTCTGGATCCAATGGAATTTGGCCTGATGTGAATAATAAATCTTTAAAAATCTGTGCTTGAGAATAAGGCCCTACAGCCTTAGGTGCACGTGGTGAATTAACTACTTTTTTCATTCTTTGTCTCCAACTATTAATTAATCTGTGGTTACACGCAATAATTCATCAATACTTGTAACACCTGCAACAACTGCTTTGATTGCAGATTTACGAATACTATCAATACCTTCTAATTCTGCCTGATCTGCGATATCAACAGCACTTGCTTTATCTAAGATCATACGCTCCATCGTATCAGAAATTGGCATCACTTCATAAATACCAACACGGCCTTTATAACCTTTATTACACATATCACAGCCAACAGGACCAAAAATTTCACCTGTCAATTGCATAGATGTGAAACCCAATCCTTCCAATGTACGAGGATCGATACGAACAGGCTCTTTACAATAAGAGCACAATCTTCTACCCAATCGCTGAGCAATGATTAAATGAACCGTGGATGCAATATTAAATGTTTCCACGCCCATATTGATCAAACGCGTCAAGGTTTCAGGCGCTGAGTTAGTATGTAGTGTAGATAAAACTAAGTGCCCTGTTTGAGCAGCTTTGATCGCAATATCAGCTGTTTCTAAGTCACGAATCTCACCCACCATGATAATGTCTGGATCTTGTCGTAAGAACGATTTCAAAGCAGCAGCAAAGTCCAAGCCAACACGAGGATTCACAGGAACCTGATTAATACCTTCCAAGTTAATTTCAACTGGGTCTTCCGCTGTTGAAATATTTGTGGTTGGTTTATTTAAAATTCCTAAACATGTATACAATGTAACTGTCTTACCAGAACCTGTTGGCCCTGTTACCAAAATCATTCCTTGTGGCTTAGCAATTGCATCAAAGATATTTTTCTTTTGAATATCCGTAAAACCTAAAATTTCAATATTTAAGTTTGCAGCTGAGCTATCCAAAATACGCATTACAACTTTTTCGCCCCATAATGTTGGGCAAACGCTGACACGGAAATCGATAATTTTTCCTTTCAAGGAAACTTTAATACGACCATCCTGTGGTACACGCTTTTCTGTAATGTCTAATTGAGACATAACTTTAATACGTGCAGCAATTTGATCTCTAAACGATTCTGGTGGTGAATAAACTTCTTGTAAAACACCATCGATTCTAAAACGGATACGATAAATATGTTCATATGGCTCGAAGTGAAGATCCGATACTCCGCGCGTAATTGCATCAGCCAAAACACCATTAATAAAACGAACAACAGGCGAGCTATCTGCTTCACTCAATAAATCAAAAGTAGCCGCCACATCGCTATTATCTTGATCTGCAGGCTTCTCTTTCTCCATTTGGTTAAAGAGGTTTTGCAGTTTTTCACGATTTACACCACCTTGAGACTGAAATTGCGCAACCAATTGTGATGGTGCAACTAAAATCGGTTCAATGATTGCACGAGATTTAAATCTCAATGTTTCTAGCATTCTAGAATCAAAAGGATCTGCAACAGCAACGTATAAAATACCGTTTCTTAAACGCAATGGAAAAATAAGATTTTTCTCCATCTCTTCTGTTGTTAAGAAATCAGGCTGTTTACTACTTAAATCAAATGCACGCATATCAAAACGTGGTGCATTTGAGAGTTCCTGTGTCACTTTATAAATTTCATTCGCTGAAATATTCAATGTCAACAATGCTTTAACCAAAGAATATTTCTCTGCTTGCATTAAAGTATCAGCTCTATCTAGATGTTCTTTTGTAATAATTGATTTCGCCAACAAAGCTCTCACAAGATTATTCTGCATTAATCTCGTCATTGTCAGGCTCTGTGATTGAGTGCTTGGGTTTGCATCTGTTTGTGTTGGATTTATTGCCACGCCAATTCTCTCTTGTTTGAAATAAAAATTCTTTATACTTTATTGATTATAGCCGATTATTTCTACCATAGAAATAGCTTAGACACCCTTTCTTCTCCGTGTATAATGAATCTCATTTTTGGATGATTGATTATTAATGCTTGAGC
Organism: Wohlfahrtiimonas larvae; assembly: GCA_040394195.1. GTDB lineage: Bacteria > Pseudomonadota > Gammaproteobacteria > Cardiobacteriales > Wohlfahrtiimonadaceae > Wohlfahrtiimonas > Wohlfahrtiimonas larvae_A. The sequence continues at coordinate 4,640 of JBEBSR010000014.1, read as the reverse complement.
TAACTTTTCCCGATAATAATGAGCGCCTTGCCAATTTATGCGGTAACCTAAATTCACATTTACAATTGATTGAAAAACATTTTGCGGTTGAAATTGCCAATCGTGGACCTAAATTCAAAATTACTGGTGAAGAATCTGCTGAATCTGAAGCTAGAATAATTCTTGAACACTTATATGATTCCACAGCTGAAGAAGTTTTAGATGAAGACATTGTTCGTTTAGCCTTACATAGCACACAATTTGATCGTGATGATTTTATTGAAGAGAGCCGAGAAAATCGCCAAGAAGTTGTACTTAAGAACAAACGTGGATTGATTCGTGGTCGTAGCACCAATCAGAAACACTACTTGTCTGAAATCACTCATAACGCTATTAACTTTGGCATTGGCCCCGCTGGTACAGGCAAAACATTCTTAGCCGTCGCCTCTGCTGTGGATGCTTTAGAACGTCAAAATATCCGCAGAATCATCTTAGTGCGCCCTGCTGTTGAAGCTGGTGAAAAATTAGGTTTCTTACCTGGTGATTTAACACAAAAAGTTGATCCTTATTTACGCCCTTTATATGATGCTTTGTATGAAATGCTAGGCTTTGAGACAGTATTAAAGCTTATTGAACGCAATGTGATTGAAATTGCGCCTTTAGCATTTATGCGTGGCCGTACATTGAATGATGCTTTCATTATTTTAGATGAAGCACAAAATACAACTGTAGAACAGATGAAAATGTTCCTAACACGTTTAGGCTTTAACTCCACAGCAGTAATTACAGGTGATGTTTCACAAATTGACTTACCTAAACATGTTACATCTGGCTTAAAGAATGCCATGGCTGTTTTAAACAATGTTGATGGCATTACTATGACATTCTTTGACTCAAAAGATGTTGTGCGCCATCCTTTGGTTGCAAAAATCATCAATGCTTATCAAGCCGCTGAGGATGCTACAAATGGCTAATCTAATTTTAGATATGCAAAATGCTACGGCATATCCCAATATTCCAACGCAAGAACAATTGGAACTTTGGGTCAATAATGCATTATCCTTCATAGATATTGAAGAAGATGAAGTCGAATTAACCATTCGTTTTGCGGATGCAGAAGAAATTCAAGCACTCAACAATAATTACCGCAGTAAAGATAAACCAACGAATGTTCTATCATTTCCTGCTAACTATGAAATCCCTGATTCTTCAGTTTATTTCATGGGCGATTTGATTATTTGCTTAACGGTTGTAGAAGCTGAATCGATTGAACAAGGTAAGACGTTCGATAATCATCTAGCGCACATGACAACACATGGCGTCCTGCATTTATTAGGCTATGATCATATCATTGAAAAAGAAGCAGAAGAAATGGAAAGCCTGGAAATCGAAATTCTAGAAAAGCTTTCTATAGCCAATCCTTATGAGATTGATTAAATATTAAATTTCACTCAAAAAAATAGCTCATCTAGGATGAGCTATTTTTTTATATACTTTATTCAACTAAAATTGCTGATTATTACGCAATGCTTCAATTCTCACTTCCAATGGAGGATGGCTGCTGAATAAACTCGTGAACTTACCTGAAATACCAAATGCAGCCAAGTTACCTGGCAAATCTTCAGTAGCATGCTGATTTTGCAACGCTTGCAATGCACCAATCATTTTTGATTTACCAGCTAAACGAGCACCACCTTCATCAGCTCTAAACTCCCTTTGACGGCTGAACCAAGCAACAATCATAGATGCTAAGAAGCCAAACACAATTTGCAAGATAAATGACACAATGAAAAATGTTCCGCTATTTTCTACAGGAGCATCACTATCATCATTATTATTACCTTGTAATGCATTCGTGATAATACCAGCAACAATACGTGACAAGAAAATCACGAATGTATTTACAACACCCTGAATTAACGTCAAAGTCACCATATCACCATTTGCAATATGTGCAATTTCATGCCCTAAAACCGCTTCCACTTCATCTTGATTCATGTTGTGCAACAAACCAGTACTCACTGCAACTAATGATGCATTTTTATTAGCGCCCGTTGCAAAAGCATTTGGGTCAGCAGAATCAAAAATACCCACATCAGGCATACCAATGCCAGCTTCTTCTGCTTGTCTCCTTACAGTCTCCACCAACCATGCTTCCATTTGGTTTTCTGGCTGTTGAATAACATGTACGCCCATTCCATGAATGGCCATTTTTTTAGACATTAACAATGAAATAATCGAACCTGCAAAACCCACAACAGCGGCAGCCATTAACATTGGCAATAATCCTTGCCCACCATTCAATGCGCCACTTAACCCCGTCACAGACAAAATTACAGTAATAACGGCAATGACTGCAATATTCGTCACAGCCCATAACATCATACGTTTAAACATATAAATAGTTTCCTCAATAATTTATAGACCAATAATGGTGCTATTTTAGAGTTTTTCAAGCATTCACAGGATCTTTTTGCATCAATAAATAACGCTCTCGAAGCCCTAGAATCAATGGAATCCAAATCAATACAGCCCATCCACTACCATATAAAGACATATGAGTATTGATGGGCATAAGTGCTAGGAATGATACAATTAGCCAAGCAGGGAATATTTTTGCTGTAAAAATCATGCTGATGAGCCAGAGTAATACTATAGTATATGCTATAAAACCAATGGTACCTGTATCTGATAAAACCTCTAACATATTTAAATGTGGAAATTGTATAACCGCAGAACCAGCATGCTGCCTTTTCAATTCCTCTGACTGACTATTAAATGTTACACGATAAGTATTAACACCAGCACCTACAATTGGATTTTCCATATATTCTTTCCATGCAAACTCCCATAAGACTAAACGTGCAGATGAAAATTTATCAAACCATTCATAACTCCAAAGCTCTGTTTGATTTGTATACACTGCATTATTATATCTATTTTTTACAATTGGTAATTGAGACAGTAAACCTGCTAAAATCACTATTAAACAAATAGCAATGCTCAATACTTTTAACGGAATCTTACGATGCCATATTAACCACACAAAAAGTATAATAAAACCTACAAAAAAAGTTATCCAACCTGCACGAGAACCTGCAATAAATATCACCACACTAGCAGCTAGCAATGCGACCATCCAACAGTAACGGTATTTACTCTTTTCTTGAAAGCTTATAAGTATTTGATACAACAAAATTGGCAAAATAGTCGCCAGATAATAACCAAGATGATAATAAGAAAAAAGACCCATAATACGAACCCTATCCCTACTTTCACCTAATAAATGATATCCAGTACTCCATTCAACTATGGCATCAAAAGATACCACTAAAATAAACGTAAGAAGAACGTAAAATATTTTTCTAACACCTGATAATGATAATAAAATTGCCAAAGCGCCTACAAACAAGAACCTCAACATATTCAGATCATATCTAATACTGTTGTTTAATACAGCACTATCAAAAGTTGATAGTATCAGTGGAACCCATAGCAATAAAAATAAATAAATAAATCGTGATTTTTTTAGATATGAATATACTTCACCCCATCGACAGATCATTACAATAATCCCAAATATTATCATTAAGATAAATACCGAGTTTGTCCACTTATTGCTTATCAATGAAAACCAAAATACTATTGAGAATAAAAAAATGGCAATATTTTCTTGCGCCAATCCACACCTAATTCTATTGATCATTAGATCATCCCTAATTTTAATAATTGTTGTGCTATTCGATTAGATTCATTCAATCGTTCAAAATGAACTAATTCGCTATTCACTTTGTTGGTGGAGGTTAAACTCTCTAAATTTTGAGCTATTTTACCTTTTAATCCTATGACATCAATTGTTTTTACTAGGCATCCTGCACTAAGTGCCTCATAGATCATCGAAATGGATTCTGAGGTTACCCAAGCTTCTTTACTTTTCAATAATTGCTCTGGCAACCATGATGCATCAATATCTTTAAAATCAATCAATTCAACTTTGTCTAAAATATTCTGTGGCAACTTTCGGATAAAATTAGCAGGTGTTCTTCGTGATGTTGATAGAATAATTTTTGTATTTATATCCACAAATTGAAGTTTCTGTAATAACTTCTCATAGATATCTTCATCCTGCCATTCGCATGCTGAACTCGGCCCACCAATCAGAATTAAAATTTGATTTTCTTTATTAACAGGCATTAATGACAATGCATTCATTGCACCTTCTGTCACCAATACATTACCCTGCTCAAGTAATCCATCATGTTTTGGAACAATACAGTAATCAAACCAAGATTTAGGCAATGATGGTTTCATGATCACAATAGATTTTGATCTATATTTCCATTTGTAATATAACAAGCTGAAATGTGTTCTGTGGCCTGTACCAATCACTATACTACTAGTTTCTATCTTTTCAGTACATCCACCAAAACTTTTGAGCCATTGCCACAATGAAAAGTTTGGTAATGTCTGAATATCATAATCATTCGACTTTAATTGTTGTAATGCTTTAGCCAAACCTTCACTTTGTCTAAAGTGGCCAATTTTACCATCCGTAATGCAATAAATTATTTTTTTCATAATTCAGAAATAAAAAAACCCTAGAAGAGTATTCTAGGGTTTTTTATAAATAATTGTCTAAAATTATTTAGCTTTGATAGTAA
>JBEBSR010000013.1:0-51644 GCA_040394195.1 Wohlfahrtiimonas larvae | reverse complement strand
TAGACCCTACATTCATCTATCTATTTTTCCTCCGATTTGCCCTAGTGAGTTTTTTGTATGGGCTTAAATCATTATATTCACACAAAACAAAAGTTGTCTAGACAATAATTGAAATTATATATACTTTAATAAAAATTACAATTTATGTAGTCATATTGAAATAAACATAAAACCTAAGCAAAACAATATATTTATATTAATATTTACGTTATAATCGTACCTTGCTAACTTGGAACTACAATTAAGAGATGTCTATACCAGTTTATAAAAAAGTACAAAACTACATCCTTGAAAGCATAGAAAATGATATTTTTGAAGAAGGTAAACAAATTCCTTCAGAGCATATTCTTGCCAAACAGTTTGGTGTCAGCCGAATGACAGTAAATAGAGCTATCGTTGAACTTAGCCAACAAGGTGTCCTTAAACGCGTACAAGGTAGTGGCACTTTTGTATCAAGCAAACGTGTGGCATCTCCACCAATTCGCATCGTCGATATATCTACAGAAATATTAAGCAGAGGCAGTGAATATCGCATTGAAATGATTGCGCAAAAGTTGCAATCGGCTTCCAAAAGTATTGCTAAAAAACTTGAAATTCCTGAAGGTGAAACAGTTTATTTTTGCCACCTTCTACATCATGAAAATAATATTCCGCTAGCCATGGAAAAACGTTATGTATCACGCACTTTAGTGCCTCGTTTTTTTGAACAAGATTTTCTTAATATTTCACCTGGTAAATACTTATTAAGCCACTATGATCTTGTAGAAATGGATCAAACCATTGAAGCTTTAATTGCAACGAAAGAGCTGGCACAGTTTTTACAAATTGATGAAAACTCAGCATGTTTATCTACTAAACGCAGAACATGGAGCACTATCGGCTTAATTAGCTATGCAGAATTTACATACCCTGCTTCCCGCTATAAATTACAATCACATCTCACATTGCGTGATACAGAAATTTTTAATATCCCAATGGATACACTTTAGTTATTCGACACCAATTATTATTTTGTATAACCAGACATTAATTTTTCCAAAAATTACTATAACTAAAATATGCAATAAATATAGATATCAGCTAGTACAGTTTTTATAAATATTTTAGATAGCTGGCGTGATAATGAATAATACCTCCCAAAAACAAGCCCGTTTACTCAACAATTTCTAAATGAATGATTGATCAAAATATTAAGTGATTAAAAGGCTAGCTAATATAGCCTTTTAATTTTTCAACCTTAAAAATCAAGATACATAAAATACCGCATTTAATTTAATAATATTGTTTCTTTCAACTAAATATTTTTAAAATAAACACCGTTTGATTATTAGAAACATTTAAGTAAATATTCACTATTAAATTAAAGTTTATGAATGACTTAACTTAGTTTGACACCTAACATTTACTGAGCTTAGTATCGAGCATTCAAAGGCGTTTTTAAAAGGAAAGCATGATGAGTGGATACAACGCAGTATTAGCAAGAAATACAGATAATGCACCAAAAAGCAGTCTTCATTCGCAAACAGTTGCATTCTCACACTACAACAACCTATCAGCACAATTACCAATTGATCCTGCAACAGGAAAATTAGTAGAAGGTTGCATTAAAGCCCAAGCAACGCAATGCTTTAACAATATCAAAGCTATTTTAAAAAGCATTGATCACAGAATGACAGACATCGTAAGAATTACTGTATTCGTAACTAACATTAAAGATTTAGAAGCTATCGGAGAAGTCTATCGCTCATTCTTTACAACATATTTGCCAACACAAACTATTGTTGCAGTAAAATCTTTGCCTTTGAATACCTCAATTCAAGTGGAAGCTCTTGTATCCAATGGTGTAGGCTCTATTCCTAATGCACCTCAAGCGGGTGATTTAATCAAGCTCACAAATAACACTTCTAATGCACCTATTTGTAATTTATCCACACAAACTGTTGCATTTTCACACTACAATAATCTATCAGCACAACTACCGATTGACCCAAAATCTGGCAAATTAGTTTCTGGCGGAGTGAAAGAACAAACTGTACAGTGCTTGAAAAATGTAAAAGCTATTTTAGAAAGCATCGATGTGCCATTTGATGACATTGTGAAAATCAATGTATTCTTAACAGATTTAGCAGCAATCGATGAAGTTAACGCTGTTTATAGTACGTTCTTCCCTGATTCAAGCATTGCTCGCGCCGTTGCTTATGTGCCAACACGAACAGTTGCAGCTGTTGAAGCTTTACCAATGGGCGCTCTTGTACAAATTGAAGCTGTTGTTTCTCATGGTGATGGTACACCGCCACAATTAGTGGAAGATCGTCATGGTATTGTTATTGAAGCAAGTAATACACAAAATGCACCTATCTGCCCATTATCAACACAGATCGTAGCTTTTTCTCATTACAATAATATTTCTGCTCAATTACCAATTGATCCTAAAACAAATCAAATCATTTCAGGTGATATCAAAGCACAAACTGAGCAATGTTTGAACAACATCAAAGCTATTGTTGAAAGTGCAAACCATACATTAGCAGATACCGTAAAAGTTAATATTTTCGTGAAAAACATTGAAGATATGGCGGCAGTGGATGAAGTTTATAAAACATTCTTCCCAGAAGGCACGCCAGCACGTAGAGTGGTCGGTGTTTCTTCCATTCTTAACGATGCATTGATTCAGATTGATGCTATTTTAGGTAATGCCGAAGGCACACCACCAAAGAAAGTATAAGTATTAAAAGCTATTCCTATTAATAAAAACACCTTTTGATAAGGTGTTTTTATTATTTGAAAGTTAAAGATGATGTACTTCATATCCACATATAATATTATTGAGATTCATCAGCAATCATAAATATGATATAAGCTCTATGCAGTACTACAAAACATAGATTTTGTAACGTTGTATGGAGATAAAACATGGGGCAGCATTTAAAATCCGATAAGGATTTTCAAGAATTTATAGATACCAATAAGTTTTCCAAGTTTCAATGGATGATTTTTACCGTTTGCTTTCTAGTAGCATTGTTAGATGGCTATGATACTGTCGCTATTGGCTACATTGCACCGAGCTTAATTCAAGAATGGGGCATTCAAAAACCCGATTTAGCAACAGCAATGAGTGCAGGCTTATTTGGTATCGCAATTGGTGCAATTGGCTTTGGACCATTGGCAGATAAATTGGGCCGTAAAATCATGTTGGTGATCTCCGTATTAGTATTTGGTATTGGTACATTCATCTCTGCTTACAGCCAAAATTTATTACATTTAGAAGTTATGCGATTCATCACAGGCATTGGCTTAGGTGCTGCAATGCCAAATGCTGTAACTCTTTTAACAGAGTATTGCCCAAGCAAAAGAAAATTCTTTTTAGTGAATACAATGTTCTGTGGCTTCCCTGTTGGTGCTGCATCTGGTGGATTCTTAGCTGCTTGGATTATTCCAGAGTTTGGTTGGCAATCCGTTCTCTTTTTAGGTGGAGTTGTGCCAGTGATATTAGCAATATTCTTAATGTTTTTTGTGCCTGAATCTGCTCGCTATTCCATCAATAAAGGCTTGTCACAGGAAAAAATCAAAGCGTCATTATCTCGCATTTCAGCAACTGCTAAAGATTACACAAGCTTTTATTTATCAGAAAATAACACAGCTGTCGCAACAAACAAATCTGAAGGTATTCGCGTAATTTTATCCAAGCATTATGCCATTGGTTCTGTGATGCTTTGGCTAACATATTTCATGGGCTTAGTTATTTTCTATGGTGTTTCTAACTGGATGCCAACATTGTTTACAACAGCACATATCAGCGGATCACTCGCTGCAATTGTGACAGGTTTATTTGCTTTGGGTGGTTTAGGTGCGATTGCCAATGGTTGGTTGATGGATCGTTACAACCCATGCTTATTAATCGCAATATTCTTTGGCTTAACATTCCTAACTGTTGGTGCAATTGGCTATTCCATCGATATGGGCACAGCAGCATTAGTATTCATTACGATTGTTGCTGGTATTGTGATGAATACTGCACAATCTTCATTGCCATCATTTGCTGCAAGTTTTTACCCAACAGCTGGTAGAAGTACTGGCGTTTCTTGGATGCTTGGCATTGGTCGATTTGGCGGAATTGCAGGCTCATATTTGGTGGCAGAGCTCATTAAGAAAAATATGGATTTACAACAAATTTTCGTTATATTAGCGATTCCTGCGGTGATTTCCACATGCACATTATTAGTGATATATTTCAAATATTTCGCTAAAAAGAAGAACGAAGTGAGTGAAGAAGTTTATAACATTTAAATTCTCAAAGGCAATAAAATGGGGCTGCTATCTTATAGCAATCCCTTTTTCTATCATTGCCATTTATGTTGTCTTAGCGCTAATGTTAGGATTATTATCCACAGAAAAAATTGAATATGCTCCACAAGAACCCAAGAATATTGTGATTTATGTCGCAAGTAACGGAGTGCATTTAAATCTGTGGCTGCCTAGTAAAACAGAATATATTGATTGGCAAACAACATACCCTGAAAGTTACGAGCAAGATAATATGGCTTGGGCAAGCTTTGGTTGGGGTAGCCAAGCTTTCTACACTCAAGTACCCACTTGGAGTGATTTAACCTTGCCCATTGCATGGCATGCTTTAACAGGAGATAGCGCTGTTATTCGATTAAGTGGTGAATATAGCGCGCCGCCCGATGATGCTAATCGCCGAAAAGTTATATTGAGCAATACAGAATACAAAATGCTTGTGGATGATTTACAAAAGCAGTTTAAAAGCAATCAATCCATTGAGCAATTTTTCTACCCAGCTAATGGTGCTTATAGTGCCACATCTACTTGTAATGATTGGATACGACAACGATTAACTCATGTAGGATTAGCAATGCCATTATGGTCGCCTTTTGATATTGCGGTTTTATGGCATCTGCGTGAGTAATTCTTCCTTACTTTTCACGCAATAGAAACTGTAATAACAAACGCACACATATAAAATCACAAATGTTGCAATGGCTAATTCCACATTGGCTAAGATTCTTAATTGATGGCTCATTGCGACTGTTAATTCGTGCATTTTTGCTAAATCTGCCAATTTATATAAAGCCGTTGCACCGATCACTAATGGGAATGTAAACGCTGCAAATCCTGGCGTGAATGGTAATCTCGCTAATTTAAACAGTGCACAGTACACAATGAATGTCATCAATATCGCTACACCTAATAGAATCGCAATGATCAATAAAGATGGTTCTTTAACCACATTCAAATAACCTGCTAAAGATAAACTTGCTGGCGCTGCCAAAATCGCAATCGTTGGCTTTGCGGCATCAGGAATCTCTTTCACAAAGATTAAACGATAAATCACAAGTGGCAACATAATGGCATAGCAACTTAAACCAATTACTAATAATGTGATCGCAATGCCATAATATTCAGGACTTGGGCATGTAACATCTGCAACAATCAAACCAATCGGTGGAATGAACCAACTTGGCACAACATGATGTGGCGCAAAATCACGCATGCGATGATAAATGAATGTCACCAAAAATAGACAATGAATCACAATCGCAGTGAGCCAAATGAATACGCCCAAGCTTGGAAGATAATCGCCAACCATTTTAGAAATCACCATGCTTGTCATTGCAAATGTTGGCAAAATGCTCCCCAAAACAGGATGCTTCAAATCATTCCATAAAGTATCAGGATGCAGGATAAAGCGACCAAGCAACACAGCAATCATCACAATCGCAATCATCGAACCAATCATTTGCCCATAGCCTTGCAATGGCAATGCATTTTCCATGCACCAACCTAAACTTGCAATCCCCAGAGCTAATCCGCCAAGTGGTGTTGGCAATCCCCTAATTTGTTGATGAAAGCGTTTCATATTTCTATCCTCTTTTTATCCTACAATGCTACTGATAGTGAAATCAGCTTAAAATTACCTCCCTAATACCTCACCTTACAGACGAGATCATAATTAAAGGGTTACTTTGGCCGATTTTGCTATAGTTCAAGTTTTCTCTCTCGAAATTGATTTTAATGATACTGTTACGTTTAGTATATCGAGTTATTTTAAACAAAACGTTTAGAGAAACTAAACATGAATATTACGATCAAACAACTCAAAGTATTTTTATCCATCGTCAATCACGGCAATATGACAGCTGCCGCTGATGCCATTAATATGACGAAAGGCGCTTTATCACAAAGTTTAGCGGAGCTAGAAACTCAACTGGGCGAACCTATTTTTGATCGTAGAAATTCACGGCTTTATCTCAATCAAGCGGGCACAACTCTAATTCCATTGGCGGATGAAATTTTAAGCCGTATGAAATTCATAGAAGATGAATTTCATCACCATCATTCAGTACCGAAAATTACCATTGGTTGTACTAAATCCATCGGCTCATTCTTCTTACCCAATATATTGAAGCAATTTGAAGCACAACATCATTGGCTACCTGAAATCATCATTGAAAATGTTCATTCTATTCAAGAATTATTAAATCGCTTTGAATTAGATGTCGCACTTTTAGAAAGTTCAGCCATTGATTCATCCTTACAACATCAGTTTTGGTTGAAAGATGAGATGGTGATTATTGCTTCCATCCATCATCCTTTAGCACAGTTAAAATCTGTCACTTATGAACAACTCAACCAAGAACGCTGGATATTACGAGAAGCCAATTCAGCGAGCCGCAAGTTTTTTGATCATCAATTGGCGATTCATTTTCATCAGCCCTTTGAACATCTTATCTTGAATTCATTCGATACGATTTTACTCAGTGTATTCAATCAATTGGGCATCACTTTTATCTCTAAAGCTTGTTTGGCTAATCCTTTTTATAAGGATCATTTGGTGCAACTCAATATCGAAGATCAATATTTCAGAAACTTCAATATTGTATATTCAAAGGAGAAATATCTTTCTCCTCCGATTCAGCAATTCATTCAGTTCATTCAATCTCACAAATTAATGTGATTTTTTAAATAGAAATCTTGGCAACAATAAGCCAATGGTCATGGCGATGGCAAATAAAATGCCATCTGGTAAACCTTGCCCAACTAGAACCAATGCTGGTGCAGGACAAATCCCAACCAATCCCCAACCTGCGCCAAAGATTAAACCACCAATGATTAAACGTTTATTCATCGGTGTATTTGTGGGTAAATGATGCCTTTCACCCAATAATGTTGTGCCACGCTTTTTCAAAATTGTGACAGCGATAAAGCTCATCACCAAAGCACCAACCATTACCCAAATTAATGCAGGATTCCAATAACCAAAAGGATCTAAAAAACCTTGCACAACAGCAGGATTTGCCATACCTGATAAAATTAAGCCTAAACCAAAGATAATGCCTGCAACTAATGATATCAATGCGTACATTGCGTGCTCCCTTATAATCCCAATAAATGTTTAACAATGAAGACAGAAACACCGCCTGCAACCATAAATATCAGCGTTACAACAACCGAACTTGGTGATAAGCGTGCAATGCCACAAATAGAATGCCCACTCGTGCAACCTGAGCTTAGCCCTGCACCTAAGCCAACGAGTAATCCTCCAATAATCAATAGAGTTTTATTATTCGTTAATTCGGCTACAGGAACTTCTGCAAATAAGCTATAAATCCATGGTGAAATCAGAATACCTACAATAAAAAGTGCTCGCCACAATGTAAAACCGTGGCGACTTAATGTTGTGCTTAAAATCCCGCTCACACCCATTACTCTGCCTAAAAATAGAAAATAGATCATGGCTGCTAAGCCAATGAGTAAGCCGCCCAATAATGCAGTTAATGAAAAAAATGATGTCATAAATCCCTCGCTTAATATTTATATAAATATTTTAATATGATTAGTATAGAGGATTTCTTGCGAAATAGTTACTTTTAGTAACTTAATTTATGGATAACTTCAAATAATGAAACTAAGGTGTCGCAATTTACATATTTTGAATACTAAAAGTCACCGTAAAAAATAATCGTAACTGGTTTTTTGCCCATTTCTCTCAGCAGATTTATAAGTATAATTTTGAGCGGCTTTCTGGGCTGAGCTTGTGCTGAATTTTATCTTTCTTCAGATATCATCATATTGAATGAGGTTATCTCTAATATTGTGCCTGCAATTGCTAACTTTTATTTATACTGTTTTTCGGGGGAATTCAAAACAATATATAGGATACCGCCATGGCCAAAAGCAATAATCACAAACAGCACAATATTAGAGATTTAAAACATATCTGATTAATGCTGCATTCTGCTATGATCTACTTGTGAATCATCTGCTGCTTTATTATCTATTACAGGCATATCGATTTTTGAATGACCCATTGCACCATGATCCATATTGGCGTGATCCATTTGATCATGATTCATCGCTGGCATGTTCATATTTGAATGGTCCATCTTGCTATGATCCATTGTGGACATATCCATTGCACCATGATTCATCTTGGAATGATCCATGCCACCTTTACCTAAATCATTCATCAACATTGTTCCCATATAGAACATTGTCATCAATAAAATGATGCCACCTGCAACTTTACGTGCAATAGGTGAAGTAAAGAAACTACCAAAGAAGTTGCCTGAAATACTCAATGTGATCATCATTGGCAATGTACCTAAACCAAAAAATAACATCACTAAAGGTGCGCCTAATGGATTTTCAACACCTAAACTCATCGCAAAAGCCATATAAACCATGCCGCATGGTAATAATCCCCATGCTAAACCTGCTAAATATGAGCCGAATAATGTTTTAATTGGAAAGAATTTGCGAGTCAATTTAGAAATTGGGCGTGATAGCTTGCTCATCGGTTTCTCAATGAATGCTAAGAACTGTGGGAAGCCGATCAATTGCAGTGCTACAAAAAACATCACAAGCCCTGCTAAATAACGCACTACAATTTGTACTGGCTTTAAGTCTTTCATTGCAACACTTAAGATCATTGCGATCACACCTAAAAACATATAAGTTGTGATGCGACCAAAGTTGTAACACAATGCGGACAATAGTTTTTTACGAGTTGTGTTGGCTTGAGTATTCATGCCTAAAATGCCAACAACAGGCCCACACATCCCCACACAATGCAATGAACCATTAAATCCCACAACAAATACTGCTGTGAGTAACGCTATATCAATCATACGACTCCCTTTATTTATTTACAACCTGTATATACAAGTTTGAAATTATGTATATAGTCTAACGCTAATAAAAATAATAATAAAGGGGCTTTATCAGAGATTTTTTAATAAAGCTGACTTGCTTGACTTTATAGCCAATCGATGTCAGCTCATTAATTTAGTGAAGAATATCACCTTAAATTTTGCTATGGAATTTGTAGCGAGATGCAGGATAATACTGCTCTGCATAGCTAATTATTTTGTTCTGAATTTGTAGTTTTTCTAGCACTTTGAAACATGCAATATTCTCTTCAATATCCAAAATATCGCATAAATTTTTATCTGGAATAATCGCATCCAATGTATGTTTTTGTGACAAAGTTGCTGATAATTTTTGCAGATACGTTGTTGAGCAATCTCTATGAAAACTCTCTTGACGATACGTTGGTGCGAAAGATTCCAGTATATAACGCTTTTCATATTGAATTGGCGTATTTTCATTGAAATAAAGAATTTCGCTGTAAAAAACTCTTTTTTGGCTTATATCATCAAAATATCGTGCTATTTCAGCTTTATCTTCTATCACTTTCATCTCAATAATTTCTGATGAAAACTGCCGCCCTTCTATCGCGATCTCTTGCGAAATCGGGAATAATTCAAAGAATGGCGTTAACTGAACAGGAGAAGCAACGAAAGTGCCCGCACCTTTTTCTCTAAATAAATAGCCTTCTTCTGTCAGCTCTTTAAATGCACGATTGACTGTCATCCTACTGATATTCAATATCGCTGAGATTTCATTTTCTGAAGGCAACTTTAGATTAGGCTCCCAATGGCCTGTCGCAATATTTTCTAAAATATGCTCTTTAATCTTCTGATACATTGGCGAAGAATGATCATCTGACAGCAGAATTTTGGTAAAAGATTTTAAAATCATAAGCAATACTCAATCAATAGAAAGTCCTTTCAAACGGAATTTAGTCTATAATCAACCAATGGATTCATAAACTCAATTCATTTCAAAGGGCAAACATGGCATCCAATAAAATTTCACAAGCAGAATATACCATCATGCAGGTATTATGGTCGCAAAATCAAGCGACGAGTCAAGAAGTTATCACAATTTTAGGTGATTCAACGGATTGGCAACCGAATACAATTCAAGTGATGCTCTCTCGTTTAGTCCGTAAAGGTGCTGTTGGTATTCGTAAACGTGGTCGTTTTAATGTCTATTTTCCAACAATTGCTGAAGAAGATCGAACGCGTAAACAAGTGGAAGCATCTGGCCATTTATGTTCTCGTAAAGTTGGTAAACGCATTGTGGAAATGATTGAGAATCGTGTGCTTTCCTTTGAAGACATCGAAATGATTCAACAAGCTTTGCTGGCAAAAAAAGATTTTGCTGTGGAAGAAGTGATTTGTGATTGCCCACCAGGAACATGCACATGTAAAAACTGCAACTGTAAAAAAGAAGAACGAAAGTTTGCAGCAACACCAACAAACTGCTGCTCGGGTGGATAACCCAATTAAAAACCGCCTAATTTGGCGGTTTCTTTTTTGATCATTCATAGAAAATAAAGAACACTACTTCTGATTCAAATAATGATAAGCATATTGCGCATATAACTCAGCACCTTGTTTTAAAGCTGCTTCATCCACATTGAATCGACCATGATGATGCGCCCATTCGCTATCTGTTTCAGGATTCGCTGAACCCACAAAAGCAAAGCAACCCGGTGCTTTTTCCATGTAATAGCTAAAATCTTCAGCGCCTGTTGTCGGGCGATCAAAGATAATCGCATCTTCACCAAAAGCTGATTTCACAATGGATGTTGCTAATGCAGAACTTTCTGCTTCATTCAATACTGGTGGTGTTACATGGCGATAATCAATTTCTACAGTTGCGCCATACATTGCCGCTGTATGTTCTGCAAAACGTGTCACAGCTGCACGGATGCGATCACGATCTTCCAATGTGAATGTGCGAACGGTACCTTCTAAAATTGCATTTTCCGCAATCACGTTAAAACGCGTGCCCACATCCATTTTACCAATACTCACAACTGCCGCATCTAAAGGATGAGTTTCACGCGCAACTGCTGCTTGCACATTCATCACAAATGATGATGCTACAACGGCTGCATCCACACATTGGTTTGGTAATGAACCATGTCCACCCTTGCCTTTGAAATGAATTTTAACAATGTCCGCAGCAGCCATTCTTGGGCCAGCTTCACAGGAAATTTTGCCCGATGGTAAAACAGACCAAATGTGCATACCGAATACATTATCCACATTATCCATTGCACCTTGCTTAACCATTGCAATTGCGCCTTCTGCCAACTCCTCAGCAGATTGGAAAATCAAGCGAACATTACCTTGTAACTCTGCTTTCACAGCATTCAAAGCTTTAGCTGCCGTTAGCAACATTGCTGTGTGAGTATCGTGCCCACATGCATGCATTTTGCCTTCAACTTTAGATTTATAAGGGATATCGCTTAACTCCAATACTGGCAATGCATCAATATCCGCACGCAATGCGACTGTCTTGCCTGCTTTACCACCTTTAATTTCAGCGATAATACCTGTTGGCTCTGTAAGGCGATATTCAATGCCCATTTTATCCAATTCACGTGCAATGCGTTTTGTGGTTTCAAATTCTTCCCAAGGTAATTCAGGATTTTCATGTAACTCACGGCGCATTGCGATTAAATCTGCTTCTGATGCTTTAATAATTTGTTGGATTTGTTCATTAATCATTGGATTTTTCCTTTGCTTCTGTCAACACTTTCACTGTTTCAAACAATATTTCTACGCCTTTAGCGATTTCATCGTATTCTGTCCATTCCGCAGGATGATGGCTAATGCCATCCTTGCTTGGCACAAAAATTAGCCCAACATCGGTCACTTTGGAAAAGATCATGGCATCGTGCCCTGCACCGCTCACCATTGGTTCTTCTGAAATCCCTAAACGATGGCTTTGTTCTCTAAAATTATTCACAATTACTGTGGATAACTCTGTGGGTTCTACATACAACGTTAAATGCTCATTCACAGTGAGGCCATCATTTGCTTCTGCATGCACAGAAGCTTTCACTGCAGCAATCATTGCATCCAATTTATCTTTGAATTTAGAGCGAATATCTACAGTGAATGTCACTTTATCAGGGATAACGTTAGAACCATTTGGATAAACATTCAATCGCCCAACAGTTGCTACACAGTATTCACCTGCTTCAATCGCAATCTTTTCAGCTGCTGCAATCACTCGGCTTGCGGATAACAAAGCATCGCTTCGCATCCCCATTGGTGTTGTGCCTGCATGCCCTGCTTTCCCTTGGATCACAACTTGTAGCTGAGAAATCCCCACAATCACATCCACAATGCCCACGCCTTTTTTAAGATTTTCTAAAATCGGGCCTTGCTCAATGTGCAACTCTAAAAATGCTTTCAAAGCTTTCGGTGGATAGGCTAATTTTTCCACTTCTTCAGGACGATAACCTGCATGTTTAATATGTTCCGCTGCACTTAAACCATTTTGATCCTGTAGCTTTTGAAGATCTTCATACGTTAAAAATCCACATAACGCGCGAGAAGCCAATAATCCTGAATTAAAGCTTGTGCCTTCTTCTTCCACCATTGCTACAA
Source organism: Wohlfahrtiimonas larvae (assembly GCA_040394195.1). GTDB lineage: Bacteria > Pseudomonadota > Gammaproteobacteria > Cardiobacteriales > Wohlfahrtiimonadaceae > Wohlfahrtiimonas > Wohlfahrtiimonas larvae_A. The sequence goes on along the minus strand of JBEBSR010000013.1, from coordinate 38,871 downwards.
TTTCGAGTGGATATTGTGGCACTAAACCTTGATCTTGGAATAATCTAGCCACTTCTAAGCCTGCCATAATGCCCGCAGGGCCATCGAACATTCCACCGTTTGGCACTGAATCGTAATGAGAACCTACTAAAACGATTGGCTTATGATCAATTTCTGGCGTAGATAATCGACCAAAGATATTACCCAAAGCATCTTCACGCACTGTTAAGCCTGCTTTTGCCATAATCTCTTTAATGAACGGGCGAGCTTTTGCAGCTTCTGGACTATAAGACAAACGCGTTGTGCCTTGCCCTGGCGTTGCATTGAACTCATTCAATGCTTCTAAATCTTTTTGAATACGTACTGCTTGAACCATAATAAACTCCCTTATGCTGCCACTAACCAGCCTTTCATGTAACCTGCCAAAATCACAGATACAATCGTTACTGAAACAAATCCACCAATCAACATCGGTGGCAACATGTGATCTAATAAAACTTTTCGCTCTGCTTCATCATCTGTCAAATTATCTACCACTTCTTTCGTAATGATGTAATCTGCTGGGAAGCCATATAATGCGGTCAATGCTACCGAAAATGCCATGTAAGGATTAATTCGTAACACGAACGCAATCACAAATGATGCGATGAACATGCCGATTACTGCTAAAGCAATTAATACGACCAATGGCAAGAATAAACGCGCCAACATATCTGGGCTTGCTTTACTTAATCCATTGAATACAAAAACCATGATGCCCATCATCGCGAAACCCATTGAATTAGCTTTTTGTAATGGTTGACGTTCTAAGAAACCAACTGCAACTGCTATCACACCAAACAACAGACACAATACGAACTGATCTACAACAATGCCAAATTGTGTTTTAAACATTAATGATGTGCCATAAGCAATTAAACCAACCACAGCGATTCTGAATAGTTTGAAATAATCTGTATCAAATTTAGCATCCATATGGCTGAACATTCTTGGGCGCTCTAATGCATTTTCTTTAGCTAATTTTTCAATGCCTGCCATAGAATTCACATCATCCTTCCATTGCCCTTTACGGTGTAAATCTAGAACTCTTCTCCCTTCTTTCTTCAAAGCAACAGAAGTTAATGAGTAACCTGCAAAGCCTTGCATTACATAGATCAACAACGCAAATACTGCAACATCTTCTAAGCCCAAAGCCAAAGCAGCATCATGCATGATGATGGAAGATACAACACCGCCGATTAATGGTGGAATTGCTGCTGTGATTAAGTTTTTATCGAAGAAAATGGAACCAATAGAATAGCTAATAACAATAACACCGCCCAAACTCACCAAAGCAACCACAACGGTTTTCCATTGAATGATCATCTCTTTCCAAGACAATAATGTGCCCATGTTCACAATCAATAAGAAAATCAATAGCACTGCTGTCACAGTTGGAATACCTGCGCGCGCCACTAAATCTGTCGGGAAGAAACTCCAATAACCCAATAGAAATAGCACAGCACAGACAAAGACCGATGGAATGAATGCTTTAGTTTTGAGTGAAATATAATCACCCAGATATAAAATCCCCAGAATCAATACAATTGCCAACATTTGTGGCATTTCTGGTGATGTTGTGAATAACAATGTCTTTAATTGGAGCCAAAATCCCCCGGAGCTCGCCTGTTCCATTTCCTTAACTTCCTACACAATTTTTGCCTATGATCTGCTTTACTGTTATTCAGTTATTAGTATATTTTTTTAAGCATCACTAAATTGTATAGATGATATTTAGAACTTTGACAAGGCATGACTTTACATTATATCAAAAATTCACCTCAAAATAATGCATTACATCAATTCATAATCGAATTAAATTACTTTTGATTTCATAGAATTGCCACTAATTCAGCAGCTATTATTTAGTAATGCAGGATTTTAATAAAGTTTGGTAATTTGTCTCTAAATTGTCTAGATAAATCTTTGCATTAGCATCTAGAGTTAAAGCTTCGCCAACAACCACATCACAATTGAATGGTACAAATAATGCTTCACCTTTCGGCAAAGCTTTACTCAATCCTCGTAAAATTACAGGGTAAACAGGTACATTTTCATAATGTACCGCTAAATAATGAATGCCACGTTTTAGCTTAAAAATACGATCTTCAGTGCTGGAGCGTGTGCCTTCTGGGAATAAAATCACAATGGCACCATTATCCAATGCTGAATAACAGCCAGAAAATAACTCATCAGGGGCTTTAACTTCATGGCGTGCGATGGGAATGATATCAATGCAATAGGTTGCAAACCATTTGATCCAACGATTCTTATGAAAATAATCAGCCGCAGCCACAGGACGCACACGATGCAATTGCTTTAACGGATATAAACTCATCAATACTAAAGTATCCAAATGGCTTGTATGATTTGCTGCCAATATCGCAGGGCCATTAATTGGCAATGCTTTACGATTCACAATATTTAAGCCCAAGCCAATCAAAACTAAAGGTTTAACAATCACAGCAAAAAAGAGAATTTTTATCAGTTTCTTCATTAAGCAAATTCTTTAGTAATGTAATAAAAGTAATGGAAAAATAGAGGGATTGAGTACATTAAGCTATCCACACGATCTAATAAACCGCCGTGCCCAGGAATCAAAGAGCCACTATCCTTAATACCCAAATCACGCTTAACAGAAGATAGAACCACATCGCCAATGAAGCCTGAAGTTGCGATTAAAATCCCTGCAAATAATCCTTTTTGCCATGTTAAAATCGTTAAATATGGTGCCAATAATGCTGCCAAAATTGTTGTAATGACTAAACCACCCAAGAATCCGCCCCATGTTTTATTTGGGCTAACTTTAGGAATGATCTTACGTTTACCAAATAATTTTCCTGAAACATATTGGCTCACATCATTGAATTGCGTGATAAAAATTAGATATAACAATAATCCAGTAAAGCCCGCTTCAGGATGCACACGATCCAAATTTGCTAAATATGCAATATGGCTAAAACCAAATACACATAACATTAAGCTCCATTGAATCGTTGAGTTGGCTTTAATGAATCCATTGGTTTCGCCAATCAAAACTGCTCTAAATGGCAATAATAAAAACATATAAACAGGAATCAAAATGATGAACATGCCATACCATTGAATGTAAGCAAAATAGTATTGGAATGGGATCGACAAATATGCCCAAAAGATTAAACGACGATCCACTGCCCTAATCGGCGTAATGGAATAGAACTCTTTTAAAGCTAAAAAGCTGATGAATGCAAAGAAGATCGTTGTCGCTTTTTGACCTAAGAAAAAAGCACCTAAAATCAAGCCGATCATCCACCACCATGATTGCGTACGTTGGACTAATTCTGTGTGATCTTTGCTTAAATCAAATTTTTTCTTGCGCCAAACGATGATGCTAGAAACAACCAAAATGGCAAATAATATGCCCACCATGATTAAACTATGTTGCGGAAAGTTCGCCATAATTTCTTCCTTATTATATTCCCTAAATGATAGCATGCACTTTAAACTAAACACTGTTTAAAAACAAATTAAATCATAAAAAAACCTTCTTTCATCAAGAAGGCTTCTCTCATTTCATGCAATAAATGTAATGCTAATCAATTCTTTAATTTAAATTGATCACCCACAAATACTTTCTTGGGATTGCCACGTTCTAATTGATGATGTACTAATCGCCGCTCTTTTTCAGCTTGATCCAGTGTTTCGTTCATCATTTGATGTAGCTTTTGTTGGATCAATAAATTAGCTAAACGCTTATTGGCATGTTGGCTACGCTCCGTTTGAACTTTCACAGCAATGCCAGTTGCCAAATGTGTCGCTTGAATTGCAGATGCCGTTTTATTGACATGTTGTCCGCCCGGACCTTGCGCTGAAATTGCTTTATACACAATATCACTTCCAGGTAATTCCTTGAGCGATGAAAAAAATTCAATACCGAAAAACCAGTTTTTACGCTGATGATTGGGCCGCACTGAACTTTTCCAAATCCATTGATGTGTGCCCTGCCATTCTTGAATTAAAACATGATCATCATTAATATCCACATGCAATATTGCTGATTTTAAACCTTGTCGATCTTTCACTGATTCTATTAATTCAAAATCAATATTGTGTATTGATAATGCTTTCATAAATACATTCAGTGCTTTTTCAATAGCGATTGAGCATTCAACTGGCCCTTGAGCGGAGGATAATTGTACAATTTGCATTATCTTTCTCCTGATGTTTTGTAAGTCAATACAGGTGATAATTCTGCAATCACATCAATTAAATCTGCATCTTTCAATGCTTGGATTACGCCATCGATGTCCTTGTAAGCTTCAGGCGCTTCTTCATATAATAGATCACGATTTTGGCAAATCACTCGGCTACCCAATTCCGTTCTCGTTAATTGATCCACACTGTATTTCTGCGATAATCGCCCTTCACATTCACTGCGCATCCATTTTCTACCTGCACCATGCGCAATGGAAAATAGTGAGTTTTCTTGTGCTTTTGGCATCACTAAATAACTGTGTGTACCTCGTGATCCCGGAACAATTGCTAGGCCTTGATGACTAGCTGTTGCACCTTTACGATGTAACCAACCTTGCACATTATCAATGATTGCTGACTCCACATAATTATGTGGCAGATCTAAAATGCGATTGCCTGCCATTTTGAGTGCATCCAACATTCGCTCCGCAATCAATGCTCGGTTCATGCTGGCAAATTTCACAGCATCATCATGTTTTTGTAAATATGCTTTAATATCCTCTTCATCACTGATGCCATCATGATTATAGTGATCAATATGATCACGCAAAATAGCTTGCCCTAAACCACGAGAACCGCTGTGCACCAATAAAAATAAATTTTTATGGTTAAGGTTTAACTGATCCCATAAATCCTGATTGATGACTTTATTCACTTTCTGAAATTCAGCAAAATGATTGCCCCCGCCAATTGAACCTAAAGAGCTTTTATATGCATGATCTTGCAATTCAGTTGGCACATTGTCAGTCAACCAAGCATCATCCGCAAAGTCTGAATATTTCTTTAATATTTTTTCTGCTTTATCTAACTTAAACTTATGCGCTGATAAATCTGTTTGCCATAGGCTCATGCCACAACCGATATCATTGCCAATTAAAGCAGGATATAGATGATCCACTGAGAAAAATGAAGCGCCCACAGGATAACCACGTCCAGCATGTAAATCTGGCATGCCTGCAACAGTGTGCATACCTTTTAATTCAGCAGTGTTTTTAAGTTGATCGATCGCGTTGCCTTCTGTCCAAGGCGATAAAATTTGAATGGTATTGCCCATTTCCAATCCTTTTATTGTGTAACTTTAAAATATATTTTTGATTGGCAGGCGAAACGAGTTTTAAAATTAAAACTTAGAGATAAACGCCTGCAAAGAGATTTGATTGTAATGTTGTCATAATGTCCTCCTTGCTCGTTAATGGGTGAAATAAAGATCGCAATTCTAGCAGGTTAAAAATAAAGCACAATCTAAAAATGATATGAATCAAACAGAGATCACAATACTATGCGCCCGTTTCATTCAATATTATAGATAAAATTCTTGTGATTTAATGAACTGAATAAAAAAAATTTACAAATAAAATCATAATATTAAATAATTTCTGTCTATAAATTTATCATTATTTGCAATTTTAATATTAAACATTGTTTACTTTTAATAAAACATCGTTTAATATTAATTAAAATTCACTTTTGATCATTTTTAAGTCATCTTTATCTATCAATACTAAAAAGATTACTTAAAAAAGAATAACCAGAGGTAACAACATGATTTCCATTTATAAACTGAAACCAGCTTTCCAATCATTGCTTCGACCAATGGTTAAAAAGCTCTATGATGCAAAAATCACAGCGAATCAAGTGACAGTTACAGCTTGCATTGGCTCATTGATCATTGCCGCAATCATGGCATTTTTTCTACCAAATACATTAGTTTTATGGCTAATGCCGATTTGGATGTTCATTCGTATGGCTTTAAATGCCATTGATGGCATGTTGGCACGTGAATTCAATCAACAGTCAAAATTAGGTGCTTATTTAAATGAGCTATGCGATGTAATTGCAGATAGCGCACTATTTGCTGTATTCATCTTCGTTGCTGATATCAATAGTGATGCTGTTTTACTCATCATCTTTTTAGCATTTTTATCAGAATATACAGGCGTAATGGCACCATTAATCGGTGCAAGCCGCCGTTATGATGGCCCAATGGGCAAAAGCGATCGTGCATTTGTATTTGGCACATTAAGCGTTGTCATTGCGCTCAATTTAGTCGAAATCTTTTGGATCAATATCGTGCTTTACATCGTTATTGCATTACTGATCTATACAATTTTCAACAGAATCCGCCAAGGCATTCGTAAAACTCAATCAGCACAAGAATAATTTTAGGCTATAAATTCACAGATAAATCTAGACATATCAGAGATCAAAAATAATAAGGAAATAATCATGAGAACAGAAACAACATCACATTTTATCAGCCATGATGGTGAATCCATTTTCTATCGCCATTGGACTGCAACAGAGCCAAGCACAGAGAAAAAAGCAATCATGCTATTCCATCGTGGGCATGAACATTCAGGCAGAATCGCCCATTTAGTGGATGAATTGAATCTCCCTGATTATGATTTCTTCGCTTGGGATGCACGTGGTTGTGGTCAATCACCTGGTGCACGTGGCGATGCACCCAACTTTGGCTGGATGGTGCATGATGCAGAAAGTTTCTTCCAACACATTCAATCCGAATACAATATTCAAGCTGAAAATATCGCCGTAATTGCTCAAAGCGTCGGCGCTGTGATTGCTTCCACTTGGGTTCATGATTATGTGCCTAAAATCCGTGCTTTAGTCTTAGCTTCGCCTGCCTTTAAAGTGAAACTCTACGTACCTTTTGCGATTCCAGGATTACGTTTAATGTACAACATTCGTGGCAATTTCTTTGTAAATAGCTATGTAAAATCCCATTACTTAACCCTCGATGAAGAGCGCCAAGAATCCTTCAATGCAGATCCATTAGTCGAGCGCCCTATTTCCACTAAAATTTTATTAGATCTATTTGATACATCGAAACGCATCGTTGCGGATGCTGCATCCATTCATGTGCCAACACAACTATTAATTTCAGGCTCCGACTGGGTGGTTAAAAGAAAACCACAAACAACTTTCTTTAAAAACTTAAGCTCCAAAACAAAAGAAATGCATGTATTGAAAGGCTTTTATCACGATACATTAGGTGAAAAATATCGTGGCATTCCGATTCATAAAGCACGTACTTTCATAGAAAAAGCATTCAGCCAACCTATTGAAATGCCGAATTTAATTGATGCAGATAAAACTGGCTATACCGCTGAAGAATCCAAGCAATTAGCTAAACCTGAAAAATGCTTATTTAAAAAAATGTATTGGGCATTCACTAAAAAAGGGTTGTGCTTTGCGTCTCGCACATCGGATGGCGTGAAATTAGGCATTGAAACAGGCTTCGATTCAGGTAGTACATTGGATTATGTTTATCGTAATCAGCCGACAGGTTTAACAGCTTTTGGCCGATTCTTAGATTTTAAATACTTGGATGCAATTGGCTGGCGCGGAATTCGTCAACGTAAAGTGAATTTAGAGAAAATTCTAAAATCAGCCATTGAAACACAACAAATAGATAAAAAAGATGTGCACATTGTTGATGTTGCAGCAGGTCACGGTCGCTATATTTTAGAAACCGTGAATCAATTACCTAAAAAACCTAAATCAATTTTATTGCGTGATTACAGTGAATTGAATGTTGAAAAAGGCACGGATCTGATTGCACAAAAAGGCTTAACTAAGATTGCAATATTTGAGCGTGGCAATGCATTCAGCGAAGAAGAATTATCCAACTTAGCAACGAAACCAACCATTGCAATTGTTTCAGGTTTGTATGAACTCTTTGGCGAAAATCATCTATTACAAAGTTCTTTGAAAGGTTTAGCCAACAGCATAGAAGAAGGTAACTATTTGATTTATACTAACCAACCATGGCATCCGCAATTAGAATACATCGCGCGCGCTTTAACGAGCCATCGTGAAGGCCAACAATGGGTTATGCGCCGCCGTACTCAATTAGAAATGGATCAATTAGTAGAAGAAGCAGGCTTTACGAAACAAAATATGCTCATTGATGAATGGGGAATTTTCACTGTATCAATCGCGGTGCGTAATGGACAAAAACAATAAAAAACTCTGGCAACTCAAAGGAATATGGCTATTATCTTTAGCCGTATTCTTTTATCTCACTTACAATGCCGCCAGCTATCTCACCATTTGGCGGGCAAAAACAGAGATCATTCCTCACATTATGTTTCAATGGGAACACAAAATCCCATTGATTCCATGGACGATCATTCCCTATTGGACAGAAAATCTCTTCTATGGCTTAGCTATTTTATTAGCAATCAATAGCAAACAACTCAAAACATTGGGCAAACGTTTATTTGCCACACAAATCATCTGTGTTTTGGGTTTTCTGCTCTTTCCATTGCAACAAATCAATGTAATCAACCGCCCAGAAGTTCAAGGCTTCTTTGGTTGGTGGTTTGATTCTTTGATGAAGTTTGATCATCCTTATAATCAAGCACCCTCTTTGCACATTGCCCTTTTAGTTGTGTTATGGACTTTTTATACTGAGCGATTTTCTAAAAAATGGCATTGGCTCATTAGCATTTGGTCGCTTTTCATTGGCGCTTCGGTATTAACAACATGGCAGCATCATTTCATTGATATTCCTGCAGGAATGCTAGCAGGTGCTTTAGCCATTTGGATATTCCCAAATCACATTCAATCACCTTTATACGTGCCAAAATTAGCGAAAAATTGGAAATGGTTTGGTGTTTATTTCACTGCATCCATCATTCTGACAATGATCGCCATTGTGAATAAAAGTGCTTGGTTATGGTTATTGTATCCTGCATTTTCACTTTTGATTGTATCTTGTAATTACGGTTTCTTTGGTAAAAAAGGCTTTCCTAAACAGAAAAATGGCAATTATTCATTGAGCCAGTGGATTCTATTTTTGCCTTACATCCTCATTGCAAAGATTAACGCCAAAATTTGGACGCGCAAGAATAATCCTTATGACAAAGTTTTGCCCAATCTATTTTTAGGTTCCATTCCCAATGCAAACAATGCTCGCCAGTTTAAAAGCTTAGTGGATTGCTGTGCAGAGATTCCATTCAATGGCCACAAAGCCATGAATTATTATCCCAATTATCTATTGGATATGACGCCATTATCTCTGGATGAATGTGAACATGCAGCTAATACCATCAATAAAGCAATTCGTAATGGCGATACTTTAGTTTTCTGCGCTTTGGGCTATTCAAGAAGCGCCGCAAGTTTGGTGGCTTATTTAGTGGTTTATCGCAATTATTCAGTCAATCAAGCGATTAAACAGCTGAAAAAAGCACGCAAAGATATCGTATTAAATAAAGAACAGATCAAAATTTTAAGGAGATTAACGTGGATATATCCGTATTAATTGCACTACTGAAACAAGGCAAATTAATCAATCGATCATCTTGGGCATTATTTGCCATCACAGTACTGAGCATTGCTTATCTCGCGCCTGTCAGATTTGCAATCATTGCTGTTTTAATCGCTTTTGTATTACTGATCGCACAAACCTATTATGCGTTTCGCATTGCGATGGATTATGAGTTTTTCCAGTTATTACAAAATGAATCACCAAGCATTGAAAACATAGAAACGTTTGATCAAACTTTACTGAAACACAAACTCATTAAAAACCTCGAGCCAGATACTACGAGAAGCTTGGATAGTAGAATTGCAGGAATTATTTGCTTGGTGAAATTACAAATCACATATTTAGTCTTACAAGTGGCTTTATATCCATTGCTATTGATTATGGTGCTGTGTTTCTTTGGATAAGGAAAACATCATGGAAAAGAAGAATAAAAAGAAAATCATCATTAGTGTTCTATTGCTAACAAGCCCTTTTTGGATGTACTTTTTACTCTTCTATTCTTGGTCATTAGCCCCAAAGATATTCTTTCATAGTGCACCCTATATTCTTCTTTGCACCATACCGCTATCATTAGTACCTATTCTAAAATCAGATTTCAAAGTAGTAGATTCTAGTGGTAATTCTGACAAGGTAAAACCATCTCTTTTCCTCAAAACTATTATTGCTTTATCGTATTTTTTTATAATTTTTGCATTTTTAAGCGCATTTATGTCGGCGATGTATCTTGGTTATCCATAAAATAAAATATCTCCCTATCTATTTTACCTAGCATTATTCTTCATTTCACTCGGTAAAAAGCCAAAGCGTTGCCTGAAATAATAAGCAAATCGGGAACCTGATTCATAGCCCGCTTCTTGGGCGATATCTTCAATATTCCAATGAGTTGTTTGTAATAAAGTTAAACCATAACTTGTGCGTACATTTTGTATGAGTTGGCTGACGCTCGTATTTTCATTGGCAAGGTGCCTGCGCATGGTACTTTCACCCAAATAAAAATGCTGTGCGATTTCTTTGGCTTGCCATTTTTGATTCGGTGCTTGAGAGATTAACTGAGTAATTTTTTGGGATAACGTTAAATTTTCAACACTCGAAAATACAATGCCCATTTTTTCTAACCAAATCAAAATCTCCACAAATTTATGATTCACTAAATCATGATGATCAATTGTGGTGAGTTGATTAGAAATTTGTAAAAAGCTCTCTTTAAACGATTCAGGAATATCCTTTAAAATTTTAATATCTTTTAAGTATTCTGAATGACGGATTTCCCGCATCGTTTCATAATGTTTTAATGGCTTAGATTCCCAAGTAAAATAACATGCTAAATAGCTATCATTCACAGGATTTAAATTAATAATATCCAATGTTGTGCCCGCAGGAATCACCAAGATTTCGCCTGCATGAACTATAGATTTTTGATGATCAAACTCGATGATTTTAGTGCCTTGCAACACTAAAATCACCATAGGATTTAGGCAGAAAATTTGGGTTAAAGGCTGTTCATAATGTTGAAAAATAGTCGCGCAAGTGCCGATATCTTCAAATCTTAATAACTGCTTTGAACTTTCCAAACCCACTTTTTTCTCCCTTAATTTTTATATTTATCGACCAAAAGTATAAGTCATCGTTGCTTTACCAATCGCGTGATGATTTGCCATAAAGCCAATAAATGCAGGCGATGCAACTTCGGATTCTGGAATATTATCAATATCTAAAGCATATAATGTGAATTGATAATGGTGCGTTCTGCCTTCAGGTGGACAAGCACCACCAAAAGTATTGATACCATAATCGTTGCGAACACTCCAAGAACCTTTTGGCATTAAATCTATAGAACTACCAGCATTTTCAATAATACCAGTTGTTGCAGGTGGAATATTCGCCACAACCCAATGCCACCAACCTGAACCTGATGGTGCATCTGGATCATACACAGTTAACACAAAACTTTTAGTATCTTTTGGTGCATTTTTCCATTCCAATGCAGGCGAAATATTCTCACCCTGACAACCAAACTGATTGAACATGTGCTTATTTGTCAATCCATTAACTTCAAGATCTGGACTTGAAAGTGTAAAATCCTGTGCACTAGCGCAACCCAACATAGCAGATAAAACCAATACTAATTTTCTCATAAAATTATTGATCCTTAGTGAATAATAAGGCATCTAGTTTCCCTAAAATGAGGATAATTCACCATGCAGAATCAATCTAGTTTAATACAAATTTGCTCACTTGAATTTAGTTACATAACAAAAAAGGAATCACTCATGATTCCTTTTAATCTTTCAAACATTGGCTAGCAATTACTTCGCTTGTTCGCCCCAAATTGCTGGTAATTTAAAGCCTGGGAATTTTTGATCAACGTATGCTTTGAATTCATCAGAGTTATAAGCATCTGTCATATCTTTCAACCATACAGCATCTTTATCTTTTGGCTTCACAGCGCTCCAGTTTACATAAGCAAAGCTTGGCTCTTGGAATAATGCTTCTGTTGGTTTGATACCAGCATCAATTGCATAGTTACCATTGATCACAGCGAAATCCACATCCGCACGAGCACGCGGTAATTGCGCTGCTTCTAATTCAATGATTTCGATGTTTTTAGGATTTTCAACGATATCTTTTTTCAAAGCTAATAAAGGATTTACGCCTTCTTTCAATCTAATCCAACCCAACTCATCCAACATCACTAATGCGCGCGCATTGTTACTTGGATCATTCGCAACAGCAACTGTACTACCATCTTTAATATCATCCAAGTTTGTCAATTTACCTGTATAAATACCCAATGGCGCTGTTGGCACTTGGAAAACTTCGATCAAATCTAGTTTATGCTGATCTTTAAATAGATCAAAATAAGGCTTATGTTGGAATACGTTGATGTCTAAATCGCCATCCGCCAATGCAATGTTCGGGCGTACATAATCAGTGAATTCTACCAATTTAACTGTGTAACCTTTTTTCTCCAATTGTGGACGAACAGAATCACGCACCATATCCGCAAACATGCCTGGCGTTGTACCAATTGTGATCTCTTTCTTTTCTACAGGCTTATCCGATGCTGTCGTTGCTGCATCGTTACCTTGGCCACAACCTGCCAACACTAAGCTCAATGCCAATGCGCTTGCTGTTAATGCTTTTGACCATAATTTTTTCATGCTAAAACTCCTCAACTATCCCAACAATTTATAAAACTAACGTTTATCTAATTTTCTAGCGATGCTATTGCCAATAGATTGCATCAAAATCACCAGAATGGATAAAACTGCCACAATGAAAACAATGAATTCAGTTTGGAAACGGTAATAACCATAACGAATGGCTAAATCGCCCAAACCACCGCCACCAATCATCCCAGCTGCTGCGCTGTAAGATAAAACACTGATGGCTAAAACTGTGATACTTGAAACCATGCTCGAACGGCATTCTGATAACAGAACTTTAAAAATAATTGTGAATGGCTTTGCGCCTACAGATTCAGCAGCTTCAATCATGCCGCGCGGTACTTCACGCAAGTTTTGTTCAACTAAACGTGAGAAATAAAATACTGCTGAAACCGTTAATACAAATGATGCTGCAACTGGCCCAATGGATTTACCTACGATCACTTTCGTCAATGGAATCAAAGCAATCATCAAAATCACAAACGGGAATGCACGCATAAAGTTCACGCTCGCATTCAATACATGATGTACAGCAGGATTAGCAAATAATTGATTCTTCCCTGTTAAAAATAGGTAAATTCCTAAAACTGTGCCGAGCAAAACACCCAAAACTGTTGAAATACCAACCATCACAAATGTTTGCCAAAATGCTAATAAAATCTCATCTTGAATTGCTAAAATATTTTGTACTGCTTCATTGAATCTTTCTAACATCTTAATCTTCTCTCACCAACTCTTGACCAATTGCTGATTGTGCATGGATTTTGTTATCCTGCACTTCCACAATCTCCACAATTTCCCCGTGATTTAATAATGCTGCACGATGGCATAAATTACGAATCACGCTCATTTCATGCGTCACAATCACGATCGTGACATTGAAGCGCTCGTTAATCTCTTTTAAGCAACTTAATACACTGCGAGTTGTGGAAGGATCTAATGCGCTTGTTGGTTCATCTGCGAGGATCACAGAAGGATTCGATGCTAAAGCACGCGCAATCCCGACGCGTTGCTTTTGTCCACCTGATAATTGTGAGGGATAATGATTAATACGATCGCTTAAATGCACGATTTCTAAACATTCAGCCACACGCTTTTCAATATCTTGCTTGCTCCAACCTGCAATTTCTAGTGGAAATGCAATATTTTGTGCAACTGTACGATTGGATAATAAATTGAACTGTTGAAACACCATGCCAATTTTTTGGCGTGCTAAGCGCAAATCATCTTTAGATAGCTTTGTGAGATCTTGATCGCCCACTTGAACAGAACCTTGATCAGGTCGTTCTAATAAATTAATTAAACGCAATAATGTTGATTTTCCAGCACCTGAATAACCCATTAAGCCAAAAATCTCGCCCTTTTCAATACGCAATGTTGTTGGGCGAACAGCACTGAACCAAGTGTTATCTTGATTTTGATATTGCTTGGCAATGTTATCCAAGAAAATCATACAAACAAACTCCTAACCAAAAATTAAGCCCGATGTGATCAACACAACGGGCTTAACAGGAATAAGTTTGATGCATGATTAACTTCAAAACTGAATAACGATGACATCCACTGTTTAGCTGTTTTTCGCCCGCAATCTGTGTCAAATCGGCGCTATTAAAAAATAGTTTTTTAATTAGACTCCTTTTAATCCCATTGGTCAATCATTTTTTTCAAATTAGTTTCTATTTAAATTTAAATTACACATTGCCGTTATAAATAATAATGATTATCATTATCGTTTTATTATTCACCCAATGACAGGATATTTTTCATGTTTAAGAAAGCTTCTTTATGGTTGGCACTTGGCTTAATTGCAGCACAAATCTCTACACATGCTTTGGCAAATCAAGCAATTTCTATTGGTGAAATACAAACCATAAACTCATCTATTCTGAATGAAAATAGAGAAATTCAGATCTATTTGCCACCATCTTACGAAAAATACCCTAATCAAGATTATCCTGTGATCTACCTTTTGGACGGAGAAAATAACTTCCATTACTTCACAGGATTCGTGCAAAAATTATCGAAAGCGCCTTATCCTTCTATGCCAGAAATGATTGTGGTTGGCATTGTAAACACTGAACGCTCGCGTGATTTAACACCAACGGCACAGCGATTTGACTCTGAAGCTAAAGACAATAAACGCATCGAAGGCACAACAGGTGGCAATATGGCTTTCTTCCAATTTTTGGAAACAGAAGTGATGCCAGATATTGAAAAAAATTATCGTACCAATGGCTTAAATATCTTTGTTGGTCACTCTTTTGGTGGAATTACAGCATTGAATCACATGCTCAATGGCACAAAAGAGATGCGAGCTTACATCGTGCATGATCCTAGCATTTGGTGGGATGATGAAGTGATGTTAAAACGTTTCCAAGATGTGAAAGGTAAAGACTTTAACCATAAAAAACTATTCATGACACAAGTGGGTAATAGTGAAAACAAAGGCCATTTAACTGGTCATTATAATGGCATTCAAAAATTGGATATGTATCTACAAGAGAAACCATTTAAAAATTTGAGCTACCAATATGCACAATATTCAGGTGAAGATCATGGATCTGTACCATTAAAAGGCAATTTAGATGGCTTACGTTATGTATTTGATGGCATTCAGGTGAATATGAAAGCCATTCCTGAAAATCCAAATTTAGTGAAAGATCAATATGCAAAATTGAGCCAAAATCTTGGCTTTGAAATTCAACCAAGTGAGCCTTATTTGGAAATAGTTTTGAATTACTTAAAGCGCTCTGATGATAAAAAAGTGGCTGAACAATTCCTAAATTACATTATCTCTATTTATCCAAAAGGTAATGTTGCTAGCTCAATAAACAAATAATCTTAGTCATAAAAAAGCCTTTGCTTTCGCAAAGGCTTTTTAAATATGGTGGACATAGGTGGAATCGAACCACCGACCCCAGCATTATGAGTGCTGTGCTCTAACCAGCTGAGCTACATGTCCATACAGTGTTGAGGGATGCGATTATAAAGGCAATTTATATCATCGTCAATACTCATTTTGCACCAAAAATTAGCACTACTATATAGATTATGATTCTTTGGTTGGCAACAACCATGTTAACAAGCCTAAAATTGGTAAAAATGATGTGCAGACAAATACTGTTTGCAAGCTCGTTTGATCAGCAAGCCATCCCAAGAAAACAGCACCAATTCCGCTCATACCAAACATTAAGCCAAAGAAGATTCCCGCTATCATTCCCACATTGCCAGGCACTAATTCTTGTGCAAATACCACAATCGCCGAAAATGCAGATGCTAATATTAAACCAATAAACACTGAGGCAATGATCACGCCAATGAAAGGCAAATGTGGTAAAGCTAATGTGAATGGTAATGCACCAATCATAGAGAACCAAATCACTTTTCTTCTGCCGATTTTATCGCCAATTGGTCCACCAATGAATGTACCAATCGCAATGGATGCCATAAATATAAAGACTAAAATTACGGCATTTGATCGCTCTACATGGAATTTTTCAATCAAATAAAAACTAAAGTAATTCGTGAAATTCGACATATAGAAATATTTAGCAAAAATCAAAACAGCCAAAGTTAACAGTGCCCATAATGTACGAGTTTTACCATAAGGAAATGTCACTTCTTTGGGTTGCCCTTTCGGCTTAGCCTTTTGATGCTGGCTTCCCCAATGCCCCAAATAAGACAATAACCCAACTGCTAAAACGCCAACACCAGCAAACCAAAACACATTCTTTTGATTGGCATATTTTACAATGATAATCCCTGCAATTAACGGCCCTAAAGATGAACCTAAATTGCCTCCCACTTGGAATATAGATTGTGCTAAACCATATCTTCCGCCTGATGCAATTCGAGTTAAACGTACAGCTTCAGGGTGGAATATCGAAGAGCCAACGCCCATCATCGCTGCCGCAATTAATAAATGCGTATAATTGGTCGCAAAACCCAATAATACTACGCCACTCGAAGTCGCTAACATTCCAAACGGTAATAAATAAGGTTTAGGTTTACGATCTGTAAAAAAGCCAATACCAGGTTGCAAAATAGATGCGGTCATTTGATACACCAAGCTAATCATCCCAATTTGCGCAAAATCCAGAACAAAATTGACTTGTAATAATGGATAAATCGCCGTCAACATCGACTGAATTAAATCATTACTTAAATGCGCCATCCCAATCATTAATAATATTGGGAAAGCTGTTTTCATCGGGCTTTGTGGCTGTATCACGACAATATCCTAAAATATTTTTGAATATTCATTTAAGCAGATATTATATTAATTGCATACGATAAGTTTTCCCAAACCATTAAGGCAATTTAACTTGTAGTGTTTTGAGATCATCATCATTAATCGTTCTACGAATCGGTGCAGGTAGATGCTTATATTGAATATCAGATAATGAAATTGAGTGTTCCTCAGGATTCCATACAAATGGCTTTTGAGTAATGGGATCAATCGCTAAATCGCCCTGAGATTTTAAAAACTCAGGAATATCTTTATCTTGTATCTGATTTTTCATGATCAAATATTTTAGATAAACCATATTGTGATAGTTTTTCTGAGTATCATTGCGCTCTAAATAGCCTGATGCCCATATTGGACTTTGGCAATCCATTACTAGTAAATTATTACTGACATCCTTGCACAATTCTCTCACCAATTTTTGTGTCGCTGGATCATAGGGATTGGATTGATACAACGCTTCCAATTGGCTCTTTTTTAAATAGTAATCATTAAGCTCTGCAACAGATAAATCTCCAATCGCCAATAATGGTTCAAATAAGACAAAAGCCAGCTTTGATTCATATTTTAAAGCCAATAATGTTGCTTGATGAATTTGCTTTGTATAATCCTGTCCAGATTCCATCAATGCCAAAAATTCAGAATGATTCAGTAATTGATCAGCATATTTACTATTCAATAATTCATCCAAATATTGATCTACGATCTGCTGCATTGCACCTGCAATCATCACATCAATTAAATTATTTTTCTGCTCCAAATAAACCATTTGATTAATGCGTCTTTGCAATAAAGATAATTCTTTAATGCCTTGATCAACTTGTCCTTCTGAAATCAAAATCACTGAATTAGCCAATTGCACCTTCAGAATATTCAAAAGGTAATTATATGCAGGCAGCGGCATTACCATATATCCTTCACGAGGAAAAAACAGTGTATGTGCAACAGGATAATGGCTGAAAATATCATCATAACGCTGAATCAACGTATCATTTGCTTTCAAAAGTTGCTGAATATTAGTTTGGCTCTTAATTACTTTATCAATACAGCTTGTATCACTATATTCCAAACATAATGGATTCATTCTGATGAAGTTTTGCGGATCTTGCCATTGTAATAAACCTTGTGAATAGTCTAATTTCTTTAACTCTAAAGCTATCTGATTAATCTCTTCACTTGATAACATATCTGCTTTAGGCAATGCTTCATAAATCGCTGCATAATCTTTGGCAAAAGCTGTTTTAGTTACATTGTAATAATCATCTTTTGCATAAGTTGCGCCTAATAGAGCAATAAAGCGATTATTTTCTAGTAACTTAACATCCAATGGCTTTGGCGTGATCAACTCTTTAACTTCAGGCAAAAGCTCAACTTGCTCTTCTGCCGCTGAAAAAGATGTTAAACCCAAAATAATTAATGCTGTGCAAATGAGAGATTTTTTCATAGTTTATTTATTATTAAACAATTAATTAGCGATATTATAAAGCATCGATTATAGCTTATCCCAATAAAATATTTTCAATTCCTCACACAAAAGAGCTTGCATAATAATTTTTCAAGCGTACCATCATGATAGTACAGTATTAAGATAATTCAAAAATCAAAGGAAGATTATGCAACCCCGTCTAAAAATTGCGATCCAAAAATCTGGTCGCCTGAGTCAAGAATCAGAAGCATTATTCAAACAATGTGGCTTAAAAATGATCATACAAAAAGACAAGCTCATTGTTCATGTGGAAAATATGCCAATTGATATTCTTCGTGTTCGTGATGATGATATTCCTGGCTTAGTATTTGATGGCGTTGTGGATTTAGGCATCATTGGGCAAAATGTTTTAGAAGAAGAAAGCTTAAGTCGCCAAGGAAAAATGGATAATGATTACATCACATTGAAAGAATTACCTTTTGGTGGTTGCCGACTATCTCTCGCGATTCCTAAAGAAATGCCGTATGAGTCAGTGCAATCTTTAAAAGATACACGCATCGCGACATCATATCCTTATCTTTTAAAACGCTTTTTAGACAGCAAAAATGTGCCATTTAAAACATCTATGTTGAACGGTTCAGTAGAAGTTGCACCGCGCGCAGGTTTATCCGATGCCATTTGCGATCTCGTTTCTACAGGTGCAACATTGGAAGCTAATGGTTTACGTGAAGTGGATGTGATTTATCGCTCTAAAGCAGTGATCATTCAATCCACAAGTGCAATGGATGATGCCAAGCAAGCATTGATTAATAAATTAATGACTCGCATTCAAGGTGTAACACAAGCCACTGAATCCAAATACATTATGCTCCATGCACCTAAAGATCGTTTAGACGAAATCTGTAGCTTATTACCAGGTGCAGAAATGCCAACTATTTTGCCATTGGGTAATGACACAACGCGCGTTGCAATGCACATGGTGAGCACAGAATCTTTATTCTGGGAAACCATGGAAGCACTTAAAGCCAAAGGCGCTAGTTCAATTTTAGTTTTACCTATTGAGAAAATGATGGAGTAATAATGCGTACCGTAGTTTGGAATGATTTATCCGCCGAAGAGCAATCACAAGTTTTACAGCGCCCTGTTCAAATGAGCGCACAGAGTTTAGAAGATAATGTTCGTGCCATTGGCAATGCAATTCAGCAAGAAGGCGATACCGCTTTAATTCGCTTCACTGAGAAGTTCGATAAAACTCTATTAACAGATCTTGTTTTACCACAATCTGCATTTGCTGAAGCTGAGAAAAATTTATCTGATGAGTTTAAAAAAGCCATTCAAAATGCTTATAAAAACATCGCTAAATTCCATGAAGCACAAAAACCTGCACCAATTTCGATTGAAACACAAAAAGGCGTTTTATGTGAAGTATTAACGCGCCCGATTGAAAAAGTTGGTTTATATATTCCAGGTGGCACAGCACCGTTATTTTCTACTGTATTAATGCTTGCCATTCCTGCAAAAATTGCAGGTTGCAAACGCATTGTATTGGCTTCTCCACCAACCATTGCCGATGAAATTATCTACGCAGCAAAATTGTGTGGCATTGATACGATTTATACAATTGGTGGTGCACAAGCTGTATTTGCATTAGGTTTAGGCACAGAAAAAGTTGAAAAAGTGGATAAAATCTTTGGCCCTGGTAATAGCTATGTGACAGAAGCAAAGCGCCAAGTGAGCCAAATGATGAATGGCGCAGCGATTGATATGCCTGCTGGCCCTTCTGAAGTTTTAGTAATTGCTGATGAAAATGCAAATCCTGACTTTGTAGCCTCTGATCTATTATCTCAAGCTGAACATGGTACAGATTCACAAGTGATCTTAGTGACAACATCACAAACAATGGCTGATAAAGTGAATGTTTCTTTGGATTATTGGCTCAACCAATTATCTCGCAAAGATACAGCGATTGAATCTTTAAAACACAGTACAACGATCATTGTGAATTCATTGGCTGAAGCTGTGAAAGTCAGCAATCTATATGCACCCGAGCACTTGATCATTCAAACAGATGATGCACGTAGTTTACTTAATGATATTCAGCACGCAGGTTCAGTATTTTTAGGAAAATATTCTGCTGAATCTATGGGGGATTATGCATCTGGCACAAACCATGTATTGCCAACTTATGGTTATGCAAAAACAGTTTCAAGTTTGGGCTTGGCAGATTTTAGTAAACGTATGACAGTTCAAGAAATTTCTAAAGATGGTTTAAAAGATTTGGGTCCTGTGGTATCTCTATTAGCAGAAAAAGAATTATTAGATGCCCACAAATTAGCAGTAGATATTAGGCTCAAAACCATCCAAGGAGAATAAAAGATGTCGATGACAGATAAAGAAAAGCGCTCTATTCAAAACTTAGTGCCATATACAGTGGCACCAAGAGATCAGGATAACCAAGCAATCTATTTGGATGCCAATGAAAATCCTTATCCTCGTGAATATCGCTTATCCAATAAATACTTTAACCGTTATCCTGAGCCACAACCCAAAGCACTGTTAGAAAGCTATGCAAAATATGTAGGTGTTCAACCCGAGAATCTATTAGTTTCTCTAGGTGGCGATGAAGGCATTAAACTCATCATCGAAGCATTCTGTAATGATGAAGATGCAATTTTATTTTCACCACCAACATTTGGCATGTATGCAATTGATTCTTACGTTGTGGGTTCTAAAGTTTTGGAAGCACCATTAACAGCGGACTTCCAAGTGGATGTACCAAAGTTTTTATCTGCTGCTCAAAATGCCAAAGTGGTATTCATCTGTTCACCGAATAACCCAACAGGCAATTTGATGAAAGCGACTGACATTGAAGCTGTATTGAATGGCGTGAGCAAACAAACCATTGTTGTATTGGATGAAGCTTATATTGAATTTTCTGATCGTGAAAGCTTTGCTTCACGTTTGGCTGAATTCCCTAACCTTGCCATCATTCGTACATTGTCCAAAGCATTTGGTGTTGCTGGGATTCGCTGTGGCTTCACTATTGCCAATGCAGATTTGATTCAATCATTACAAAAAGTGATTGCGCCTTATCCAATGCCAATGCCTGTTGTAGAAATTGCTGAGCAAACATTGAGCCAAGAAGGCATTGAATACATGCGTACAGCGATTAAACAGATTAACCAAAACAAAGCTGCATTCATCACTGCCCTTTCATCTTTGCCATTGGTGAAAAAGATTCATCCAAGTGATGCCAACTTTATCTTAGTTGAAATGACAGATGCAGAAAAAGTTCATGAATATCTCAAATCTGAGCATATTTATGTGAAAAAACAATCTGGACAATTGAGTCACTGCATGCGCATCAGCATCGGCACAGAACAAGAAATGCGTCGCGTCATTCAAGCACTCAGCAATTATCGTTAATCATTTTATTAATATTATCGGATCGTATCATGCAAAATATTTTATTCATCGATAGAGATGGCACGCTCATTGATGAGCCAAAAACAGATTTTCAAATTGATTCATTAGAGAAATTAATTTTTGAACCTAAAGTGATTCCTGCATTATTAGCATTGCAAGCTGCGGGTTATCGTTTTGTGATGGTGAGCAATCAAGATGGTTTGGGCACAGAATCTTATCCTCATAAAGATTTTGATAACCCTCATAATAAAATGATGGAACACTTTGCATCACAAGGTATTATCTTTGATGATGTATTGATTTGCCCACATTTTGAAAGCCAAAACTGCGAATGCCGTAAACCAAAATTAGGTTTAGTGCAGGAATATATCGATACTCAGTGCTTTAACCCTGCCAATAGCTATGTGATTGGTGATCGTGAAACAGATGTTGCTTTAGCGAAAAATATGGGTATTCCATCACTTCAATACCACCCTGAGAAATTGAATTGGCCATTAATTGTCGAAAAATTGGTGCCAGTGAAAAAAGCCATAAAATATGAACCACGCACAGGTTATATCGAGCGCATTACTAAAGAAACAGATATCAAAGTTTCAGTATTTTTGGATGAAACAGGCTCTAATACAATCAACACTGGCTTGCCATTTTTTGATCACATGTTGGATCAAATTGCGACACATGGCGGTTTTAAAATGATTGTGGAAGTGAAAGGTGACATTGAAATTGATGATCATCACACTGTGGAAGATACTGCAATTGCACTCGGTGAAGCACTTCGTGCTGCACTCGGTGATAAACGTGGCATTGCAAGATTTGGTTTTGTTTTGCCCATGGACGAATGCAAAGCTTCTTGTACTTTAGATCTCTCTGGCCGCCCTCATTTAGAGTTCGATGCAAAATTTAAACGCGATATGATTGGAACTTTTAGCACAGAAATGATAGAACATTTCTTCAAGTCTTTAGTTTATTCTTTACGTTGTACGTTGCATTTAAAAGTGAAGGGACAAAATACCCATCACAAAATTGAATCTCTGTTTAAGGTGTTTGGCAGAACACTTCGCCAAGCGGTTAAAGTTGAAGGTACTGAATTACCGAGTTCTAAAGGGCTACTATGATAATAATTCCTGCGTTAGATTTAATGAATGGTCAAATTGTAAGATTGCAACAAGGTGATTATGATAAACAAACCAAATTCACCGCTTCTCCCATTGAACAATTTGAAGAATATGTAGCACAAGGTGCAAAATATCTTCACTTAGTGGATTTAGATGGCGCAAAAGATCCCGCACAGCGCCAATTATTCACCATTAAACATATCGTAGAAGGCGTGAAAGCTCCCATCCAAGTAGGCGGTGGCATTCGCACAAAAGAAGATGTCCAAAAATTATTAGACATTGGCGTTGAGCGAGTTGTTGTTGGCTCTACAGCCGTTCAACACCCTGAAGAAGTTAAATCTTGGTTCGATGAATTTGGTGCAGATAGCTTCGTACTTGCATTAGATACGCGCATTGAAAAAGGTAAAAAACTCATCGCAATTAGTGGTTGGTTAGAAACGACAGATCAAACTTTAGAAAGCGTCATTGAAAGCTTCCAAGAAGTTGGTTTGGAGCACGTTCTATGCACAGATATCTCTAAAGATGGCATGCTTCAAGGTTCCAATGTCAAATTATATAAAGAACTCGTTAAAAAATACCCAGACATCAATTTTCAAGCTTCTGGTGGTATTGGTGGCTTAGAAGATTTGGAAGAATTGAACAAATCTGATGTTTACGGCGTAATTGTTGGCCGAGCTTTATTAGAAAATAAATTCACCACGAAGGAGGCAATCGCATGCTTGCAAGAATAGTTGCATGCTTAGATGTAAAAGATGGTGTTGTTGTGAAAGGCACACAATTTAAAAACCATGAAATTATGGGTGACATTGTTGAGTTAGCTAAACGCTACAATTCAGAAGGCGCTGATGAAATCGTAATTTACGACATCGCAGCATCCACGAGAGATAGTTTAGTGGATAAGTCTTGGATTCGTAGCGTAGCAGATGTGATTGATGTGCCACTTTGTGTAGCTGGTGGTATCAAATCTATTGAAGATGCTGAAGTTGTGTTTGCCAATGGCGCACAAAAAATCTCAATTAACTCCCCAGCTTTAGCTAATCCTGATTTAATTAATCAGTTAGCAGCAAAGTTTGGCAAAGATAAAATCGTCATTGGCATTGATTCATATTTTGATGAAGATAAAAATGACTACTTTGTTTATGCTTTAACAGGCGACCCTGATAAAACTAAAGCAACTGAATGGCGTACAGAAGATTGGATTAAAGAAGTAGAAAAACGTGGTGCTAGCGAAGTTGTACTCAACATGATGAATCAAGATGGTGTTCGTCAAGGTTATGATTTAGTACAACTCAAAAAAATGGCGGGCATTACTACTTTGCCAATCGTAGCATCTGGCGGCGCAGGTAAAGCTGAACACTTTTTAGATGCATATACCATTGGCGATGCTAAAGGTACATTGGGCGCTTCTGCATTCCATAAAAAGCTTGTACACATTGGTGAACTCAAAACATTTTTAAAAAATAATCAAATTGAGGTGCTCAATGCCTAGCGGTGAAGTATCAAAATTAATTGATCATGTTGATTGGGATAAAATTTCTGGGCAATTACCTGTTATCATCCAGAACTACATCACTGCTGAAGTTTTGATGTTTGGCGTGATGAGCAAAGAAGCTTTGCAAAAAACATTGGATGATAATATCGTCACTTTCTATTCACGCACAAAGCAGCGTTTATGGACAAAAGGTGAAACATCTGGCGATTACTTGAAAGCCGTAGATTATGCTTTGGATTGCGATCTAGACACATTGCTAATCACCGTGATCCCTAAAGGCAATACCTGTCATCTAGGTACAAAAAGTTGCTTTAGCCGCATTTCTTCTGATTTGCCATGGGTTTTCTTCAGCCATTTAGAAGAGATGCTGGATGAGCGTAAAACAGCTGACCCTGAAACTTCTTATACTGCATCATTGTACGCTGTGGGTAAAAAACGCATTGCTCAAAAAGTGGGTGAAGAAGGTGTTGAAGTTGCCTTAGCTGCGATGTCAGAAGATAAAGAAGAAATTTTAAATGAAGCAGCTGACTTGATCTATCACACAACTGTGTTATTGCATGATCAAAATTTATCTTGGACTGAAGTTTTAGAAGTATTGAAAAAACGCCACCAAGGATAATATTTAAAGCCAATAAAAAAATCCCGCTGAATCTAATACTCAGCGGGATTTTTTATTCAATGTGAGAAAGTATTAATTCGATCTCTCCCTTCGGGAGAGATCGGTAATATTTTTCAATATCATAACTATACGTTGAATCTAAAGTGCATAACATCGCCATCTTGCACAATGTATTCTTTACCTTCTAAACGCATTTTACCTTTCTCTTTCGCGCCAGCTTCGCCTTTCAATACTACGTAATCATCATATGCGATCACTTCTGCACGAATGAAGCCTTTCTCAAAATCAGTATGAATCACACCAGCTGCCTGAGGTGCTGTTGAACCTTTTTTGATTGTCCAAGCACGCACTTCTTTCACACCAGCTGTGAAGTATGTTTCTAAGTTCAATAAAGAATAACCTGCACGAATCACACGATTCAAGCCTGGCTCTGCAAAGCCCATTTCAGATAAGAAATCTGCTTTATCTTCATCATCCAACTCTGCAATATCTGATTCAATTGCTGCACAGATTGGTACAACAAATGAACCTTCTGCTGCTGCGTATTCTTCAACACGCGCTAACAATGGGTTATTTTCAAAACCATCTTCATTCACATTCGCGATGTACATTACAGGTTTAATTGTTAAAAACTGTAGGTCACGAACCAATAATTTCTCTTCATCATCCAATTTAATCGAACGAACGCTTTTTGCTTCATTCAAAACTGGAATGATTTTTTTCAACACAGCAACTTGTGCTACTGCTTCTTTATTACCACTTTTAGCTAATTTTTCTACACGATACAAAAACTTTTCTGCAGATGCTAAGTCAGCCAATGCTAATTCAGTGTTGATTACTTCGATATCATCAATAGGGTCTATCTTGCCTGATACATGAATAATGTCATCATTTTCAAAACAACGAACAACATGTGCAATCGCATCTGTTTCACGAATGTTTGCTAAAAACTGATTACCTAAACCTTCACCTTGTGATGCACCTTTTACTAAGCCAGCAATATCCACAAAGTCTACAAACGTTTGCTGTACTTTTTCAGGCTTAACGATATCAACTAAAGGTTGAATGCGTTGATCTGGTACATTTACACGGCCAACATTTGGCTCAATTGTACAGAATGGATAGTTTGCAGCATCAATGCCTGCATTCGTTAATGCATTAAAAAGTGTTGATTTACCAACATTAGGAAGCCCTACAATACCACATTGAATTGCCATAAATTATTCCTTTAAAGTTACTTCTTGCGATGTAATTCATTCATGACTGGTTCAAAATCACCAGCAACCATTGAAGAAAGATATCGTCTTGCATCCCAAATGGAATCATCCATTAATTTTTGATCCGCACCCGATGCTTTCTTGAGCACATAATTGGCAACCAATTTGGCATCACCAGGATGACCAATACCAATTCTTAAGCGATTAAAGTTATTGGAGCCTAAACAAGATGCAATGCTTTTTAAGCCATTATGTCCGCCATGCCCACCGCCTTGCTTTAATTTCACAGCGCCAGGTGGCATATCCAATTCATCATGAACCACTAAAATTTCTTCAGGCAAAATTTTATAAAAGTGCGCCAATGCTAATACAGCTTCGCCACTTTTATTCATGTACGTTTCAGGCTTCAATAGATAGACTTTGCGACCATCTTGAATCAATTCCCCAACTTGGCCTTTAAATTTACTTTGATAAGCCAATGGAGAACTTGCGATCTCGTCAATAAACCAAAAACCCGCATTGTGGCGGGTTTCGACATATTCGGGACCAGGATTACCCAGCCCGACAATTAATTTTAGCGCCGTCATAGACAATTACGCTTCTTCTGTAGCCTCTGCAGCAGCTACAGTTTCTTCAGCTACGCGTGGAGCTACGATACCAGCTACTTGATCTTCAGCATGAGTCAAAATTTCAACACCTTTTGGTGCTTTGATGTCAGCTACAGTGATGTGTGCGCCAACTTCTAAAGCTGCGATGTCAACTTCGATTGCATGTGGCAAATCTTTTGGTAAACATTCAACTTCGATCGCTGTTAAAGCGTGAGTTAAGATACCGCCAGCTTTTACGCCTACTGCAGTTTCAGCATTCAATAAAACAACTGGAACAGCTGATTTCAATTTTTCACCAGCTTTAACACGCAAGAAGTCCAAATGAGTGATCAATGGTTTGAATGGGTGACGTTGTACATCACGCAAAATTGCACTTTCAGCTTTACCATCAATTGTTACAGTTACGATGCTTGAATAAACATCATTGTCACGGAATTGTGTTAAAACTTCGTTGTGGTTCAAAGTGATGCTTACTGCATCTTTATCTGCGCCATATACTACTGCTGGGATAACACCTTCACGACGTAGGCGGCGGCTCGCTCCTTTCCCTAAATCTGTACGAAGAGTTCCCTTAAATACGAATTCACTCATTTGTTACTCCAAAAATTTTCTAGTTATAAAAAGTTTTCAACCGCGACCAGTCAAAAACACAAGCGCCACATTATAGCAATTTAATTGCTCACTGCAATCTCTAATTTCGTGATTTTTGTACCTTTTTTCACTTCTTTCCCGCGTTTACCACGCTCATCCATGAATTGTTGCCAATCATGAGGCTTCAAAGTAACTTTTGAGCGACCAAAATAGAGATTAATCACATCTTCAGCACCAATCATATATAAACCCACCAATGCATCCTCTTTATTTTTAAAGGCTGCTCCTGGGATACCAATGATCTGATTACCTTTGCCTTTCGCCAATTCAGGCAATGCAGATAATTCAATCACCAGCAATCGTCCTTTTTCAGTATAAGCAACAAGATACGGCTTTTGTTCTAAATCCACTTTTTGTGGTTCAAACAGTGTTGCATCACCCAAATTCACAATTGCTTTACCTGCTTTCTGACGGCTCAACAATTCACTATAAGCAACAATGAAGCCATAACCATTATTTGCAGCGACTAAGTACTTACTATCTTCTTGATCACACAAGATATAATTAACAGAAGTAGATGCAGACAAAGTAAATCGGCTACTCAATGCTTCACCCATTGTTCTAGCTGATGGCAATGTATGCGCAGCTAAACTATATGCTCGACCATCATTATCAAAGAAGACAGCTTGTTGATTATTTCGCCCGAATATTGAACATAAATATTCATCGCCTGTACGATAGTTCAATTGTGTTGGATCAATTTCATGCCCTTTTGCTGCACGAACCCAACCCATTTTTGATAATACAATTGTGATTGGCTCTGCGGTTACCAATTCAATTTCGTCAATCGCTTCAGCCTGTGCACGCTCTACAACTCTTGTTCTTCTCACATCACCATGTGTTTTTTGATCTTCTTTGATCTCTTTTTTAATCAAAGCTCTCAATTTAGCTGGCTCATTCAACAACTGAAGTAATTCATCACGTTTTTTCTGTAATTCATCCTTTTCCGCTTGAAGTTTGATCTCTTCCAATTTGCCTAAGTGGCGCAATTTTGTTTCTAAAATAGCATTGGCTTGAATCTCTGAAAGCTTGAATGCACTCATCAATACATCTTTTGGCTCATCTTCAAAGCGAATGATGCGAATCACTTCATCCAAATTCAAATAAGCCACCATCAATGCTTCTAGAATGTGCAAGCGTGCTTCCACTTTGCTCAATTGATGGGTTAAACGGCGCGTCACAGTTTCTGTTCTGAATTGAATCCATTCTGTGAGAATTTGATGCAAGCTTTTAACTTGCGGACGATTATCCAAGCCGATCATATTCAAGTTCACACGCACAGATTTTTCTAAATCTGTCGTTGCGAATAAGTGATCCATCACGCGATCATGCTCCACACGATTAGATTTTGGAATCAATACAATGCGCACAGGATTTTCGTAATCTGATTCATCACGAATATCGTCAATCATTGGCAATTTTTTTGATTGAATTTGATTCGCAATATCTATTTGAATCTTTTCACCTGAAATCTGATATGGCAATTCTGTGATTACAATGTTGCCATTTTCAATGAAATATTTTGCACGTAAACGAACTGAACCAGTGCCTTGCGTGTAAATTTTGACGAGCTCTCCTTTCGTATTAACAATTTCACCGCCCGTAGGGAAATCTGGTGCTGGTACATATTGCATCAATGCTTCTAATGTTAAATTAGGTTGATCGATCAATGCACATGTTGCATTCGCAATTTCCGTCAAGTTGTGTGGTGGAATATCTGTCGCCATACCAACTGCAATTCCTGTACCACCATTCAATAAAATATTCGGCAATCTTGCAGGTAATCGAATTGGCTCTTCTAATGAACCATCAAAGTTTGGCTGCCAATCTACAGTTGCTTCATTGGTTTCTTTCAATAAAACATCAGCGTATTTGGATAACTTAGATTCTGTATAACGCATCGCCGCGAACGATTTTGGATTATCCAATGAACCAAAGTTCCCTTGCCCATCCACCAAAGGATAACGATAAGAGAAAGGCTGAGCCATCAAAACCAATGCTTCATAGCATGCGCTATCACCATGTGGATGGTATTTACCGATCACATCACCCACAGTTCTTGCGGATTTCTTATGCTTAGAAATGGATGATAAACCCAATTCGCTCATCGCATAAATAATGCGACGCTGCACAGGTTTCAAGCCATCACCAACATGTGGCAATGCACGATCCATAATCACATACATGGAATAGTTTAGATAAGCTTCTTCAGCAAACTCCGCCATTGGGCGAACTTCAAAATTCTGTTGCATAAATTGCGTCATAGTTCGTTATTTATAAAAAATAGAATCCCATTCTGCTACAAAACAGAATGGGATACTTGTTATCGTTCATTTAAAATACAAATTGTGGTTTGTCTTCAAAGCCATGCAAACGTTCTAATTCGATTTCAAAGCGTGATTCGTGACGAATTTCATTCAATTGATTAGTAATTACTGTGCCACTTGTCACAGTTTGATCTTGCATACCAATGAATGCGAATAAACGACCGCCCGCAGTTAAAGCATCCACCAATTTTTGTGGTGCTTCTAAAACTGAACCAGTCATAATGATTGCGTCATAACTATTTTTTTCTACTGCAAAATCTTTAATATCCGCAGTAATAAATGTCACATCACTGATATTTAATTTGTCGATATTCTTTTGCGCCATTGCTGTATAAGCAGGATTAACGTCAATCGCCGTAACTTTTTCACCCAAATG
This sequence comes from Wohlfahrtiimonas larvae, assembly GCA_040394195.1. Lineage (GTDB taxonomy): Bacteria > Pseudomonadota > Gammaproteobacteria > Cardiobacteriales > Wohlfahrtiimonadaceae > Wohlfahrtiimonas > Wohlfahrtiimonas larvae_A. Next base: position 8,660 of record JBEBSR010000013.1, on the reverse strand, counting down.
AGCTGCCAAAGCTGCTAAAAACCCACTGCCTGAACCAATTAATAAAACATTATCCGTTGGTTCCAGCTCAATTTCTTGTAAAATTCTGCCTTCCATTGCTGGCGTTAACATTAAATCTTTGCCTTGCAGTGGTAGTCTTACTTCTGAAAAAGCCAATGTTTTATGTTCTTCTGCTACAAAATCATCACGATTGATAATATCAAATGCGTTTAGTACTCTTTGATTCAATACATTCCATGGACGAATTTGCTGCTCTATCATATTAAAACGCATATGATCTTTATTATTCATCGTCATAATCACGCCTTCCTCTTTATGGGTAAAATAATCTAATTTCTTTAAATATCAGTAGAGTTGTTGAATGAAAACATTTTACACTCTACAATAACGGTCGCCTTTGCTTGGGTTATTCTATAGGAAAATCATCATGTTTGAAAATCTCGCGTTACACTCATTTGATCCTGAACTCTTTGAAGCTGTTGAAAAGGAAGATCAACGTCAAGAAGATCACGTTGAATTGATCGCTTCTGAAAACTATTGTTCCCCATTAGTGATGGAGTTGCAAGGCTCTAAACTCACTAATAAATATGCTGAAGGCTATCCTGGCAAGCGTTACTATGGCGGCTGTGAATTTGTAGACATCGCAGAAAGCTTAGCTATTGAACGTGCTAAAAAATTATTTGGTGCAGCTTATGCAAACGTACAACCACATTCAGGCTCACAAGCAAATGGTGCTGTTTATTTAGCATTGGTTGAAGCTGGTGATACTGTTTTAGGTATGAGCTTGGATCACGGTGGTCATTTGACTCACGGTGCTAAAGTAAACTTCTCTGGCCGTACTTATAATGCTGTTCAATATGGCGTAAATGAAGATGGTTTAATCGATTATGATGAAGTTGAAAGATTAGCAATTGAACACAAACCAAAAATGATCGTAGCAGGTTTCTCTGCTTACTCACAATTGTTAGATTTCAAACGTTTCCGTGAAATCGCCGACAAAGTAGGCGCATATTTATTCGTAGATATGGCTCACGTTGCAGGCTTAGTAGCAGCTGGTTTATATCCTAACCCTGTAGAATATGCTGACGTTGTAACAACAACAACACACAAAACATTGCGTGGCCCACGTGGTGGTATCATTTTAGCTAAATCAAATCCTGATTTAGAGAAAAAATTGAACTCAGCAATCTTCCCTGGCATTCAAGGTGGCCCTTTAATGCACGTGATCGCAGCTAAAGCTGTGGCACTTTTGGAAGCAATGCAACCTGAGTTTGTTGAATACCAAACACAAGTTTTAAAGAATGCTAAAGCAATGGTTAAAGTATTCCAATCACGTGGTTTTGATATCGTTTCTAACGGTACAGAAGATCACTTGTTCTTGGTAAGCTTGGTTAAACATGGCATTACTGGTAAAGCTGCGGATGCTGCATTAGGCAAAGCAAACATTACAGTAAACAAAAACACTGTACCAAATGACCCACAATCTCCATTCGTAACTTCAGGTATCCGCGTTGGTACACCTGCAATCACAACTCGTGGTTTCAAAGAAGGCGAATCTGAATTGTTGGCTAACTGGATGTGTGACATCATGGAAAACTTGGATGATGAAGCATTGGCTGCACGCGTTGCTGACAATGTAACTGCATTGTGCCGTAAGTTCCTAGTTTACAAAAAATAATTCATTATTTTGTAATCACTGAATAACAAAAGCCCTAAAATTTATTTTTAGGGCTTTTGTTATATATTTAAATCGCTACACAACCATAATTATTAATATAACTTAAGACCACAATAAATATGTATAAAAAATATTACCTCTGCATTTTTATAATTTTATTTTTACTTGGATACTTTTGCTATTACCTTTATAGAGGTCAATATAATGAACATAAATGGCAAGAAGAAATACTCTTATCAAATGGCGATATTATTACCATAGATAGGAAAGCTACATTTTATGGTCAATCAGTAGATAACCTTACTGTTACCCTAAATATTCCTAAAAAGCTAGAAAAAACACCTACACCAACACAGTTTTCAACGAATGAATTAACACTTTTACTTGATTATTCTTTAAATGATAATTATTGGTATATTGTTACAACCTTTGCAAAATTTCCTCAAGAGATTACTTGCCCTGTTTATAAATTGTATAAATATGATAATCATGAATGGTATGAAATAGACTTTGATCCTAATTTACATGGCAGAAAAACAAACCTAGTTGGCCATATTATGGGAGATGGCCAATTAATAACAGTTGAAAATATGGCTAATATTAATTCTAAATTAGAAAAAAGTATAAAAAATCATGAAGAGAATGATCTGATAAAAAGACGGCCTAATTTGTTTTTTTATAATTATTTTCATCATGCCAAAATTACTAAAAACTGTTTTTCACCAGAATAATCAGACTACTCTATTCAAAGAATAAACTTTGGTCTACAATTCTCCGATCATAATTCACTCTGAATATCTAAAGGCAGACCATGAAAAAGGAACAAATTTTATTAATCGTTGGTGCAGTTTTATTAGTAATTGGCGTTGTGTTAAGCATGATGAATGGCAGTGCTGACAATGCAACAATCGCCCAGCAAGCAACCAATGCACAAGAAGCTGCTTTAGCAATCTCTGCTAACAATCAAAAAGAAATTATCATGAATGCAATCAGCATGTTTTTGATTGGTTTTGGTGGCGTTTTAATCGCTGTGCCTGCATTAAAATTTTTGAAAAAGAAAAACTAATTTCACATTCAAAACCACAGAAAAATATAGTTAGTTGGACAGCAACTTATCAGCATAACTAGTGCTATAGTACATGGCATAATTAGAATAGTTTCTGGGCTGTCCAATGATCTTCTTTACTACTTTAACTTCTGTTTCCGTCATGGGCGCCATGATGATTGTCGGTGTATTATTGCGTCGTGCTTATGGCTTAACCCCTGAAACGCAACGCTTAGTTGTTGCATTAATCGTCAATATCGGATTACCTTCCATCGTTTTATCAAGCGTGTTCAATTCACATCTTGATTCCGCGATGATGAAGCAAATCCTCACAATGTTCGCCTTATCTGTCATTTTAAATACATTAGGCATCGTCATTGTTCGTTACATTGCCCTGAAAAAATTTAAAACTGAAGATAAAAAAGCCAGCGAAATTGCCATTACTGCAACATTAGGCAATACAGCATTTATCGGCATCCCACTCTGTTATGTTTTATTAGGTGCACAAGGTGCATTATTAGCAGCGATCTTTGATGCTGGTTTAGACTTTGTTATTTGGACAGTTTGCGTATTTCTATTACAGCGCGAAAAAGGCTTCCGATTAAGAAATCTTGCGGCCATGATCAATATTCCTTTAATGGCAATTGTGATCGCTTTAACGCTAGGCGCCATTCAATTTGAAGCACATGATATCATCAAACAACTCACCAAATCATTAGCTGCAATCGCAAGCCCATTAGGAATGATTTATATTGGTTTATTGATCCCTGATTTATGGAAAGTCATCAATAAGATTGATTTAAAAAGTGTCACATTGGGAGTTGTTTTTAAAATTATTGTTTTTCCAATAATTGCATTTTTAGTCGTCATACTATTGCCGATCGATTCAATGGTCACTAAAGTCATTTTGATCCAAGCAACAATGCCAACATTTACATTAGCATCTGTATTATTCCAAAGATATAACGCTGATATTAATTTCAGCATCGCGATGACATTGATCTCTGTTATGGCTTCACTGATTACAATTCCATGTATGCTGTATTTACTTCATCTAGTTGGTGTTGGCTTATAAACAAAAAGCGCTCATAAGAGCGCTTTTTAGTATTCATAGATATAAAAAATTAAGGCTTTTTAACAATCACTTCAATTTCAACATCTGCACCCAATGGCAATTCTAATACCGCAACACAAGTGCGTGCTGGGAATGGTGCCGCAAACTTAGTTGCATACACAGCATTCATTTCAGCAAAGTATTTCATAGCTGTTAGATAAACAGTCACTTTAACCACATCATCCATTGTTACGCCAACTTCATCCATAACATGCTGAATATTTTCAAAACATTTTTCTGTTTGAGCAGCAATTTCACGATTAGTTTCTGTCACTTGTACTGCATTTTTAGCAGTTTGACCTGAAAAATAATAGAAATCACCTGCATCAATTGCATGTGAATATGGGCCAGATGATGAAACATTCGGTGCTGTAAAAGCTTTTCTTGCCATTTTGGTTAACTCCTTTGGGTAAACAACCTAAGTTTTAAGTATAGCACTTAAACAATGATTACAGAGCCATCATGTCATACTTAAAATAATTGCTAAACTCAATAATAAGGCAGTAGATAAATTTAATCTCACCATAGGAATTAACAGTGCTCCCATAAATTTATTATCAATGCTCAACTCATAAACTTGTTGCAAATATAGAGGAATCAGCACAATGAAAATCCATAAAGATGTTAGTGGCAAATAACTCACAACAAAAATTATTAATACCCCCAAAGATGTCAGCAACAAGCTAATTTGGTAGGATTTCGCCCATGATAATCCCATCATCACAACCAATGTACGCTTCCCTGCCTTTTCATCTTGCTCATGATCACGCATATTATTAATATTCAAAACACCCATGGATAAAAAGCCACTGGAGATTGCAGGTAAAATAAGCCAAGCGCCCAATGAATTCGTTTGTAAATAATAACTACCCATGATGCCAACAAAACCAAAGAACATTAATACTGATAAATCACCCAAACCAATATAGCCATAAGGCTTTTTACCAACTGTATAAGTCACTGCTGCAACGATGGATAAAGCACCTAAGCCAATGAAGAAATATAATTGTTCTGTGCTTTTAGTGGAAATAAACAATAAACATAAACCAGATAATATTGAAACACATATTGTTAAACAGAGAACTACCCGCAGTTGCCCCAAAGTGATCAAACCATGATGAATGCCACGAAGCGGGCCTAAACGTTCAAATGTATCTGTTTGTTTAGAAAAATCACCATAATCATTAGCAAGATTAGAGGTAACTTGCAGTAATAAAGCTGTTAATAATGTCAAAAGAAATATCTGAAAATCAAATTGACCTTGCCAATAAGCTAAAGCATTGGCAATAAGTATAGTTGCAGCTGCCAAGGGCAATGTTTGTAATCGAAAACTACTCAGCCAAGCTTTATAATATTGACGCTTATTCATTATATTGTCTCAATTTCCATTGATCATTTATTTATACAGGGGTTTTTATAGATTATCCATATTACCCATAAAAATATTAAATTTATTACAATAAAAAAGCCAATAGTGAAAATATTGGCTTGAATGAACTAACTCATCAATTTATGTAGAAGTTTCTTAGAAATACCTGTGAATTCTAATAGCCCGTCGTAATAACTACCATCAATAATAAAATGGTTAATATCTAAAATTTTTAATACAGAAGAAATTAATTCCACTTGCGTACAACCTAATGTTTCAGCATCTTCAACTGTAATAAACTTAGGAAATTCAGAACGCAAAAAGCTCATGCTTGCAGAAACAAATAATGGTGGAATCTCTAAACGCGCATGCACACGGCCAATATTCCAAAGATATTTCACATATTCTTCATTAAAATTGACAGTAAACAAGCCTTTCATCCACTCAATATGAGTTGCCTTTAGAGCATCAATGCGCCCTTCTAAATACACTGCCGTGGTAGGATTGCCTTGTAGCTGCGTATAGAAATTTTCAGTTAATATCGGTAATTTTGGTTCAATAACTGCGCTTAGCTTATGCAACCTATTAATATCATCTTGAGTAAAATGGTTAACATCCAATAATACATCCAGTTCTGCATTCTTAATGCCAAAAGTATTCTTAACTGACACGGCTTCCCCCTATATTTGCTATTTGTTGTTCTTGAATTCAATTATTTTTAATATTTTATTTAAATATGAATACTAGCTGACACTATATCTAATCATCATAATATCAGATATAAACACAATATCGAGCCAATACCCATTAATATTTATTAGATGTTTTCAATAAATAATACCATATTATTAAAAATACAAAATAAATAGACTATTCAATATACATTTTGTAAATACAAATTATTAGCTTATTAAGAACTTATCAGCCCATTAATCTTTGTAAAAGCTTTTTAGAAATCCCTGTGGCTTCTAGCAATCGATCATTGTAGCTACTATCAATCACAAACTGGTTAATATCTAAAATTTTTAATACCGAAGAAATTAATCCTGCCCTATCAGAATTTAATCTCTTCGCAATGTCTTCAGAAATAATATTAGGAATTTCCGAACGTAAAAAACTCATACTCGCTGCAACAAATAATGGCGCGATATGTAATTTTGCATGCACTCGACCAATATTCCATAAAAATGCGACATATTCTTCATTAAATTCTCTTGTGAATAAATCTTTCATCCACTGTAAATGAGTCGCTTTCAGTGCATCTAATCGCCCTTCCAAAAATACTACTGTTGTTTCATTGTTTTGTAACTGAACATAAAACCGTTCCGTCAATGAAGGCAGTTGTGGCTCAATAACTGATTGTAACTGTCGTAACTTATTTATATCCTCATTTGTGAAATTATTAATATCTAATAAAACATCTAAATCTTCATTTGTAATGCCAAAGCTATTTTTCATAAGTAAATCCAAACCTTCACAAAATATTTCAAAAGTTTTTTTGAATTTTCAATCAATATATAAATAAAAATATTGAATGAATTTCGCGCAGATTTTAAATTTTAAATGTGGCAATTTTATAACAATGGCTTAAAAGCTAATTTCAATACACAAAGAGTTTGATGTAAATACAAGATATAGATATATATTTTCAATTAATGTCATCACTGGCTATCATATTTCAAAAATCTCTGTATAATTCACAGGCTTCATCGAATTCTAGGGTCTACTGCATATATCTATATTTGCCTCACTCTCGCGCGCTAAACACCGCCACGTAGTATTCCATGAACACTTCCTTTATTACTTATTTAAGGTGCCTCAATTGGATTTGAGGTAGATATATTATTTATGCTTTTTTCAGACTTAGATCTAAACCCAATTTTATTAAATGCATTAAGTGCAATGGGATATGAATCCCCAACAGCAGTACAAGAACAAGTTTTACCAATCGCGTTAACAGGTGCTGACTTAATGGTAAGCAGCCAAACTGGTAGTGGTAAAACCGCTGCGTTCTTGTTACCAGTTTTAAACATTTTGTTGGACATTCCAGCAGAAAACACATCTAGCCGTAAAGGTGATCGCCGTGGAAAAGATAATATCAAGCCTAAAGCTTTGGTATTGTGCCCTACACGTGAATTAGCACAACAAGTTGCTAAAGAAGCAATCAACTTAAAAGGCAATGCAAGAGGTGTTCGCGTTGCAACAGTTGTGGGCGGTATGCCTTATGGCCAACAAATTCGTGAATTAGAAAATGTAACAATCTTAGTAGCGACACCTGGTCGTTTATTAGATTTATACAAACAAAAAGTTGTGGATTTATCAGAAGTAGAATTCTTCGTAGCAGATGAAGCTGATCGTATGTTAGATCTTGGCTTTGCTGAAGATTTAGAAATGATCCACAAAGCATGTAAAAATTGCGAACAAAACTTAATGTTCTCAGCAACTTTCCCTAAAAACATTATGCGTTTAGCAGAAGAAATGATGGAAAATCCTGAGCGTATTGAGTTATCTTCGAAAAGTGTTTTGAATACAAACATTACACAACAAGTTAACTTTGCTGATAACAGAGAACATCAAAGAGAATTATTAATGCATTGGTTGAATCAACCAAATGTTGATCAAGCTATTGTATTCACTGCAACACAGATCGAAAGTGAAGAAATTGCAGAAATGTTAGAAGATGAAGATTTCTCTGTAACGTTCTTACATGGTGGTATTCCACAAAAAGTTCGTATGCGCCGTTTAGAAACTTTACGTAAAGGCCGTACTAAAATCTTAGTTGCAACTGACGTTGCTGCACGTGGTATTGATATTGCATCAATCACACACGTTATCAATATTGGTTTACCAATGAAAGCTGAAGACTATGTTCACCGTATTGGTCGTACTGGCCGTGCTGGTCGTACTGGTGATGCAGTAAGCATCGTGAATGTACGTGACCATCGTCGTGTGCGTGATATCTCTGATTATACTTCTAATAAAATCGAAGTATTGACGGTTGAAGGTTTAGAACCAACTTTAAATCCTGCTGATTTTACTGGCAGTAAAGCTAAAAAAGGTGGCCGTGGTCGTGGTGGCAACGGTGGCGGTAGATCATCTGGTGGCGGTAAGCGCTTTGAACGTAGTGGTGGCCGTAACGATAGAAATGATCGTGGTAGTCGTGATTCAAGATCAGAAAAACCAAGAAGTGAACGTAAATCATCTTCTGAATTCTTCGATAAGCCAAAAGGTGAAGGTCGTGATTCTCGCGACTCAGAAAAACAACGTTTTACAGCTGAACGCAAATCAGACAAGCCAAGATTTGAGCGCTCTGAGAGATCAGATCGCCCAAGAACTGAAAGATCAGGTGAGCGTTCAGATCGCCCAAGAACTGAAAGATCAGGTGAGCGTTCAGATCGTCCAAGAACTGAAAGATCAGGTGAGCGTTCAGATCGTCCAAGAACTGAAAGATCAG
>JBEBSR010000012.1:0-52485 GCA_040394195.1 Wohlfahrtiimonas larvae | reverse complement strand
CGCGACCCCAACCTTGGCAAGGTTGTGCTCTACCAACTGAGCTATTCCCGCAGAAAATGAAGTAATTATAGCGAGATATTTTTAATCGTCAAGTGTAAATCTTAAACAATTTACATTTTATGTGAGACAATTTCACGTTCGTCATTCACTTCAATTTGGAAAGGTGCAGTTTTGAAACATCTCTCTTTAAAGACATTTGCCACAAGCATTCTATTAGCTTTATTTCTAACGCTCTTTGGCGCACAAACTCAAGCACAAAGCTTCTCTGATTCGCTGATACAAAATAAATCAGCATCACCTAGCCTTATGGCAGCGCAACAAGACTTCCTCCCTCCCTTTGAAGTATTCAAACCTCAAATATTTAAAAATAGTGATGATGAAATTTCATTAATCTGGGAAGTGAACTCAGATTACTATTTATATAAAGATAAAATCTTTGTTAAACCTTTAAACCAAGGTGTCAAAATCAAAGAAATCATCTGGCCAGAAGCCATCATGCATGAAGATGAATTCTTTGGGCTTCAACCCATTTATGATCGCAGCGCAGAAATGGTCATTAAATTTGAAAAGCCTTTAACAAATATCCATACATTACATTTAAATATTGAAGCTCAAGGCTGTGCGAAAGCTGGATTGTGTTTTGCACCCTATGATTGGGATCAATCTGTCATCATGAATCCTGATATTTCTGAGTCTGATCAGCTTATAACAGAAGAAGTTAGCATTGAATCAGATGAGCACCTATTGAATGAGCATGATCGCTTAGGTACATTCTTAAAAGAGCAAAAATACTTAGCATTACCATTATTCTTTTTATTGGGTGTTTTATTAACTTTCACACCTTGTGTATTGCCAATGCTACCGATCTTATCAGGCATTTTGACAGGTGAAAAAAATCTCACTAAATCTCGTGGATTTTTAATCTCATTATCTTATGTTCTTGCGATGGGTGTTGTTTATACAATCCTCGGCATGATTGCAGCTATGTTAGGCAGTGGATTAGCTGCAGCATTCCAAAATAAATATGTACTGATTGGTTTTGCTATACTCTTTGTCGTTTTATCTGCAAGTATGTTTGGCATGTACCAACTACAAACACCAAGGTTTATTCAAAACTACCTCAATAAATTTGCCAATAAATCGAAAAATGGCACATATGCAGGTGCTGCAATTATGGGCGCATTATCAGCATTGATCGTTGGCCCTTGCGTAACTGCACCATTGATCGGCATCATTACTTTAATTTCACAAACGCAAGATTACGTTTTAGGTGGCTTTGCTTTGTTCACTATGAGCATGGGCATGGGCGTACCTTTATTGATCTTAGGCGTTTCATCAGGATATTTATTACCTAGAGTTGGCCCTTGGATGAATGCGATCACTGAATTCTTTGGCTTCATCATGCTTGCAATTGCCGCTTATTTCTTAGGAAGAATCTTGCCATATTTCTGGGAGAATGCATTATACGCAATTCTTGCCCTTTCATTGACTATTTGGTTTGCGATCAAAATTTTCAAATCCAAACAATTACCTAAATTCTTTTTAATCCCTGCATTGATTGCCTTAGGTTTCGCAGGATATTATGGCTATGAAAGTTTCCAAGTTAAAGAACGCCCTGAGTTTATTAATGTTATTGGCTTGAATGGTTTAAATGAAGCACTACAAAATAATGAAGGCAGAGTTTCAATGCTAGAATTCAATGCTGAATGGTGTGTCTCTTGCAAGGAACTTGAAAAATACACATTCAGTGATCCAGAAGTGAAAGAGCGTTTAGCAAAATTAAACTTCTTAATTGTAGATGTCACAGAAAATAATAAGATTGATCAGCAAATCCAAAAGCACTTTGGTATTTTCGGGCCACCAGCCATCTTATTCTTTGATAAAGATGGTAATGAAATCCCAGAATATCGTGTAATGGGCTATGTTCCTGCTGATAAATTCCGTGATCATTTGGACTATATTTTATCTAAACATCCTTCCAACTAAAATATTATAAAAATTAAGGGTTCTACCCTAGATTGATTAATTAAGCTCATCTATAATGATGAGCTTAATCATCTCTACCTTCCTAGTTAAAAGTACATTTAACTTCGCATGAACAAATCTATTACCAACATCTATCGTTTCTTCTTCACTTACGATTTCACTATGGGCTTGTATAAAGGCATTGGTGTCTTTTTGCCTGTATTAATTGTCTATTTATTGGGTGGAGAATCTAAAAATTTAGTCACTGTTGGTTATGCCAGCTTAACCATTGGTATTGCAGATCAAATTGGCTCGTTCAAACATAAACGCAATGAACTTTTAGTCACATTAGTGGGCACATTGCTTATAGCATTTTATTTTGCGCAATTTGATGGGTTCTCTCCACTATTCATTATCTCTCTATCCATTGTCGTATTTTTCAGTAATTTCATCAGTTGCTTTGGCGTAAAAGCCAATACTATTGGATTTACATTTATCTTCATCGCAATGATCACAGGTCGCAATACCTATGAATTTACAGAATATGTCATCGACTTTGCATTTGGCTCAATATTCTATGTCATTTATGCCTTAATCTTTGCCAAATATTTTGCAGATTATATTTTAAGACAGACCTTATCAGCTTGTTATACAAGATTATCAAAGTATCTTCGTGCATTGTCAGAATGTTATCGTCAAAATAGTGATTTAGATAAAAAGTTTGCCAACCTCATTGAATCACAAACATTTTTGGTATCAGATCTCCAACAAGTACGTGATTTATTATTCCGCGCTCCGAATCGTCATGATCCAAAAATTATTAAAATGGCAGGTGAATTAACACTATTAACAGATATTTATGATCGTTTAGTTGCACCTTATCAGGACTTCACCACGATTCGTCAATCCTACGAAAACTCTGATATTCAGATTTTCTTCCGTGATCTTTATTCCAAAGCTGCCAATAACTTAGATGAAATGGCAATGTTTACATTAGGTGGCGGAGAAATGATTCGCCGTTTAGGCTTTAAAGCGGAACTACGTGCACTAGAATATGAGTTAGAGATATTAAAGAATCAAAATTTAGATGGCTCTGATTTGGATGCTTATCATGTTTTAGCAGCACATTACCGTAAAGCTTGGGTAATGAATCGACAATTAGATAAAATCAGACAGTTATTATTAGACCAAACAGAAGCACCTGCTTTGGGCGATAACTTTAAAAAGCATATTTCCCATAGTTATTGGTCTTGGAGCATTTTCAAAGAGAATCTGTCGCTCTCTTCTGATTACATGCGCTTTTCTATTCGCACAGCCACAGCAATGTTCTGTACATTAACGTTTATTAACTTGGTATTGGAACAAAAACAAATTTTAGGCCATAGCTTTTGGATTGCCTTCACCATCATGACATTAATGCGCCCAGGATTCAGTATTACAAAGGAACGTAGTCGTGATCGAATCATGGGGACGATTATGGGCTGTGCATTAGTGGGTATCATTATTTCCTTCCACCCACCAATGTCTTATCTTATTCTCTATATTTTTATTGGCGTGATTTTAAGTAATGCTTTGGGTGGCATTGATTATAAATTATCTGTGATGTTCACCACATTATATGTGCTTTTAACATTGAACGTTGGTATAGATACATCAGGCTTAGCATTAGCAGCTGAGCGCATTTTGGATACAGCCATTGGTGCGATCATTGCCATTACATTCACTATCTACTTTTTACCTTCTTGGGAAAAACGCGAAGCGCCAAGATTAGCAGAGCGCATTCGTTTCCATACTTATGATTTATTAGAAACACTGGAAAATGCTTGGATTAAACGTACTGCTGATTCATCTGACTTTTATGTGAAGCTTAAAGATACACAAGCATTAATTATTCAGCTATCCAATTCTTTAACACGTATGCAAAAAGAGCCACAGAAATTTCATGGTGATTTTCATTACTACAATGAATTTATGATTCGCCAGCAATCTGTGCTTTCTCAACTGGCAATTTTGGGATATTCATTAGATCAATTATCAAAAGATCCTAAAGATATTCCTGAGTTTGCAGAATTGATCATGCTGACGAAAATGCGTTTAGATCCATCCATTCCAAGTAGTGAAAATACTAAACCATTCACAGGACAAGAGCTAAAACCCTTAATTTGGATGGTAGAAGCGAATACTTAAAGCTGATGCATATCAATAAAAGGTTGATTCACAATATATAACTGCATAAAAATCAATCGATTTTCATCAAAAAAAGAGGCCAATAAGCCACTTTTTTTGTATTTATCTTGATACGAGTTAATTTGCCCAAGGATTTTTGCTACTCAAAAATGACAATATTGCATCCTTTTCTTTATGTTCTTCGATCCATAATTTAAATGCTCGTAATTTTTCATAATCATCCTGACCAAAACGCTGAATATATCGTTGCTCAAAAATAATTTTTGTTTGGTTTTGCTTTACATTATTCTGCCATGTAGGTGTGAAAATCTTATTTAAATTTGCTTCTAAACCTAGTGATTTCAATAATTGCCAATCATAAGGGCTCAACCAAACACCACTAATTTCCTCAGAAAAATTCAAAGTATGACTGACAGATTCATGAATGGGGAATTTACGCATAATCTTTTTAGTGACAGGGCAAATTAAAAGCTTTTTCACAGTCGCTATATTGCCATCTAATGGTAGCCCTTTACTCATTTGATCACTATGATCCATTTGCCAAATAACAAAGTTTTCAATCAAAAGCCAATGCCCATGACAGTTTGGGCAGGATTTTGTGGATAATAATTTCTCTAAAAAATTAGGCAACAGCTCTATTGTTAGACATTCTGGGCAAAATAGTTGGCTCATTATTATTTTTCCAAACTAAATCAATAATCATAACAACCCCATACTTTTAATGCTTACATTTTTAAATAAGAAAAGCCTGCAATGCAGGCTTTTGGGTATTCGATATTAAAACTATTAATTAGTTCAATGTGCAACCTACAGAGAACAATACAGCAGCAATACGTACAGATGATTGGATTGCTTGTGTTGTTACTTGGTGATCACGTAAGTTTTTCTCGTGCGAATCCATACACATACCACAACCATTCACCGCTGAAACAGCCATAGAAGCTAATTCAAATGTTACTTTATCAACACCTGGATTTGCCATGCTGTTCATACGTAAACGTGCAGGGATTGTTGCGTATTCTTTATTGCTTGTTAAGTGAACAAAGCGATAGTAGATGTTGTTCATGCTCATGATGCTGAATGCAACCTTAGCGCCGTTCAACTCTTCTTCTGTCAAAATTGGCGCAGCATATGCTTCAATATTCTCAATTAACACTTTTGACTTTGTGCTCAAAGCTACTGCTACAGCAATTGCAGCAATCTGCTTTTCAGTCAAACCTTCTGAGCCTGCTTCACTTAATACGTTGCTCAAGTTCAAACGCATATCTTTCGCATAATCTGGTAACATCGCTTTTAATGCATCAACTGACATATATAACTCCTTATTTATAAAAAACTGTATTTTTGACTAATTCCTAAAAAGTGCATCTATTATTAATAATTTTTATGGAAAAGTCATATTGATAATCTTGATCGAGACGATAAATAACTTCAAATATCAACAATACCTCAAATAGGATTGTCTTAACAGCTTCTTTGCATATAATAAACGAGGATTATTCAAGGCTTGAAAAATTACTTTCTGACAACATGTCGTGAGAAGAGGTTATCAAACTAAAGCCGAATTTATAAATTTTAGTAATTTGTTTAACAAACTAAGGAGTGGAGCATGAGTCAAATCGACAGTTTACAATCCAAAGCAACGCTGAAAGTTGGTGATAAAGAGTTCCTATATCACTCAATTCCTAAAGCGGCTGAAACATTGGGGGATGTTTCTAAGCTACCTAAATCAATGAAGGTACTTTTAGAAAACTTACTTCGCTATGAAGATAACAAAACTGTTAACTTACAAGACATCGAAGCAATTCGTGATTGGTTAAAAGATCGTAAATCTGATCGTGAAATCCAATACCGCCCTGCTCGTGTATTGATGCAAGACTTCACAGGCGTTCCAGCAGTTGTAGACTTAGCTGCAATGCGTGATGCGATGATCAAAGCGGGTGAAAACCCAGAAAACATCAATCCATTGTCACCAGTTGACTTGGTAATCGATCACTCAGTAATGATCGATAACTTCGGTAACAATCAAGCGTTTACAGCTAACGTTGATTTAGAAATGGAACGTAACGGCGAGCGTTATGCATTCTTACGTTGGGGTCAAAAAGCATTTGATAACTTTAGCGTAGTTCCACCAGGAACAGGTATCTGTCACCAAGTTAACTTAGAATTCTTAGCAAAAACAGCTTGGGTTTCTAAAGTTGATGGTAAAGAATGGGTAATTCCAGATACATGCGTAGGTACAGACTCACATACACCAATGGTAAACGGTTTATCTGTTTTAGGTTGGGGTGTTGGTGGTATCGAAGCTGAAGCTGCTATCTTAGGCCAACCAATCTCAATGTTGATTCCTGAAGTTGTAGGCTTCAAATTAATTGGTAAATTACGTAGCCACGTAACAGCAACAGACTTAGTATTAACAATTACACAAATGCTTCGTAAAAAAGGCGTTGTAGGTAAATTCGTAGAATACTTTGGTGACGGCTTAGCAGAATTACCATTGGCTGACCGCGCAACTATCTCTAACATGTCACCAGAATATGGTGCAACTGTTGGTTTCTTCCCTGTAGATAGCATCACGTTAGATTACATGCGTTTAACTGGTCGTTCAGACGATACAGTTGCTCGCGTAGAAGCTTATGCTAAAGCACAAGGCTTATGGCGTAACGCTGGTGATGAACCAGTATTTACAGACGTATTAGAGTTGGATTTAGGCACAGTTGAAACAAGTATCGCAGGCCCAAGCCGTCCACAAGACCGCGTAATCTTGGCTGACTTACCAGCAACAAGCAAAAAATTCATCGCTGATGGCGTTGAAAACCCAGATTTAGCTGTAGACATCACTTTAGATGGTCAAGCAGAACAATTGCGCCACGGTGACGTTGTATTCGCAGCCATCACATCTTGTACAAATACATCAAACCCAAGCGTAATGATGGCAGCTGGTTTAGTTGCTAAAAAAGCAGTTGAATTAGGTTTGAAACGTAAGCCATGGGTGAAAACTTCATTGGCACCAGGATCTAAAGTTGCAAGTGAATACTTAGAAAAAGCTGGTTTGATGAAGCACCTTGAATCAATTGGTTTCTATTTGACTGGTTATGGTTGTACAGCTTGTATCGGTAACTCTGGTCCATTGATTCCTGAAGTTGCAAAAGCAATTGATGAAAACAATATGACAGTTTCAGGTGTATTGTCTGGCAATCGTAACTTCGAAGGCCGTATCCATCCACAAATTCGTGCGAGCTGGTTGGCTTCTCCTCCGTTAGTTGTTGCATACGCGATCGCAGGTTCTACAAACATTGATTTGACAAAAGATCCTATCGCTCAAGATACAAACGGTAAAGATGTATTCTTGAAAGACATCTGGCCATCTAACGAAGAGATCGCTAAAGAAGTATTGATGATCACTAGCGGTATGTTCCAAAAAGGTTATGAAGGCGTATTTGATGGCGATGAACAATGGCAATCAATCGCTGTAACGGATAGCGAAACTTATGAGTGGGATAAAAAATCTACTTATGTTCAACATCCTCCTTATTTCGAACACATCGATCAACCAATCCAAGCTTTGAAAGCAATTGATAAAGCACGTGTATTGGCTGTATTTGGTGATTCAATCACAACAGATCATATCTCACCAGCAGGTTCAATTAAGAAAGATTCTCCAGCAGGTCGTTACTTGATCGAGCATGGCGTTGCACCAGAAGACTTCAACTCATATGGTTCTCGTCGTGGTAACCACGAAGTGATGATGCGCGGTACATTTGCTAACATCCGTATCCGTAACAAGATGATCCCTGGCATCGAAGGTGGTTTGACTAAGTACTTACCTACTGGCGATGTTATGGCAATCTATGACGCTGCTATGAAGTATAAAGAAGATCAAACGCCATTGATCATCTTAGCAGGTAAAGAGTATGGTTCAGGTTCAAGCCGTGACTGGGCAGCAAAAGGTCCTAACTTATTAGGCGTTAAAGCTGTAATTGCAGAAAGCTATGAGCGTATTCACCGTTCTAACTTAATCGGCATGGGCATCTTGGCACTTCAATACAAAAATGGTGACAATGCAGAATCATTAGGTTTAGATGGTACTGAAAGCTTCCACATCGAGTTCAATGATGACATCAAACCTCATCAAGACATCGAAGTAGTTGCAACTAACCCTGCAACAGGCAAAGAAACTAAATTCACTGTATTGTGCCGTATTGATACATTGAACGAAGTGGATTACTTCAAAGCTGGCGGTATCTTGCACTATGTGTTGCGTGACTTGATCGCGAAAAGCAAAGCAGCTAAATAATCAATTTTAGCTAGTCAACAAAAAACCCATCTTAATGATGGGTTTTTTATTACTACAAAATAATTTTCAATTACTGAGCAACATAGCCCCCATCAACGAGCACAGAAGTCCCATTCACAAAGCTTGCACCATCACTTGCTAGGAACAACACAACGCTTGCCACTTCTTCTGCTCTACCTAATCTGCCAATCGGATGATCTTTAATGAGTTGCTGTTTAATTTCATCATCTAAATGCTTAAGTAATGGCGTATCAATGTAACCTGGGCACACAGCATTCACACGAATGCCTTGAGATGCATAATCAATCGCCAATGTTTGTGTTAAAAGCTTCACGCCACCTTTGGAAGCTGCATAAGCTGTCACACCATGTTTGCCAACCCAGCTATGAATTGATCCACAATTCACAATGATGCCCTTTTTATTTTCTTTCAACCAATGTTCGATCGCAAATTTATTCAATACATAAACGGCAGTTAGATTGATATCTATTGTGCGTTTCCATGCATCAATGGACAATTGTGCGGCTGGAGCATCTGCTGCAATGCCAGCATTGGCAAATACAATATCCAAGCCACCAAATTTATCAATTGCATATTGTACTAATGCTCTATTCTCTTCTTCATTACGTACATCAATTTTGAAAAATACAGTCTGATAACCTTTGCGATTGAAATCATCACTCACAGCTTGCCCGTTATCTTGCAAATCAGCGATCACAACCTTTGCACCTTCTTGGCAAAATGCTTCAACTGTTGCATAACCAATGCCACTTGCGCCGCCTGTAATGATGACAACTTTGTTTTCAAAGCTCATAATTTACCCTCTATTTTTTAGCGTCAATAATGCTAGTTAAAATTCCACCTTTGAATATTAAAATCTTGATATTGCCATTTTCTTTATATGCAACATGATTAATCGCAACATCCTCTTCCCAAGCCACAATATCATCACTGATTGGCTTTCCACAGATTTCAATCACATAAGCTTTAGCATCACCTGTTTTTGCTAATTTACTATCACAGCGAATAGCATCTGCATACGAAAATGATGTTGCAGATAGCAATAAAATAGTCATAAATAATTGCTTCATAGTAACTCCTTATTATTCTGATTTTGGATGTAAATAATGAATGATCTGATTCCGGCTACCACGCCAGATTAATGTTTTATCTGCTTCTGATTCTATAAATTGACCATCTATCAATACATCAATATAACTCAAAAGTGCTTTTTGCTCATCCGTTAAATCTTGCAATTGATAACCTGTCCAAACCCAAACATCTTTATCAGGGCATTCATTTTTCACACGTTGCAATAATTTTAGGATCACTGACAAATTATCAGGCAATAAAGGATCACCACCTGATAAAGATAAGCCTTGGCGCTTAATCCTTGTATCTTGTAGATCTTGAATAATTTTATCTTCCAAAGATTCATCATAAGGTTTGCCTGAATTAACTTTCCAAGTGCGCTTGTTATAGCAACCTTTGCATTGGTGAATACAGCCAGACACAAACAACGTGCACCGCGTACCTGGCCCATTCACAACATCCACAGAATAATATTTATGATAATTCATTACAAATGCTTCACTCTGCGTTTCACTTCCTCTTGTTTGCCTTGATTAAATGGCCTTGCATCTGGGCTTCCGAGATAACCACAAACTCGGCGTGTGACAGAAACCCGATCAGGATTAGAATTGCCGCAGTTAGGGCACGTAAAACCTTTGCTTTCACAAGAGAATTCCCCTGTAAAACCACAATCGTAACATTCATCTATCGGCGTATTTGTACCGTAATATGGCACGCGTGAATAGCTATAATCCCAAACATCCTCAATCGCTTTTAGGTTATGCTGTAAATTAGGATATTCGCCATAACAGATGAAGCCACCATTCGCAAAAGCTGGATACTTCTCTTCGAAATCTAGCTTTTCATAAGGATTCACGCTTTTTTCTACATCTAAATGAAAGCTGTTGGTGTAATAACCTTTATCCGTCACACCATCAATCACACCAAATTCTGCTGCATCCAATCGGCAGAAACGATCACATAGATTTTCACTTGGCGTACTATATAAACTGAAGCCGTAGCCTGTTTCAGCTTTCCATTCATCCACTTTTTGGCGGAGATATTGAATCACTTCAACACCTTTGGCTTGTTTCATTGCATCATCAAAAGGATGCGTTGCTGTGCCATATAAAGCTTGTAACATTTCATGTATACCGATATAGCCAAGTGAAATGGAAGCTCTACCATTTTTAAAGATCTGCGCAATGCTATCATCCGCTTTCAAACGAACGCCACAAGCGCCTTCCATATACAAAATTGGCGCAACGCGTGCTTTCACTGTATCTAATCGTGCAATTCGTGTTAACAATGCTTGCTTACAAATATCCAAGCGTTGATCCAATAACTGCCAAAATTTATCTTCATTATGCTTTGCTTCGATTGCAATTCTTGGTAAGTTTAGGCTAATCACGCCGAGATTATTGCGCCCTTCATGTTGCTCAATGCCATTTTCTTCATAACGGCTTAAAAAGCTTCTGCATCCCATTGGCGTTTTGAATGAACCTGTGACTTTTACCACTTGCTCATAATTCAAAATATCTGGATACATTCGTTTCGATGCACATTCAACAGCCAATTGCTTAATATCATAATTGAGATCGCCAACTTTATGATTGATGCCATCTTTGATCGCAAAAACCAATTTAGGGAAAATCGCCGTTTTGGCTTTTTTACCCAAACCTTTCATACGTACTTTTAAAATGGAATGTTGAATCAAACGTGATTCTTCACTTGTACCCAAACCAAAGCCAAATGTAACAAACGGCGTTTGTCCATTCGCTGTATGCAATGTATTCACTTCATATTCTAAAGATTGAAATGCATCGTAACATTCTTTCTCTATACGCTCTTTGGCATAAGCTTCTCGATCTTTGATTCCCCAATCATCTGCTATTTTTAGATGCTTTTGATAGCTGATTGCGACATAAGGCGCAAGCACTTCATCAATGCGATTAATCGTTGTGCCACCATAAATATGACTCGCCACTTGCGCGATAATTTGAGCAGTCACAGCCGTTGCCGTTGTGATGGATTTGGGTTGCTCAATTTCTGCATTGCCCATTTTAAAGCCTTGGCTCAGCATCCCTTCCAAATCCACCAACATGCAGTTAAACATTGGGAAAAATGGCGCATAATCTAAATCATGGTAGTGAATTTCCCCTCGCTCATGTGCAAGGCTCACTTCTTTGGGCAACATATAGCGAATGGCGTAATGCTTTGTGATGATTCCTGCCAACAGATCACGTTGTGTCGGAATCACTTTGCTATCTTTATTAGCATTTTCATTCAGAATTGCCGCATTGGTTTGATCCACTAAGCCTTTAATATCTTGGTTTAATCGGCTCTTTTGCTCGCGAATTTTATCGCGATCATGGCGATATTCTATATAACAGCGCGCCATCTCTTTATATGGGCCAGACATCAAAGCATTTTCAACCGCATTTTGTATTTTCTCTATCGCGATTGTTTGCTGATCTGTCACTGCTTTAGTTACTAATTGTGTTGCATGTTGGCAATATGCTTCATCATCCACATTGGAAGCTATCGCTGATTTGTATATTGCATCATAAATTCGTTGTTGATCAAATGGCATTTGGCAGCCATCACGTTTTATTACAATCGTCATGTTGTTCACTCCAAAACTCAAACTTACAGAAAGGAATAGAACAACATGATAGGAAACCCAACCATAAAAAACAGTCAAAAAATGTTAGTACGTAAAGCTAAAAAGCCATTGAAATCACAGCAAACATAGCCAACATGAATCCTCGCTTGTATTTACAAGATGAGAATATTCTTATCTATATTCTTATTCTGTTTGACTCTTATCAACTGACGAATAGTTAGTTGGTGATGATCCTGTCATATTTTTAAAAAAGGTGGAAAAGGCACTATCATTACCAAAACCTAATGTTAATGCGATATCCATCATACTTCTCTGCTCGCTCAGTAATTCTATGGCACGAAAGAGTCGCCATTGCTGGCGCCATGATTGATAATTTAAGCCTGTTTCTTTCAAAAAGATGCGTGTAATGGTTCGTTCACTAGCCCCAATGTGCTTAGCTAATTCTGACAATGGCGGTGCATAAGTTAATAGATCAAATTTCTGGAGTCGATAATCTTTTGGTAACTCTAAATAGTGTTCTTCACGATCTGCTAGTTTCAATTCATCCCACAACACCAATAACCAATGCGCACCACGAGAGGGTAATTGCCAATCTGTTGCCCAATCAGATTGCGCGATTTCTTCCAAAATACATTTTAATAATCGCGAACAGCTCCATGTCGCAGGCTCTTTTGGTAAATCAGGAAAAGCTTCAGTATCAATATAAATGGAGCGATAACCCACAACTTCTGTGAAAAATACGCAATGTGGTTGATTTGGTGGCAACCACACAACTTTTTGTGGCGGAATAACAGATAATTTTTGATTGATAACAACACGCATACTACCTTGCTGTGCAAAAAGTAACTGCCCTTTATTATGCTGATGTTCACCAGAGTTATGCTTCACCAATTCAGATGAAATACCAATGATGGGCATCGCCATTATATCTGGATCAAAAATTGCATCCGCTTCTATCCATGCCATTGTATTGTCCTGTAATTTTTGATCATTTAATCACAACTCACCCTTTTATCAAGCCATTGCTCACAAATCACAGTAATTATCATTTGCATTTAGTAATGATATACAGCAAGATATCACCACATTTAAAAGGGAGAATGCATTATGCAAGTTCATAGAACTGTTGTGCGAGTCGCTCGCAAAGAATTCTTAACACCAAATTATCTTCGCATTGTATTGAAATGTGATGACATTGAACATTATAAAGATGTGTCTTTGGGCGTAAACAATAAATTGTTCATTCCGCCACAAGGTAATTCAACAGTAGAAATGCCTATTTACAACGAAGAAACTCGTAAATGGGACATTGAAAATGAAGCCAATCGCCCTGTTGTTCGCACTTATACGCATCGTGACATTGACCTAGATGCGAAAGAATTAGTTGTTGATTTTGCAGTTCATGAAGGTGATTCAGTTGCTTGCCAATGGGCAATGAATGCAAAAGCTGATGATCAAGTGGGCTTAGCGATGAAAATGAATCATCGTGATGTTTTAGTAGAAGCAGATCATTATCTGTTTGTGACAGATATGACAGGTATTCCTGCGGTATCAGCATTGGTTGCACAAGTGCCAAGCCATGCAAAAGTGACTGTAATTACAGAAGTGATGACAAAAGAAGATGTATTGCCAGAACATTATCAAACAGCAGCAGATTTAGACTTGCATTGGTTGATTAATGCTCATCCTGAAACAGGTAGCGATTTGTATGATTTAACCAAAACAATGGTGGATTTAATGCCTGCATCGCACTTTGTTCACATCACTGCTGAATTCACAACAGTGAAAAAGCTACGTGATTATTTACGCAAAGAGAAAGAATGGACATCACGCGAGTTCTACGCTTGTGCTTATTGGCAGATTGGTAAAAAAGAACACGAAGAACGCGAAAAACGCATGGATTAATTTCTTTATTCTTTGATCATAGTCCCGCTGCCAAAGCGGGATTATCATATAATAATCTAACATTATAATTGATGAACGTACTGATGCTGTATTATATGGTCAGCCATGGTATACAAAATGAACAATGAGACGAATGATTTCATTCAATACATCCTCACCTTATGCGAATGCCAATGGCAGATTAAAAAATGAGCTAAACAGAATAATATCTCTTTGAAAGATATTTCTTAAATTAGGTTTATCATAGTTATTTATTTTTAATTACTTATAGAGTCATAAATCACATGAAATATTTAATAATCCTTTTATTATTTAATATCGGATTCTCTCAACCAAGAGAAGAAATAGATAATAATACTAATCAAGATAAAAATGGTTCAGGCATTTTATATATTAATGAATATGGCATTGCACAAGATTATGCAGAAGTTATCAAATAAAATAGCTGCTGAACAAGGTGATATAACTGCTCAATTTTATTTAGGATATGCCTATCATACTGGAAATTATGCTCCACAAGATTATGAAGAAGCTATTAAATGGTATACATTAGCTGCTGAGCAAGGTGATATCGATGCTCAGAATAACTTAGGGATTTTATATGCTTATGGACAAGGCACTCCACAAAATTATGAAGAGGCTAATAAATGGTATGCATTAGCTGCTGAGCAAGGCAATGTAGATGCGCAGGCTAATTTAGGATATTCATATCAACATGGTTATGGAGTTATACAAAGTGATAATGAAGCTATCAAATGGTATACATTAGCTGCTAATCAAGATCATGTAAATGCACAAAATAACTTAGGCAATATATATTTGAATGGATATAGCATCCCACAAAACTATGAAAAGGCTTTTAAGTGGTACACATTAGCTGCCAATCAAGGTCATGCTGATGCTCAATATAACTTAGGAGTTCTCTATGAATATGGGAACGGTATTCAACAAAATTATGAAGAAGCCTTAAAATGGTACACATTGTCTGCTAATCAAGGTCATGTATATGCTCAGTATAACTTAGGGGTTTTCTATACTCTTGGAAATGCTTTTCCAAAAGACCATACAAAAGCTCTTCAATGGTATAGATTAGCCGCTGCACAAGGTTTAGCTGATGCACAGAATAATTTAGGAACTTTTTATGAGTATGGATATGGTGTTCCAAAAAATTATAAAGAGGCTATTCAATGGTATACATTAGCTGCCAATCAAGGTAATGTCATAGCACAAAAAAATTTAACTCGTCTATCAAAATGACTATTGAATACACTTACAATAAAATATTTGTCTGATTTTATAAAAATATTGTCTTAGATTATAAATTAAGCAACTCCAATAAAGATTACCATTGTTACTTTCAAATTATGGTAATTTTTATGAAACAGACTTTATCTCTTCCCTTGCTGATTGCATTGATGATGTTTCCGCAAATCGTGGAAACTATTTATAGCCCAGCACTCACAGATATCGCAACAGCTTTTAATGTGAGCCAAAGTGATGCAGGGCAAACATTATCCCTCTACTTTATTGCCTTTGCATTTGGCGTTGTGATTTGGGGCTATAGTTGCGATTGGTTAGGCAGAAAGCCAACGATATTAATCGCTCTATTTCTTTATTGCATTGCTTGTGTTGCAGCAATCTTTGCTACGAACTTTGATTTATTATTGATGTGTAGAATGCTTATGGCATTTTCAGCAGCGATTGGCTCTATTGGTACACAAACCATCATGCGCGATCGTTTATCAGGCGAAACCTTGCGCTATGTATTTTCCATCATGGGCATTGCTTTAGCAATTAGCCCAATCGTTGGGATGTTATTAGGAGCATTGATGGTGAGCTTTTCTAGCTATCATGGCGTGTTCATTTTATTGATACTTATGGCTATTGTATTATTGGCTTGGGTTGCACTCATTTTGCCTGAAACAAAACCTGAACATATCAGCAAACCACCATTTTTCGCGACATTGAAAGAAATGCTATATGATCCTTTCATTTTGAAAAATACATGTTTAATTGGCTTCTTGAATATTGCCCTATTCGCTTACTATCAATTAGCACCGTTTATGTTTGAACAATTAGGATTGAATCATACATTATTTGGTTTAAGTGGCATTTTATTAGGTTTAGGCTCATTTTTAGGTGCCTTTTTGAATAAGCGTTGGATTCAAAAATATACATTCAGCAGTGAAAAACTAGTCACAATTGCGAGCATCATTTTATTAATCAGCAGTGTATTAGTATTAATTCTCCAAAGCCAATGGTTTTTTATTCTACCAATGGTTGGCGTTGTGATGGCTTATGGCATTGCAATCCCAAATATTTTGGCAAAAGCTTTGATGAACTATGGCGATAAACTCGGTACAGCTGGCGCAATTCTGGGCTTAATGTATTACTTAATCATTGGCATTGGTTTGATGTTAGTGGCTTATGGGCAACATTTAGGATTGAGTTTAATGATTTTGAGTGTTTTAGTTTTTATCACTCAATGCATTAAAGCATAGATATCTTTCATCTTTCCTGAAGAATTTCTCAGTAAGGTTTATAATTATCACTATTTATTGATAATTCTATTCTTTGATGAAAGGTCAAATGTCTTACTATCGTTACTCAGAACCAAAAATCGGCCGTATGAACCAACTAAAAATCACGCAGAAAACTTCTGCGGGTGTAGTTTTAGATGGTGATATTTTACTGCCAACCAAATCCATTCCAAGAAGTATCCCTGCAAATATCGGGGATATTTTGGAAGTGTTTGTGTATATCAATGCACAAGGTAAATTAACTGCAACCACACAAAAGCCATTTACAGAAGTTGGTAAATTCGCTGATCTTCAAGTGGTGGAAATTTCAGATTATGGCATTTTCTTGGATTGGGGTTTACCAAAAGACTTGATGCTGCCTTACAATGAAGAAGTTGGTACTTTAGCTATTGAAGACTTTGCGATCGTTTATACATATATGGATGAACGTTCACAACGCATCACAGCAACAATGAAGTATGATAAATATTTGGATCAAATCCCTCATAGCTACAAAGAAGGCGATGAAGTGATGTTATTGATCGAAAGCAGAACGCCATTAGGTGTGAATGTGATCGTTAATCATGCTCACCGCGGTTTAGTCTTCAAAAGCGATGTGAACTATGATGTGCAAATCGGTAGCGAAGTAACTGGTTACATCAAAAATGTTCGTGAAGATGGCAAATTAGATGTGCTATTGCAACCTGTGATTAAAACAGCAGAAGATCGCAACAGCTTGGAATCTAAAATTTTAGAAGCTTTGAAAATCAACAATGGTTCATTGCCAATGAGTGATAAAAGTGCACCAGATGAAATTCAGCGCCGTTTTGGTGTGAGCAAATCATCGTTCAAACGCGCAATTGGTGGTTTGTTCAAAGCGAAGAAAATCAAAATTCTAGACGATAAAATCGAATTGAATGATTAAGTAGTTTTAAATATTCAATTAAAAATATCCTCTCATTCTCAAGGAATGCAGAGGATATTTTTTTATTCAAACTTTATTAATAATTTCCATTACACTGATTGTTCACTGTATTTTGGAATGCATCATGAATCAAGAACTCAGAGGACATACACTCGCCCTACTCACTATTTTGTTATGGGGCACAACTTTCGTTTCCACTAAAATCCTCTTACACAATGATTTATCGCCGATGGAAATTTTGCTTACGCGTTTTGTCATGGGCACATGTTTCTTGATGTTGTTATTTCCAAGACGATTAAAAGGTACAACATTAAAGCAAGAAGCTTATTTTGCAGCAGCAGGCTTATGTGGAATTACGCTTTATTACTTATTTGAAAATAATGCACTCATTTATACGTTGGCATCGAATGCCGCATTGATCGCATCCACATCGCCATTCTTCACTGTGTTATTGGCTCGTTTCTTCTTAAAAGATGAAACCATTCGCCCACAATTTTATTTCGGCATGGTTTTATCATTCTTTGGCGTTGGTTTAATGAGTTTTAGTGGTGCAACAGAATTACAGATTAATTTAAAAGGTGACTTTTTAGCATTGTTGGCAGCAATTATTTGGTCGTTCTATTCTATTTTTTCTAAGAAAATTAGCTCATTTGGCTATAACACAATCCAAACAACTCGCAGAACATTTATGTACGGCATTTTATTTATGTTGCCCATCATCCCATTCACAGATATTGCATGGAACACAGAAAAATTCTTAAATACAACTGTGATTCTAAACTTAATGTTTTTAGGTTTAGGTGCTTCTGCCATCTGCTTTGTGACTTGGAATTTAGCATGAAAATCATTGGGTGCAATTCAAGCAAGTTTATACATTAATGCTGGGCCGATGGTGACGGTAATTTTATCCCTGATAGTATTGCATGAAAGGCTCACTTGGATGTCTGGCACTGGGATTGCATTAGTTTTATGTGGATTATCCGTATCGCAATTTAAGAAACGTACTAAAGTAATCATTCACAACGATTCATATCAAAAGTAGATTGTTTCGTCACTTTTCAGTATAGTTCACACATTATTTGATTGAATTATATTGAGAATCATCGTGGCTATCCAAAACTTTTCTGAACTTTCCTTACCAATCGCACAATTAGATAATCTAAAAGACTTAGGTTACTTAACAATGACGCCGATTCAAGCTGCTGCTTTGCCTGCAATTTTGAATGGTAAAGACATTGTGGCACAAGCAAAAACAGGGAGCGGAAAAACAGCAGCTTTCGGTATTGGCTTATTGGAAACAATTGATGCGACACAATTCTCTACACAAAGCTTAGTATTGTGCCCTACGCGTGAATTGGCAGATCAAGTGAGCAAAGAATTACGCCGTTTAGCGCGTTATATTCCTAACTTAAAGATCTCTAGCATTTGTGGCGGTGTTCCGGTTGCAAGACAAGTTCAATCAATGAGTCAACATCCTCCGCACATTGCTGTTGGCACGCCAGGCAGAATTTTAGATCACTTAAAGCGTAATACTTTAAGTTTAAAAAATATCAAAATGTTTGTATTGGATGAAGCTGATCGCATGCTCGATATGGGTTTTGCTGATGAAATGGATGCAATCATTAGTTATGCACCGAAAAAGCGCCAAACATTGCTATTTTCAGCAACATATCCTGAAAATATTAAAGCCATCAGTTCACGTATTCAACACAATCCAATTATGATTAAAATTGAAGAAACTAAAGCGGATGAACCTAAGATTGATCAATCTGTGGTATTGCATGATAACAACAGTGAAAAAGATGTATTGGTGGCAAAATTATTGTATCGCTACGAGCCTGAATCCACTGTGATCTTCTGTAACACAATCGCCGCTTGTATCGAGTTAGAAAATTATCTCTATTCACAAGATATCGATGTTTTATCTTTGCATGGTGATTTAGAACAGCGCGATCGTGACCAAGTATTATTGCGCTTTAGCAATCGCAGTTGTCGCGTTTTAGTGGCGACAGATGTTGCAGCCCGTGGTTTAGACATCGCGGATTTATCAATGGTGATTAACTATGATCTACCATTTGATCCTGAAGTTTATGTGCATCGTATTGGTCGTACTGGCCGTGCAGGCAAAACTGGTATTGCTGCAAGTTTAGTTTTAGCTTCTAAATTACATCGTTTGGAAGAAGTTGAAGCTTACATTGAAAAATCTATCCCAAAATATTCAGCGAACGATTTAAAAGATGTGAAGCCAATTTCACTAATTGCGCCAATGGTGACAATCGAAATCAGCGAAGGTAAAAAATCTAAAATCAGCGCAGGCGATATTTTAGGTGCATTAACATCGAAAGGTGAAATTGCTGGTAAAGATGTGGGCAAAATCAACTTATTGCCACTACAAGCTTACGTTGCAGTTTCACGCAAATACGCTAAAGAAGCTGTGGACCAAATTTGGAAATCCCCAATCAAAGGTATTCGTTGCCGAGCTAGAATTGTAGGTGAATAAACTCAGCTATCTTTTAAAAGAACAATAAAGAAGAGAGCCTAACTGCTCTCTTTTTTATTAGCAATCCATTCTACTAATTCCTGTGGATTCATATGCATGCTTTTGTGTTCTTTCATCTGTTGTAATGCCCAATCAATAAAGCAACGAACTCGTACAGATAATTGCCGTTTACTAGGGTAAATTAATTGCATTGGCCTTGGTTGAAAGCTCCAATCAGGCAATACTGTGATAAGCCTGCCAGCACGTAAACTTTCTTCTATAGCAAATGGTGCTGCGGGGCAAATCCCACCTGCAGCTTGGCATGTGGCTATAGCTATTTCTGGATCATCAAATTCTAATCCCTGCCCGTTTAAAATTTCATAAGTGTCACCATTAGCTTGCAATTTCCAAGCAAAAAATTCTCGTTGATTAGAAAACCACGATAACAGTTAATGCTGTTCTAACTCGCTTGGATACTGTGGCATTCCAAATTTCTCTAAATATTCAGGTGCTGCATATAACCCTAAACTAACATCGCAGATGTGCCGAGCAATTAGGCTAGAATCAGGTAAATGTCCACCTCGAATTGCACAATCAATGTTTTCATTTAATAAGTGACTAATTCGATCGCCGCTACCTAAGTGAATCGTAATATTTGGATATAATTTTTTAAAATGATGCAACTGTGGCGCAATAATCCAACGGGCTACTGAAGCCAATGCTTCAATCCTCAAATGCCCACTTGGCGTATTAGCAGAGCCTTTTAAAGTTTCCTCTAAGCTATCAATTTCTTGTAAGATCTCCTGACATTGAGCAAAATAAAGCTTGCCTTCCTCCGTCAATTGTAAACTTCGAGTGGTGCGTTGTAATAATCGAACACCGAGATATTGTTCCAAATCAGAAACTCGTTGCGAAACTCTCGCTCGTGCAACACCTAGCTTTTCTGCTGCATCTGTAAAACTCATACTTTCAACAACAGTAATAAAAGCTGTCATTGCTGCTAATTTGTCTATTTTAATTTCAGATTGTTTTATCATAATGATTAGTAAGGAAAACTGAACAATGAATTATTGTATCAACGATATATTTACCTTTCAAAGTAAACTAGAATATCCATATGATATCCAATGAAATAATTAAGTTGTCTTAAAGGAGAATTTAAAATGCTGAAATGTGATGCTTTAACTGGTAGTTGTTCAATTTCTGAAATTGAGACACAAACGGCACATCTCAATAATGAATTAAAAACAGAGTTCACTGTTCATTATATTGGTGATCCAATGTGTTCATGGTGCTGGGGAATTTCACCTTCTGTTGCTAAATTAGCTGAATTTTGCTCGGAAAATGGTATCGGTTTTGATATGACAATGGGTGGATTACGTGCAGGCGGCGGTGATTCATGGAACCCTGAATTTCGAGCATTCCTTCGTAACGAATGGCAACATATTTCAAATGTTACTGGGCAACCTTTTGGTTTTACATTATTAAATACGCCAACATTTAACTACGATACTGAACCTGCATGCCGTGCGATTGTAAGCATTCAACTTTTACAACAAAGTCAAAATTTAGCTTCAAGTTTACCTTTAAAGTTCCTCGCTGCAGTACAATATAAGTTTTATGTCGATGGACAAGATCCCAAAGAGACAGAGTTCTATAATGAAATTTGTCAGAAATTGGACATAAATTTCCAAGAATTTGCACAGATTTTTAATTCTCCCATTGCCCAACAAGCTACACAACAAGGCTTTATTCAGTGTAGACAATGGGGTGTAAGAGCTTTTCCTACATTGTTAGTGGAACATAATGGCAAAAGGACCATACTAGCAAGTGGTGCAATGAAGTCGGAAGAAATGATTAGCCAGTTAAAATCTATGATGCATTCATAAATACATTAAACAGTGAGAAATAACCATGAACTATATTCTACAAGTCGATTTTCCTTATACAGGTCCTTGGGGTACTGATATGACTACTGCAATGAATGATTTGGCTCAGTCTATTGCTGAAGAAGCAGGTTTAATTTGGAAAATTTGGACCGAAAATCAAGATAACAATGAAGCTGGTGGAATTTATCTATTCAATAACGTTGCTGATGCAGAACGTTATTTAGCTATGCATTCTGCGCGTTTGAAATCATTTGGTATTCCATATGTGAATGGCAAAATATTTGCAGTGAATGAAGCTTTATCTAAAATTGATAAAGCACCATTGTGAGGTATAGAAAGCCAGCATTACTGGCTTTCTTTTATTCCACCAAAGCAAAATCCACTGCTGCCATTGCATGAATTGTGGTTGTATCAAAAGTTGGCACGCTGAACTCAACATCACCAATCAACATACAAATTTCCGTGCAACCTAAAATGATGCCTTCAGCACCTTCGGCAATTAATTGATTTGCGATCTCAATATATTTTTGCTTAGAATCTTCTTTGATAATGCCACAACATAATTCATTGAAAATCACTTCATGGATCGTTTTGCGTTCATTGATTTGCGGCACAATCACATCAATGCCTTGATCTTGTAAACGCGATTTGTAGAAGTCTTGCTCCATTGTAAATGCAGTGCCCAATAAACCTATTTTCTTAATATTTTGTGCTTTAATCGCCGTCGCTGTCGCATCTGCAATATGAATGAAAGGAATATTGATAGCATTTTCAATCTGCTCTGTGACTTTATGCATTGTATTCGTGCATAAAATAATACAAGCAGCGTCAGCTTTTTCTAATGATTGTGCTTCATAAGCCAAAGCTTTCCCTGCTGTTTCCCAATCGCCTTGCTTTTGTAGCTCTGCAATTTCTGCGAAATCCACACTTGTTAAAACAATCTTTGCTGAATGCAAACCACCCAAGCGCTTTTGTACAGCACGATTGATCTGTTGATAATACAAATCTGTCGATTCCCAACTCATTCCACCAATTAAGCCAATTCTTTTCATCATTACTCCTGATCCAGATTTTAAATATTTTTACCCTATCTTTGTATCACATTCCATGATCAACAAAATAGAGCCTGATTAATTTCATCTTATTCTTTAATTTCTGTATTGACAGAAATTACAAAAACAAATAACCTATGATCATAATAAATCATCAGGAGATAAAAATAATGGTCATTCTCTTAGGTAGCACTGGCATGGTTGGTTCTCATATCGCAGCGGCTTTAAAACAACAAAATTTAGAATATTGGTTGCCTAATCGTTCTGAACTCGCGCAATTGGATAAATTAGCGGAATTTATTAACTCTGAAACTATCATCATCAATGCTATTGGTATTGCACCTGGCTTTGGCGATGCAAAGCACAAGGCTGTTTATGAAGTACAAAAAGCATTTTTGGATCGTTGTATAGAATTAGGTGTGAAAAAAATCATTTCACTATCAGCATTGAGCCAATATCCTAACCCAACTGAAATTCCGTACCTTAAATATAAATATGCATTGGATCAGCACTTATTAGAGAGCAATATCACAAGTTACATCGTGCGCCCTTCCTTGGTTTATGCGGAAAATGGCGCCAGCACAAAGTTTTTCAAAAAGCTTTCTAAACTACCGATTTTAACTTTCCCTTCAAATCCAAATTATGCAGTTTCCCCCATTCATATTGATGATTTAGTGAATTTCATTATGATGTTATTACCAATGGATTTACCTTCTCAAATATTTGAAGTAGGCACAGAAATCATTACTTTGGGCAATTATTTAAAGCGCTTCAATTCTAAACTCATCATTCTGCCATTGCCAGAATGGATGATGGCAACCTCCATGAATGTGCTTGGTACAGTAATGCCATCCATCGCAGGCAAATATGCTTTTGCACTATTGCGCGCAGGTAGTGTCAATACACGAGATGATTACCAATTAATCATGGGCAAAAAAGCGAGGAAAATATGACAACACATAAAATCTATCGCATCAGCCAAATCACATTAGGTATTGTGTTCATTGCTTCAGGCTTAATTCCGCTCTTATTGAGCGATCCTGTTGCACGTTTGCAATTATTAGATCCATTACCATTCCCAAAACATTGGCAAGAGCCACTCTTTTATGGATTAGTTGCGATGGATGTTTTATGTGGAATCATTGCTTTACTTCGCCCTTCTCGCTTTATTTGGGCAATACTTTTCATCGTTGTTTTAGGTTACACAATCATCATCACTGCTTTTGCACCTGAAATTTGGCGCGAACCTTTTGGCACATTACTGAAAAATCTTCCGATTCTCTCACTGCTTTGGATCACTTGTTCATTGGAGGAAAATCGCCATGTTTAATGCTTATTATGTTTTAAAATACTTCCACATCATTTCATCATTATTGATGGTTGGCACAGGATTTGGTAGCGCATTATATGTGTTTTTGGCGAATCGCTCAGGTAGTTTACAAGCGCAATATTTTGCCAATCGTACTGTTGTATTTTTGGATTGGGTGATCACAACGCCAACTGTAATCATTCAGCCAATCACAGGCATTATGCTCGCTCATGTCATGAAAATGAGCTTATTATCTGATTGGTTTTTGAATATCTATTTGATGTACATCGTTGTGGGTGCAGCTTGGCTACCTGTGGTTTGGCTACAAGTCAGAATGAAACAAATGACAGATCAAGCTGTACATAATAACGAGCCATTAAACCCAAAATATAAATGCTATCAAAGAACTTGGGAAATTTTGGGCTATATCGGATTCAGTGGTGCTATGATTATATTCTTCTTAATGGTCACAAAAATGCCATTGATATCATTTAGCTAGTTGAGATACATTTATGATCACAATTCGACCTGAAACACATCGAGATATTCCAATCATTGAAGCACTGACATTGATTGCTTTTAAAGATCATCCTCATCAAGATCCCCAAAAAGGCACAGTTGAGCATTTAATTATTTACCAATTGCGCCAAGCTAAAGCTTTAACCCTTTCATTGGTTGCCACAGAAAATAATCAAATTGTTGGGCACATTGCTTTTTCGCCCATCACAATTGATGGCAAAGATGACAAATGGTTTGTGTTGTCACCTGTTTCAGTTTTACCTTCGCATCAAAATCAAGGGATTGGGAAAGCATTAATTCAAGCTGGTTTACAGAAATTAAAAGATCAAAATGCGAATGGTTGCGTTGTTTTGGGCGAGCCTGATTATTATCAGAAGTTTGGTTTCCAAGCGCAAAATGCATTAGTAGTTGATGGCGTTCCACAAGAATATTTTATGGCACAAACCTTATGTGCTGAAACAATTCCATACGGCACAGTGCAATTTCATTCTGCTTTTTCAGTTTAAAAAGCTTCTAGTTTCTCATATGCTCAGGGCGCCATTCATCGAAGCTCAAGCGCCCTTCTAAGCCATCAATAATTTCAGTTGGCGACATAAAACCACTGACTTTTCGGCCATCTTCCAAGAAAATGGATGGCGTTCCATAAACTTTTAATTCTTTAGAAAATTTTCTAGCTTCATCAATCACAGGAAAGTCGCATGATCGCGCCTTGAATTTCAATTCCAACATCGCAATATCCATCAAAAACTGTTGCTGATCTTTTGGTGCGCACCAAATGGATTCCAATACAGGATTAGAATCTCTCGTTAATGGAAAAGGTGCATAACGAACTACGATGCCATTATCTGTGAATTGATTCAAATTTTGATGTAATTTACGGCAATATGGGCAAAATACATCCGTAAATACTGTAATAGTATATCTTTCATTTTCTGCAGGATAAATCACTAACAATTCAGGATCGATCTTATCTAATACAGCTTTATTCGATGAATTTTCGATGGGTTGATATGTGATTTTATCTTCGTTCACAGCAAATGAGATCGTCAATAAACTCATGAAGCATATTGCTATCCATCGCATCATTTTTTATCACCTTTAAAGCCTAATAAAAATTTCCCTAAGCCTGAACCTGCTTTTAAAATGTTCTTTAAACCTTTGGATGAAAATACCAAAACTTGATCACCTAATGTAATCAATGAATGCAATAACTCTGCACTTTCTTTTGTGCGTGCTTGGAAGGTTTCGCTCTCTTTTTTAAAATCAGGATCATTCAATAAATCATTGAGCATCACTTCTGTGGGTTTTAATTCGTGCTCGATGCGTTCACGTGCAATGATTCTAAATAGCTCCCAAACATCGCCTGAAGTTTCAAAATAATCTTTGCGATCATTTAAAATATGCGTTCGTTTCACTAAACCTAAGCGCTCTAATTCTTTGATGCTATTGCTGGCATTCGAGCGTGCAATGCCAAGCAATTCGCAAATCATTTCCGCTGTTAAACACTCGCCACGAATAAACAATAACGCATGAATCTGAGCAACCGTGCGATTTACGCCCCAACGATTGCCCATTTCGCCCCAATGCAGAATGAATGCTAATTCTTTCTCAGTTAATGTTTTTAATTCGCTCATGCTTCCCTTTTTTAACAGCCAATTACGGAAGCTTTCATTATAGCGAAGGTTCTCAGTTTTCTGAAATTTGATACTTCACAAAAGTCACAGCATCATTTTCTAGCAATAGTTCGATCACTAGATCATCCAAAGTGATTGTGCCTTGCGCTGAATCTTCATACTCTTCAAAAGTTTCTTCTGTATAACGATCACCAAATTGCGCTTTCAATGCTTCGCCATTCATGCCCATTTGGATATTGTGTGGCAATTCACCTTGATATTCTGAACGAACTGCGATGAATTCCAAGAATAAACGTTCAGGATAACCTTCCAAAAACTTCACAGATAAACCGTGATCATCATTATATAAAGCTTCTGGTACAAAGATGTGATCATGTTGCAAACCTGTGACAGCTTTTGCCAATGCTTCCACTTCTGTTGTGCTCAATTCATTTTGAATATTAGCCACTGTATTCACAACAAAATCCGCAGGCAATTCAGCTTTTTGATATTCTACAGGATCAGTTAAGAACTGAATTTGATGTTCTTCAATGAATGAATCTTGTAGAATCGGCGCATTGTGCTTCATCGCTTTTTCGATTTTATAATAATCCAATAATTGCGCCCATAAAAATGGTTCATCTGCTTCTTCTTGTTCATATAAGAATTCAGGGCGAATCGCCTCTAAAATTTCTACGCACGCTTCATGGTATTCTTCATCACTGATCTGTTCATCATCAAAGCATTCATCATCTGTTAATGCCCAATTGCTTTCCAACCAACCTGAATAATCATCGCTCATAAATGCATTGGCGTGATTATCGCCTTCTACAGTGATCGTGCCAAGATTATGTTTACCGAAGAACAAGCCATTTACTTGCAAATCGCCCGAGATATAAATCTCATTGCCACCTGCACGAATATGATCAGCTTCTAAGTTGCCATCTACAATCAAGCCCATAATTGCCAAATCATCTGTTGCTTCAATGATTCTGCCAACTTTAACATCACCAATGATGAAATAACCTAAAGACCATGTTGGTAGCTCACCTAAGCGCAATACAGATAATTCAACATCACCTTCGTGGAAGAAAATTGTATTATCTAAAAATTCATCACTTTTAGTCGCTAACCAGCTATTTTCAGGTAAACGATCCAAAATATCTTTCACTTGTACGAGAGAAAAATTAACGCCGTCGATTGTGATTGTTTCTGCTTGACTCAACATATTGATTTGCCCAATGATCATATTAAATAGAAATTGCTCTCATCAATATAGTATTTTTTTGCGTAATTTTATATAGTTGTCATGAAACTCCGCTACGATAGCGCATCTTAATCTGATTAAAGAACTAAAAAACATGCCAAACAATAAAAAAATCTTAGTGATTAGTGATACACACGGGCTAGTTTTGCCACTCAAGGACATTTTTGAAAAACATACAGATGTAACGGCAATCTTCCATTGTGGTGATTCAGAATTAATGAATTTTGATCCCATTCTCAAAAAAGTACACATTGTACGTGGCAACTGTGATTATGACCGCACTTTGCCCAATGAACTCTTCATTAAAATTGGACAACACAAAATCTATATAACGCATGGACACATGCATGATGTGAAAATATCTCTAGATAAGCTTAATGATCGTGCAAAAGAAATGGGTGCTGAAATCGCACTATATGGCCATACTCATATTGCTAAAGCGAACATGATGAATGATGTATTGATGGTGAATCCTGGTAGTTTAGCTTATCCACGTAGTCGTAAAGAGAAAACCTATGCTGTCATTACTTTAGATAAAACACAAAAGCATCAAGTGGATTTCTATCATGCAGGTACAAATGATTTATTGAACTTGGCCAGTGACTAATTTTAAGAATGTTTGTAGATTTTGATGGCCTTCCAATGTGAATTGTTCCTCTAACATTGTTAGGCTTTGAATTTTATCTATTCTGAAATGACGAAAATCTTCACGCAAAGTACACCAAGCAACCAAAGTCCATTTCGTGCTCCAAAAGAAAATTCCCAAAGGATAAACAATCCGTTTCTCAATCGCTGTTTGATTGAGCTTTTGATAATCCATCTCAATAGGATGGCTATTTTGGATTGCAAGATTAATAGCTGTAATGTGATCCCCCAATAAACCACATTCATAAGAAAATGGCGTATGAATTTGCATACCTTCAATACGTTGTTTCAACGTTTTTGGGATCACATGATTAATTTTGGATAATGCATGCTCGGCTGATTTTGCAACATTGCCACCAAGTGCCATTGCCATTTTAATGCCAATAACTAAACTTGTGATTTCATCTGCATCGAACATCAATGGTGGTAAATCATACTCTTTACGCAGAATATAACCAACGCCCGCTGCACTATCAATTGGAACGCCGCTACTGATCAAATCTTGAATATCACGATAGATCGTTCGCTCTGAAACTTCGAGTTTCTCGCTCAACCATAATGCAGTCGTTAATTGACGACTGCGTAAATGTTGGATGATTTCAAATAATCGATCAGCACGGCGCATAATATTGGCTCAATAAAAATTATGTAACAATATTACTATAATTTATTCACCTTTAGAGCAAAGACCAATGTAATTACCTTCGCTATCTTCAAAGCCTGCGATAAAGTTATTGTTACAAATTTCTGTCACAGGGAAAACTTCTTTACCGCCTAATTCAATAATTCTCTTCAACTGCGCTGTCACTGATTCACAGTTCAAATAAACCACAACTGTGCCTGCACCAGGTTTATGATCCGCATAACATGGACTATGGACTAAATTCCCGCCAACATTGCCTTCTTGATAAGGGAAAATCGCCATTTGCATCGTATCAACAGTTCTTTTTTCAAATGTAATGTTAAAAACTTTGCTGTAAAAATCACATGCGCGATCAAAGTCTTGTGTAACAATTTCAAACCAAGCGATTGGACTATTGAATGACATAATACTCTCCTTAAAATTCATAAATATCACTTCTCATGAAGTTAAAAAGAGTATAACCAAGTGCTCCTGACACCATTATGTCAGGAGTGATTGTAGTATGATTATTTAGCCAATTTTGCCATCAACATGGCTTTCACTGAATCGTGCCATTCGTTTTGCAGAATGCTCAAAACCATCGTATCTCTGAATCTACCATCGAGCATCAATGTATCTTGGCGAAGAACGCCATCTTCTTTTGCCCCTACACTTTTCATCGCTGCAACGCTCACAGCGTTTGTGGCATCTGCTTTAAAGCCAACGCGCAACACATTCATCACTTCAAATGCATGTTGCAGCAATAGGAATTTGCATTGTTTATTGATGCCAGTGCCACGAAATGCTTTGCCATACCAAGTAAAGCCAATCTCTAAGTTACGATTGCGCTCGCTGATATTGTAATAACGCGTGCTACCAATACACTGCCCTGATTTTTTATCAATCACCACAAAAGGATATTCTGTGCCTTCTACTTTTCTCGTTAAAGCATAATCCAGATATTTACGAAGATTATCTTCACCCGCTGCACTTCTTGGTGAAAAATGCCACGTTTCAGGTTCATTCAATGAATAGGGTAAAAACAATTCAAAATCTTCTGCTGTTAATGGGCGCAATAAAACGTACTCATTTTCTAAAATAAAATCCTTCATATAGCCTGCTTTGGTTGTGGTTTATTCTTCAACTTTAGATTAAAGATGATTTTGCACAAAATCAATCAATAACTAGATATGGCAGCAGTTCAATCAATATGAAGGTATAATACATTGAACTATTAATTAATATATTGCTTCTAATAAAAACTATATGAACTTCCATCAAAACAAACCAAAAGTATTATTGGTTGTATTCCTAATCATATTCCATATGGTAGGAAATTTAGGCTTTTCTGAATTACTCATCACAAAATCACCCAATGATTTTGGCTTTTTAGATATTCTCTTTGGCTATTTAATTGGCATGTCATTTTTGATGTGGATTTCTTTGATTTACACAACGATACGACGTTATCCTTTTTATAGCATTCCCATTATTGCTATTTTAGTTTCGCTCTTCATTCAATATGGGAGCTTTAATCCCAATATTCCTAATGGCATTCAATTTGGAGAGCAAGGTTTACAAGATCATTTGCCCTATTGGGTACAAATGCTTGCTTTGCAATGGCTACCTCACCTTCTATCCATCGCAATGTTATTCAGTGTATTTATTGTGGGAGCAATGACAATCATATTCGGAATCTTATTCACTTTTTATGCCTTCAATAAAAAAGAGATTAATGCAGAGATCAAAGAAGAGGAAAATGCACTAAAATATGTTGGTAGAAAGAACAAAAAAGGTAAGCATCAAAAATCTAAGAAATCCCAAAAAAAGAATAAACCTGATAATCGCTTCATTGTCTACATGAAGAAAGTTAAACGCATGCAAGATGAGCCCAATAACGCATTTGAATTATTATATTCAGGCAGTATTGCAGCATTTTTTCTTGCCTTATTTTTTACATTTTTTTATTCACTCTTTTTAGCTTTTGCAGGGCTTTGGTCGTGGCAATACACATTGATTATATTTACAGCCATTTTTCTTTATTATTTATTAAATACGGGCACTAATCTTAAAACAAATAAATTTTTTAACATCTGTTTTCAAGCCATACCTTCTTCAGCAGTATTATTTATAGGTTTGTTCTTATTTAATGTATCGAACCTATCGAGCTTAAAAATATCAGGAGCTTTTCTAATCTTACAAATGATCGGTTTATATACAGGTTTACTCAAGAATCCTATTAATATTAATCTGAGCGTTTCTAGCTCAGGTAGCTCATCCTCAAGCAACCGATCAGGCAATGGCGGTAAAAGTGGTGGCGGTGGCGCAAGTAGCGATTGGTAAATTGATCTATGCTATGAGAATCGCTCATCATCCCCACAAGCTAAAAATATGCTTTATAATGAAAAAATTAATAAGTTAGAACAAAAGGTTAACAATAATTATGAGAGAAGCTGTTGGTTTCTTAATTTTATCGAGGGTGATTACCTATTATGACTAAAACGACCAACTGGGTTTTTATTCCTCTCACAATTATAGTAATCATATTTGGTTCACTATTAATCAGTTACTACAATACAATTCAAGCATTGGATGAAAAGCAAAATGCAGCAGCTTCTGAAGTATTGAATCAATACCAAAGAAAATCAGACTTGATCATTAAACTTGTGGAAACTGTGCAAAATTATACTGAACACGAACAAGCTATTTTTAAAGAAATCAGTGAAACTCGTGCACAATTGCATTCACTGCAATCGTATGAAAATACTCAAAAAACAATGGATCAACAAACTTCACAATTGACTGCCTTAGTAGAAAATTATCCTGACTTGAAAGCTAATGAGCTGTATCAAAATTTAATGGTGCAATTAGAAGGCACAGAGAATCGTATCGCTGTCGCACGTAATCGCTATATTGAAGCCATTCGTGAATACAATACAATCATTCGCAAAGTACCTTATGTTTTGATTGCTAATATGTTTGATTATCAAGCGATACAATTTGTGAGCAAGCCATGAAAAATTATTTGCCTATCCAAAAATTTATGACTTGGCTCTT
The DNA here is from genome assembly GCA_040394195.1 of Wohlfahrtiimonas larvae. Lineage (GTDB taxonomy): Bacteria > Pseudomonadota > Gammaproteobacteria > Cardiobacteriales > Wohlfahrtiimonadaceae > Wohlfahrtiimonas > Wohlfahrtiimonas larvae_A. The sequence continues at coordinate 20,538 of JBEBSR010000012.1, read as the reverse complement.
GATCATCCTAATCAATAGCGTTTTAAGCGTGAGCATGGCACAGACAGCAATTCCACCTTTAAATAATGGTGTAATGGATGGTGCTAATATTTTAAAAGTTTCTGAGAAATCCAAATTGGGTGAAAAAATCATGCAATTTGAGCGTGAATTAGGCTCACAAATCGCCGTTTTAATCATTCCACAATTGAATAATGAGGACATTGTGGATTATGGCGTTCGTGTGATGGAGCAATGGAAACTAGGCAGAAAAGATATTGATGATGGCATTTTGCTGATTATTTCCATCAATGATAATAAAACTCGTCTTGAAGTTGGTTATGGATTAGAAGGTACGATTCCTGATATAACTGCCGCTAAAATTCTTAATGAATACCTTTCGCCCCATTTTAAAAATCAAAATTATTATCAAGGTATTGATCAAGCAACTAATGCAATTATCGCATTAATTCAGGCAGAAGCTTTAACTAAAACCTCCTACTCAAAAACAGAAAAAGTTATTCCAGAATACTCTTATACCAAAAGTAACTTTGGCTTCATTTTTATTATTGTGATGGCTTTAATTTTATTGTTTTACTTATATCGATGGAAACCTAAAGCCACATTTTTACTTTCTATGAGCGTTGCAATATTAGCAGTATTCATCAGCAATGTTTATATCGGAGTATTGCCTGCATCCATTGTTATTGGTGTTTGTGTATTTATGTTCGTTGCATTGATTCATATGCTGATCCATCACCCTGAAGAAGTTTCCTTTAGTAGCACCAAAACTGCTAATTCTAATCATCACAATAGATCTACCCATAGCTCACGTTCAAATACCTCTAATACGAGTAGCTCCCGATCCAATGCTTCTTCTGCGTCACCCAACTCTAATGATCGACATGGTCGAGGAGGAAAAAGTGGTGGCGGTGGTGCAACAGGTGGATGGTAACATCATTACTTGCTATGCTTTGCCAGCTCAATAAATTTTTGAATATGCGCATTACACTGATCTGCTTGGCGATAACCCACATAAATATGTTTAAAAATCCCAGCCCCCAAACTGATTGGATAAATCGGTAATTTTTCTCGATATTTATCAATGAGCCATCTTGGCATTGCTGTCACACCACGATTAGCCGCAACCATTTGTAAAATAATTTCTGTATCTTCTAATTGCTTATGTTGTTTTGGCATGCATTGTGCAGGAATTAAAAATTGCTGAAAAATATCCAATCGTGCTGTTTCCACGGGATAAGTGAAAAGTGTTTCATCCAATAATTCCTGTGGCACAATGTAATCTTTGCCACGCAAATGATGATTCTCACCCACAACTAATACCAATTCATAACCAAATACTGGCTGAAATATAATTTGCGTCATCGTCCATGGATCAGGTGTAATCAATAGATCAATATCATAGTTAAATAGCGCCGCCATGCCACCGAATTTGAAGCGTTGCTTCACATCCACATCAACACCTGGTGATTCTTGCAAGAATGGATTCACAATACTTAATAGCCATTGATAACAAGGATGGCATTCCATACCAATGTGCAATGTGCCTTTTTCATGATTAGCATAGCGTTTGAGATTTTCATCCACTCGTTCCAATTGAGGCAATAAACGATTGGCCTGATCTTGTAGATATTGCCCTGCCTCTGTTAAACGAAGCTTTCGGCCTTCTTTGATCCAAAGCTCTGTATTCAACTGCCCTTCTAATTTTTTTATCGTATGGCTTAATGCTGATTGAGTTAAATTTAAAGCATCTGCTGCGGCTGTTAATGAGCCTTGTCTTTCAATCTCACGCAATATATTTAAATGAATTCTCTCAATCATCTTTACCCTTTAATATTAAATATCTATTCATGAATAATTTTCATACCAATTGAAAAATATAACATTTAAATTCATGATTTTGTAGATATAATGAACATAAAAAAATCCCGCATGTTTTATGCAGGATTTCTACTGTGAATATTAGTTATGATTATTGAGCAGCGTCTGTTGCTTCTTCTGCTGCTTGTACTGCATCTTCTAACTCAACTTCATACTCTGAATCATCATATTCATAAGTTTCATCTGCAAACATTACTTCTTCACGGCATTTTGCTGGCAAAACTTTAGCATCTAAGTTTGTTTGGAAACAATACCAATTCACAGCATCTGTTTCAGTTGGATCAGCTTGAAGAATCAAATAACCACCATATTGCACATTGTAATTATATGAAATATAGATCTGTCCATTTTCTAAAATAGATATACCATCTACTGCTTTAGATGTAATTTGATCCGCATCTGCCAAGCCTACTTCTTCATTATCAACAGGCCATTTACCTTCGGTGATAAACATTTCAGTGGCTGCAAGTTTTACGCCAGCAGATAAAGCCATACCCTCAGAAACATAAGTGCGCTTTGTATAATCTTGATAAGCAGGCAATGCAAAAGATGATAATACACCCACTAAACCTATTGCACCTTGCCCTGCAAACATAGAATAACCATAAAATGGAGAAATATCATAATCCAATGAAACCACAAACCATTCTTTATCCATCGCAGTGTGCAAACCTATGCGCGATGTTGGGTTAAACTTCATATAAGATGGTGATGGCATAGAAAACGGATCAAATTTTTGTCCCAATAAATCATAGTTATTACGCATAAATTTCACATAATCACGATACCAAGCTTCCTCTGCACCTTTTATTTCAGCCGTATAACTCAATAGTAAGCCAGATGATCGAATGCCTTGATCCTCTAACCATTTCGCTACAGAAACTTTAGCCTTATTACGCTCTGTCAATGAATATGGCAATGTATTCAATACAATCCAATTTTGCTCTTCATTCCAATATAGGTAAAAGTTTACATCCAAAGCACGCACACCATAAATAGCAGAAATTATCTCTGCAAACCAAGGTTGAATCATGCCATATTCACGGCCAATAATTTCCATGATATCCATATTAGGTTCTGCACTCACCAGTTTCATTAAATCGAATAATGGGTTTTTCAATTTAAGCTCATGAATGCCTTTATTCACTGTATGTGTTGCAAAATCTTTAGCTTCTAATTTTTGAATCAACTGCTGGAAAGCTTCTTTATTTTGAATACCGATCGCAAAGTTTGAACCAGTTTCATCTTCATAGGCAACGGCTTGTGGGCCAATGATATCTAATAAATCCAATATATTAAAAGATAAATTCTCTTCTGATTGCTTTGTAAACTCTTGCAATTGAGCATCATCCATCACATTATTTTTCTTCAATAATTCAATGACGGTTTGCTTAGATGGCAAAGCAACGACAGCTAAAGATTGAGGCTTGCCTACAGTTTTAAAATCTAAAGGTTGTGCGAAATCCTTCAATGCTGCAATTTTTTGCGTATTCGTTTTAGTGATGAATTTAGCTTGTCCTTGTTGATTGGCCGTTGTACCAACACCCAATGCTAAACCTTCCGTATTTTGAATAAATTCAGCAGCCGTTGGCGATTCTTTCTGTGCCAACATTGCAATCATATCTCGGCTACCAGTCACATCAGCCCATACAAAGAAATTTTGCCCTGTTAAATCAATCTGATTCTCATAAGCATACATACGATGTTCTTTTGTAGATTTCAACGCGCTAACTGTCTGTTTCAACTGAGCTTCTGATAGCGCTTTTTGTGCAATAGAAATGAATAAGCGTTTCTCTTTTTCATCCAAATACATCGAAGCAACTGGTGGCAATGAATAAAAACCATTTTGATTTTTAATGCCAACATCTTGCTTTAATAATTTTACCAATGCGTCATCTAACTCTTTTGCTGATGAAAACTGTACAGGCACAACAATCAAAGCTTGTGTGGCTGGTGAAATCATTTTATTCATATCCGTTGCCATGATTTCAATCGGGCCATCCACCACTGTATAAATCAACGATGTCAATTGCCCTAAATCCAATGGTACTAGATCTAGTGGTACAGATAAATGCTGTTTTAATGCTTCATTCACCAAACTTGGATCTTGCAATATTTTCTTCAAATGCAACATCATACGTTCATTCACATCATTGGTCATAACTTTATCTGATGCTTTATTTTTGATATTAAAAGCCATGCCAAATTGTGTTGGGAAACGTGCATAACCCACAGTATTATCTGTCAATTTATCGCGCAAAAATGCTTCTCTTGAGATTTTTTTATCTAATTTTGGCACTTTAACTTCTGATTGCTGAGCAACTGCGAACGTTAATGCAGAAAATGATAATCCCGCAATGGCCATAGAAACTTTCAAAGTTTTTGTCATGATGATTTTACCTAATGATTTGATATATCAATTAATTTAAATTTTATTCTACTAATACTAAACGATGATTTTGATTGATCGCTGTTTTTAAATCTTCTATGCGATCAATATCTAAACGAATAGTGCAACTGCATTGTTCTAAATACTCAGTTTTCACATCTGTGATGCTAAAATCATGGAGCAATTTTTGAACATCATTGGTGACATCGTAATCATACAAAAATGTCACAGCTTCCATGATTTGTTTTTCTATAATCTGTGCTGATTCTAAAGTTACCTTTGCAGATTTTTGATAGTTGGAAACCAACCCACCTGTGCCTAATTTCACGCCACCAAAGTAACGAACGCTTGCGACTAGAATGTTAGTGAGATCAAAAGCTTCAATTTGACCAAAAATTGGGCGCCCCGCTGTGCCACCTGGTTCACCATCATCGCTGAAACGATAATGATCATAACGTTCACCTAAACGATAAGCATAGCAAACATGATTCGCATTTGGGTGCTCAGCACGTAAACGCGCAATGATGCTTTTAATTTCTTGTTCATCATAAACGGGAAAAGCAAACCCGAGAAATTTACTTTTTTGCTCTGTAAATTCTGAGTTTGCTTCCGTTTGAATCTCTTTATAGATTTCTGCCATATGTTATCTGATTTTGAGTGATGCTAAACCAATCAAAACTAAAATTACAGTTAAAATCCAAAAACGTACAATTACACGCGGTTCTGGCCAACCTTTCAATTCAAAATGATGATGAATGGGCGCCATTTTAAAGACACGCTTTTTAAACATTTTGTATGAGCCAACCTGAATGACAACAGACAATGTTTCCACCACAAATAAACCGCTCATAATGAAAAATACTAATTCTTGGCGAACAACAACTGCAATAACACCCAATGCACCACCTAAAGCCAATGCGCCCACATCACCCATAAATACTTGCGCAGGGTATGTGTTAAACCATAAAAATCCTAAACCTGCCCCGAAGATTGCAGCACAAATGATCGCCATTTCGCCTGCGCCTTTCACATAAGGAATTGCTAAATAACGAGAAAATTCTATGTTACCCGCTGCATAAGCAAAAATTGCCAATGCTGCAGCCACTAAAACTGTTGGCATGATCGCTAAGCCATCCAAACCATCTGTTAAGTTCACAGCATTACTTGCGCCCACAATTACAAGGTACACAAATGGAATGAATAGAACACCGAGAGGAATGAACCAATCTTTAAAATATGGAATCAATAAATCTGTACCTTTTGGCCCTGCTGTCACATATAAAACAACCGCAGCTAAAGCACCACCAATCGTTAAATAGAGATATTTTTCTTTCGCGCGCAAGCCCAAAGATTGTTTTTTCACAACTTTGCGATAATCATCCAAGAAGCCCACATAACCAAAGCCCCATAAAACTCCCATTACAACCCAAACATTTACATTGCTTAAATCCGCCCACAACAATACAGAAATAGAAATACTCGCAATGATCAAGATACCGCCCATTGTTGGCGTACCTTTTTTAGATAAGTGGGATTGTGGACCATCCTCACGCACAAATTGACCGATTTGCTTTTGTTGAAAACGGCGAATAAATCCTGGACCAAAACATAAGGCAAATACTAAAGCTGTCAATACAGCACAAATACCACGCATTGAAATGTATTGAAAAACACGTAGAGCACTCCAATGTTCTTCTGCAAGATAGCTAAGCAAAGCATATAACATGTGATTAATCCTTTATTGCTTCATCATTGCTTCAGCAACGATGAACATTTTCATTGAGTTAGAGCCTTTCACTAAAATTGCCACCGACTCATTTTGAATGGCTTGTAAGTTTTTTTGCAAGACTGCAATGATATCATCATGCGTCACAAAATGACGACCACCTTCACCAAAAGCCTCTGCACTTTTTTGCGATAACTCGCCCAAAGCCAATAGTTGATCAAAGCCTTTAGCCTTAGCATATCGCCCACAATCTTCATGCATTGAAACAGCTAAGTCACCAAGTTCACGCATATCACCCAAAACTAACCAAGTATGATCTGCAATGCCTTCCAATGCATCAATCCCAGCTTTCAATGAAGCAGGATTACCATTATAAGCGTCGTTGATCAAAATATGATTTGGTGATAATTGAATTTTTTCTAAGCGACCTTTCACACAATGCAAATTCTCTAAACCCTGCTGAATTTCTGCGAGTGTTGCACCTACAGAATAAGTTGCTGCAGCTGCCGCGCATGCATTCAGAATATTATGAACACCTACTAATGACAAATTCACATGAATAGACTCACCATGAATCACTAATTCAAAAGATTGCTTTTGAATGTTTTTTGCCATTACATCTGCATCGTTACGAATGCCAAATGTCATGATTTTATGCTCTGAATTAATATCTAACCAATACTTTGCATAATCATCATCGGCATTAATCACAGCAATGCCATCTTTCGCTAAACCTTCAAAAATCTCACCTTTCGCTTTCGCAACACCTGCAATATTACCAAAGCCTTCTAAGTGACAAGGGCCAGCATTATTAACGATCGCAACATTCGGCTGTACAATTTTAGTGAGATAACGAATCTCTTCAAAATGATTTGCACCCATTTCAAATACTGCATATTCATGCTGATCTGTTAATTTAAGTACACTTAAAGGGCAACCCACATGATTATTGTAGTTACCTTCCGTTGCCAACGTTTGCCCTTTCTCTCTCAAAATCGAAGCAATCATCTCTTTCAATGTTGTTTTGCCATTGGAGCCAGTTAATGCAATCGCTGTGCCTTTCCATTGTTTTTTCCATTCTTTCGCTAAAATACCTAAAGCTTTTTGGCTATCTTTTACAATGATTTGGCTAATATTTACAGATGGTGTGTAGCGCTCTACAATCGCACCAATCGCACCTTGTGCTTCAATGCTATCTAGAAAATTATGAGCATCATGCTTATCACCTTTCCATGCAAAGAAAAGTTGCCCAGCTTGAATGGATCGAGTATCTGTTGATGCACCATAAAAAATTGCATCTTCGCCTCTTAACTCGCCATTTAAAATTTTTGCTGCATCTGATAATTTCATAAATAAATTTGTCTATCCTTTATGAATGAATGCTGAGACAACTTCAGCATCTGAAAAATGATGTTTGGTCTTACCAATGATTTGGTAATCTTCATGCCCTTTGCCTGCAATCAAAATAATATCGCCAGCTTGAGCTTTTGCCAATGTATTCACAATGGCTTCTTTACGATCTAAAATTCGTTCAATATTCTGTGTTGGATTTTTAAACCCTGTGAAAATTTCATCTGCAATAAATTTTTCATCTTCTGTTCTTGGATTATCATTTGTCACAATCACATGATCTGCATATTCTTCTGCAATCTCAGCCATCAATGGGCGTTTGCCACGATCACGATCACCGCCACAACCAAAAATACAGTACAAATCACCATTAGGAATGTGTTTTTTCAATGCTTTCAATGCTTGTAATAAAGCATTCGGTTTATGCGCATAATCGATTACAGCAACTGCACCATTTGGCAATTGCAATGCTTCCATTCTGCCTTTCACTAATGTGATTTCAGGCAAAATTCTACTAATTTTATCCATTGGCAAGCCCATTGCCAATAAATTCCCCACCATTGCCACCAAGTTATAAGCGTTGAAATGACCAAACAATGGACTTTCAATTGAATAACTTTGACCATGATAAGTTAAAGTAAAATGCAAACCTTGTGCATGCAGATCAATTTCGCTGATTTTCAAATAATTCACATGATCACATTCAGCTTCACCAAATGGAAACAATGGACGATCATTTTTATCAGATAAATAATCAAAGAGATCTTTGCCCACTGCATCAGAAATATTTAAAACAGAAGCTTTGGATGGATATTCTTTAAATAAACGCTCTTTCGCTTCGCGATAGGCTTCCACTGTATTGTGATAATCCAAATGATCGCGGGCTAAGTTTAAAAATGTTGAAACTTCAAAAGATAAACCATTCACACGCTTTTGATCCAATGCGTGAGAAGTTACTTCCAAGACAATATCAATTTCATTGTGCGCAGGATAGGCTTTCACTATTTGATCAATAGAACGATACAATGCTAAAAAATCTGGCGTTGTGTGCGTATTTTCTTTTAAATCATGTAAAGGGCCAATGCCATTCGTACCAATCATGCCTACATAACGGCCAAATTTCTGTAATGCTTGCGCTGTAAACATTGCAACAGATGTTTTACCTTCTGTACCAGTAATACCCATCAATGTAGTCATTTTCAGCGATTCACGGTAGAAGCTTGGCGCAGCTGTATGTATTAACTCTAATGCATTAGAGATTTTAAATGTAGGAATATCTGCAGGAGTATTGTCATAATTACCTTCATAAAAAATAGCAACAACACCTTTCTCTCTCAATGCATCGATATAATCCAAACCATGATTATGCTCACCTTGTAAGGCAAAGAATAGATCACCTTTTTCCGCATAACGACTATCGGATGATAATCCTTTGATCACGATATCTTGTAATACTTTGGCTAAATCTAAGTTTGAAAATAGTTGAGAGAGTTTCATATATTCCTCTATCTAAAAGTTTACTAGTTGGAAATCAATTGCAATTTTGGCAATTCTGTCAATCCATCTGGTTTAATATTCAAAATACGAAGTGTATCACCCATGATTGCAGAAAAAACAGGTGCTGCAACTGCACCACCATAATATTGCCCTTTGGATGGTTCATCAATCATGACAACCACGACATAACGTGGGTTGGAAACAGGGCCAAAGCCAGCGTAGAAAGCTCTATGTTTTGTACTGCTATAACGACCTTTTTCAATTTTACGTGCTGTCCCTGACTTACCAGCCACACGATAATTGGCGACCTTAGCTTTAGTTGCTGGATTATCTGTAATAACGCGTTCCAACATATAAATCATAGATTCATTCACACCTTTAGAGAAAATGCGCTGAGGTTCTCTATTAGAAGGTTTAGGAGAATCTTTGACAATTTTTAAAGGTTGTAAAACGCCATCATTGGCAAATACAGAAAACATCTGTGTTAATTGTGCAACATTCACGCTGATACCATAACCGAATGATTTTGTGGCGTGTTCAAATTGATTACGTTGCCAAGGCTTAACACTGCCTAAACGACCAGATTGCTCACCTTTAATGCCAAGAGATGTTCGTGTGCCAATGCCTAGGTTTTGATATAAATTCCATAAAACATCTGGTGGCATGGAAAGTGCAACTTTTGCAACACCGATATTACTGGATTTCACTAATACAGTGATTAAGTTCATGCTATTGGACTTAGAAACATCTTTAATCGCATTGCCACTGACTTTAAATTGATAACCTGTTTCCACAATAGACTCAGGTTTCCATTTTCGAGATTCCAAACCTAAAGCTATAACAAATGGCTTAATAGTGGAACCTGGTTCAAATGCATCTGAAATCGCACGGTTTTTCATCAATTCAGGAATACGATGTTGTAAGTTATTTGGATTACCTGAAGGCTGACTCACAAGCGCTAAAACCTCGCCTGTCCACGCATCTACAACCATCACAGCACCACTTTTTGCTTCATGCTCAATGATGGCACTTTTCAAAGATTGATATGCTGCCAATTGGATTCGGCGATCAATCGTTAACTCTAAATCATTCCCCGCAACAGCTGGCTCAACGATACGTAAGAGATCAATCACTCTATTTTTTGTATCACGAATCACCTGTTTGCGGCCCATTTTACCTTTGAGATGATCATCAAATGTTAATTCAACGCCTTCGATCCCAATATCTTCAGAGTTAGTAAAACCTAATAATTGTGCTGTCATTTCCGCATCAGGATAGAAACGTTTATATTCAGTTTCAATATAAATTCCTGGCAAATTTAGTTTAGCTAATTCATTCGTTTCATGGGGTGGCATTTGACGCTTCAACCATACAAAACGAGACTGCTCACGTTTTCTAATAAGCTCATTTAGATGCGTTTCATCCATGTGTAATGCTTTAGCTAATGCTGAAAAATATTCAGAATAATCTAAGAGAATGTAAGGATCTGCCCATACAGAATAAACCTCTGTAGAAACAGCCAATGACTCTTGATTACGATCCATAATGATGCCGCGTACTGCTGGCATTTCTACAGTACGAATAACACGGTTGTTACCTTGCGTTTGTAAAAATTTCTGTTCAACAATCTGCAAACCAAATGCACTGACTAAAAGTAGCAATCCCAAAACGTAAAAAATACCCAACACGATAACGCGTCGAGTATTTTTGACAGATGACTGTGCTTTCTCGGGTTTAGTTTTAGCCATAACAATTATTGAACATAACGCTCATTATCGTTATTTGTGCTAACTAAAGCAGAGTTGCCTTGTTCAACTACGTAAACGATGCTGTCTTGCTTTGGCAAAACCATTCCCATACGCTCACGGATATTGTGATCTAGTAAGACAGATGTAATCAACATGCTTTCTTCTAATTTAAGTTTATTCCACTCAGCATTTAACTCATTTTGATGATTCAATGCTTTCTCGTATTGGTTCGCTAAATGACGCTGTTCTTGAGTTGTTTTAATTTTAAACATCCCAATACCTGTTGCAATCATTCCCAATGTTATAATCATTATAGTTGTTTTCACGGTAATTTCTCCGCAATTCTCATTATTGCACTTCTTGCTCTTGGATTATTAAGTGATTCTTCGTCACTCGCTTTAACTGGTTTACTTATTAATTTTAATGTTGGTGCTTCTACAAACTGCGCCACAGGTAAATCTGGCATCAAATCTTTAGGCTTCGCATAGTTGTTCATGAAGTTTTTCACGATGCGATCTTCCAATGAATGGAAACTGATCACAACTAAACGACCACCTGGTTTTAAGATTGAATAGGCTGCTTCAAGCGTTTTAGATAATTCTGTTAGCTCTTCATTCACAGCGATTCTGATTGCCTGAAACACACGTGTTGCAGGATGCTTATGTTTATCTTTAAAAGGTACAGCTTCTGCAATAATTGCCGCCAACTGATGAGTGGTAGTAATTGGTGCAATTTCCCTACTTTTTATGATCTGATTCGCAATTCTGCCTGGAAATTTTTCCTCGCCAAATTCACGAAACACACTTGCCATTGTTTCAAAGCTACTTTCCGCAACCCAATCTGCCGCACTCATGCCAGCTTCTGGGTTCATACGCATATCTAAAGGACCATCTTTCATAAAGCTGAACCCACGATCTGCATCATCCAATTGTGGTGATGAAACACCAATGTCTAGCAATACACCATCCACTTGTTCCACGCCTGCTTTGGCAACGGCATCTTTAATTTCACTCATACAACCTGCATAAAAAGTGAAATTAGGTTGATTTGCGAATCGTTCTTCGGCACACTGCTTCGCCGTTGGATCTCTATCAATGCTGATCAAGCGTCCTGTTTCTAATCTTTTTAAGATTTGAGAAGAATGACCGCCACGGCCAAATGTCCCATCAACATAGATACCTGTTGATTGAATATTTAGTGCGTCAATCGCCTCATTTAAAAGGACAGAAATGTGTTGGAAATCTGACATGGCAATATAAAAATCCAAATATAGTATTCGTGAAGTACTTTTTACCACTTTCCCCCACTTTTTTCCACTTTTATTTAAAAACAGCTCAATTATTATTATTTTTGTGCTATGAAAAATAAAATAACCCTATGATATTTGAAAATTACAGGGGTTGAAATAATTATAAATTATTGATATTAATAGAATTTATTCAGTCATACATAATCAGTGGGAAAATTTCCCACAAAATCCCAATTTTTCTTCAAATATCTATCCACAAAAATTGCGGACAATAAAAAAAGGGAGCTGAGCTCCCTTTTGAATCTAAAATTTACTCACTATTTCATAGTAATTTATTTTGGTTGAATTGCACTTGGCATCACAGCAACCGTTTCAATTAATTCGTAACGAATACTAGATGCATCAGCTGGAGGATTATCAATCTTCGTTGTTTTAACTTTCAACAATGTAGATTCACCTTCTGTGAATTCAAATCCTTGAATATTAGCAAAGAAGTTTTCCCACTCTGGTTGATCAAATGCATATTTCACTTGTAAACATTCCATTGGAGCAACACCCATACATTCTGCTGTTTGACCTTTCACAATCAAAAAGACTTCATCATCACCCAAAATGCTCACTGGCTGCGCTTGGCTCATGCTCAATGTTAATCCTAAACCTAAAATTGTCGCAATTACTGTTGATTTCATATAACCATTCCTCTTCGTTGTTTAGATAGCGATATTTTACTCTTTTTCTGCTGCTTCAATTTCTTTGCCTAAAAAATATGAAATAGTTGTACGAATAACTACGATACCCGCCAAAACCAAAATATCATCCAAGGTTGGATTCATGATAGTTTCGATAATATCGGAAGCAATCAGTACTTCTAAGCTTAATAATATATAGGAACCCAAGTAACTCTTAATTTTATTATTTTTATGCGCGATATCCAGCTGACTATTGCCTTTGCATTCATTGAGCACAAAGCCAAACAACGCCTTGATCGCGCCTATTAATAGGATTAATACCGAAAATATATTTAATATTAAAACAATATAATGTGTTGCTTCTGCCAACATTTTTGATCCTTTATATATAAATTTAATCCCATTTATCTTTTACGTGTAGCAATGAAACAGCATAACGAACCCACACAGATCATAATCACACCCTGCCAAAATCCTAAAGATAATGTGGCATTTAACACCATTGCTGCAAAAAATGCAGAAAATATCGGAATAAAATAGGAAGCTGTTGCCAATACCATCACATTGCCATGCAAAATTCCAACATTCCATGCAGCATAACCAAAGCCCAAAGCAGAAGCTGCCAATAATAAATATAGAGTAGACTTCAATGTAAAATTAAATTCATTTGTGCCCACAAACACATATTGGATCCATAATGTGGCAGCAACCAATATAAAAAACAATGTGATGCCATTTTTGCCTTCTGCATATTTAGCAGTCACAACGCAATAAGCCGACCAAATAATCGCCCCCACAAAAGCCAAAATATAGCTCAATGGATTTTCTTGGATATTGGCAAACATTAAATAAATATTTAATCCACTTTCATCACCCAAAACCCATGTAATGCCAACCATAGAAATGATAAACCCAGGAATCACTAACCAAGTGGTTTTCTGCTGATTAAATAGAATACTCGCGATGATTGTTAATGTTGGCCAGAGATAATTGATCATGCCAACTTCTATGGCTTGCCTACCGTTATGAGCATAGCCAATGGATAATGCTAAACAGATTTCATAGGCAACAAAGAGAACTGCGCCAATGAATAAGTATTTTTTAGGAAAGTGGCGAATTGTGGGAAAGCCCACAGAAAATAGCAAAAATACAGATGCAACTGTGTACATTAAAGCGGCACCGCCAACTGTCCCGAAGCTTTCACTCACAACACGAATCAAAGCCACAATAAAACTCCACAATACAATGGCGATTAATCCTATGAATGTTGCTTTGGTTTTGGTCATGGTTTAGCTCAAAATGATAATCGTTAACTGATCGAATCTACCATGATCGTGATTGATTCCCAAGTTTTATAGCATATAATTCTTCCGTATAACTTCTATGCATATATCTATATTTTTCATTTTATTACTCCATATTTGCTATTTTTTAAAAATTTTAAATTTTTTTGCAATACTATAAACTTCATCATTATTATTTCTATTACACTCACTATTTAGCCAAATTTTATATCCTTTTCCTCCAAGCTCTAATACATTTCCTGGCCCACTTGAAATCTCATTAATTTTTGCTATAACTTGATTGCTTTTTATGTCAAATAATAAAAAAGAAGAGCGTTTAATCTGCAAAGCAAGTTCTTGACCAAGCGGTTTAGACCAATAGAACAAAATTCTTTGATTGGCATACCGAACTTCGTATGTAATTCCATCAAAAGTCCTATTACGATAATTAGGATCTGTTTTTATCTTTTCATCTATTTCTTTAAAATCATCTAATGGCATTAATGTTTCCAATACCCCTAGGTTTTCAGCATTCCACTCATCAAAGGTTTTATAAACTTGTAATTTAGTACTGTTTTTACAAAGATAATTAAAATAAATACGGTTAGGAATAAAATCCCAAAAAACTGGTAAAAATACCAATGAAAAGCCTAGTAATCCAAATAAGAAAGCAATTTTTCTATTTTTCCCTTTATTAATTGCCTTTTTATAACAAAAGCGAGTCACAAAAAACAAAGCTACAAAATAAATTGCCATTACAAACAAAACAGCTAGCCCTAACATAATATTATCTCCATTATAATTTTCCCATCCGCTTTCATTTGTAATAGGTTTTATCACTCAGCCTGTTATGCAACAGTATTATATGTAATTTATAAATATTCATATATTTTATTCATTGATTTCAAACAATATAATAATTTAAATAGTGTTCAAAAATTCATAGCCTAAATATTAAAAATACTTTATTCTATTATTTAACATCGTTTAAAAAGAGCATATTGATATGCAATTACAACAAATACTCAAAATCAGCTTATTGACTGGCATATTATTTATTACAGGTTGTCATACTTTCATTAATCAATATTATTCTGACACTTTGCCAAAAACATCTGGGCAAATTGTATTAGATGGATTAAAAGCACCTACAATTATTCGCTACAGCAATTCCGGCATTCCATTCATTCAAAGTGAAAACACTGAAGATGCGTATCAAATTTGGGGCTATGTTCATGCTGCAGATCGTATCAATCAAATGGAATTGATGCGCTTAACTGCTGAAGGTAGATTGTCCGAATATTTAGGTGAAAGCGCGATTGGCATTGATAGCTTTATGCGAAAAATGCAATTTAGGCAATCAGCTAATCAACTATGGAAAAATACTAGCCCTGAAAATCGCCGTTATTTAGAAGCTTATGCTCGTGGCGTTAATTTATGGCTCGCAACTCATCAAGATAAATTGCCAATGGATTTATCAACCACTGATTATGTTGTGCCCACTTGGAAAGCAGATGATGCATTATTAATCTTATCACTGGCAAATTTTGGTTTGGCGGGTAATTTACATGAAGAGATTGATAGCTTAATCGTCGCACAGCAATTAGGAACAGATCTATTACCTTGGCTCTTCCCTGTTTATCCTGATGAACCGATTCCACACAAAGAAGCACAAAAATTAGCAGGATTAAATCTGCAGCCGTTAACAGATGAAACAAGCCAGTTAAAAACACTCAGTCAATCTTTAAAAAACATTCATTTAAATGATCTCATGGCATCCAATAATTGGGCTGTTACTGCTGATTTAACACAGAATGAAGGTACATTACTTGCTAATGACACACATTTGCCAATTGGCTTACCTTCATTGTGGAGCATGATCCAAATCGAAACACCTGATTTACAAATAGCAGGCGCATCCATCCCTGGAATCCCAGCCATTGTGTTAGGTGCAACGCCAGATCTTGCTTGGGGATATACAATGGTGATGGCAGATAATCAGGATCTATTTTTAGAACAAACACGCACAACAAAAAATGACTTGGAATACCTTTATCAAGGCAAATGGCAACGAGCCAAAGCTACCGAAACAGTTTTCAAAGTTAAAGGACAAACTGATATTACTGAAACTTTATATGAAACTCGCCATGGTATTTTACTCAATGAATCCCTCAAAAAGCGTAGCTATTTATTGCAACCTTTAGCAGTAGAATCTCGCTATGGCATTGCATTGAGCCATTATTCTCCAAATAACAATGACAACAGCATTAATGCCCTGATGAATTTACCTAAACAAAAATCAGTACCCAAAGCTGTGAAGCTTGCAGAACAAATCAAAGTCATTTCCGTCAATATGCTATTTACTGATCACAAACAAATTGGCTGGCAATTAACAGGCAGTTACCCTATTCGTAAAAAAGGTACAGGCTTATTTCCTTCACCTGCTTGGAATGGTGAATATGATTGGATTGGTACAGTGCCCACAAAACAATATCCTTCAGCTATTCACAGCCAAAAGAGTTGGCTAGCAAGCGCAAATAACCGCATTGTCGATAAAAACTATTCGGCTAATTTCTCGCAAACATGGGCACATCCAGAGCGTATTGAACGCATTACAGAATTATTGAATAGTAATCAACAACATGATTTTGATTCCATGAAGCAAATGCAATACGATCAATATGATCCTATGGTTAAGAAATTGCAGAATTATCTAATAAGCACGGAACTAACCAAAGCAATCAACCAATTACCACAACAAAAGCAACAGCAAGCGCTATTGGCTCAAGAACGACTATTGGCATTTGATGGAAATTTAACCGCTAAAAGTTCAGGCGCTGCATTGTATAATCTATTTCTAGCAACTTTCAATGAACAGCTATTTGCTGATGCTTTTACCCATTCTTCCGAGGCTTGGGAAGCTTTTGTGGAAAGCTCTAAATCTTATTCTGCACAAGCGGATCATCTATTATGGCAAGATGATAAAAAGGCCAATGCTAGTCCATTTTGGCAAAAAACTGATCCTAAATTTAATGGTAAAGCCAACATCGTTGCAAATGCATTAGCCAAAGCACAACAAACTGGTGAAAAGCAATTTGGTAAAAACTATAGCAATTGGCAATGGGGAAAAATCCACCACTACAAATGGAATAGCTTATTCTCTCAAGTGGCTGAATATCTACCTTCTGAACAACGCAAACAAATTGACAAATTGGATAGCTATTTAAATCGTGGACCATATCCTGCTGGTGGCAATATCAATACAATCAATATCGCAAGTTATAACATTGGTAAAGGTTTTGATACTTTATTGATTCCATCCATGCGCTTAATTGTGGATTTTAGCCAACAAGATCCTGTTTGGGTAATGAATAACGCAGGGCAATCTGCCAATCCTGCCAGCCCACATTATGCTGATAACATTAATAATTGGCTCAAAGGTAATTATGAAAACTTACCTTTTAGTAAAGAAAAACAAGCCAAAGTTTATCGTGATCGCATGATTCAGTTCATACCAAAACCTTAGAGTTTTAATCATGAAAACATTGAAAGATGCATTGAACCAATATCGACCACTGAATGCTGAAGCATCACAGCAGTTCAATCAAATTCGAGGATTCAGTACGGTTACTGTTGTGCTTTGTCATGCATATTTGATCTTTTTATACCCTATTTATCCAGAGATTATGATGCCCATTTATTTATTGGCGCATGCTTGCGTGATGGCACTCTTTGCATTGAGTGGCTTTTTAATCTGCCAATCTGCCTGCAATAATATTCAACAAAATGGGAGATTCATCATTCAAAAATATGCAAAGGCTCGCATTAATAGAATTGTGCCGCCTCTATATTTTACTTGCGGTTTTTTATTATTGCTCTATTGGCTATCGCCTTTTGTATTTGCTAGTGGCAATCGTGAATTTAAAATCATTAGCGATACAATGAGCCAAGCAAACATGAGCTTAAACACAGAAAGTTTATTAGGCGTTTTATTCTTTGTGAATGGATTCATCACTGAAACACCTGCGAGCAACTTTGCCTTTTGGTCACTATCCTTTGAAGCTTGGTTCTATATATTATTTGGACTTCTACTATTACCTAGCAGAAAAATTAGCGCCAGTTTTGCACTTCTTTGCCTAACTATTTTAAGCACATTGAATTATGTATTTTTGTTGTATGTATGCATTTGGATTACTGGTGCAATCGCCGCATTACTATATAACCATCGATATCGCTTAACTGTAAAACAAATCACAGTAATGATTACCTCAATTACATTCATACTTGTTTGCGGAGCCTATTTTGGCTTAATCGTATTGAAGGATTCATTGGATACTCAAAAATTGATGCTAGCTATATATGGTACTTGGATCGGTACTGTTTTAGCTGTGATGCTTTATTTCATTAGCACTCAGCGGATTCGTATTTGGCTGCCATTTCAGTTTGTTGCACCTAGCTCATATACTGTATATTTACTGCACTTCCCACTATTACTATTCATTTACGGCATCATTCAGCCTTATATTTATGGTAGCCATTGGATATTGATCATCATAACTTTGATTATCTCTATTTTTGTGATTGCTATTGCCATGATCATTGGGCGATATGTTGAGAAACTACAATTAATACCTTAAATGTATCTGAGCTATGTAATCAGTTATATTTATATCGATCTTATTCAAAATAACTCAAAACAATAGAAAAGCCCTTAGTTTTCACTAAGGGCTTTTCAGTTTGGCGGAGGCGGTGAGATTAGAAAAATAATATATATATTTGATATTAAAACATAAAATCCAATTTAAAATTTATTTACCAAATAAATTACCAACAAAAATAAAAGTATCTTATAAACTAAAATAGTTAATCACTTTATTTAATACCTTCAGCTAAAAAAGTACGTTTAGTTTGTTTGCTTATTTTGATCCTTAGATTATTCAATTCCATCAAATAATAGTTTGTCGGAACAAACAATATTGCCCGATAAAATCAGTTTAAAAACATTTATCGGACAATCGTGATTATTGGACAAATTATGGAAAATAAACGTTTGCCAAGAATAAGGACAGTTTCCCTAAAAAGCCCCAACTTTCACTTCGCCATTAATATATATCAATGTGGGACTGAACCAGGTTCTAGTATCCCCATTAGTCCAACTTGTTGGGGATGCTTCATTATTTCTTAAATGATAGTAATTAAAAAGTTTACCGTGAGTATATATTTTAAAAGTATAATCTTTGGGGTTGAATACATCAGCCTCCCACCCACCATATTTTATTTTTTCTTCTATTGAATTAAATACTTGCTTCTTCAGCAAATCAAAATAAGCATCCCTTGTCATAAATTTAAGTTCTGCCATTTCTGTTAATGCTGGTTCTAATAAGTCTTTCAATTCTTCCCACTGACTATTTTCGATGGCAATCTGTAACTCTTTATATTTTGCCAATGCTTTTTCCCGAATATCTGGAGTATCTTTAACAGGTGTAGCATTCTGAACCCAACTTAACGAGGCTTGTTGATCTATATTCGTGACAAAACTATAAGTAGGTAAAGTAACAATAATAGATTGATCTCCATATATATCTTGCACTCTAGATTTTTCAAAATAAATATTACCTTCTGCCATTTCCCTTCCATTCAATCGAGAACCTTTGGTGATAATGATAGGTTTTTTATTCCCACTATCATCTTCTACTTCTTTAATCTTAAAAGTGAGTGAGAAAACTTCTCGGTGCTCTGGTTCAGATGCCACATCAGGCGCGCTTAATTCAATCACACTCACTCGGCAATACGCATCTTTAGCATGGCTTTTTCTTAAAAAGTAGGCCGCATCATCCACTCGCACACTGAATAAATTTTTACCCTGATTAATATACTGTGTAACACCATGTCTGAAAGTAAAGCGATTAGGGAAAATAAGATTCTGCAATGCTGTATTGAAAATTGTCTGTTGATTAACTTCTACAGCACAACTCATATAATGAACTTCATAAGCAATATCATAGCGAATAATCGGTTTGGCTTGTGTACTCATAAAAATCATCACTCCTAAGACTAAAATTATCTGGCAAAAAAATCTCTTAATTATCGATTGCATTCTTGCATCACTCCTTATAAGTCATTCTCTTTTGATATCTCTTTTAAGGCCATAGACTCATCAGCGTGAGTCATGTTATCTGAGCTCATAAAAATAGTGGCATCACATAATACTTTCTTTTCTGGTGCATTATCCCCTTCCAACATTTTTTTCTCTTCAATGTATTTATTTCGTTGGTCAGTAAAACTTTGATATGCATCATTGCCCTTATCACCATGCAATAGATGACTCATTCCTAACTGCTCTTTAGCTGCATTTTCCGTATATGTATTGCCCAATAATAATGCTAATTCCTGCATTCTTTGTTTATATAAATCAAGCTCCGTCTCTACACCTAACATCTCTCTAGGATCAAAAGGTGCATTATAACCTTTTCTAATTTTTTCTATCTGACGTTGCAATCTTAAACGCTCACTTGTAGTGGTCAACTATTGCTGACTTGTATTCTGAAGAAGAAATTCAAGCCAATGAATGGGCACCATCAGATATCGAACAAATACTAAAAGAAGAACGACCTAGCTTCGCTGAATTGTACCAACAATATATTCGTCAACCTTACCGTCACAAAGCATTTTCAGCACTCAAAAAGCACCTAAATTTAAGTGAGCTCTTTACTATTATGCTCAATGCAA
>JBEBSR010000011.1:0-57663 GCA_040394195.1 Wohlfahrtiimonas larvae | reverse complement strand
AATAGAAAAATATGGTTTAGTTTCATTCCCATTCGCGATTGATGGTGTTGCAGTTGTTGTGAATCCTCAAAATAATGTTGCAGAGATTTCAACTGCGGATTTAAAGAAAATCTATGCA
This sequence comes from Wohlfahrtiimonas larvae, assembly GCA_040394195.1. GTDB lineage: Bacteria > Pseudomonadota > Gammaproteobacteria > Cardiobacteriales > Wohlfahrtiimonadaceae > Wohlfahrtiimonas > Wohlfahrtiimonas larvae_A. The sequence continues at coordinate 57,545 of JBEBSR010000011.1, read as the reverse complement.
GGTGAAATCGATAATTGGAAAACATTAGGCGGTAATGATGCAAAAATTACAATTTATGCACGTGAAGATGGCAGTGGTACGCGCGACACATTTGAAGAGTTAGCAATTGATAAAGGTGAAACAAGTGCATCAGCGAATATCATCAATTCCAATGGTGCGATGAAGTCTGCGATTGCGCAAGATACCAATAGTATTGGTTATGTTGGCATTGGTCATTTAAATGATGAAATTAAAGGTATTATTTTGGATGGTATGGTGCCATCACAAGCCAATGCATCCAATGGTGATTATAAAATCACACGTTTACTATATATGAATACGAAAGGCCAGCCTGTTGGTATTGTGAAATCATTCATTGATTATATTTTCACAGAAGATGGCGCAAAAATTATTGAGGCAGCTAGCTATATTCCTGTGACACAAAAACCTTAGTTTTTATGAAGCACTTAAAGTTTTACGATTGGGTAACAAAAAGTATTATTTATAGTTCTACATTGCTAGTACTTGTTGCCATCGGATTACTTTTCATTGCCATCATTGGCTTTGCAGTACCTGTTTTAATCAATGATGGCTTATTGAATTCCTTACAGTTGGCATGGAATCCTAAGAATCATGAATATGGGATTTTAGCCATTTTGATTGGCACTTGTTTGGTGTCATTTTTAGCATTGATTTTTGCAACACCTGTAGCCTTGATCGTAACTTTATGGCTAGTTGGTTTAGGTAAAGGTCTACCACATTTAATCATTATGTATTTAATTAAAATCATGGCATCGATTCCAACGGTTGTTTATGGATTCATTGCCATTTTTTTATTAACGCCTATTATCCGAAATAGCTTAGGTGGCTCAGGATTGAGTTGGTTAACAGCTTCTATTATGGTTGCATTGCTAATATTGCCTACGATGATCTTTATTCTTTTAACAGGCTTTGAAGCACAATTTAAACGCATGCAATTATGTGGAATTTCTTTAGGATTAACGCCTTTTGAAGTGATATGTCATTTCGTTTTACCTGCTTCTTATCAAACAACACTTGCAGCTGTTTTATTAGGAATGGGAAGAGCAATGGGAGATACGCTGTTGCCTTTGATGCTAGCAGGTAATGCAATACATATTCCTTCAGGTTTAGCTGATAATTTAAGAACATTAACTGCACATATGGCACTAGTAACAGCGAATGAAGTTGGCGGTGCAGCTTATAACTCTCTCTTTATTGCAGGATTGTTATTATTGTTGATCAGTGTAGCTATACGATTAATTTCACAGAAAATATTGAGCCATTTATCACGATGAAATATCGCCAAATAAAGCAAAAAAGCTTAGAGTTCTTGTGCCATAGCATTGTAATGATTCTATTTTTGGTGATCATATATTTATTAAGTTATCTGTTTTATCGTGGTTACAGCTCACTGAATAGCACTTTGTTCATTGGTGATTTGACATGGAAAGAAGTTATTATTGATAAAATGCCAGTTTGGGATGGTATTTGGCCTGCTACTATGGGAACATTGAGTTTGGTTATATTGACTATGTTAATTGCAATCATTCCTGGGATTGGTTGCGGTATATTCTTGGCTTGTTATGCATCGCCAATTTTTAAGAAAAACATTCTCACGATCATTAATGTATTGGCTGGCATTCCTTCTATTGTGATGGGGCTATTTGGCTTTCTAATTATATTATTAATGCGCCAATGGATTTCTCCAGATGCTAATACAAACCTCATTTTATCAGCATGTTGTTTAGCCATTCTAGTTTTGCCTGTCATTATTATCAGTACACAAGAGGCGATTGAAAACATTCCTAGTTCCATTCGAATGTCACTTTTATCATTGGGATTGTCTCAACATCAGATCATTCGATCATTTTATTTGCCATTAGCGAGCCGTGGAATTCTCAGTGGGATTATTCTTGCAATCGGGCGAGCCGCGGAAGATACCGCTGTGATTATGCTAACTGGTGTTGTAGCAAATAGTGGATTGCCTGCAACAGTTTTTGATAAATTTGAAGCACTGCCATTTCACATTTATATTGTTTCAGCAGAATATCAAAGCCAATTAGAGCTTTCACAAGGCTTTAGCACAGCCATTGTTTTATTACTTTTATCAGTTTTTTTGTTTATGCTCGCAAGCATTATTGAATGGTGGTATCGCAGTTATTGGCATAATGCCAAAAATATCTAAAGGTTGGCTTCATTATGCAAAATCAAAAAATTATTACTCAAAACTTGAGTGCCTCAATAGATGATCGAGTGATCTTTAAGAATGTTTCAATTGAGATACCAAAACATACCATTACAACATTCATAGGGCGTTCTGGTTGTGGTAAAACGACATTTCTAAGATCTCTTAATCGACTAATTGATCTCTATCCTGAAATTAAGCTTCGAGGCGATATTGTGATCGATTATGCCAATGGTTTATCTTCCATTTTTAAGCCCAATATAGATGTGAATTTGCTTCGACAGAAAGTTGGTATGCTATTTCAAACGCCACATATTTTACCTATGAGCATCGAGAAAAATATTGCCAAGCCATTAAAATTATTAACGGATCTATCTAAGACAAATATACAAGATGAAGTTGAAAGAGTATTGAAAGAAGTTGGGCTATGGGATGAAGTTAAAAATCGTTTAAAAGACTCAGCAGATACCCTATCAGGCGGGCAACAACAACGCTTATGTTTAGCACGTATATTGGCCTTAAAGCCAGAAATTCTACTATTAGATGAACCGACCAGTTCATTAGACTTTGTTGCAACTCAACTCATTGAAGAGTTGTTATTATCCATCAAAGATAAATATACTATTGTGATGGTTTCTCATAGTTTAGATCAAGCCATTAAGTTATCGGATACGATTTATCTATTTAAACCAAATCAGGCTGTTGAGAAAATTGATGCCTCTATGTTGGATTCAGTAGCTGCTTCTAGTTTTTTTGAGCCATAAAAACCTGATTGTTGTTACATTGTAGGTTTTTATGATATAAATCATTTTATTATTTCAATGAGTTAACGATATCTTGATCAATAGCATGGAAATTTAAATGTAAATACTGCTTGTTGATTAAAACATTGAATGCTATATTCCAAGGAAATTAGCTTAGATATAAGTTAATTACTTGATACAACATTTCACCAAGAAGGCTTCATCATGCATTTTGAGGATACAACTATCTATATCATTGGGGATGCGAAATCACCGCAGAACAACCCAATCATGGAAGTGTATAAAGCCTTTTTTGTCGGAATCGTTGTGGATAGAAAAACTGCCATCATTGTCGATGTCGAATGCTCTGCAACTTTAGGTTTAACCAATAGCTTTGTAAAAAGTCTATTGATTGATAAAAATGTATTGAGCCCTGATGTCATTGATTGCATTAACACACGTTATTTTGGATCCTCGCAGAAAGCATTTGGTGTTGCATTGAAAGATGCACAAAAGAAATACCAACAAATAATGCAAAGCGAAACCAAGTAACTTTTTGAGCAGCTTTATTTATACTGAATAAATAAAATCCGGCCAAAATCAGATGTTTCAAGTCTTTTTGATTTGAATCATTGGATTTTGGCCGTTTTTTTTGTAAAAAATAAAGATAATTAGGAGGAAATTATGATTGAGAATGGTTTTTCTTATGTTGCAGTTCTGGTGTGTTTAGCCGCTGCAATGACTGCATTACAGCAGTTTACGCATCAACGTAAAATACTAACGTTTGTGCCTGCAATCGTTCTGGTTTATATCGTTGCAGCGATGATGAATACAGCAGGATTGTTTGCCAATAATGCTGAGATTAGCAATGCATATTCATCTGTGCGTGGTGCGTTATTACCAGCAATGTTGGTGTTGATGTTATTAAAATGTGATGTGCGTAGCATCATCAAATTAGGTCCACGTATGTTGATGGCATTCTCATGTGCAGTTGTGAGTATATTCGTTGCATTCGTTGTTGTTTATGTAGCACTACAAGGTTTCTTCATCGATGGCACATGGAGAGCATTTGGTGCATTAGCAGGAAGCTGGACGGGTGGTTCTGCAAACATGGTTGCATTACAAGATATCTTGCAAGTGCCTGAAAACTTATTCGGCTACATCTTGATGATGGATACAATCAACTATGCAGTTTGGGTAATGTTCATGTTCTGGTTGATTCCATTTGCACCAAAATTCAATAAATGGACAAAAGCGCCAGATGTATTGGGTGATTCAGCGGCAAAACTTGAGTTAGAAGAAGAGAAAGAAAAACCAATTACATTCCATAATATTTTATATCTATTGGCGATTGGTTTAAGCATTTCAGCGGTATGTTTGTGGTTAGGTCGTATTTTGCCAGCAGTAGGCGATGTGATTAATGGCATGACTTGGACAATCATGATTGCATCTTTTATTGGTTTGATTTTAGCAGTTACACCAGTTTCTAGAATCTCAGGCTCAATGGAAATTTCCAATGTGATGTTGTATGTGATCATTGCTTTGATTGCTTCGCGCTCTGATTTCAGTAGCTTAACGCAAGCACCAATCTATTTAGTTGCAGGTTTCTTAATCCTATTGATCCATTTAATTGTGATGGTGCTTTTAGGTAAATTATTCCGCTATGACTTATTTACTTTAGGTGTTGCAAGTTTGGCAAACATCGGCGGTATGGCATCAGCACCAATGTTGGCAGCAAGCTACCATAAATCATTAATCCCAATTGGTATTTTAATGGCGCTCATGGGCTCATTCTTAGGTACTTACTTTGGTTTATTAATTGGCCAGTTGTTGTCGATGGTATAAAGGCTAGTTATGAAAATTGTTAAAATTGAAGTTGCCACTGAATTATGTCCATTGCGTGTGCCGTTTAAAACAGCATTGAGAACGGCATATGAAATTGAAAATATCCTAGTCAAAGTTCATACAGAAAATGGCTTGATTGGTATTGGTGCAACAGTACCAACTTGGGTGATCACTGGTGATAGCAAAGAAAGCATTGTTGCTGCATTAGAAGGGCCAATTACGAATGCTTTATTGGATCAAGATGCATGTAACTTGAATGCATTGTTGTTAAAGGTTCAGAAATCTTGCATCAATAATAGCAGTGCAAAAGCAGCCATTGATATTGCTTTGCATGATCTATTTGCGAAATGGCTCAATCAGCCATTATATGCGGTTTTGGGCGGTTATAAGCCACTCACTACTTGTATGACAATTGGTTTGGATGATCCCATTGTGATGAAAAATGCCGCGATGGATGCTGTGGCACAAGGCTTTTCTGCACTCAAAATCAAAGTGGGCAATGCACCAGATAAAGATATCGAGCGCATTGCTACGATTGTGGATGCAATTCCAGCTCATATTCGTTTACGATTGGATGCCAACCAAGGTTGGAAAGCGAAAGATGCGATTCGTGTAATTCACGAATTGGAACGCTTAGCATTCAACATTGATTGGGTGGAGCAACCTGTTCATGCGAAAGATTTTGAAGGCATGAAATATGTAACTGATCATGTCAATATGAAAATCATGGCGGATGAAAGCGTATTTTCTCCACGAGATGCATTTGTATTGTTGAAAGATCGCTGTGTGGATTTATTGAACATTAAATTGTTGAAATGTGGTGGCATTGGTGAAGCGATTAAGATTGCTGATTTAGGCGCATTATATGGCGTGGAATGTATGATTGGCTCGATGCTGGAATCATCTATATCCGTGACAGCAGCAGCACACTTTGCGGCAAGCCATCCGAATGTTCTGTATTGTGACTTTGATGCACCGTTGTGGTTAACGGAATCACCGAGAGGAATTATTTATCAAGGTGAGGATGTTAATCTTCCAAGTACAATGGGCTTAGGTGTTGTAATCTAGCGGGAATGTAATGAAAAAAGCGCTTATTTTGGCGCTTTTTTTTATGAGAACATAATTAAAGTTTTAAATTTTATTTATCGTCGTTTTATTAGTATAAAAGGTATCCACATCTATATGATATCTCTACCAAAATGACAATAAATAACCTTTTAGATTCCTTGACGACTTCCGGCTGGTATGTTTGGGATGATTTTTTAAATATTTCAGAGATTCAATCCATCAAAAATTGCATTCCAGATACATTGCAAGAAGCTAAAATTGGCAATGGTGGATCACTACAACTCAATGCTAATGTACGTGGTGATGTGACTCTATGGTTAGATTATGAGATGGATGATCCTGTTAAACATTACTTCGATAAAATGGAAGATGTACGCCAGGAATTGAATGCTGGTTTATATTTAGGTTTGCGTGATTTTGAAACGCATTTTTGTCGTTATAAGCCAGGAGCTTTTTATCAAAAGCATTTAGATAATCCGCAATCTAAAAGTCGCCGTAAAGTAACAACAGTTTTATATATGAATGAAGATTGGCAAGCGGGCGATGGTGGTGAATTAGTGGTTTATGATCGTGAAGATGCTGAATTGCTGACATTAGAGCCAAAAGCAGGGCGCATGATCTTTTTTATGTCGGAGCAATTTCCTCATGAAGTTTTACCAACCAATACAGTGAGAGAAAGTATTGCGGGTTGGTTCTTAAATTCTGCAGCGTAACACTGCCAAATCATCAATATCAAGTCTGAAAATCAATGTAGCGCATTGATTTTTATTCTATCTTTAAAATATTCTACAAGGCAGAAAATTTTAATATAGAATTAGCATTTTTTACTCTAGCCATATCCCATGGACACGCTGTTTCAGCATAGTTATTTCCCTTCAATCAGAGCGTTAAAATTTGCATCTAAGGCAACATTTTCGGCGCTTTTCTCATTGTATATTGCATTTTTACTCGATTTAGATCAGCCTTATTGGTCAGCAATGACGGCATTAATTGTGGCACAACCACAAGCTGGCATGGTGATGAGTAAAGGCGTTGCACGTTTAATCGGCACCTTAGTTGGCACTGTGATTTCCATCATTATCATGGGCACATTATCGCAAGTACCTTTGCTGTTTTTATCTGTAATCGCAATCATTTTGGCGGCTTCCGTAGCGTTTGCTTCCATTATTCGAAGCTCTTGGTCGTATGCTTTCGTGATGATCGGCATTACAGTCACGATCATTTTAGTGCCCAATATCGGTTCACCCATTTCCGTATTTGATTATGCATCATCCCGCTGTATAGAAAGCTGTATCGGTATTGTGGTTTCATCCATTGTATTTGCTGTTATTTGGCCAATTAATACTCATGATGTATTAATACAAGATGCGAATCAAACCATTCATTTAGGATTTAGCACAGCCATTAAAAGTATGCGTGGTGAGCAATTCAATGATACATTTTTGCAGAGCTTATCTAATATTATGGCTGTGGATGCACAACGCGAACATGCTGCGTTTGAAGGGCATAAAGGGCAAAATAGCGCGAATGCCATTTTGGGCATGAGCCAACATATTTTAAGCGTGCTGAGTTTAGCGCGTAGTATCTATCGGGATAAACAAGGTTTAACGCCTAAAGATTGGGGAATTGTCACACCTTGGATTGATGAAACCATTATTGCTTTAGAGCATGGGCGAAGAGCAAATTTAACTAAAGTTTTAAAATCATTGGATGCGTATATTGCGGATGAAACTATTATTTATTCGCAATCTGTGAATATTACATTGCATCGCATTCAGTTATTGCTGAAACATGCTTTGCGTGCACGTAGGTTTTTGCACAGCGCACGAAAAGGTTTGCCCATTAAATTGATGAATGAGAAATCATTATCTCAGCATCGAAATTATACCTTGGGTATTTTATTTGGCTTGCGTGCATCTTTGGCATTTGTGGCAACTGTTGTGCTTTGGATTGTGTGCGATTGGTCGCTCGCTCAAGCTACGATTCCATTGGCAATCAGTGCGATCATTTGTAGCTTATTTGCTAACCGAGAAAATGCAGATGTTGTGGTGAAAACATATTTTTATGGCTCCATTTATGCCGTAATTGTGGGCTTGATTATTTGTGTGTATATCTTGCCACATGCTAACCAAGTTTGGTTGTTATTTTTGGTGATGAGTGTCCCTGTATTTATTTTCTCCATGATGGCATTAGCACCGAAATATTCTTGTTATTCAGCATTGCCGATTGTATTTTTCATGTTTATGCAGCCCGATAACTATGTACGAGAATCCGCAGAGTTACTGTTAAATAAGTCCATTGGTTTATTAATGGGCACGGCGATTGCGGCATTGGCAACGCAGTTAATTGCGATTGATGTGCCATATTGGCATGGCAAAATTATGAAGAAGCTGATTCAGCAGGATTTGATTCGCTTGATTTATCGCCCATTGAATAACTCTGATACTTGGTTCAATGCACGCATGGCAGATCGTTTGATTCTACTCGCTAAACATAAAGATGTAATTGAAAAGCACACAAAATATGGCTGGCAAAATGCAATCATTGCGCTAGATTTGGGTGACGAAATCTTCTTTTTAAGAAGCATGTTAAAGCATTATCCTGAATTGAATGTTGAAGCTTCCATCTATTTTGAAACGTTGACAAAAGTTTTAAAAGCTCAACCAAGGCGATGCAGTTTCGATACTTTAGAAGCAGCAACACAGCGATTGGATAGACAAATTTTACACATCAGTAGCACAAAAAAAGTGATGACTTTACAATCCGCAACGCGCCAAATTCAATATATTTGGGGCAATTGGTGCCAACTCAACGAAAAAGAGAGAAAGAATGGAAATTCACGAAGTTTCAATCGCTAGTGTGTATCTCAGCCCGCTTTTATTGTATGCGCTGTTTGCATTGCCAATCACATACGGCGTGAGATACATGATTCATCGCTACAAATTATCTCGTTTTATTTGGCACGAAATGCTCTTCATTGTTGCACTTTATGTCATTATTTTTTCAATCATCACTTTGCTCAGCCCGCTTTAACTCTAGGAATTATTGTGAAACCTTTTTTACAGAAATATTCAGTCACATTACTGACTGTATTCATCGCTTTGGTGCTATTTAAGATTGTATGGAATTATTACATGTTGTCGCCTTGGACGCGTGATGCGCGCATTCGTGCCAATGTGATTACATTAACAACGGATGTTTCAGGTTACATCACAGAGTTATTGATCAGAGATAATCAGCATGTTGAAAAAGGTGATATTTTGCTGAAAATTAATCCTGAACGTTATCAAGCAGCTTTGGATAAAGCATTGGCACAGCTTTCTATTAAAGAAGAGCAATTGAGTTTAAAAGAGCAAGAAGCACAGCGCAGAATGTCTTTGGATGGGCACATTATTAGCGAAGAAGCGCGCTCGAACATTAAAAGTGAAATGGCGATTGTGCGTGCAGAATTGGAAGAAGCTAAAGCCAATGCAAAACATGCCCAAATTGACTTAGAGCGTAGCACTATCCGAGCACCGAAATCTGGCATTGTTTCTAACTTACAATTAACAGAAGGGAATTATGTGCGCTTGGGTGAATCGATTTTAGCGATCATTGCAGATGATTCTTTTTATATTCAAGCATATTTAGAAGAAACTAAATTAACCAAAATTGCTGTAGGAATGCCTGTTGCTATTAAGCTCATGAGCGGTGATGTTGAATTGGAAGGCAGCATTGAAAGCATCAGCTACGGGATTACAGATCAAAGTTCTACAACGGATGAAAAGTTATTGGCTAATGTCACGCCAACATATAACTGGGTTCGCTTGGCACAACGAATTCCTGTACGCATTAAGATTAATGATTTGCCAAAAGATATGCACATTGCAACAGGAATGACAGCAAGTGTTCGCATGGGTAACATCACTTTTGCATCTTTATTAAGTTTTTAATATCTATTTTTAAATAACAAAAAGCCATCAAGTTAATTCATTGATGGCTTTTTTATAGGTGAAATTATAGGTAATTTATTGTGGCCAAGCCATTTCACCTTTAATCACTTGTGCACTCATTTCTAAGCTCGATTCCTCTGCTAGATTTGGATAGAGTACTTTCATTTTAGCGATAAGTTCTTGAGAGTTTTTCGTTGTATCGCTAGCTGCTCTAAAATCTGTAAGATATTGTTCTGTGAATCGTACAGAATCTAAGTTCAAAGCTGAATCTCCAACGAAATGGCCAGGAATCATAGTTTCGGGCTGTAGAGATTGAATAAGATTTAAAGTTTCCTGCCAAGCATTTTGCGATTCTGTTGTTTGTGTATCTGCAATCCAAACGTGGATATTATCTGACACAACAACACCGCCCATCACTGTTTTAATGCTTGGAACCCATAAGAAAGAGCGCTCAGGTGCTTTGCCACCCAATCCTTTGATTTGGATTGTTTCACCTTCTAACGTTAATGAATCCTCAGTCAATGCATTGGGTAAAATCACAGTTTGTGGTGCATCTTCTTTTAAGATTGGTCCCCAATAAGCTAATTTACCATCTTTAGTGGATTCAATTGCATTCACAGTTGCCTGTGTTGCGACAATTTTAGCTTCAGGAAAAGCTTTGGCAATTGTTTCTAAACCAAAATAATAATCAGGGTCAGAATGGCTAATGTAGATCGTTGTGAGCTTTTTATGGCTATCTTGAATAAGTTGTACTAACTTTTCTGCATCTTTTTTGTGAAATTGAGCATCCACTAAAATTGCTTCATTTTCCCCAGTGATTAAGCTTGAAGTCACAGGAAAAATACTAGTAGTTTTAGGATTATAAGTTTCAATGTTGAGTGTGTTTGCTTGTGCTGAAAGCGCCAAACTTGTCATCAATAATGTCGTGGTAATAAGTTTTGAAAATTTCACAATTTTTCCTTTGTGTTAATTACTATAGATTGGATGATTGGTATAATAATCTGCAATAATAAGATGATAAACAGCACTTAAAGCAATTAACTATTGCATCAATCGGACAAATCAATGGATAGAATTAAGGCAACAGAAGTTTTTATTACGATTGTAGAACAGGGCAGTTTGAGCGCTGCTTCTGATAAGTTGGATATGTCACGTGCGATGGTGACGAGATATTTAGCAGAAATGGAAGATTGGGCAGGCGCGCGATTATTGCATCGTACAACTCGTCGATTGAGCTTAACTTCTGCAGGTGAAATGATTTATCAAGAAGCACAAAAGCTGAATAATATCGCTAATCGATTACCGATGTTAAGTCAAAATCAAAGTGATGCTCCTTTTGGAAGTTTGAGGATAAGTTGCCCACATTCCATTGCTTATGATGAATTGGCAAAAGCATTGGTGCCATTTTTAGCGCAATATCCCAAGATTGAGATTGATGTGCGCATCAGCAATCAAACGGTGAATTTGATTGAAGATAGTATTGATTTAGCCATTCGTATTACAGATGAATTGGAGCCACAATTAATTGCCAAGCGTCTAGGTATTTGTCATTCAGTGATTTGTGCATCGCCTAAATATTTGCAGAATCAAACTTTGCCGAATGAGCCTGATGATTTGTTATTACACAATTGTTTGGTTTATCGTTACTTTGGGCAAAACGAATGGTGCTTTGATCATGATGGCAAAGTTTATTCTGTTGCGGTGAAAGGGCAATTAAAATCCAATGAATCCACGTTTTTAACACAAGCAACTATTGAAGGCGCGGGCATAGCGATGTTGCCATATTCAAGTGTTCGTAATCAATTGAAGGATGGTTCTCTTATTCAGTTATTGCCCGATTATCAGCCCAAGCCTTTAACCATTTATGCGGTTTATAGTAGCCGAGAACATATGCCACAAGCATTACGCTGTTTATTAGGTCATTTGTCTGATTGGTTTAAGGGCTTATAGGAATATTCTGAAATTAAGTCTAGATATGAAAAAAGCGATTAACAAATCAATGTTAATCGCTTTTAATTTGGCTGGGCTGCCAGGGATCGAACCTGGGAATGGCGGGATCAAAACCCGCTGCCTTACCGCTTGGCTACAGCCCAATTGCTTAAGTCAGTGACTGTAAGAGCTGAGAATTATAGGCAACATTAATACGTTCGTCAAGCATTAATGTGTTTAATTTTTAACCAAGCATCAATCCTGTATTCGCTTTCACTCGTATCGTTTGATAGAGAACTGCTGATTCAGCAGTATTATGTTTCTTCGCACCGATCATTGATCCCACGTAACCTGCTAAAAACCCTAAAGGAATAGTGATGATGGCAGGCACTGCTAAGTCAACTAAAGGTTTACCTACAAAAATTGCATTGCCAGTTTCTGACCAAAGATTTGGACCCATTGCGCCAAAAATAAGACAAGAGATCACGCCTGTTGCAATGGAGGCAACTGCACCTGTTGAGTTAAAATTCTTCCAATAAATGGTGTAAAGAATGACAGGCAAGTTTGCAGAAGCACCAATACAGAAAGCGAATGACACTAAAAAGGATACATTTAAGTTCTGTGCAAATAATGCCAAGATGATGGATAAAATTGCAATGCCAATGGAGCCTAAGCGAGCAGCGGCGACTTCTTGTCCTGAGCTTAATTTGCCATCTTTGATGATCTGCCCATAAATATCATGGGAAATTGCAGATGCGCCTGTTAATACTAAACCTGAAACTACAGCCAATATTGTTGCAAATGCAACAGCGCTGATGAATGACATTAATACTTCACCGCCTAAATATTTTGCCAATAATGGTGCAGCTGTATTACCAGCTTTACTTTCTGCCAAAATATTTTCAATGCCCACGAATTGCAATGCGCCAAAGCCTAAGAATATGGTTAAGGAGAAGAAGATTGTGGTGATCCATGTTGCCCATGAAATGGATGAGCGTGCAGTTTTAGCATCTTTCACTGTAAAGAATCGCATCAAAATATGTGGTAAACCCGATGTACCCAATACTAAAGCCATCATCATGGATACTGAGTCAATGGAGCTTGAATATTTAATGCCAGGGATTAAGAATTTTTCACCATCTTCTCTCGCAATCGTGTCGAACATGTTGGTGATTGAATAACCGAACTTACTGAATACTAAACCTGCCAATAAACCTGTGCCAAAGAGCAAAAGTGCAGCTTTAATGATTTGAACCCATGATGTTGCCGTCATTCCGCCAAACAAAACATACGTTGTCATCATAATGCCGACAATCAATACTGCGATCCAATAATCAATGCCAAATAATAATTTGATCAAAGCGCCTGCGCCCACTAATTGCGCGATCATGTATAAAATTACGATAATGATTGTGCCAGTTGCAGCTGTACCGCGCACGCGTTTTTCATTGAAACGTGAAATTAACATATCTGCCAATGTATATTTGCCTAAGTTGCGCATAGGTTCTGCGATCACATAGAGTAATACAAGGTTTGCCACAACATAGCCAACGGAGAAGAAAAAGCCATCAAATCCTGTTAAAGCGATTGCACCAGAAACACCTAAAAATGCAGCAGCAGAGAGATAATCGCCTGCGATGGCAAAGCCATTTTGCCAGCCTGTTAAGCCACCGCCAGCTGTGTAGAAGTCTTTGGCAGATGTCATGCGTTTTGCTGCGATGTATGTCACAAATAGAGTTAAGCCAACGATTGCTAAGAAAAAGCTTACTGAAATAAAACTCATGGTGCTTCCTCCAACTTCATTTGTTGATATTCTTCGATCACATCAGCAATTTTTTTATCAAATTTAGCAGCTTGGCGAATGTAAAGCGTGCAAAGAATGATGGTCATTAAAAAGAGGCCAGCAGAATAGAACCAAACGCCTGTAATTGCACCGATTAATGGCTTTTGCAAGATGGGCTGAAAGGCTAAAATGGGCAAGAGAATATAGATGAACAAGAAGCTCGTCGTGACGGAAAAAAGGAATAAATGCTTCTCTCGCACGACTTTATTAAAAGTGGGCATTTGTTCAATGATGATCAAGTGATCATTGCTATACGCATGTAAATTCTGATCTATGTTATGTGACATAGATATCCTCCTATTAATTTTTATCAATATTATGCTTAGACCGTTTATTTTGAATAAAAAGCCTGATTCCTTTGGTTTTTGATCTATTTAGCGCCAATCATCTTGGATTTATAGTGATTTGTATAAATAATGCATTTGTAATGCTTTATTTAAATTGGAGCTAATTTGTAGTATCGATGAATCCAAAAAATTGTCAAATTATTTTTAAAATAAGTGTTTGAATTGCAATAAAATATTTTAAATTCAAAAGGTTAAAATTTATCAAATTAATTGTGATATATTTTTAAAATATGTTTTATATATTAAATATAGAATTTAAATGTATATGCATTAATATTTAACATTGAAATGTGATTTTTACTGATTTTAATAAGGGTTTTTAACTACAATTTAACAACATAAATAATTATGTCTATATTTGAAAAGTGAGATCACTTATAATTTATGAGTAATGTGAAATAGATGGTGAAATTTACATGAGTGAAGCAAAAGAAAACACAACACAAGAAAATCAATCTAAAAAAAGCCAATGGTTGTGGTTGATTGGTTTATGTTTAGGTGGTGGATTATCCATGTATATATTGGCAAAACTGACGAGAATGTTGGGGCTTTGGGCTGGATTTGGTGGCTAATCCTCAGTTTTTTGAAATATTTTTGAATTAATCAATACATCAATGAGCTCTAAAGCAGCTGCGGGCAGTAATCTTCCTTTGTGAACAATGAGCTGAGCTTTAGCAGATTCTAAAATAGGGCAGGTTGTTCTGAGTGCCACAAGTTTATCTGCCATTTCCTCAGATAATGCATCATCTTGACGCATGAAGCTGATCCCCAAACCACTTGCCGCGAAATGTTTTAATGCACGAACTGAGTTAGTGATTAAGCCACGTTTAAATTTGATTTTTTCGTGTAACTCAGCCGCATCCACCATTTGTCTAAAACCATAGCCTGAAGGCATGATGGCAACAGAATAAGGCAGAGTTTCTCTTAAAGAAATGGGTTGTGGCAAATTTGCTAAAGGGTGATCTTTAGCGCAAATCACGCAAACAGGTTCATGCTTTTCTGCCAATACTTCAATTTCTGGTGGTAGGTTTGCGATGTAAGCTAAACCGATATGAGCTTTATCTTCCACGATGTGGCGCACGAGTTCATTCATGCTCAGGAGAATTAAAGCAAAATCAACATTGGGGCGCTGAGCATAGAATTTGGTGAGAACATTGTTGACTAAGTAAGGTACGAAGCCTTCGCCTGAAACTAAATGAACACGACCACGGCGCGCTTCATTCAATTCAGATAATGCATAGATCAATGCTTCCTCTTGTGCGAAACGCTCTTTGACATGCGTCATCATAAGCCAAGCAGCTTCTGTAGGCACTAAACGGTTAGCTTTTCGCTCAAATAAGCTTACGCCAAGATCAATTTCTAATTGCTGAATTTGGCGGCTAATGACGGATTGTTCGACATCTAATTGATCAGCGGCTTGTCGCATAGAACCCACTTGCATAATGGCGTAAAAATACCGAATTCGTTTTTCATTTAAGCCAGTATTGTTATTTAAAAGAGATAATTGAGTACTCATTGATGCTCCCTATTGATGCTTTTAAGTCATCACTAATCTACAAAAAATATCATTGTAGGGCAAGAATTTTCACGCATATACTACGTGAAAACTACATTTAAGATGCAATGGTGCATCTAGGAGGAGCTTATGACAACGGTATCTGCTAGAAATGATCAGATCCAAACAGTGGATATACAAAATACCTACAGAAAAATAACTTTACGGATCATTCCATTATTATTGTTATGTTATTTCTTTGCGTATTTGGATCGCATTAATATTGGCTTTGCAAAATTACAAATGCAAAGTAGCTTGGGATTAACGGATGAGATTTTTGGTGTAGCGGCAGGGATATTCTTTTTAGGCTATGTAATGTTTGAAATCCCTAGCAATTTATTGTTAGAAAAAATTGGCGCACGTAAATCCATATTCCGCATCATGGTTTTATGGGGCTTAACATCTGCAAGTATGTTATTTGTAAAATCAGAAACAAGCTTCTATGTATTACGCTTTTTATTGGGTGTATTTGAAGCAGGCTTTGCACCAGGAATGATTTTCTATTTAACCTATTGGTACTCAGGTGCTCGCATGGCACGCATTATGTCTATCGTGATGTTGGCAGGTCCAATTGGCGGTATTGTTGGTGGTCCTGTATCTGCATGGATCATGGATGTGATGAAAGATAGTACGGTGATGGAAGGTTGGCAGTGGTTATTCTTAATCGAAGGTTTGCCAGCAGTATTTTTAGGCTTTGTAGTGTTCTTTTATTTAGATGATCACCCAAGTAAAGCAAAGTGGTTAACTCAAGCAGAAAAAGATGCATTGGCAAAAGATATTGGCGACATCAAACAAACATCTCACAGCGGCTTTAAATCGGTATTGAAAGATCCTTGGGTGTATTTAATTTCATTCGCATACTTCTGCATTATTAGTGGTATTTATGCAGTGGCATTCTGGTTGCCAACATTGATTAAAAGTAGTGGCATTGAAAGTTTAACAAGAATTGGCTTCTATTCAGCAATTCCTTATGTGGTTGCAGCGATTTTCATGTGGTTCTTGGCAAAAAGTTCAGATACAAACCAAGAAAGAAAATGGCATTGCATCATCCCGATTTGGTTAGCAGCAATTGCTTTGATTATCTCTGTTGTTTATGGACATAACTTTGTCTTAGCTTTGGCAGCGATTAGCTTAGCAACAGGTTGCATGTGGGCTGCATATACAGTGTTCTGGGCAATTCCATCACACTATTTAGAAGGTACGGCAGCGGCAGGCGGGATTGCATTGATCAACACAATTGGTTTGTTAGGTGGATTAATTAGCCCGATTTTGATGGGATACGCAAAATCAATGACAGGTTCTTTAATGGCAGGTTGGGTTGTGATGGCGGTATTGTTGGTATTAGGATCAATCAGCTTGTTATTCGCATATTACAGAATGAATAGAAAAACGATGTTGGCAATGGCGTAGGAGTGAAGCTATGAGTATTTTAATTGCTGGTTTTCAGCATGAAACTAACACTTTTGCACCGACAAAAGCAGATTATGAAAAGTTTGTTCATGGTGGAGGTTATCCGCCATTGAGCAGAGGCAGTGAATTGGATGCCATTAAGGATATGAACATTCCTTTAGGTGGCTTCATGAAACAAGCAGAAGAATATGGTTATGATTTAATCCCAGTGCTTTGGGCGGGAGCTGCTCCATCTGCACATGTTACTGAAGATGCTTATGAGAGAATTTGTTCAGAAATTCTTGATGCGGTACAAAGTAATTTAGCAGCTCTTCAAGGTGTTTATTTAGATCTACATGGTGCAATGGTTTGTGAGCATTTAGATGATGGGGAAGGTGAGTTACTGGCACGAGTTCGAGCATTGATTGGCAATGATATGCCATTGGTTGCAAGTTTAGATTTGCATGCCAACGTCACTGATTTAATGTTGGAATCGGCAAGCGTGCTAGTAACTTATCGGACCTATCCTCATGTGGATATGGCAGATTCAGGCCTCAGATCTGCCATTGAAATGCATGCTTTATTGAATGGAGAAAAGCGCCATTTATCTTATAAACACTGGCCATTTTTAACATCCATCAATGCCCAATGTACTTTCATTGATCCTGCAAAAAGTACCATTGAATTTATGGAGCGATTAGAGAAAAATATTTCATCGATGTCTTTAACTACAGGCTTTCCTGCATCAGATTTTGAAGGTTGTGGCGGTACAGTTTGGGGTTATGGCACTGATCGGGTCAATGTCGATACGGCAGTAAATATTCTGTATCAACGAATTGTGGATGATGAAGCATTGTGGGATGTTGCATTTTTATCACCAGAAGAAGCAGTTGCAAAGGCGATTGAATTATCTAAAGATGCAACTCAGCCTGTGATTATTGCGGATACACAAGATAATCCAGGTGCTGGTGGTGATTCTAATACGATGGGATTGATCAAAGCATTGTTAGCAGCTAAGGCAACCAATACCGCTGTGGGATTGATTACAGATCCTAAATCAGTTGCAATTGCGATTGAAGCAGGCATTGGTAACAATGTTGAGTTGGCATTAGGCGGTTGTGCTTCTGTCCCTGAGGATTCACCATTGGTTGCCACATTTAAAGTAGAGAATATTTCAGATGGTTGCTGTCAATATGATGGCCCAATGATGAATGGTGTTAAAGTCAGTGTTGGTCCAACTGTTTGTTTAGCAATTGATGGTTTAAAGATCGTTGCATGCAGTGACAAAGCACAAATGTTGGATCGTAATTTATTTAAGCAAGCAGGTGTGATTCCAGAAGATATGGGTATTGTGGTTGTGAAAAGCTCAGTGCATTTTAGAGCAGATTTTCAGCCCATTGCGAAAGAAATTTTGATCGCAAAATCACCAGGCCCACTTACAGTTGATCCTGCAGATATTCCATGGAAAAACTTGAAAAAAGGGATTCGTTTAAAGCCACATGGTCGTGCATTTTAAGTAGCAATACATTTATCCATAAAGCCATTACTATTGTTGAAATGGCTTTTTTATTTGTGATGCAGACAGGGAATTAATGCTAATCTTTGAAGTATGATTGAATAATAATAGAGAAAATAAAATGTCTACTCAACAAACTTTTAAAGTGGTTTTTCACATTGATGATATTCATAAATGGGATCGCGTGATCGGCAATGTGAATAATTTATTGAAAGAAATTGATCCTAAAAATGCAGAGATCGTTGTAGTTGCCAACTCAGAAGCAGTGAAAGGCTATTTGATGTCAGAAAAGCATCATGCTTTGAATGCTCTAACTGATCAAAATGTTGTATTGAATATCTGTCAAAACTCTATGAAAGGCTTTGAGATTGATGCGAGTGAATTGCCTAATTTTGTAGTGATTGTTTCGGCAGCCGTATTAGAGTTGGCACGAAAACAACATGAAGGCTTTGCGTACATTAAGCCATAAAAAGTTATATAATGTGCAGTAATATTTTAGATATGAGACATCAATGTTAATTTTATTTGTAATCGTTTTAATTGCCATCACAATTTCGTTTATTTGTTCTATTTTAGAAGCAGCGTTATTATCATTAACACCGAGCTTTATTTCTCAGCAAAAAATGGATGCACCAGATTTGTATCCAAAATTAAAAAAATTGAGAGATAAAATTGATCGCCCATTAGCCGCAATTTTGACATTGAATACTGTTGCGCATACAGCAGGCGCGGCT
Organism: Wohlfahrtiimonas larvae; assembly: GCA_040394195.1. Lineage (GTDB taxonomy): Bacteria > Pseudomonadota > Gammaproteobacteria > Cardiobacteriales > Wohlfahrtiimonadaceae > Wohlfahrtiimonas > Wohlfahrtiimonas larvae_A. The sequence continues at coordinate 38,459 of JBEBSR010000011.1, read as the reverse complement.
GGTGTTGGTGCGCAAGTCACAAAATTATATGGCAATGCTTATTTAGGAATTGCCTCCGCTGTAATGACAGTATTGATTTTAGTATTGTCTGAAATCATTCCGAAAGTTTTAGGTGCTAAATATTGGCGTGAATTGGCAAAAACATTGCCTGTCATTTTGAATCCTATGATCATCATTTTGGCACCTTTTATTTGGTTATCTGATTTAATCATGCGATTAATTGGTAACAATAAAGTAGATGCTAATCTTAAGCAGGAAATCAGAGCATTATCAGTTTTAGCAAAAGAATTAGGGCAAATTGAACCCAAGGAACAATCTGTAATTTCTAATATTTTAGATTTAGGTGAAGTGGATTTAACATCTATTATGACACCAAGAGTTGTGACTGCTTCAATTCATCCTAATATTAGCAGCGATGAATTGAAAGAGTTGATTGATCAAAACCAATTCTCTCGTTATCCGATCATCAATGATCAAGAAGCGCCATTGGGTGTATTTTTCCGCCATGACTTTATTGATTTGGTGGAATCAGGTAAAACAGTTTTAGATTTTGCTGAGCCGCCTTTAGTATTGCCAGATACAACTAGTGTGAAAACTGCGTTTAGAAAACTATTGGACCATAAACAGCATTTGGCATTCATTTATGATGAATTCGGTAGTTGGTTGGGCGTGATCACTTTAGAAGATATCATTGAAAAAATCATTGGTGAAGAAATTGTCGATGAAACAGATATCGTCGTAGATATGCGTTTATTGGCTAAAAAACGTTGGGAAAGCCGCAATCAATAATGGCTGACAAAAATGACGTTCTACATTATTTTTATGTTTTACAATGCAATGATGATACATTCTATGCAGGTTATACAATTGATGTTGAAAGGCGTTTAAAAGAGCATAATGATGGCATTGGCGCAAAATATACAAGGCTTGCCAAGCGCAGGCCTTTGCTATTATTGCATCATGAAAACTTTGCAACTAAAAGTGAGGCGATGAAACAAGAATATGCGTTTAAGCAATTAACACGAAAACAAAAAGAGTTATATTTGTCACAAGCGAAAGATAAAGAATAGGGCAAAAAAATGAAAATCATTAATGGTAAAAATTTCACTGCGGAACGTGCTTGGGGTGCTTTGGATATTGCCAATTTAGAAGGCACAACTGTTAGATTACATTGGACTGATCAGCCCTATAAATGGCATATTAATGATGGTGAGGAGGTTTTTGTTGTTTTGGATGGCATTGTCGAAATGCACTATAAAGATAATAATGGTATTAAAATTGCATTGTTAAATTCTGGTGATATTTTTCATGCAACTATTGGTACAGAGCATGTTGCGCATCCTAAAGGTGAGGCAAGAATTTTGGTCATAGAGAAAGAAGGTTCTGTATAACAATCAAATTTATTAGATATTAAGAATGGATAATTATATGAATTATGTAGATAAATCTCGTCGTAGTTTTTTAAAAATCGGTTCATTGTTAACGGTTGGTATTGTGTTAACACCAGCGATGGCTATTTTTTCAAATCATGAAGTGAGTCAAAATCATTCTGATGTTTCTACTGAACATAATATATTGCCAATACGATCAGATGTTCGCTCGTTAGATTTTGATTCTCATAATTTCCTATTAAATTTTAGACGTTGATTGCTAAGATTTCGCCATATTTAGGTTTGTGGTCAAAAGTATTATCAAAGCTATCAATCCCTGCATGAATACGAGCACAATGCAAAATTCCACCATGCGTGAATAGGGCGATTGTTTGATCAGCATGCTTTGTTTTGAGTTCATTGATAAATTCAACGTAGCGCTGATACTGCATCATGAATGATTCACCATTAGTTGCAGGTATATTAATCCAATCATTGAACCAATTTTGCAAATTAGGATCATCAATGTCATCCCACAGTTTGCCTTCCCAATCGCCAAAATTTAATTCCATTAATCTAGGTTCTTGAATGGCATTAGGAAAACCGGAGAAATCAGCCAATTTAACACAGCGCTGTAATGGGCTTGTATAAATGGCATCCAATTTATAATTAGCTAATTGAGCTTTAACTGCTGTAGCTTCATCCATGAATGTATTGCTGACATCGATGTCTGATTGCCCGTAACAAATGCCAGATGCAATGTTTAATGATGTATGGCGAATTAAAATCAGTTTCATATCACAGTATGAATGGCTAAGAATGTGAGCATCATGGATATTTCCAAAAGTAGAAATAACGCGCCTGCACAATCACCTGTATAACCTTGGATTTTATGTTTCATCCATTGTGTGAGTATGAAAAACAGTACAAATGGTGTAATAATTGCAAAAATATACGTAAAACTAGGTAAGAATCCAATCAATATTAATAAAGGCAATAAACCAAAAGATAATGATATTGCAATTTCTTTTGAAGTTGGCTGACTATAGATTGCTTGTATTTTGCTTGCATCAACGGTTCTTGCATAAGGTAAGCGTGCTGTAATAAAGCTACTGACCATTTTACAAAATGGATCAGTAATCAACATAAACATGATCAATAAGCTTGGCTCAATATTGAGCATAATATTATATGTCAGCAGAAAATAGAGAATGAGCCCTAAAATAGCATAAGTACCAGCATGACTATCCTTCATGATGGCAAGGATTTTCTCTTTAGAATGTCCTCCACCAAAGCCATCCAAGAAATCTCCTAAACCATCTTCATGCAATGCACCTGTTAAAATCACACGGCTGATGATGGTTAAAACAATCGCAACAGATACTGGTAGAAAAGCGCTCGTCACTAATAATGTTAATGACATTATGCTTGCTGTAAGCCAACCTGCAAATGGCCAATAATAAATCACGCGCTGAAAATTTTCGCTTGGTACAGTAAACCAGCGCCATAATGGCAAACGTGTGAAAAATATTAAAGCTGTGATTAACATTAGAATTTATTAATGTGAGAAATTCGGCTTTCTTCAAAGCTTTTCATTTGATTCATCATGCGCACGCTTGATTCAATCAAAGGATAAGCACAAACAGCGCCAGTGCCTTCGCCTAAGCAGAAATTTAGGCTTAAAAGCGGTTCTACGCCTAAATATTCCAAGAGTAAGATATGGCCTCTTTCTTCACTTTTATGGCTGAAAATAGCATATTGCTCAACTTCTGGATTAATTTTAGATGCCATCAATAAAGAGTTGCTCATCAAGAAACCATCAATGATGACTGTCATTTTAAGTTCAGCGGCACGAAGCATCGCGCCAACTGCCATGATCATTTCTAATCCACCAAATTCTGACATGATTGTCATCGGTGTTAATGGGCCTGTATAACGATCCACAGATTGTTGTAAAATATCGTATTTACGCAATGTGAATTCTTCACTTAAACCTGAGCCTGCACCAACACATTGTTCCAATGGAATATTCGTTAATAATGACATCCAAATAGATGCAACTGAAGTATTGCCAATACCCAATTCACCGATTGATAAAATGTTGCAATCATTTTTGGCAACTAAATCCACAATCTCTGCACCGTATGTTAGTGCAAGATTGACTTCATCGGGTGTTAAAGCAGCTTCATGTAGGAAGTTTCGTGTGCCTTTACGAACTTTGCGATCAATGATGCTGATATCTTTAGGGAAATCATAATCCGTACCAGAATCTACAATAATTAAATTAAAATCATGCTGTTTTGTGAAAATATTGATGCCAGCACCATCTTGAGTAATATTGAGTGCTTGTTGCCATGTGATCTCTTTTGGGCTTGGGCTTACGCCTTCATCTGTAATGCCATGATCTGCAATAAATAGAATATGATGAGGGTTATTTAATTTAGGATTCAATGTATTTTGAATTGTAGCAATTTTACGTGCAACACCTTCTAATTTTCCTAAAGAACCAACAGGTTTTGCTAAGCTATCAATGCGATCTTGCGCTGTTTTTCGAAAGGTTTCATCTAATATTTCGATGTCGTAAGTTCTCATAGTTTTCCTTTCAGTTGCATGGGTAAGCCAGATACCATAAATGTCACGGTATCTGCTCGTTTGGCAATGGCTTGATTGATCCAACCTAATAAGTCTGTGAATCTGCGTTGTACGGGGTCAATAGAGATGCCACCCAATCCAATTTCGTTAGTGACAAAAATATAATGATTATTATGTTGTGTAAATTTTTGAAACTCTGTGATTACTGCTTGGAAGATATCATCGAGCGAATCTTCAGATCGATCAAAGAAGAAGTTGGTTGCCCATAGAGTCACGCAATCGATAACAATGACAGATTGGTCCAGTGAATGTTGGCTTAAATGTTTTTCTTCTTCAATATTTTGCCATTGATCACCACGATCTTTTTGATGGCGCTGAATGCGCTGCAAATAGTCGTCATCCCAAACACGAGAAGTTGCCATATAAACAGGAGAATCAGACAAAGAGAGCGCATAGCGCTCAGCAAAACTACTTTTGCCAGATCTTTGTCCGCCTGTGATTAAAGTGATTTTTTGTTCCATTATCAATCGCTAGTTGATGAGATAATCTTCATTCTAGCACCTAGATAATATTTTGTATGTGATTAACACTAAATATTTAGGTTACCTAATAATCCTGTATAAACTAAAAAACCACCAAAAAATAAGAAACATAAACCAGCTGCGCCATCCACATATTGTGTATATTCTTGGTATTTTGCTTTCACTTTAGGCAATGAAAAAACATAAGCCACAAATAAGAACCAAAGGAAAGTTTCTACAACGATCAAACCTAAGATGATGCCTTTCGTACTAATGTCCACAGAGCCTGTAACGATGGCGGAAAATACACTCACAAAATAGATCAATGCTTTTGTATTTGATAAGTTCGTCAGTAAACCTTTTAAAAAGAATTTACTGCGAACTGTGGGTAATTTAGGCTCTGATGGTGTATTTTTTGCTTTGTGTGCAGAAATTGCAGATTTTGTTAACAAATAAGCTAAATACAGTAAGTAAGCACCGCCTAAGATCATAATGCCACGGTGCAACATCGGGAACTGTTTTAGGATAATATTAAGCCCTAGAATTGCAGCAAAAGCCCAAACAAAAACACCAGCAGTAATACCGCAAACAGCACGGAAGCTTTGTCTACGAGTGGAGCTTGCAGCAACTTGAGATACAAAGAAAAAGTCAGGGCCAGGAGATGCTAAAGCAACCAACTGAGTGGCTGCGATGGAGATCAATAATAAAAACATATTATGTGTACTTTAAAATAGATTGAATGGTTTTGATGCGAGTTTTCAATAAACGCCAATTGCCTTTTTGGATTTGCTTAGCTTCAGAAATAAAGCCAATGCCACAAGCAATCACATTTTTATGTGCGAAATATTCATCAATGTTGGAATCATCAATACCACCTGTTGGAATGTAAGTGATATCAGGATAAACGCTATTGAGTGCTTTGATCAACTTAACGCCACCAGAAGCTTCAGCAGGGAAGAACTTTACCAGTGAAATCTTATTAGCCAAAGCCATTTCTAAGGATAAAGGTGTATTTACGCCAGGAATGATAGGGCATTCTTTATCTTGTGCAAATTTCAAAATACTGGGATTGATGCTGGGCGTGATTAAAATATCCGCACCAGATTCAATCGCCAATGCTGCACTTTCCTGCTGAATAATGCCACCTGCTAAAAATAGAGCTTCAGGAAACTCATTTTTTAGCGCTGTGAGAATTTCACTAGAATTAGGCTGGTTGAAGCCAATTTCTGCAACGAGGATATTTGACTCCACCAATAATTGCATCATTTGTTTGGCTTGATCAACATCATTGACTGAAATTAAAGGAATGATTTTTGTCTTTTTAAGGGTCGTTAGCCATTTGCTCATTCACGCTTTCCTTGATTCAATGTGTCATGATAGAGCAATAAAATACCCATACGAACAAACTCTAAAATCTCTTCAAAATCTTGTTCTGTTTCTTCTTCATTCATTTCATCTTCTGGTTCAAAAGTCGTATGAGAGAATTCAATCAAATCATTCATGAATTCATAAGCATCACCTTCTAATTTCAAATGGTTGATGCCAATACCGTAAATAACACCTTCAGCACATTGTTGAAGCGCTTCAATTCTTTGGTAAACATCACCTTCTGGTAGTAATGGTGTGAATGTGAAGTTGAGATCATTCAATTCTTGTGTTGTATTTTTATACAGTGCAACTAAAAGATCACCTTCTTTTATGCCATCATTTGTAAGGCGTGATAATTCTTTGATCCACAATAAAATTGCTTCATTTGGATGAGCGCAAATGTAAGAAATCAGCATTCCTTGAGCTTCAGAAGGATTTACACCTACTAATACATCTTGATATTCACTATATAAAATTTCGTCGCTCATTACGGCTTCCTTACACTGATTGAAAAACAAGGATCGATTATCCCAAGAATAAAATCTTTAATCCATCACGATTTTAAATTTTTTGATAATATGTTTTGTTGTAAAATAGAAAACTTGTATCATTTGCACAACAATTGTAGGCGTTTTTCATGAAAGAACATTTAAAATCAATAGGGTTATGGGGAATGCTCACCATGGGAGCTTGTGGTCCTATTGCGATGTCTGAAGAAGGGAGCGTTGCTTTAAATAGTTTGATTGAACAATCTGAAACGCCTGAGCAGCGTTTGCGTAATACAGTTTTTATTGGCGATTGGTTTATTGAGCAAAATGATAATTATGCTGCACGTGAATATTATGATCGTGCCATTAGTGAATATACTGGTGTAAGAACGAATAAAGAGTATTTAGAATTGCTCTTAAAAGTTGCCAATTTAGAAAAAGATAAACTAGCAGCTCGTACAATTCTGACAGAAGCCAAAATGTTGGTGGAAAATGATTCTAAAAATGAGCTGATCTATGCGGATATATTAGAAGCCTTAGTTTGGACATACGATATTCAAAATAAAGATGTACAAACCGTTACAAGCTTATTAGAAAGCGCTATTGCTATCCGTAAAAAATATCCTTTTACAGCGGATTACAGTGCAACATTGCGTGTATTGGCTTGGACTTATGAAACACGAGGTTTATCGAGCCAAGCAGAATATTATTATAATTATGCTTTGAACAGCGACTTGAAATACCTTGGTTTTGGAGATATCCGTACTGTATTAGCGATGGAAAATTTAGCGCTATTTTATATGGATTTCAATGAGCTTGAGAAAGCCAAACGCATTTTAGATCAAAAGTATGAATTGCATATTACAACGCAGCCCATTGATTATTATAACTTAGCTAGAACAGAATCAATGCTTGGTTGGGTATTGTTACAAATGGATAGAGCGAGTGAAGCAGAAGCGATTTATCTCAGTGCTTTGAAAAATGTAAATCAGAGTTTAACGAAATCGCCTGAGCAACTGCACTATTTCTCATTGTCTGCACTGTTTGATTTAATCTATTTTTATGTGACGCAAAATAATTTTGAAAAAGCGCTAGAATATTATGAGCAAGCACAAACAGTGGTTGCACAAACAGATGGTTTAGGTTTAAAAGAATATGTTGGGGCGCTTGGGCAAAGTGGCATGGAAGAGTTAGCTTCCAGTTATGCTTGGGCGATTCATGCGCAATACAATAGCATTCAGCGCTTACATGAGTATATGAATAACAGGAATAACAAGTAGATTATGGCTATTTATGCTATAGGCGACTTACATGGTTGCTACCGTGAGTTTAAAAAGTTATTGGAAAAAATTAATTTTGATCACGATAAAGATAAGCTCTATCTCGTGGGCGATTTGATTAATCGTGGGCCAAAATCGGAGAAAGTTTTATCGTATTTAATGGATCATCCAAAATCTATTTTTCCTGTATTAGGTAATCATGATTTAGCATTTCTTGTGTTTCAAACAGGTTTAATTCGTTTAAAGAGACATGATACTTATAATGAAATATTAGAAAGTGAACGAGTGGATGAATATGTTAAATTCATTCGCAATCAACCTTTGATGCGCTATATTCCAGAATTAGATGTTGCGATTTGTCATGCAGGTTTATATCCAAATTGGACGATTCCACAAGCATTAAGTTTAGCCAAAGAAGCAGAAAAAGTTTTACAGGATGATGAGCAATATGCTGAGTTTTTGCCAAGAATGTTCGGCAATTTTCCCAATATTTGGCAAGATGATTTAGAAGGCATTGATCGAATTCGCACAATTGTGAATATTTTCACTCGCATGCGATATTTGCATGATGATGGACGCTTGGATTTTGATGCTAAAGCGCCGATGGATGAAGTGGTTGGTTTAGTGCCATGGTTCCGTTTCCCAAATCGCTTTGAGAAAACTCAAGTAATTTTTGGCCATTGGGCATCATTGGGATTACATAATGAAAATAATATTATGTGCATTGATACAGGTTGTGCTTGGGGTGAAAAACTAACTGCGGTACGTTTAGATGCTAATCCGCAAATGATTGTACAAAAGAAGCGTAAGAAAGAAGATTAAAAGTCTTTAGGTAATCTAAAGAGAATACAAAAGCAGATCGATGATCTGCTTTTGTATATTTATAGACGTTTTAAAGTTGATTTCATTGGTGGGCTATCTTTAATTGTGGCAGCAGCAGGGCAATGGGTATCCACAAATTCCATGAGCTGTTTGAGTTTTTCTTCAGAAGCATCTGAATCAATTTGATAAATGGTGCGAATATCACTAAAGCCGATATCAAATTCAGGATCACCTTGGTAGCCACGAGAATCAAAATCTCCTTCTACAATGATTTCTAATGAGCGATAGTCAATGCCCATTTTCTTTGCAGTCACTTTTGCCACAATAGATTTACAAGCGCCAATTGCACCTAATAAACCTTCCAATGGCGTCATACCCGCATTATTGCTAATTGGCGATGGTTCATCAAAATAGAGTGTATGATCGCGGGCTGTAACTTCCACTTGGAATTTATCTGTAATAATAGATTTTGCGCGATAAACTTTAGCTGGTGATTGTGACATTTTCTCCCCCAATGATATTCAAAATATTAATCTCGCTCTGTGGGAGCGAGATATGATCATAGGATATCCAATCAAATTGGTCTATAGAGAACCTGTTTGTTTTTGCCCATTTGTTGAATTAGCTGAGTTTGGCAATGATCAGAGCAGCCACCACAACCAGAATGATCACTGAAAGTGCTGCAGGTTAAAGTGAGCTTTTCGATAACATTTTTCTGCACCCAAATTTCCACCATATTTTCCATGGCAGATTCAGGTACTTGGAAGTGCATTGCCAATTGTGGCAATGCCACTTCTTTATGTTGAATAATGTAATCCTTAATATTGATTAAAATCATTGGCAGCAATGCTTATCAGAACTATTTTTCACGTGGCTTTGCGCAATGATGGATTGACTTTGAGAGAAAATATCTACTTTGCCCATCCAGCGCAATAGCATAAATAAACCAAATAAAGCCAAACCTAAAACAACGAGCCAAATAACAGCAGTGCTAGAACCCAATGAGAGTAAATGTGCTTGGTAATAAGCTGTTGCTAGAATCCAGCCAATGATGAATGTCCAGCTTGCCACTAAAACTGTCCATTTTGTGCCTGCTTCGCGATAAACAGAGCCTAAAGCTGCGACACAAGGTGTATATAACAAAATGAAGATTAAATAGGAGATCACAGCTGCATCTGATGTGAAGTAGTTTTGAATTTTAGTCACAGTTACATCGTCTACTTCATTGGCTTCTTGCACGGCAGAAATATCACCATCCGCTGTTTGCTCATTGATTTTTAAAGGATCAATTAATAATGCAGGAATTTGTGCTAAATTTTCTGGAATCGTTGCAAAAGCTTCTTTCACTTTCTCCCAGAAATCAAAATTTTCATCTTTACTGCCTTCTGAATAGAGCGCGTTCAATGTACCAATCACAGATTCTTTAGCAAAAATACCAGTGAAAACACCCACTGTTGCAGGCCAGTTTTCTTCTGTAATTCCCATTGGTTCAAATGCTGGTGTAATTGTTTTACCAATACTGGATAATACAGATTTATCAGTATCTGCATTACCAAAGCTACCATCTGTGCTGATATTATTCAAAATGCCAAGAATCGCAACTACGAGAATAATTGCTTTACCTGCTTTATAAATAAAGCTTTTTAAACGTTCCCAAGTGGAGAGCAATGTGCCTTTCAATGTAGGTAAATGATAAGCAGGTAATTCCATAATAAATGGTGTGTTTGGCCCTTTTAATATGGAGAACTTCAATGCAAAGCCCGTCAAAATAGCCACAACAATGCCCAATAAATAGAGCAAATAAACAATTAAGCCCACATTGTCAGGGAAGAAAATTGCAGCAAAGAGCGCATAAACAGGTAAACGCGCGCCACAAGACATGAAAGGAATCATCATGATAGACATTAAACGATCACGATGGTTTTCTAATGTACGTGTGCCCATAATGGCAGGGATGTTACAACCAAATCCCACTAACATTGGTACAAATGCTTTGCCAGGTAAACCTATGGATCGCATGCCACGATCAACCACCATTGCAGCTCGTGCCATATAACCTGAATCTTCCAATACAGATAAGCATAAGAACATCATGGCTAATACAGGAATGAATGTGGCAACGGTTTTAATCCCTTCACCAATACCATTGGCTAAAAAGGCTGTAAGCCATTCAGGTGCATTAATGTTACCTAATAGATGGGCTAAGCCATCCACAAAGATTGCGCCAAATAAAATATCAAAGAAATCAATGAATGCAGAGCCAATGTTGATGGCAATGGCGAACATCAAAAACATGACCAATAAGAAAATAGGAATCCCAGTGATTCTGCCTAAAGCCCAACGATCAATTTTATAAGTGAGCTGTGAACTTGCAATACCAACTGTTTTAATGACTTCTTTGGAGAGTTGATCAATGGCTTCATAGCGGGAACTTGCTAGGGCAATATCTAATTCATCATCAGCAAGTTGTGAGATCTCCTTGCGTGATGTTTCAAGTGCAGCAAGATCAGCAGGTGTAAATTTTTCACTGACATAATCACCTTTGATGGCTTCGATCAATAACCAGCCATTCATCTGATTCAAAATGCTATGTTCAGAAACAGTTTCTAACTGTGTTTCGATAATATTAGTAATGACAGGATCTAAAGTTTTATGAGGTTGATGATCTAAATATAATTTAGGATCATACGCTGCAATCACTTTTTTCAGTTCATGAATCCCTTCATTTTTACTTGCACTGATGGCAACAACAGGGCAATGTAGTGTTTCTTGTAAAAGCGCATGATAAATCTCGTAGCCTTCAAGCTTTGCGACATCCATCATGTTCAACACAATGATCATTGGGCGCTTGAGGTCTAATAATTGGAATGTGAGATATAAGCAACGTTGTAGATTAGATGCATCAATAACATTCACGATAATGCTATCGTGATTGTCTAATAAATAATGGCGAACAATCAGTTCATCTTGTGATGTATTGGTGAAGCTGTTTTCAAAAGAATATGTGCCAGGTAGATCAACAACAGTGATTTCTTTATTTTCAACGTTGAATTTACCAGTTTTCTTATCAACCGTAACACCTGGCCAATTGGCTACTTTTTGATTGCTGCCTGTTAATGCATTGAATAAAGTGGTTTTACCACAGTTTGGATTACCTAAAAGTGCAATGGTTTTAGTTTGCATGATTAATCCTCGAGTTCCACTTGAATGCCAGCAGCTTCTGTTTTTCTTAAACACAATTGAAAGCCACGAATCGTGATTTGAATAGGATCTCCCAATGGTGCAGCACGCACAATGCTCACTTTGCATCCTGGTGTAATGCCCATTGCTAAAAGTTTATTACGGTAATTAGCATTGGTTGTATTCAATTTGGTGATGAGTGCTATTTGGTTGATGGCTAATTGATCTAAAGTCGTGGTGGCCATGGTTTTATACTCAATTGGTTATAATGTATACATAATATCATTCTTGATAATGATTATTACTAGCACATGATTATTTATGATTTATGTCAAAAATGAGATCTATAGCCTATAATTAGGCAGTCGAATATTGATGACACTATTTATTAATTGCAGGTTATAATTAGCAACTAAATTTATTCTTGGCAGCAACGTCAATAAAGGAGAAAGCGTGATCACAGGATTTATCCTTCATAATGGGCGTTTACAACAAATTAAAATCGAAGAGCAAAAAGACATCATTAAAGAGATGATCTGGATTGATTTAATCGATCCCACAGAAGAAGAACGTTTGTTAGTAGAAAATCATTACAAATTTGAATTACCTGAAAAGGCAGAGATTAAAGATATCGAAGCATCAGCACGATTCTATGAAGATGATGATGGTATTCATATTCATAGTTTCTTTTTGAATGACTTTGAAGACAGTGCAACGAATGTCACTGTGGCATTCTCAATTTTTGCGGGTTGTTTATTTACAATTCGTGATGAAGATTTAAGTTCATTCCGTTTATATCGTTTGCGTGCACGTCATCCAACCGTGAATGATATGGATAACGTTGTGAACGCAATGGATATTTTGGTTGGTTTGCATGAAACGGCTGTAGAACATGTAGCAGATGCGCTTGAAGGCATTTATTCGCGCTTAGAACATGTGAGTCGTGATGTTTTGGATTATACAAAACAAAGCAGTGGTGGTGAGGATTCAACCAGTGCTGAATTGAAGAAATTGAAGAAAGAAATTAAAAAAGAGATGAAAGAGGCAGAGCAAGAATCTAAAGCCAAAATGGGTGAAATTCTTGTATGCATTGCAAGAGAAGAAGATATCAACGGTAAAGCACGTTTATCGTTAATGGATACGCGACGTTCATTGTCTTTCTTAGTACGTGGTCGTTTATTGAATGATGCTCAGAATGAAGATGTGCGTGAGATTCTCCGAGATTTAGAATCTTTGACAGGCCATACATCATTTCTCTTTGATAAGATCAACTTCTTGTTGGAAGCGGCAATGGGTCAAATTTCTCTAGAACAGAGCAGAATTATAAAAATCTTCTCCATCGCTTCTGTAGTATTTTTACCACCGACATTGATTGCGAGTATTTACGGGATGAACTTCTCATTCATGCCAGAATTGAATATTCCTTTTGCCTATCCTTTGTCGATTGCTGGAATGTTCTTATCAGGTATCGCACCATACTTGCTCTTCAAGAAAAAGGGCTGGTTGTAATATTAAGCTACAAACAAAAAATCTCGCTTTTAGCGAGATTTTTTATATCAGGAATTTAATTTGATTGAGTTTATTCCGTAATTGGAAACAGAATCGCTAAGCCATTGCGCATTTCACCAGCGATTACGCTGTAGGTTCTACATGCTGAGTCTGTGCGCATGGTTTCAATGCCAACACCTTTTGCATAAAAGTAAGCAACTTGTTCAGGCTTTAAGAAAAAATGCGAAGAACCTGTGCCAATCAAAATCATTTCTGGTTTTAAAGATAACCATTTGCGGAAATGGGTTTCTGTGATTTCATCAAAGCTTGCAGGCATAATATCTGTATAAACTTTGCCTTTATAAAGGGCGATTGCACCTTCATAAGTTTCATTATTGGTCAGTGCGAACTTGTTTGCATCATATTTTTTAACTGCCAAAAAACCATCATCTTCTTTACGAAGATTCGATGTGCCAATGTGTTGTGATTCATCATTCTGTGACATTATTTTCCTTCTTTTTTCTGCAATGTTGCGTGAATGAGGTTTAAAAACTCTTCAGCACTTGTAATGTTCAATGTATCTTCTGCTGATAATGTAATGCCATGTTTTGCTGCAATTGCATCATAACGAACAATGCGATGTGCCACTAAATGTGGGAATACCCAAACGGCAAAATGATCAGGATTGATTTCAGCCCAAGAAGATAGGCTTTGCTCTTCACAATAATTTTTAATCGCATTGTGTAAGAAATTCGCTTGATAATAGAGTGGCTTTGGATATTTTTGCGCACGCTCAATCAATGTGGACATCATGCCATCAGTTGCTTTTAAATAAACCAATAAGCATTCATCAGCAACATCTTGAATCACTTCAGGTGCATCGAGTTCACATACACTGCCACTGAAATCACAAATAAAGTTTGGATAGCCGTAAATGTTGGTCGCACGGTTAATGAAAGATTTTGTATCTTCCATTGCTTTGATTTCTGCTGTGCGATGTGCTTGTAAACGCGCTAAAAATTCATCTAAAGGCAAGCCACCTTTATCCAATGCGCCCACCATGCCAATAAACATAGAGATTGCACTTAAATTATCAAAAGTAACATTGGGTGAAATAAAAATTGAATCGTTTCTCAATAATTTAGCCAATGCTGGGCTTTTCATCGCTTCAATTTTTAATAAATCTGTAATTTCTTCATGCAAGTATTGTGTGCCAATTCGGTAATCAATCGAATAATGGAACCATTCATTTTTAGGTAATAGGTTGGATAACGTTGTTTTGCCAACACCGCTCATGCCCATAAGTGCGATGCGTTGATTGTTTTGCTCTAAAAAATTATACGATTGCATGGTCTTTATCAGCTGAAAGAAATAAGAAGAAAAACATTATAGCCAATTCAATATAAATTTATATATGTATTGCATTTAAGGAAAGCGATTAGGGTGCTATAATTACAAAATTTGTGACATTTTGATGATAGGCACTTTAGGCGAGCGATGATTGAATTAAAGAATATCGAATATGGTTATGGTAATCATATTGTATTAAAGAATATTAATCTAATGGCGAAGAAGGGTAGTGTTTTAGTACTTCTTGGTCCAAGTGGTGCGGGTAAAAGCTCTTTAGTGCGCATTATGAATTTATTAGAAATGCCAAAAGTTGGCGGATTATCCATTGCTGATTTTAACTTTGATTTTACAAAGAAAATTGCAGATGATGACATTCGTTCATTGCGTCAAAAAGTTGGCATGGTGTTTCAGCAATATCATCTTTGGCCACACAAAACTGTGATGGACAACTTAATCTATGCGCCAACACAATTGAATAAAATGACTAAAGCACAGGCGATTGAACAAGCAGATAAAATGTTGGATCGTTTAAAGTTGTCAGGTTTGGGTGAACGTTTTCCATTGAAATTATCAGGTGGACAACAACAACGTGTTGCAATTGCACGTGCATTGATGATGTCACCAGAAGTTTTATTGTTCGATGAGCCAACGGCTGCATTAGATCCAGAAATTACTTCACAAGTTGCAGAAATCATTAATGAATTATCAACGACAGGGATTACACAAGTTGTAGTAACTCATGATGTTGATTTTGCAAAAAAAATTGCAACTGATATTGTATATTTAGAAAATGGTCAAACGGTAGAAGTAGGGAGCCGTGATCATTTTGACAATCCTGTAACACAAGAGTTCAAAGATTATTTATCCCATTAAAAAATACTGAAGGAAAGAGATATGAAAAAGTTGAAAGTTTTCCTAACGCTCGCAAGTTTATGTGTTGGCGGTATGGCATTTGCAAAAGAAGATACGATTCGTTTTGGTACAAATCCTGAGTATCCTCCATTTGAGTTCAAAACAGAATCAGGTGAAGTAACAGGTTTCGATATCGATGTTGCGAATGCAATTTGTGCTGAATTGCAAAAGAAATGTGTGTATGTTGCTCAAAGCTTCGATTCATTGATTCCAAACTTACGTTTGAAGCGTTTTGATGCAATTATCTCTTCAATGGATATCACGGAAGAGCGCCAAAAGCACGTAACTTTCTCTGATCCTTACTATTTGAATCCATCTGTATTCGTTGCAATGGCTGGCCAGTTCAAATCAGCAGATGATTTCAAAACTAAAGACATCGGCGTTTTGAATGGTTCAACACATCAGCAATACATTAAGAGCAAATTTGCAGATGCTAACATTAAAAACTACCCACAATATCCTAACGCAATGAGCGATTTGGAAATTGGCCGTGTGAACGTTGTATTCGGTGATGAAGTTGTTGTAGCTGAATTCATTAAGCGTAATGACAAATTGGAGATCGTTGGCGAGCAAGTGAATGATCCTGAATACTTTGGTAATGGTTTAGCGATTGCTGTATTGCCAAAAAATACAGAATTGTTGGCAGAAATTAATGGTGCATTGAAAAAAATTAAAGAAGATGGCCGTTATCAAACAATTTATGAGAAATGGTTCAAGTAGTTCTTTTTTAATTAATAGTTAGGCGCATTCATGCTCGATTCGTTGTTTTCACACAGTGGTTTTTTTACAAGCTTATTAAAAGGTGCAGTAATTACCTTAGAGCTTTCATTATTATCCTTAGGGATTGGTTTAGTTTTAGCCATAGTTTTAGCTTTATTAGAGCTGAGCCGATGGAAGTTTATTCGTTATCCTGTATCGATTATTGTGAACATTATTCGAGCATTGCCTGAATTATTAGTGATTGTATTTGTAGCATTTGGTGTGCCTTACGGCTTGATGCTATTAATGGATGATGTGCCAGAAATTTCAGTATTTGCTTTGGGTGCTGGCGCATTGTCTTTAATTTTTGCATCGTATGCATCGCAAACATTGCGTGGTGCATTGCAAGCAGTACCAAGATCACAATGGGAATCGTGTGATGCTTTAGGTATTTCTAAAGTGAGCGCCTTTTTCACAATCATCATGCCACAAATGTGGCGCCATGCATTGCCAGGCTTAGGCAATCAATGGTTAGTATTATTGAAAGATACAGCTTTGGTCTACACAATCGGCGTATCAGATTTAATGTCAGCAGGGCAAACAGCGGCGAACGCAACAGGTGATTTCTTTACTTGGTTGATCATTGCTTCATTGATCTATTTGTCCATCAGTTTATTAAGCCAACAGATTCAAAAAGGGTTCCAGCTCTTTTTAACGCGTCACGAAAGAGCATAAGGGGATAACATGAAAGAAGATGTTTTATTCATCATGGGCGGAATCCCAGTCAGTTTAGGTGTAACATTCGCATCATTGATCATTGGTTTTATATTGGCTTTGGTATTAGTTGTAGGATTAATTTATAAAGAGAAGAAAAATCCTTTAGCGTATTTAATCAAAGCATTAGTTATTTTCTTAACGGGTACACCATTATTCATTCAGATTTTCTTAGTTTACTATGCACCAAAACAGTTTGAATTTTTACGTGGCACTTGGTTTGATCATGCTTGGTTCTGTGCGGTATTTGCATTGGCGCTAAATTCAGCAGCTTATACAGTGCAATTATTCCATGGCGCAATTTTGAATATTTCTTCAGGCTTATGGCAAGCTTCCGCAGCATTGGGTTTAAAGCGCTTTCAAGTGGTGAAAATGATGTTCTCATTAGCATTACGTAGAGCATTGCCAAGCTATTCCAATGAAGTGGTTCTGCTATCGAAAGGTTCAGCTTTAGTTTCCACCATTACTTTGATGGATATTATGGGCAGAACGATGGAAATCACAGGTAGAACATACGATTACTTAACTTACTATGCTGTTGCAGGTGCTGTTTATTTAGTGATCAATGGTATTTTGATTTTGGGTTCTAAGTTAGTTGAGCGTAAGCTCATGGCTTTTGAAGCTGTATGAGTTTACTGAGTCAATTCGAAGAAACTTTATACTATCAAGAAGGGTTGCAGCCACTGACGCTGCAATCTTATTTATCAGATCTACAAAAATTAGAATCATATCTAGCTGAGCAAGATACTCAGCTAGAGCAAGCTGATACAGAAATATTACAAGACTACATTCAGCTAAAACTCTCTGAGAAAATTAGCCCACGTAGCATCGCGCGCTTTGTTTCCGCTTTTAAGCATTTTTATGATTTTTTGATTGTGTCACAAATCCGAGAAGATAATCCTGCGCGTAAACTCATTGTGCCAAAATTTACCGCAACATTGCCTGAATCATTGAGTGAAGATGATGTGGAAGCATTATTGAATAGTCATGATTTAGCAACGCCATTGGGATTGCGAGACCGCGCCATGATGGAGTTATTGTATTCCTGTGGTTTGCGTGTGACGGAGTTAATCTCTTTAACGATGTCGCAAGTTAATTTACAAGCTGGCGTTGTGCGTTTAGTGGGCAAAGGTAACAAAGAGAGATTAGTACCAATTGGTGAAGTGGGCATTGAATGGCTAGAAAAATATTTAGATGAAGCGCGCGGCGAATTATCTAAAGGTAATAGCACAGAATGGCTGTTTTTATCCAATCGTGGCGATGCGATGACACGGCAAGCATTTTGGTATGTGATCAAAAAAACAGCCCAAAGAGTTGGTATTTCGTCTACAATATCTCCGCATACATTAAGACATGCATTTGCAACACATTTAGTAAATCATGGGGCTGATTTGCGTGTTGTACAATTATTATTAGGACATTCAAGTTTATCAACTACGCAAATTTATACTCATATTGCAAAAGAGCGCTTGAAATCAATCCACCAAGAGCATCATCCACGAGGATGATTGAGAAAGAGGTAAGTATGAAAAAAATTGCAGTTGCATTGGGATTAATGTTGGCAACAACTAGCATTTCAGTGGCAAAAACAGATTTATCCCACATTGAGTCTATTCTAGGTGGAATGAAAGTAGAAAAAGTATCGCCAAGTGGTGTAAAAGGCATCAATGAGTTATACATTGAAGGCGTAAATTTACCTTTGTATTTATCTGAAGATGGTCGTTATTTGTTTGAAGGCCAAATCACAGACTTAGTAGATCGCGTAAATTTAACAGAAAATCGTCAGAATAAAATTCGCACGATGGCATTAGAGAAAATGAATCCTAAGGATATGATCATCTACTCGCCAGAAGGTGCTAAAAAACATACGATCACTGTATTTACAGATGTGAACTGCCCATATTGCAAAAAATTGCATGATGATATTCCAAAATACCTAAAAGAGGGTGTTGAAGTGCGTTATATGGCATTCCCTGCGATTGCGACAAAAGAGCGTATGGAGAGTGTTTGGTGTGCGAAAGATCCTAAAGCAGCAGTGGATGCCGCTATGAATAAACGCCAAGTAGATGCTAAAGTAAAATGTGAAGGTGAAAGTCCAGTAGAAGCTCAATACCAATTGGGAATTTCTTTTGGCATCACAGGCACGCCAAATATCATTTTAGAAAATGGTCAAATGATTGGTGGTTATGTGCCAGCTGAAGAGTTGCTTAACTTGATTAAAAGTGGCAAATAACTTTCGGATGTAATTTTTCTAAGAAAAATATAATCAATAGATAATAAAAAAAGAGATAACAATCGTTATCTCTTTTTTTGCACTTGAATATTGTAGTTGCAGTTTATAAAGCAGCTTATTTAGTGGCAGAAGTTTCTACCCTAATGAGCATTAATGAAAACTTGCGAACAATGGGCAAAAGTATCAATACAGATGGGAAAGCAATAGCCCAAGAAATCATCCACGAAGCGCACCAAGTATTGACATGGAAGTCAGAGAAGCCAACGCTTCTCAAAACGCTGATGCATGAAACGATGCAGGACATTGTGAATGATAAGAAAAGTGGTACCAAAAGGTGCATAGCTTTTGGTGGTAATTTGTAACGATTGAATCGTGAATCTGACATAGATTTCTCCATAGTTTCTATAAAGTAGAATGCATTGAGTAACGTTAATGCTTACGGAAAAATCTTATAACCGATCACTCATGGCTTGGAGCAATGGCTTGGTAAGCTTTTTCGATTTCTAAGTTTGCTTGATTAATGATAGCAACAATTTTATTTAATTGATCTTGTGAGATCTGATCCTGACGAATTTGGTGGCGCATTAGCATTTTAAAGCGGCGAATGGCATCTTCTAATTCATTAGAAATATGTACATTATCTTGAGCATGTTGTGTGGAAACTAAGCGCTCTTTGATTAATGTAATTTTTGCTTCGTGTTGCTGTAGATGTGCTAAGCCCAATGGTGTAATCATATATACTTTTCGATTAGTTTCATTAGTATCTTGTACAATCAGTTCCTGATCTTCCAGCATAGATAATGTTGGATAAAGCACACCAGGGCTTGGTTCATATAGGCCTGAAGTTAGATCATTGATTGACTTAATTAACTCATAACCATGAGAATTTTTGGTTTTGAGTTGAAGTAATAATAGTAATTGTAGATCGCCACGTTCAAACAAACGCTTTAATCTTTTGCCACCACGATGTTCATCATGATTTCCATGTCGCTCATGTGAGCAATAATCTTTATGATGATGTTTCATAATTTTCTCCTTAAATTCATTCAGATATATCTATATTTGCATCTTGAGAGCAATTAAACCACGAATTTATTTTATTGTAAAATATTTAGATATATCTATAACTATTTTAAGATTGAATTTTATTTAGTACATTGAAAAATAATGAAATTATTTTTTGAGAATTCTTCAATATTGCTTAAATGATAACTTATCTTTAATATCATCTAAACAATTTGTGATAAAGGCCTGTGCTATGAATTTATATTATGCTTTGATTGATACGCCAATTGGGCAAGTGGTTGCTTGCGATGCGTTTGGTAAGTTGTGTGCATTAGAATTTGTGGATGATGCTTTATCAGAAGTTGTAGAATCTGTTGGCAAGGCTGCAAAGTTGAAGCCAAAAGCTGAGGAAACAGCGGTGTTGGTACAAACTCGAAAAGAGCTCGCAGAGTATTTTAATAAAGAGCGTAAAGAGTTTACGATGGAATTATTGATGCTTGGTACAGAGTTTCAACAATCTGTATGGAATGTATTGCTCACAATTCCTTATGGACGAACCATTAGCTATAAAGATGAATCCATTCAATTGGGCAATGAAAAGGCAATTCGTGCGGTTTCTAGTGCCAATGGTAAGAACAAGATAGGTATTATTGTGCCATGTCATCGTGTGATTGGTAGTGATGGTTCATTAACAGGATATGCTGGCGGCTTGCACCGCAAGCAATATCTATTAAATTTGGAAAGCGATCAAGATTTATTGATTTGATCGCACAGTTTCAAAGGCTTGGTCAATAGTTTTAACATTGCATTCTAGAATGCCGATATAAGAATCACATTCTTTGCCAAAGTCTAAAATTGTGTCAGAGATTAATTGCCCACCATTCACAATGCTGTAATCATTCACAACCGTTGTAATGAAACGGTTTTGCTCCATAGATTCTGCAAAAATGACAGGGATTTGATTATCATTGATCAATGTTTTAATGCCAGCGAATGTTTTAACTGAAGGTTCGCTGATACTGTGAGCATCTAAAATAGGGAAGAATTGCATAGGATAACGTTCTGTGAAATATCTGAAGCTATCGTGCAATACAATACCTTTTAGCGGCTGGCTTGGGTTGTTTTGTAACTTCTCCATGATGTTATTATCCAAATCACGTAGCTGTTGGCTATATGTCTCAAAATTCTTCTCATAGAACGCTTTGTTGTCAGGATCTTTGGCGATGAATGCTTGGGTAATATTTTCAGCCATAATGATGCCATTCAATGGATTTTGCCAAATGTGTGGATCAACATCACCATGATCATGTCCGTGATCGTTGTGGTTTTCTTCATCGTGATTATGGTCATGATCATCTTCCAAATGAATAACATTTACACCTTTACTGACAGTGATGATTTCACCTTTGAAATTGGCTTGTTGAGTAGCACGATTGAGCCAGTTTTCAAAATTTAGGCCATTGACGATTAATAAATCTGCTTTGTACAAATTTTGAATATCAGAGAATGATGGATCATAACCATGAGGATCTTGATTGCGTTTCACCATGGATGTGATTTTAACTTTATCTTTACCAATGTTGTGCGCAATATCTTCTAGTATGGAAAATGATGTCACAACATTCAATTCAGCTAATGCAGATGTCGCTAAGCTAGATGCGATAACAAAGGAGAGTAAAAGCTTTTTCATGCAGAATTCCTTGTGTGAAATTTAAGAAGATTGGTGATTTTGTATGAAATATTGGCCATCTTGACGAATGATATAACCTTCAATTTCCATCATAGAAATTGCTTGCATCACAATATGCGCTTCTAAATCAGTTTGTGTGACAATATCATCAATGGACAATGGCTGTGTCAATTGATCAAAAATCTGTTTTTCTACAGGATCTTCAGGTGGATCAACGGCAATCATTGTGATGGATTTTTTAGAAGAAGGTAAGGGATGTTGAATGGCTGATTGATTTTCATTGGGCAACCAATGCTTTAGCTCAGAGAAAATATCAAAAGTAGATTCCACTAATTTAGCACCTTCACGAATAAGCTTGTGGCAACCTTTGGACTGCGGATTGTGAATGGAACTCGGGATCGCAAATACTTCACGGCTAGATTCATTGGCTAAGCGCGCAGTAATGAGAGAGCCTGATTTGTCAGCGGCTTCTACAACTAAAACACCTAAAGATAAACCTGCAATGATTCGGTTTCTTTTAGGGAAATTATTGGGAATGGCTGGTGTATGTAATGGAAACTCACTCACTAAGCAGCCACCTTGCGCAACGATTTTGTCAGCCAATTGCACGTGATTCTTAGGGTAAATTTCATTTAATCCTGTGCCTAAAACTGCAATTGTTGGAGATTGGCTGATTAACGTGCCTTCATGGGCTGATTTATCAATCCCCATTGCCAATCCACTTGTTATCACAAATCCGTAATCACTCAGCTCTTTAGCGAAGTGATAAGCATTCTGTTCACCTTCTTTCGTCGGGTGGCGAGTGCCAACAATGCCCAATTGTGGGCGAGATAGGATTGAAGGATCACCTTTTAAAAATAGCAGGGCAGGCGGATCATCTGATACGCGCAATAATTCAGGGTATAAATCATCAGTGACCACAATGATGTGATGCTGATCACTACTTTCCATCCAATTAATTGCAGCTTCTGCTTTTTTTTTCGCAATATCTTCACGTGATGCAATGACTGTATCTGTCATGCCAGCTTTGCGCCATTCAGCATTAGAAGCGTTAACAGCATTCGTTGCAGAATCAAAATGTGCAACCAATTGCATTAATCGTTTGGAGCCAATATTTTTCGTGTAATAGAGCGTGAGCCAGTCAATCAACATACGTATATAACCACTTTCAGACAGATGAATCGTGCTGAAATTATAACAAATATCTCAATGAGTTATGATTTAATGTGCTGTGGCTTGTGCAAAAGGTAACAGAATATTCCAAAGAACTGCTGTGATAAATGAGATAGGAATGCCAATGCTCGTTAAGAAATTGGCCAGTTCAGGATTAAGATTTTTATCAGCAGCAATGATCACAGCCATTACCATTGGCGCCATGCCCACTTGCATGATGGATACTGCTGCGGTTAATGGTGTTAAATTAGTGAAGACAAACATTGCCAATAATGCGATGGCTAATGGCATTAAAATCAATTTAATGGTTAAGCCAATAGAGATAAACTTAATCATGCTTTTATCACGAGGTAAGCTTAAACTGCAGCCAATGGAAAGCATTGTTAATGGTGTTAACAGTGAGCCAAAAGTTGAAAGCGTATATTGTACTGCTTCAGGATAAGCAAATGGGCGAAGCAATATGCCTAAAATCAAAGCAACCACAGGTGGGTACATTAAAATTCTAATCAGCATTTGCTTCACATTGACACTTTTGCCCGAATATAGATTGGCTACTAGAATTCCGAGTGTAAATAGTACAATGAGATTAGATTGATCGACAATAATCGCTGTATTTAAAGCTTCTTCACCTAATAATGCGTGAACCAAAGGGAAACCAACGAAGGATGTATTGCTTGTGCCACACAGCAAGATTAAACAACCTGTTGTGATTTTGGACATCGGAACGAATAACTTAATAAAATAGATGCTGGCAACTGCGACAATAAATCCAATCCATGGCGTTGCGATTGGGAAAAATGCATCACCTGCTAAGGTAATTGTATGGATTTTATCTAAAATAAGCGCAGGGAGCGCAACTCTGACGACTAATAAATTGAGTGAGCGAATCAGTTCCTGAGGATTAGTTAATCTGGAAAGAATTTTACCAACTGTAATACAGACAAAGATAAAAATTAAACCGCTCATGATGATTTGCTACCAAAAGTTATACGACAGGATTAATAATAGCACCATTTATCCAATTTATATTGGCTTTTGCGCCATTTTTTAGTGAACCAACAGTTGGATATAGATTAAGTGCTTTGGCTGGATTTTTTGTAATCATTTGCAAGGCTTGCTCAAAAGAATAGCCAATGTTTATTGTATTGTTGAGGCTTGTAAATAAATCTATGTGCGCGCCAGCCAATTTTCCTTCATGATTCACAAGTTTATTATGTTCTTTGTAGATTGTATGACCATTGAATTCAAATGAGCTAATATCGCTGCCTAATGTTGCCATAGCATCTGTCACCAAGATCATATTATCAATGTGTTTTGCTTCAATGGCAATTTTTACCATAATGGGGTCAACATGAATACCATCATGAATGATAGTGCCCCAGCTATTTCGATCTGAAATAGCAACGCCTAAAATGGAGGGCTCTCTTGATAACATGGCTGGCATTGCATTAAACATATGCGTGAAGCCAGAAATTCCAGCTTGTAAGCCTTTTTGTGCTTCTTCCGCTGTTGCATTACTATGGCCTGCAAATACGCTGATGCCAGCGTCTTTGAGTTCAGTAATGATGTGAGATTCAACAGTTTCAGGTGCTAATGTTACGAGAACTTTGCCCAAGTTGCGAGATTGAATATTTTTAAGTAGTTGATCATTTAAAACATGGATATCTTTATCAAAGTGAATGCCACGTTTTAGGCTGTTGATCATTGGGCCTTCTAGGTGAATGCCCAATAAGCCTTGCATATTTTGTTCAATAGCAGCCTCAACAACATCCAAGGTTTGGTGAATTGTTGCATCATTACTTGTAATTAAAGTTGCCAATAACTCATGGGTTCCTAATGATCTGTGTGCTTGGATAATGGTTGCTAATCCCTGTATCGTAGGATCATTATTCAATAAAACTCCGCCGCCGCCATTCACTTGCAGATCAATGAATCCAGGTGTTAATGTGCCAGATTCATAAACCAATTGATCAGAAAAAAGTGCAGCATCGGTGACGCTAAGGACAGTATTATTTTGTATGTTTAACCAAGCGTTATGATGGTATTGCTCACCATCATAGATATTGGGTGCATAGATTGATTTCATTGTAATGGTGATATTAATCTCGCTCCTAAAAGGAGCGAGATATAGTTGGAATAGATGTTAGTATGATTATACAGTTTTAGTAATTTTATTTAAAAATGGCGGAGTATCAGGATTTAATCCTTTTTTGATAGAGATTTGCTCAATAATGCTATACATCACTGTTGTTTGGATTAAAGGCTGAATGATAGGGGATGATGTTGGCACAATCAAAGTTTTTTCATCAAATGCTTTACTATCTACAGTGTAAACATTAGCACCTAAATTAATGAGTTTTTCATTAGTTTCCAATGATACTTTATGAGTTTCATCATTCATCAAGAAATGTAGAATAGGAATGCCACGTTCAATCAATGCTAATGGGCCATGAAAAAACTCAGATGCTGAATAATCTTTTGCAAATACTTGGCAAGTTTCATTAAATTTTAATGAGATTTCACGTGCTGTACTGTAGTTATAGCTACGGCCTAAGCAGAATAAATTATCTGTTGTGAGCATTGCCTCTGCAAACTCATCCCAAGTAGAATTGACAACTTGATCCATAACTTCTGGCAAATGGTATAACTCATCCGCAAGATCATTTTTACCACAGAACATTGCATAGATGGATGCAAATGCATATAACGTCGCAATGTATGACTTAGTTGCTGCAACGCTGTGCTCTTTGCCTGCTTTTAAGCCAAATAAGAAATCAGCTAATTTAGCAATGGGTGAAGTTTCATCATTCACTAAAGCAATGATTGTTGCACCACCTGCTTTAGCATTTTCCGTATATTTGATTAAATCAGGGCTTGCACCAGATTGTGAGCATACAAATAACAATTGATTATCAAATTTTAAAGTACGATCATAAACCGAAGCAATGGAGGGTGATGCCATAGAAACAGGAATGTTCAAAGCTGTTTCAAAAATATATTTTGCATAATAACAGGCATTTTTAGAACTACCACGACCCAATAATGTAACGCCAGTTGGGGGTGATTTACGTAAAAACTCTGCAAGTTTAATCAACATAGGAGCATTACTTTCTCCTTGTTTGGCAATGACTTCTGGGATCTCTTTGATTTCCTTTGCCATATAAGTTGACATAGTTTATTCCTTGTTTAAATGTTTAAGTTGATGGGCACCAACACAGCTTTTTGCAAACTGCATTGCTACTCGGCCACTTCTAGAGCCACGTAATAATGCGAATTGTAATGCTTCTTGTTCAATATCTTGAGTAAATTCTATAGTTGAATCCAAAATTTCCATCCAATTTTTGATCACATTCAAATATTCTGTTTGTGAGAAACTGTAAAATGTGAGCCAAATACCAAATCGTTCGGACAGTGAGATTTTTTCTTCAATCGCTTCACCTAAATGAATTTCACCATTACCGCCCATCTTAGCACTTTGGTTGTCGCTCATGTATTCAGGTAATAAATGACGGCGATTAGAAGTTGCATAAAATAGAATATTATCAGGTGGGTTCATTAATGAGCCATCTAATAGTGCTTTGAGGGATTTGTAGGAAGAATCATCTGATTCGAAGGAGAGATCATCACAGAAAATAATGAATTGATAAGGCGCTTGGCTTAAAAGAGAGATGAGTTGGTTGAGATCTGTGAGGGCATCACGATCAATCTCCACCATTTTGAGACCATCTTTAGCAAACTCTGTGAGCGTTGCTTTAATTAAAGATGATTTTCCTGTGCCTCGTGATCCTGTCAATAAGACATTATTTGCAGGTAATTGATGTAAAAATTGCTCCGTATTTTGTCGGAGGGTAGAGATTTTTTCATCAACGCCAATGAGTTCAGTGAACTGAACTGCCGCAAATTGTTGAATAGGGATAAGATGGGCAGGGCGCCATTTTTGATCAGGCATCCAACGAAATGCTGAATACGCTTCAAAATCAACAGCAGATGCTGTTTGAGGGATGAGCGGCTCAATGCGCTCAAGGAGCGACAAAAGTCGCTCAGTTAGCATAGAATTGTCTTTCATAAAGGAATTAACCTTTAAAACGTCCAAATTTCATAATGCGATCATAACGTTGTTCTAAACGTTGATCTGCTGGTAATACTTCTAGTTCATTCAAATATTTCACGATTTGTGCTTTAACAGATAGAGCAACAGTTTCGTGATCACGATGAGCACCACCTTCTGGTTCAGGAATGATCTGATCGATCAATTCTAATTCAGATAAACGATCCGCTGTGATACCCATTGCATTTGCTGCTTCCATAGATTTTTCAGCACTTTTCCAGAGAATAGATGCGCAACCTTCTGGTGAAATTACAGAGTATGTTGAGTATTGAAGCATCATTACACGATCACCGACAGCGATTGCTAATGCGCCACCTGAACCACCTTGGCCGATGATTGTACAGATGGTTGGCACTTTTAATTTACTCATTTCTAATAAGTTACGAGCGATTGCTTCACTTTGTCCGCGCTCTTCAGCACCAATACCAGGATAAGCACCAGGAGTATCAATGAATGTCACAATTGGCACATTGAAGCGTTCAGCTAATTTCATTAAGCGTAATGCTTTACGATAACCTTCAGGACGCGGCATACCAAAGTTACGCGCAATTTTTTCTTTAGTATCACGACCTTGTTGATGACCAATGATCATCACTGGGTGGCCATCAATGCGAGCTAAGCCACCAACGATTGATTTATCATCCGCATATGCACGATCACCATGTAATTCTTGGAAGTCCGATGCTAAATATTTGATGTAATCAAATGTGTAAGGGCGCAAAGGATGACGTGATACTTGTGAAATCTGTGATGGCGTCAACTTAGAGAAAATAGATTTAATTTCACTTTTTCTTTGTTTCTGCAATTGAGATAGCGCTTGAGTAACATCTGCACCTGCTTGTGATGCTGCACTTTGTAATGCTTCGATTTTAGCATCTAGTTCTAATATTGGTGCTTCAAAACTTAAAAAATTAGGGTTCAAAACTCAGCTCCTAGAGTTGACGAAATGGGCATATTCTAGCATGCCCATTTAAAAACTAAAAAGAACAGATTATTTTGTAGAATAATCAGCCATGATTTTCTTATGTTCGTTCAGTTTTTCTGCTGTCAAGAATGCTAATTCAAGGCTTTGAGCAGCATTTAAACGAGGATCACAATGCGTGTGATAACGACTAGATAAATCTTCATCTGTAATATTCTGAGAGCCACCAGTGCATTCAGTGACATCTTTGCCTGTCATTTCAAAGTGAACACCGCCAGCATGTGTTTTTTCAGCATTGTGAGCATCAAAGAATGCTGTAACTTCAGCCAAAATTCGATTAAATGGGCGAGTTTTATAACCATTTTCTGTTTTAATGGTATTGCCATGCATTGCATCACAAATCCAAACAACATTACGGCCTTCTTCTTTAACACGACGAAGTAGAGCAGGTAAGTAGTCTAATAAGTTTTTATCACCCATGCGCGTGATCAATGTTAATCGACCAGCTTCATTTTGAGGGTTCAATGCATCAATTAAACGAATCAATTCATCGCCAGACATTTTTTGGCTAACTTTTACGCCAATTGGGTTAGAAATGCCACGAGCAAATTCAATGTGAGCACCATCTAACTGGCGAGTTCTTTCTCCAATCCAAATGAAGTGTGCAGAAGTATCGTACCAATCGCCAGTTGTTGAATCCACGCGAGTCATTGCTTCTTCGTAGCCTAAGAGCAACATTTCATGAGAAGTATAGAAGTCTACTTCTTTCAATGCGCGTACAGAATCAGGACGAATGCCACATGCAGTCATGAAGTTTAATGCATCTTGAATGCGGTTGGCTAAATCAGCGTATTTTGTAGCTTGTGGTGATGAATCTAAGAAATCCATCGTCCAACCTT
This sequence comes from Wohlfahrtiimonas larvae, assembly GCA_040394195.1. Taxonomy (GTDB): domain Bacteria; phylum Pseudomonadota; class Gammaproteobacteria; order Cardiobacteriales; family Wohlfahrtiimonadaceae; genus Wohlfahrtiimonas; species Wohlfahrtiimonas larvae_A. The sequence goes on along the minus strand of JBEBSR010000011.1, from coordinate 9,585 downwards.
GAACACGGTGCAAATCAGCATAACCACCTGATGCAAATGCGCGGATCAAGTTTAATGTTAAACCTGATTGGCCATACGCTTTCCATAAACGTTCAGGGTCAGGAATACGAGCTTCTGGTGTAAAATCTATACCATTAACAATATCACCACGATAGCTTGGTAAAGTGATGCCATCAATAGTTTCTAAATCTTCTGAACGAGGTTTAGCAAATTGACCTGCCATGCGGCCAACTTTGATGACTGGACTGCTTGCTGCGAATGTTAAAACTACAGCCATTTGTAACAATACACGAAAGCTATCTCTGATATTAGTTGCATTAAACTCTGAGAAACTTTCCGCGCAATCGCCACCTTGTAACAAAAACGCGCGACCATAAGCTGCTTCTGCGAGCGATTGTTTGAGTGTACGAGCCTCACCTGCAAATACTAAAGGTGGCGCTTGATGTAAGCGATCTTCCACTTCTTTCAATTTTGCAGCATCAGGGTAATTTGGCATTTGTGCCGCTGGGAATTTTCTCCAACTATCGGGTGTCCAAATATTAGACATAACTTTTTCCTTTTTAACTTCTAAAAAAGAAGACTGTTTCCAGTCTTCTTTTGATCTTCTGATCTTAGTTCTTAGACTGATCTACTAAACGGTTTTGCGCAATCCATGGCATCATAGCACGCAATTTACGACCTGTTTGTTCAATCGGATGTTCTGATGTTAAACGACGACGTGCTGTCATTGAAGGGTAGTTTGTTTTACCTTCTAAGATGAACATTTTCGCGTATTCACCAGTTTGAATACGTTTCAATGCTTTACGCATCGCTTCTTTTGATTCAGCAGTGATCACTTCTTCACCTGTCACATATTCGCCGTACTCAGCGTTGTTAGAGATGGAGTAGTTCATGTTTTCAATACCGCCTTCATACATCAAGTCAACAATTAATTTTAACTCATGTAAGCATTCGAAGTAAGCCATTTCTGGTGCATAACCAGCTTCTGTCAATACTTCAAAACCAGCTTTAACCAATTCAACTGCACCGCCGCATAATACTGCTTGTTCACCGAATAAGTCAGTTTCTGTTTCTTCACGGAAATCAGTTTCAATAACGCCAGCACGACCGCCACCATTTGCTGATGCATAAGCCAATGCGATATCTTTTGCACGGCCTGAGTTATCTTGATAAATCGCGATCAATGTTGGAACGCCAGCACCTTTAACGTATTCAGAGCGTACAGTGTGACCAGGACCTTTTGGTGCAACCATGATTACGTCTAAATCTTTACGTGGGATGATTTGGTTGTAGTGAACGTTGAAACCGTGAGCAAATGCTAATGCTGCACCATTTTTAATGTTTGGCTCAATTTCATTTGAGTAAACTTCTGGTTGGTTTTCATCTGGTAATAAAATCATTACAACGTCAGCTTGTTTAGTTGCATCAGCAACTGTCATTACGTTGTGACCAGCATTCACTGCTTTAGACCAAGATGCACCGTTTTGGCGAAGGCCAACGATCACATTAACACCAGAATCTTTAAGGTTTTGCGCATGCGCATGGCCTTGTGAGCCATAACCAATGATTGCAACAGTTTTGTTCTTGATTAATGATAAGTCTGCATCTTTGTCATAATAAATATTCATATGTATTCCTTTAAAACTTGTATAAACGTTATTTAGTAATAATCAATTTGTTAATTAATTGTCAAGCCTTTTGCACCACGAACTAATCCGAGAGCGCCAGAACGTACAATTTCAATGATGCCAAGGGTTTCAACAGCTGTGATAAATGCACAGAGTTTGTCCGCTGTTCCTGTCATTTCGATTGTATAACTTTGCTCTGTAACGTCGAGTAATCGACCTCTGAACATATCGTTCAAACGATACAGTTCAGCACGAGCAGGTTCATTTTCTGCTTTCACTTTGATCAGCATGATCTCGCGCTCAATATGTGAGCCATCTGTGAGATCCACCAATTTGATAACGTCGATCAATTTATTGAGTTGTTTGACAATTTGTTCTACAACCGCAGCATTGGCAAAAGTGACCAGTGTTAAGCGTGAGATAGAATTATCCTCTGTCGGTGCAACAGACAAACTCTCGATGTTATAACCACGTGCTGAGAAAAGATTCACAACACGAGACAAAGCGCCAGCTTCGTTTTCCATCAATATCGAAATGATATGACGCATAGCTTGTTGATTAGTGCTCATTTATGATCTCCTTATACTTGGCTCAATCCATCAACCGTTGTATTTTCCATTTTGTCACGGCCGCGTAAAATCATCTCGTGATGACCTTTACCAGCAGGGATCATTGGGAACACATTAGCATCGGAGTCAATAATGATGTCTAAAAATAAAGTCTTATCTTTTTGCTTAAAGGCTTCGATAAGTGCGGGTTCTAGATCTTTTGGATCTCTAATTTGAATCCCGTCATGCCCGTAGGCTTTGGCTAAACCAATAAAATCAGGTAATGACTCAAAATAGCTCATGCAATAGCGCTTCTTGAAGAAGAACTCTTGCCACTGACGAACCATTCCAAGGTATCCATTATTTAAGTTCAAAATTTTTACAGGTGTTGAGTATTGAAGCATTGTAGACATTTCTTGGAGCATCATCTGGATACTGCCATCGCCTGTAATACATGCAACATCTTTCTCAGGAGCACCTAATTTTGCACCCATTGCAGCTGGCAAACCAAATCCCATGGTGCCTAAACCACCAGAATTGATCCACTGTCTTGGGCTATCAAATTTATAATACTGCGCAGCCCACATTTGGTGCTGACCAACATCCGTTGTAACAATGGCTTGGCCTTTTGTCACTTTATATAATGTCTCAATCACTTGCTGTGGCTGAATGATGCCTGGCGTTAAATCGTAGCCCAATGAATCCATTGTGCGCCATTTAGCAATCGTTTCCCACCATTTTGCCAATGAGTCTGGATTCAACTGTTTTTCACCTTCTTTCACCAATTGTAAGAACTCTTGGAGAATTGGTTTCACTTGGCCAACTAAAGGGATGTCAGCTGCAATGTTTTTACCAATCGAAGATGGATCAACATCCACGTGAATGATTTTTGCATGTGGGCAGAAGTGTTCCAATACACCAGTAATTCGGTCATCAAAACGTGCACCAATTGCAAACAATACATCACATTCATGCATTGCCATGTTTGCTTCGTATGTTCCGTGCATGCCGAGCATACCCACAAACTGTTTATCTGAAGCAGGGTAAGCACCCAATCCCATCAACGTATTTGTGATCGGAACATTCAATGCTTTAACTAATTCAGTTAACTCATCACAAGCATCGCCTAAAATTACGCCACCGCCTGTATAAACCATTGGACGTTTTGCGCCCATGAATAAGTTATAAGCTTTACGGATTTGTCCGGAATGGCCTTTAACAATTGGGTTATAAGAGCGAAGTGCAATTTTCTTAGGATAGCTATATTTTGCCAGCGCAACTTGGACATCTTTTGGTACGTCAATCACAACAGGGCCAGGGCGACCAGTTGTCGCAATGTGGAAGGCTTTTTTAATAGTGTAGGCAAGCTCTTCAACATCTTTTACTAGGAAGTTGTGTTTAACGCACGGACGAGTGATCCCAATAGTATCTACTTCTTGGAATGCATCGTTACCAATTAAGCTTGTGGCAACTTGTCCTGAAAAAACAACCATAGGAATTGAATCCATATGGGCTGTAGCAATCCCTGTGACAGCATTCGTTAAACCAGGGCCAGATGTTAGTAATACAACACCAGGCTTTCCTGTAACTCGCGCGTAACCATCGGCAGCATGTGCGGCTGCTTGTTCGTGACGGACGAGGACGTGTTTAATTTCATCTTGTTGATAAATTGCGTCATATAGAGGAAGAACTGCTCCACCAGGGTAGCCAAAGATGTATTCAACATTCTCCTCCATGAGGGATTTTATAATGATTTCTGCACCTGAAGATTTCACGATTAACCTCTGTTTTTCGTTTTTGTATCGTTTTAAAAAGTCATTTATGAACCAAAGGACTCTATTCTTAACAATGTCGTATCACCTGTAACATTTGTTAAGGCCTCAATCTGACGAATTGAATCAAGAATTGCTTTCTCTTTAGTTTCATGAGTGGTCATTATGATATTAGCGAGGTTGTCTTCAACAGATTTTGTCTGGATCATCAACTCAATACTAATATCATGATGAGCTAAGATATGGGTAATATCGGAAAGCACACCAGGTTGGTCCACTGCTTTTATTCTTAAATAATAGGCAGTATAAATCTCTGCTTGTGGCAGGATTGGCGCATTGGATAGCGCTTGGTTTTGGAAAGCTAAATAAGGAACATAATGTTCTTTATCAGCGTCTAACATTCTAGAGATATCAGCCAAGTCTGATAAAACAGAAGATGCGGTTGGATGTCCACCTGCACCAGCACCATAGCTTAATACAGGGCCAACAGCATTACCTTTCACTAAAACAGCATTCATCACACCATTAACATTGGAGATGAGCTCTTTTTTAGGAATTAAAGTTGGGTGAACGCGAATCTCAATGCCTTCGCTTAAATTCTTCGCGATGCCTAAATGCTTAATCGTATAGCCTAATTGATCAGCATATTTAATGTCATCGCTTTCTAATTTAGAAATACCTTCGATGAATACTTTATCGAACTGTAATGGGATACCAAATGCGATGGATGCTAAAATTGTTAACTTGTGAGCAGCATCAATACCTTCTACGTCAAAAGTAGGATCAGCTTCTGCATAGCCTAATGCTTGAGCATCTGCTAAAGCATCAGAAAATGAACGACCTTTCTCTTTCATTTCAGTCAAGATATAGTTGCCTGTACCATTGATGATGCCAGCCAATGATTCAATTTTGTTACCAATCAAGCTTTCACGTAAGCTCTTGATCACAGGGATGCCGCCTGCAACCGATGCTTCAAACATCAACATTAAGCCTTTTGCAGCAGCTAATTTGAATAATTCGTTACCGTGGGTTGCAATCAATGCTTTGTTGGCTGTGATCACATGTTTGTTTTGCTCTAATGCCGTTTTAATATAGGTTAAGCTTGGCTCAATGCCACCCATTAATTCAACCACAACATCAATTTCAGGATCCATTAAAATATTGTTAATATCTGTTGTGAGTGGAAGATTGTGCGGGTTTGTACGATCTAAAGAACGTACAAAAATATTTTTAATGGAGAATTCATAACCTGTACGACGGCTAATTTCCGCGTGGTTTTCCCTAATTAAATCAGCAACACCTGTTGCAACTGTACCAAAGCCTAAAATACCAATATTCAAACGTTTCATGCGTTAATTTTTTCCAACTCTAATGATTACTTAACTGTTTTAATAATGTTTCAATTACAAAGTCTGCACATAGATATATATCATAAGGTTTTGCATCGTGGAACATATATGCACCACTTGTGATGATCTTGTGTTCTTTGTCTAAATAATACTCATTGATTTTTGTGTCAATGTGTTTGATTCCCCAAGCATTCAATGCTGGTATGAAATCGGTTGCGCCGCTGCTTTGCCCAAAAGTTAACGCTGCATTGGTTTGTTTTGCATCACGCATTGCGATAGCAATGGCTAAAGGTGCTGCACAAATTCCAACAATCCATTTTTGATGGGCAATCGTATTTAATAAGGCTGCTTTAATGTCGCTGTGTAAGCTACCATTAATGCCATCTTCTAAGAAGGTTGTAAAGTTTTTAACTGCACCAAATCCACCAGGTAAAATAACAGCGTCGTACAACTCTGCATTAAACTCACTCAATGGCTTGATTTGACCACGCGCAATGCGTGCAGATTCTGTTAAAATATTGCGTGTTTCATCATCAGATTGGCTGATTAAATGATTAACAGTGTCTAATTGAGAACGATCAGGTGCAAAAAAATCAACAGCAACGTCATGTTTAGATAACGCAATCACTAAGCTTGTTGCCTCAGTGATTTCGCTACCATCTAAATAGCCTGAGCCAGATAAAAAAAGCGCAACTCTATTAGTCATGTCATCCCCCTGATGTTGTGTTAATTTTTTATAAGTTCATTTGATCATATCCACTTATTTTGCAGAATGCTATAGCTAAAACGTAAAGAAAACGACATATAGAAGAATAAGGCTATTTTTTAGTGTAGAATTACGCAGAAATCTCTGAAAGGATATACGCTGTTATGATAAAAAAAATGACATTAAGTCTTGTGATGAGTTTAAGTGTTATGCTGGGTATAACACATGCACAAGCCCCTGAGAAAGATAGCGCAATGCTCAATTTTTTATTGGGTGAATTGGCTGTGCAGCGCAATGACTTAGAATCTGCAACGGGTTATTTAGAAAAAATCACAAAAAACCAAAAAATCCCGTATGTATTGAGACAACAATTTAATTTAGCCTATGGACAAGCAGATTACGTTAAAGCGTTATCATATTTAGACCAAATTTTATTGAGTGAGCCAGATAATATCGAAGTGTTATTATTTGAAGCGATCATGTATGCACGTTTAAATAGCCATGATAAAGCCGCTCAAGTAATGAATAACATTGCGAATCTTTATCAAAAAGAAGCCAATGATAATGGCTTTCACTTTTTATATCGTGAATTAAAAAGCCAAATTGAACCTAAAGCATTTTTAGATATCTATCAAAAAATTGCGAAAACAAATAATTATTCTGCAGAAGTCACACCATTATTGGCAAGCTTATTGGTGGATAATGGCCATTATAGTGAAGCAATTCAGTACCTGAATGAAGTGATTCTGAAGGATCAAGAAAATGCAGTGAATTATTCATTATTAATGTACGCTTATTCTTTGTTGAATGAACCTGCAAAAGGCTTGGATATTCTTAAAAAAGCTGCTGAAAAGAGTACCAAAGCTGACATTAAAATCGAATATTTACAAGCATTGATCAATGAGTTTTATTTCAAAGAAGCGTTAGCTTATGCTGATCAACTTGTTAAAAAATACCCTGAAGATGCAAGAGTTTATGGCCATTTAGCATTATTAAATTTTGCACTCCGCAATAATGAGATCGCTAAAGAGAATGTAGATAAAGTGATTCAACTGAAAGGCGATTACGTTAATGTAATTTTTAGATTGGCTGATTTTGCACGTACAACAGGAAGATTTGGCGATTTATATGACATGTTGCCAAATATTAATGTGATTGATGTGCAAGTGGTTCGTTTGATTGCGGAAGCAGATATGGCACTTCGTAAAAAATCATATGCAACATTTTTAGCAATCTTTGATGAATTGCGTACTAAATTTCCAGATCGTACAGAATATCTCTATAACCAACAATTGGATATGCTAGAGAAATCCTATGATTATCAGTTATTATTGCCGTATGCTGAAATTTTAGATGTTGTGACAAATTATGAGTTGTTCATCTACACTTATTATAAGTCTGTGGCTTATCAAGAGATGAAGCAATATGACAAGATGCAAGAGTTAATGCTTACTTGGATTCAGAAAAATCCAGAAGATGCATTGGCTTTAAATGGTTATGGCTATGTCATGTTGGAAATTGCAAAAGATGCGAAAGAACGTGCTTATGCGATGGATTACTTGAAGAAGGCTGTTAAATTAGCACCTGATGAACCTGCAATTTTAGATAGTGTAGGCTGGGGCTATTTTCAAGAAAAAAATTATGTTGAAGCGCGTAAATATTTGTGGCCTGCATTTAACCGTTTAAAACAGCCAGATGTGATTGCGCATTACATTGCATTATTGATTGAAGAGAAAAATATCAAAGAAGCGAAAGCACTTTTCGATCGTTTAAAAGTCGTTTACCCTGATCATGCTGAAACCATCGCATTGAAGAAAAGATATCAAGGAATCTTAAAGTAATTATGACTGATTCATTATCTAAAACATTGCGCACATTTTTTGTGTGCATGCTGTTTGCGCTGAGCTTGGGCTTTGTGCATGCAGTGACATTAGTGGGCAAAGGAACAAGTTCAACAACGCCAGATGGTAACTTGCGAATTGTATTTCCTTTGAATGAACGCACAAGCTTTACAAGTTTTCGTTTGGAGAGCCCGCCAAGATTAGTCGTGGATATTCCACAAGCACAATTGCGCCAAAAAGTGCAATCTTTGTCTATTCAAGGTGTGAATGTGAGTGGTGTTCGCTTAGGAACACAGCAAGGTACAGATTTACGTGTTGTTGTAGATTTGGTGAAATCAGTGCCAGGTTCTACTGCATTAGTGAAAGGTAAAAAAGGCTACGAATTGGTGATTTTAATCAGCCAAGGTGGCACAGCCGTTTCTAAAGATAGCGCATTTGCGGCAGGATCATCTTCAGTTGTTTCAGAGCAATCTAGTGTACAAGTTGCAAAGCAAGTACCTAAAAAGAATATGTTGGTGGTGATTGATCCTGGCCATGGTGGTAAAGATCCTGGTGCGATTGGCGCTGGCAAAACTAAAGAAAAAGATGTTGTTTTAGCAATTGGTAAAGCATTGCGTGATCGTATTAACCGTGAACCTGGCATGCGAGCAATTATGACGCGTGATAGTGATCGCTTTATTCCTTTGCGTGAACGTGTGTTGATTGCACGTCGTCAAAAAGCTGATATGTTCGTATCCATTCATGCAGATGCTGCGTTGAATCGTTCTGCGTGGGGCGCTTCTGTTTATATTCTATCCACAAAAGGTGCATCCAGTGAAGCTGCACGCTTATTAGCAGAGAAGGAAAATAGATCGGACATTGTTGCAGGTGTGAAAATGTCTGATAAAGATAATGCGATTGCATCCATGCTATTGGATATCTCTCAAGATGCTACAATCGAATCATCGAATGAATTGGGTAAGCAAATTTTAAGTTATTTGCAACATGATACGAAGCTTCATAAACAAAATGTGGAACGTGCAAACTTTGCTGTATTGAAAGCGCCAGATATCCCATCTGTCTTAGTGGAAACAGGGTTTATTTCCAATGCTAATGATGAAAAGAAGCTTAAAATGGCTTCGCATCAGAATCGTTTAGCCGATGATATGATGAAAGGTATTCGTGCATACTTTAAGAAGCGACCTGCAACAGAATTGGTTTACAGCACAGTCGCATCACCTAGAAAAGTAACCCCAACGGTACCAACAGGTAAACCAACGATCACAGCTACACCTAATCCTCCTAAAGTGAATTCAGGTACAAGCGCGCCTCGCGTGAATTTAGAGAGCCAATCACAAGTAGTTTTTCCATCATTAGAGTTGGAAGCAAGAGGTAATCCTCAGCCTGTGGCGCAACCAAATAATCGAGTTCAGCAAGGTAAGCAGCATAAAGTATTGCGTGGTGAATCCTTAGATGATGTTGCAAAACGTTATAAGGTTTCAGCAGATAATCTTCGTAGAATGAATGGGTTGCCTGTGAATCAATTGCGAGTGCCAGTAGGAACTACATTACGCATTCCATAAGGTTAATAATTTTATATCTAGGCTATCTTTATATAAGAAAGTTATATGGTTTGAATGATTTTTTAGCAAGGCACAAATAAATAGTTGCGTTTAATGGTGAATTGTATATAATTCATTTCTCTTTTGGAGGCGTGGCCGAGTGGTTGAAGGCACCGGTCTTGAAAACCGGCAACGGGTTA
>JBEBSR010000010.1:0-58072 GCA_040394195.1 Wohlfahrtiimonas larvae | reverse complement strand
AAATCATTCAATCTCTTCAACATTCATTAAATTCATTTTTCACTCCAAAATTATCATATGTTGTTATTAAGCAAAGCTGAAAACAAGTTATACTTTTCTTAAGCAATTTTCATAAAGGAAATCAATGAAATATATTTTAATTGTGTTTTGTCTTATCAATATATCCCTAGCTGAATGGACTAACGATGATACGTTACAGGTAAAAAATTTTAATAACCAATATTATGTAGACATTAAATCTAAAGCTGACCTAGGAGATTCAGAAGCTCAACATGAACTTGGAACCATATATGAAATGGGAGTAATTGTTCCTGAAAATTATATAGAAGCGCTGAAATGGTACAAATTATCAGCAGAAAATGGAAATATAGTTACTCAAAAACTCTTAGGCTTTATGTATATGTTTGGTCAAAACATTTACATGACTGTTCCTATAAATGAAAATGAATCTGTGAAATGGTACAGATTAGCCGCTGAGCAAGGAGATGTCAGTGCACAAAACCTTTTAGGGGCTCTATATTTGATTGGAGCAGGTAAAATTGATATGGATCGTGAAGAAGCATTTAAATGGTATAAATTAGCAGCAGAACAAGGAGATTTAAAGGCTCAAGAAGCTTTAAAAAAATTTTAGCCAAACTATTATTCTCAATAACAAAAAAGGGATCATTCAGATCCCTTTTTTATGTATTCATTTCAACAGCTACTTACCCAATTGATCGCCCACTAAACCACCAACAGCAGCACCGCCAACAGTACCAAGTACAGCACCATCAAAAATCCAAGCACCTGTTGCAGCACCAACTGCAGCACCGCCAACCATTTTCTTCTCTCTGGAGCTCATGCCATTCCAAGTTGAGCAACCTGCCAATAACGCAATCATGCTTGCTACCACTGTGAATCGAATAATCTTATTCATACCTTCTCCCTAATGTCAGTATTCATAATGTTCTCTGATTATCTCACTTTAACAAAAGTGAGCACAACATTAAAATTCAAATAACCCCATCACTAATGGCACAGTTAAGATGGATAGCAACGTACTCCATGTAATGATGGATGCCATTGCTTCAGAATCACCACCCATTTGGCGTGATAGAATATATGCATTACCTGCGGCTGGCATTGCAGAAAATAGCACTGCGATGTTTGCAGGTAAACCTGATGAACCTAATAAATACAATAATGCCACTGTGATCACAGGCATGATCAATAATTTTAAGAAGATTGAGTAGCAAATCCCCATCATTTTCTTAGCATCCATCATGATAATCAAACCTGCACCCACAGACATCAGGCTCAATGGCGTTGCTGTATTACCCAAATACGATAGATATTGCTTAACAGCACCTGTAATTTGAATGCCCAATGCATTCAAGATCAAACCAATGAAAACGCCAATGATTAATGGATTTTTGATCAACGCAATGATGATACTGCCTAAGCCTTTTTTATTACCATGATTGCTACCATAAATATTCATGATGGAAATGCTCAGAATATTTACCGTAATGATCATATATGCCATAAAAACACCCGCTAGAATAATGCCAGCATCACCAAATAACGATTGTGATAATGCAATGAAAACATAAGAATTATAACGAGCACCACCTTGAAATATCGAAGTAAAGAGGCGGTTTTCAATCTTAAAGAAATACTTTGAAACCAACATAATGGCAGAAATTAATAATGTCGCGATGAATGGTGCGGTTAATGCTCGTAATAATCCACCATCTGAAAAGTTTGCTTTAGAAACTTCCAACACTAATAAAATTGGAAAAAACAGATAATAAACTAGCTTTTCAATTCCTTGCCATAAATCTGTGTGAGGTAATAAGCGCTTAATGACAAAGCCCGTCATGACTAAACTGAAAATTGGTAAAACGGATAAAAATGTGTGCAACATAGCGCTTAATCCTTAAATTTTCTAATCTTTAATGAATCGCTTAAATTCGTTTAATTGAATCCACAAGAATAATGCTGCAGTACATGTTGAAACTAAATCTGCTGCAAAAATTGCATACCAAACACCATCAATACCAAAATACAATGGGAAAACAAATAACCCTGGAATCAAAAATATAATCTGGCGGCTTAAACTTAAAAAGATGGAGTGTTTCACTTTACCAATACTTTGGAAGAAGATCGTCACAACGATTTGAAAGCCTGCCAAAGGAAATAAAATGGTCACTATTTTAATCGCATTAATCGCAACCACAGCCAGCTCTGGTGAAGGATTAAAAAACTCAACCACAAGTGATGGGAAAAATACGCCAATAATCATAGCAATCACACCAATCATCACGCCCACTTTAATAGTTTGGAGTAGTGCTTCACGTAAGCGTTTGATCTCTTTTGCACCAAAACTATAGCCAACGATTGGCTGCATACCTTGTGTTAAGCCAAGCAAAATCAATACAACTAACATTAGTAGTACATTCACAATGGTATAAGCACCAACAGCAACAGAACCACCATAAATTTTCACCTGCTGAATGATGATGAAAATAATACTGCCTGACACTAAATTCATTAAAAATGGCGACATACCAATACTTAAAATCGCTTTTGTAATGAGCCAATTGAAACGAATATTGGATAACTTGAAAGCTATCACTGACTTTCTGCTGATGAAATGTTGCATCACAAAGATCGTACCAATGATCATCGATAACACAATAGACAATGCAGCACCTTCAATGCCCCAGCGCAATTGATAAATAAAAATTGGCGCAAAAATAACATTCAATACTAATGTTAATAACATCGTGTACATCGCTTTTTTCGGGTAACCTGATGAACGCATCATATTATTAAAGCTGAAACAGAGATTCGCAAAAATTGCACCAGGCAAATAATATTTTAAAAAATCATAGGTATATTGATAAGTGCCTTCATCTGCACCCAAAAAATGCACTAAAGGTTCGAGAAAAATAAAAAATGACATCGACACTGTGAATGTAATGACACACGTTAAAATCAATGATGTGCCCACTACTTTTTCGGCTTTATCATAATCTTCATTGCCAAGAAAAATTGAGATACGGCTACCTGCACCTGCGCCCACAAGCATGCCAACTGCAGCTAGGATTGTCATAATGGGTAATGCCAATCCCATTGCGCTCATTGCATCATCGTTTAAATAATCCGCATTACCGATAAAATAACGTGTAATAATATTGTAAAGCGCCGTAACTGTACTGCCGATGATCGCAGGCAGTGCATATTTCCATAACAGCCTACGAATTGGCGCATTTCTCAGCTCCAAAATCCTTTCTGATTGCGTCATAATCTAGCGAACCTCCCTAATTCTTTTTTCATATATCAAAGATTTGGCACTGCCACCATTAGGGAGCTACACCATCATTGCATTGCGCAACCGCTTCATTATAGAACTAAAAATGATACATGCAAATGATGATATAGATATATCAATAAAAATCTAACAACCAATCAATGGATTGAGATAATAGACAATAACCATCTGTGGTTAAAATTGATTCAGGATGAAATTGGAAACCCATCACATAATTTTTATCATCACGCACAGCCATCGCCATATTGTTCACAGAAGCATTGATTGTTAAGGCTTTTGGAATATCAACACCCACTAAAGAGTGATAACGCGCGACGCTCATAGGATTAGGTAAACCTTTAAACATCGCTTGCCCATCATGTTGAATATGCGATGTTTCCCCATGGATATAATCATCCGCAGGAATAATTTTGCCACCATAAGTTTCAATGATTGCTTGATGCCCCAAACAGATGCCGATCATTGGGTATTTGCCAATGGATGCTTTAATCACATCCAACATGGAACCTGCATCTTTTGGATAACAAGGCCCTGGTGATAAAAATAACAAAGGATTTTCTGTTTGCGCCAATTTTTCTAAGAAAAACTCTGTGGATAGATTATTACGATAAATTTCAACGTTATGCCCCATCGTTCTCAAATCATCCACAATGTTGTAAGTGAATGAATCAAAATTATCCATAAAAATAATATTAGCCATTAGAATTTCTCCTTAGATTGATGTGCTTGCAAAATGGCATTCACCACTGAACGTGCTTTTGATTTTGTCTCTTCCATTTCTGAACGTGGATCTGAATTTTTAACAACGCCAGCACCTGCTTGTACTGTTGCAATACCATCTTGTACAAATGCTGAACGAATCACGATACAAGTATCAAAGTCGCCTTTCCCTGTGAAATAGCCAACAGCACCACCATAACTACCGCGCGGTACATTTTCATGTTCATGAATTAACTGCATCGCTCTGATTTTTGGCGCACCTGTTAATGTACCCATATTCATAGTAGATTGATAAGCATGGAAGCAATCCAAATTGCCTTTCAACTGCCCAACCACACGAGAAACTAAATGCATCACATAAGCATAACGATCTACTTTCGTTAAATCTGCAACATATCTTGAACCTGGCACACAGATTTTGGCTAAATCATTACGCGCTAAATCCACCAACATGAAGTGCTCTGATAACTCTTTTTGATCTGTTCTTAATGATAATTCCAAGCGACTATCCAAATCACGATTAATACTACCATCTTTTGAAAAACCTCTTGGGCGCGTACCTGCAATTGGATAAAGTTCCACTTCGTTGCTATTTTTAGTGTATTTCAAAGCACTTTCTGGTGATGCACCAAAGAGTGTAAAATCCTGATCTTGCATATAGAACAAATAAGGACTTGGGTTATTTTTCTTCAATTGTAAATATGCCAAAAATGGTGATGGGCAATCCACATAAAACTGGCGAGATGGCACAACTTGAAATACATCACCTTGCTGAATATAACCTTTTAAAGCTTTAACTTTTTCACCAAAAGCATCATCTGCTATATTCGTTGAAACACTGCTTGCTTCATTTTTAAATTGGTCTTTTTCAATCGTAATTATTGCTTCATCATATTTTGCTAAAAGCTTTTCATGCTGATCTTTCACATCATGCTTTGTCACTAGAGAAATCAATTTGCTCTGCTTTGTTTGATGGTCCAATGTGATCATATGTTCTGCGATATAAAATGTGTAATCTGCACATTTTTTTGCAAAGCTTTCTTCAGCAACAGGCTCAAATAAATATGCTAACTCATAAGCAAATAAACCTGTCATCAGTAATTCTTCTGGATTAGCTAAATTCTCTTGTGCGATCGTTAATAACACACGCAATCCATCAAAAATTGACAGTGAACATAGCTTTTCATCTTCTGATAAATGATCAGTTACTTTAGGAAAAACAGCATTCAATGTTGTGCCATTTAAATCGGTGCCAACATTCATTGCCGCTAGCTTTTCATGAATAACTGTTAGTAAATTATGCCCATTTTCCGTGAGCGCTTCATAAGTTACTAAGCGATTATTCGCAGTAATTTTAACGGCAGATTCAATCACCAATAAGCTTTTTAGGTTCTCTTTACTATTCACATCAGCTGATTCTAGTAGCAATGTATTGGGCTTATTTTCACAATAATGATGAAACAATTCTGCAGGATTGTCTTGGTAATTCAATATTGTTTGTAAGCTTGAAAATGCATAGTTCATAAATTTTCCTTTGTGCAAACATAATTCAGGTATAAAAAAACCCGCCGTTAGGCGGGTTTTGATTTGTTCTTCTTGAAACTTTATTGAAAAACAGACACAGCCGAACCGCCCGAGGAAGGGAGTTCTTGCCACCATGTTGTGTTCATCATCGTTTGTGTCATTTCAAATAAAGTCTGTTTATTAATCGTTCAATCAGTAAACACTGATCACAAATAAATGTCAATAAAAGATTAAGGTTACAAATAAAACATATACAATACAGATCTGCTTTACCCACATAAGAAAATTAAAAAAATGGAAATTACATATGAAATACATATTAGTTATTGCTTACTTAATGCAAATATCTTTTGCACAAGATGTATTAGCAATAAGAAAATTAGCTGAAAGTGGGGATGCCAATGCCCAAAGCGATTTAGGAGTTATGCACCAAACAGGTTCTACAATTCCACAAAATTATGCGGAAGCATTTAAATGGTATAAATTAGCTGCAGAGCAAAATCATATTCATGCCCAGTATGCTTTAGGAGTTATGTATGATGTAGGATTAGGGGTTTCTCAAAATTATACTGAAGCACTTTCATGGTATAAAAAATCTGCTATAAAAGATTATCCTTATGCTCAATATAACTTAGCATTATTATATGAAAATGGCTCAGGAACTACTCAGGATTACACTGAGGCACTTAAATGGTACAAGTTAGCTGCTGAGAATAATTTGCCAAATGCTCAATATAAAATTGGGCAGCTATATCAATTAGGCCTTGGAGTTCCACAAAATAATAAAGAAGCTATACATTGGTATAAATTAGCCGCTGAAAAAAACATCCCTGAAGCACAAACTAATTTAGGAATTATATATCAACTAAATCAAGATTATGAACAAGCATTTAAATATTTTCATCTTGCTGCTGAACAAAATATTCCAGAGGCTCAATATGCCTTAGCCTCAATGTACATAGATGGCTTAGGGGTTTCTCAAGATTATACAGAAGCATTTAAATGGCAGAAATTAGCTGCTGAACAGAATTTTCCACCAGCGCAATATTCTTTAGGAGTCATGTATCAAAAAGGCTTGGGCACCACCAAAAATTATAATAAAGCACTCAAATGGTATAATTTGTCTGATAAACACAGCTCTCCAGAAATTAGAAAAAATATTCTTCATTGGTTCACTCTCTCGGCAGAAAAAAATATTCCAGAAGCTCAATATAGTCTAGGAATAGTATATGAAGAAGGATTATTTGGTATTCCTAAAAACCCTACCGAAGCCATTAAATGGTATAGGCTAGCAGCTGAACAAAACTATGCAGCAGCTCAATATGCACTAGGAAAATTGTATAAGTATGGGCGAGGTATAGAGTTAAACCTGATTAAGGCTAATGAACTATTTCAGCAGTCCTGTAATAATGGTTTGACAGAAACCTGTAATTATTAAAACTTAACAATAACTACAACACAAAAAAGCCATTCTCTCGAATGGCTTTTTTACTGATTTTATAGATAGTTTTTATAATATTTAATTACAATGTATGTACTGATGAAGTATTTGTTGTGCCACTTGGTACTAATGCACCAGAAACCATCACAACAACATCGCCTTTTTGTGCAAAGTTGCTGCTCAACGCTACTTCTTTACCAATGCGATAGAAATCATCCGTAGAACGAATTTCATCCACAACTTTAGTTGTCACACCTTTCACCATTTGCAATTGTCTTGCTGTTTTTGGATTCGTTGTTAATGCCAAAATACGTGCTGTTGGGAAATATTTACGGATCGAACGTGCCGATTTACCTTGATATGTCGCAACTACGATTAATGGGCTATCCAACATTTCTGACATTTCAACTGCGCCTAAACACACTGATTCAGTTACACGCATTTTACGCATTGGTGGCTTTTGCAATGATACTTGGTTAGGCATCACATTATCTGTGCGCTCACAAATTGCCGCCATGATAGAAACTGCTTCTACTGGGAATTTACCCTTAGCAGTTTCACCAGATAGCATTACTGCATCTGTGCCATCCAAAATTGCGTTGGCAACGTCGCCAGCTTCCGCGCGCGTTGGGCGAGGATTTTTAATCATAGAATCGAGCATTTGTGTCGCAGTGATTACAACCTTACGTGCTGCCACACATTTTTCGATCATCATTTTTTGAGCAAAAATAACTTCTTCTACAGCAATTTCAACACCTAAATCGCCACGAGCAACCATGATGCCATCGGAAGCTTCTAAGATTTCATCAAAATTCGTTAAACCTTCTTGGTTTTCGATTTTTGAAATGATCATCACATCTTGTCCGCCATTAGCATCTAAATGTGCACGGATTTCTTCAACGTCTGAACGCTTACGAATGAATGAAGCTGCAACGTAATCTACACCAACATCAGCACCAAAGATTAAATCTGCTTTATCTTTTTCTGCTAAAGCTGGAAGATTTGTCACAACGCCTGGCAAGTTAACGCCTTTGTTTTCGCCTAAATCACCATCATTCAACACTTCACAAATCACTTCTGATGCGCGAACTTCAGTAACTTTCATACCAATCAAACCATCATCGATCAATACAGTGTTACCCACTTTCAAATCGTTTGGTAAACCTTCGTATGTCACAGCAACGCGCGTTTCATCACCAATCACAGTTTTATCTGTGGTTAATGTGAATGTTTGCCCTGCTTTCAACGTAACATCTTGACCATCTTTCAATTTAATTGTGCGAATTTCAGGACCTTTTGTATCCAATAAAATCGCAGCTTGTTTTCCATGCTTCTCACACACAGCGCGCAAGTTATCGATACGTGCTTGATGCTCTTCAAAATTACCGTGAGAAAAATTGAGGCGCATGACGTTCATCCCAGCGTTCAGAAGCTTCAACAATACATCTTCTGACTCAGTTTTAGGACCAATCGTACATACAATTTTCGTCTTCTTCATATACATCCTCTTTCATGGTTATTGATTGTTAAATCTTGAGAATCTATTAATTTGGCATGATGCCATTTTTGATCTCATCAATTAGAATATAATCCGCAGGTGGAAAATCAACAGAAGATAAATCTGCAGCATTGATCCAGCGTATTGCCTGATTTTCACGGCCATAAGGTTCACCTTCAAAACTATAAACATCATAGACCACAAATTCGATCACTTTATCTTCATAATCATGAGTAAAGTCCATACGATGTGTAAAGTCGTGAACCAAAATGCCCACTTCTTCATCCAATTCACGATCCAATGTTTCAATGTCGGTTTCGCCAGCTTCTACTTTGCCACCTGGAAATTCCCATAATCCGCCAAAGTTCTTCGTTTCAGGTCTTTGACAAATCAAAATTTCATCCATTGCTGGGTTCCAGATCACAGCCATTACAACGCGTAAATATTGCTTTTCTTCCATTACTCTTCCACTGTTTGTAGTTGGTTCTTTAAAAAATTAAAGCAGTTAATTACTGCAAACGCCATCGCTTCTTCCTTTTGATGGCGCGGTATTTGAATCATTTTTGAAAAATATTGATCATTCAATAACATATGTAATTGGCATTCCCAAACAGTTGTTTTTTCGCTGGGATGCTCTGTTACTGCCAATACAATATCACTGCCTAAATCATTTTGTGCCTGTGTTAAGTATTCACGTTTAAATGAGCCCCGTTTAACGAATCCCCCTGTAAATACTTCCAATGTTTTACCATAAGCCATTAAACGACTTGCCATCATGCCTGCTGTAAACCATTCCACACACGCAATTTTAAAATCATTCTTTTTGCACAAAGTTAAAATATACTCTTCCATTGTGTCAGAGTTATGACCAAAAATGTAAGGTTTCAATAACTCTTCAACCTCAGTTTTATAAGGTTGAATCAATGTTAAAGCATCATCTTTGTTTTGTGCCTTAGCTGATATTCTCACACTAATTCCATTAATGCCAGAGGCTAAATAAGATAATTTTGGGTTACCAATTTCAGCTAAATCATCATCAATCTTAGCAACTTTCTCTGCCACATCCGATTCAGGAATGCCCCAAACTTTCACAATTTCTGTATAAATTTGCTCATCTGTTGGTGAAATTTCACGCAACTTAGGAATGACAGAGCCTTCAAAAATTGCTTTCATTTCATAAGGCACACCTGGTAATAAGAAATAGTGCTTATGATTGTGATAGAGATATAAACCTGGCGCTGTACCTGGAAATTGATCCAAAATCACTGTACCTTTTGGATAATATGCTTGGCGATAATTATTTTGGCTCATCTCAATATTACGAATGGCAAATTTTTCTTTAATTGTTTCTGCCAAAATTTCATCATAAATCAACTCTAAACCTAATGTTTTTGCGAGCGTTTCTTTCGTAATATCATCTTGTGTCGGCCCTAAGCCACCTGTCGCAATGATGATATCTGCTCGCTGTGTTGCCAAGGCAAATACTTGCTCAATATTGTTCGCATTATCGCCCACAGTGGTTTTAAAATGGCTATTGATGCCCAACTGGCTGAGCTGCTGTGATAACCACACTGAATTTGTATCTACCAACTGCCCTAACAATAGCTCTGTGCCCACCGAGATGATTTCTGCTTTCATTATTCGTCATCCTCTATATTGAGTTTTTTCAAACGATAGCGAAATGTTCTAAAGGAAATACCCAACTGTTTCGCTGCTTCTGTTTTACTGTGATTTTCTGCCAAGGCCCTTTTAAGAATCTTACGTTCAACAGCTTCTAAGTAACCTTCCAAGTCATCAATATAATCTGGAATCGCTGGGTCGTCTAGATCACAAATTGTCATTGTTTCAGAAGGCTCAAATTGTACTTTTTGAGGTGCTGTTGGAATTATTGGTGTTGGCGTTACAACTCTTTCAAATTCTTGTGGAATCTCTCTCGGAATTTCTGGAGCAATCACAGGTTGAATTTCAACCACAGGTTCAAATGCAGGGATATGGCAATTACTGCTCAATAATAGATTTTCTGGCTGAATCATATCAGAATCACATAAAGCAGATGCACGTTCCAAAATATTCTCTAATTCACGCACATTTCCTGGGAAAGCATAATCTTTCAATGCATCAATAGATGCAGGAGCAATATCTATATTACGTCGATTCTCTTCATTTAAACGGTTCAGAATCACATCCACCAATAAAGGTACATCCGATAATCTTTGGCGTAAAGCAGGTACATTCAATGAAATCACATTCAAACGATAGAATAAATCCTGACGGAATTCTTGTTCTTGTACCAACATCGCCAATGCTTTATGAGACGCAGATAAGATTCGTACATTCACAGGGATTTCTTTCATTTCACCAATCGGGCGAATCGCACGCTCTTGAATTGCACGCAGTAATTTCACCTGCATTGCCAAAGGTAAGTCGGCAACTTCATCCAGTAGTAATGTTCCCCCATCCGCTGCTTGGAATAAGCCTTTTTTGTCTTTATCCGCGCCTGTAAAGCTACCTTTTTTATGGCCGAACAATTCACTTTCAACCAAATGTTCAGGTAAAGCACCACAGTTCACAGCAATGAATGGGCCATCAAATCTTGGACTTTCTGCGTGAATGGCACGTGCTACAACTTCTTTGCCTGTACCTGATTCACCAGTGATATAAATCGGTGCTTGTGAACGCGCAATTTTACGAATCTGTTCACGCATTTCAATCATTGCAGTGGATTCACCATATAAACCATGGACAGATTCAGCTTTAGGAATTTTTTTAGTTTCAATAGCATTTAAAGCCAAACTACGTAATGCTTCCACTTCAAATGGTTTTGATATGAAGTCAAATGCACCTAATTTTAATGCTTCAATGGCACTTTCTACATTGCCATGTGCTGTCATCATTGCAACAGGCAAGTTAGGTAGCTTTTCTTGAATGTAACGGAGAATATCAAAGCCATCGCCATCAGGCAATTTTAGATCTGTTAAACAGACATCAAAGCTTTCTTCTTGAAGTGCGACAATTGCTTCTGAAACGGAATAAGCTTCCACACAATCAATATTAATCGATAGAAAACTCATCGAGATCAGTTCACAGATATTTTCTTCATCATCAATTATGAGTGCTTTATACATTCCGCTCCTTTACCATTGCCTATTAATTCAATCGCTATTATACATTTTTAGGGAAAACGATTCTGAATCCATGCTTCTCTTCACTAACTTCTACATATTGAATTAAACCACCGTTAGATAAACATAACTCTTTTGTAATATATAAACCTAATCCTGTACCATTTTTATGAGTTGTGAAAAATGGTTCAAACAAATGTTGCTTCACATTTTCTGTCAAACCTTGCCCATTATCATAGATGGATAAAACTGGAGTATCACCTTTCATTTCCGCTTCAATCATGATTTTTAATTCATCTTCTGATCGTCCTGAATGGATGATGGCATTATTCAATAAATTAGTGATCATTTGCCTTAAAATCGACATTTCAAACAATACACGAGAAACATCAGGTGCAATATCCACAGTAATTCGATCTTTGAGATTGGGATATTCCACTAAAAACTCATCCAAAACTTCATCCAAAAATAGTGGCAGTTTAAAGTATTTACGCTCTAATTCATTTTTACGCGCCAATACTAATACATCTGTAATGATACGATTGGCACGCTGCACATTATTATTGATCATATTGATGAGCTTATTTTCGATTGGCGTCACGCCTTCTTGTTCACCCAACAATTGACTTGCCTGATAAATAGATGCCATCGGATTACGAATTTCATGAGCAATTGCAGCTGTTAAGCGCCCTAATGCCACTAATTTTTCCTGTTGAGCACGCATATTCACAATATCTGTTGGCTCAATCTGAATCAATGAATAATGCCCTGTTGGCTGTTTGATTTCATCAAACTCTACATAATATCGTTCATTATTGTATTCAAATAGTGATGGATCCATGAACTTCAGATAGTTCCAGAGATAGAATCGCTCTGTCAATGTTGGCAGATAATCCATCAAATAACTATCTTGCAGATCCAAATCACCAAACCAAGATTTAATATAGTTATTCATCAAAATAATTCGACCTGCTGAATCTAATACGATTAAACCTGATCGAGATTGCTGAATGATTGCTTCATGCAAAATAGCTGCTTTTTTCAGCTCTTCATTTTTGCGCTCAACTTCTTGCTGAGAAGCTTCATATTTATGCAGCCATGAATTGGTGAGCATCAATGCTAAAAAGGCAAAACAGTTCTGCCCCACTAATCTCAAAATCCCTTGAGAGATCATTAACTTATACCAAGAATGCTGAAATTCTCCAGGATTGAACTCAAACTTAATCCAAAGTGCTAATTGAATGAATACAGAAACAGCCAATAATGATAATGCACCTGTTCTTGATAAGAATGCACCATGCACCATGAATGAGATCAATAATAGAATCACCAATGGACTATTCAAGCCATCGGTGTAATAACAGAGCGCGGAAATGAATGCTAAATCTAACAGACCAAAGATATAGATAAATTTAGTCGTTTGAAATTGTTGGCGTTTTAAAATTAATGTGGAAACCAACAAAAATACCAAATATATTAATAAAACAATTTGGAAATAGCGGGAAATCGGCAATGCTTCTGGGGAAACACGCGCACTTAAAATATAAACAGAGGATAAAATCACCGCCATAATTAAGCGGAAAATCCCCAATAATTGAATAGGAATTCCTCTTGGTTGTATATCTTGTGCCATAAAAGTTATCTCAATATCTTATAGATAATGTATCACTAGTTGCTGTAATTTTTCTTGGTCATATTCCTGACCTTTAATCAATGGAATCAATGGTACATTCAAATCTTGTAATAGTTTTCCCAAATTAGCAGAAGGATTGATGGACAAAGCAACCACAGGTGAAAATGTGCGCGTATCCACCAGCATAAAATCACAACTCACTTGTTTCAAATCTCGCTCTAATCGCTCTTGAATTTCTGGTGCTAAATTAGGATCAACTGTGATAAATGTTGTTAATTGTGATTTTGGAAATACTTGAATATGATCTTTCTTCGCCACAATTTCTTGTAAGAATTTTAGTAAACTCTGCTCATGAATACTCAAACCACTTGTTTTTGTACGAAAAGCATTGGGAATATTTTCACTACTTTGTGTTGGACTTGCAATTTTCTTTGGCTTCGTACGTTTAAATTTAAATAAAAAGGCTAAGCCTACAACGACAACAATTGTAAAAAAGATCTTAAATAACATATCAACTCGCTTTAATTATTCTGGATAAAAGCTATTTAAATATTCTGTCACGCGCACTTTACGGCCTTTTTGGTAATGATAGATCACCACATTTTCTAAAATGCTTTTCACGTAGCCCCGCGTTTCACGATAAGGAATAGATTCAATCCATAACACAATATCTGACATTGGTGGATCAATCCAGTTTTTAACTTTATGTGGGCCTGCATTATAGCTTGCTAAAATGTATGACCAATTTTTACCCACAACACCGCTCACATCATTCAAATATGCTGAACCATAGCGAATATTGTAAACAGGATCATATAAACTACCGCGTTTTTCTCCCAACTTTTGTGCCATTTTTTCAGCAGTTGGAATCAATAGCTGCATCAAACCATAAGCATCTGCATGGGATTTAACATCAGGTTGGAATAAACTCTCTTGGCGAATCAATCCCCATAATAATTCTGGTGGATAGCCATACAAATTAGCTGCTTGATTCACTTCTTTCTCGTAACCCATTGGATAACGAATATGTAATGCACCTGGCATTTTAGCCGCAACGCCAGCACGAATACCTAAATCATAATAACCTTGATCATAAGCCACAAAGCTTGCTGTATTCTTTTGTCCTTGTGATGCAGTACGCAAACCTTGCTGCCAAGCTTGATGGGCAAAATTACGCTCATTCACTTTCATCAACTCTAATGCAACTTTGAATGATTTATTTGTCAAAGCTTCACGTTTATCCGCTTTACGCTTAACAATAGATTCCAACACAGCATAAGGCTGATTCAATTCATCCGCTGCTAAAAAGCCATAGAAACTTGTTTGCCCTGCAATCTTTTTGAATGCTTCAGATGCTTGTATTTTATTGCCAATGCACTGATACATTTTGCCTTGCCAATATGTCCAAGTTGGATCTTCACTTGCTTTGATGGATAAACGATCTAAGTAATCTAATGCAGCATCGCAGTTACCTGCTTGTGCATTCAATTTGAAGCCACTAATTTTTACATCATCGCCTTGCTCATTTTTGGGAATGCTTTCGATTCTGCCTAAAGGATCAATCGCATCCGCTCGCCCTGCTTGATAAACCGCCAATAAGTTTCTCAATGCTGAATAATCACCATTGGTTACTAATTGGTTTTTCTTCACAAAAGCCAAGCCATTCAACGCATTTGTGGAATCGTTTTTACCCCATTGACGAACAGCTAAAGCATAGAATTTGCTGGAATCTTTAAAATATTGCCCCTGCTTCATCAACTGCCCAGCAGGATTCTCCACGATTTGAATCATGGATTGATAATATTTACGCTTCGCTTCTGGCAAATGTGGCAACAAGTTTTTTGCACGACTCAACTGCAGGTTTTGAACCAATTCTCCTGCTTTTTGATCTAAAATTTCTGCAGGTGCATATTTATTCAACCACACTTTTTCAACTGGCATACATGTTGATAATGGCGTCGAAACTTTTACCCAATAAGATTGGAAACGCTTTGCATCAAATGCTTTGGGATTCGATTGTAAAATTGCATCATCCGCAATACAACGCAAAAACTGGCTAGGATCATCCTTTAAATGATCAATGACAAAGCCATATTCCTTCTGCCCCAATTCATAACGATAAAAATCATTCTTCAATGATGCAGTGAATAGTTCATCAGGATTATTTTGAAGAAAATTTAAAACCGTTTCACGGGGTAATTTCTTCAAATTCTGCTGAACATAATAATATTCTAAATAAGGCGCAACAGATGTGCCTTTCAGAGCTTTCAATGATTGCTCATAGCCCTCGACATTATTATTTTGAATGAAGGTTTTCCCCTTCGTAAAAGCAGAGATCTCACTGCTGTTAAGTGCTAAAGAAGCTTGCCACAAAGCACTCACTGAGATCAGCGTTGCTACGATTACTTTTACCTTCATTCTAATGTCTACCTTTTGTTACTTAATCGTAAGCTACTGTACCAAAAATCTTATCACCAGCGTCGCCTAAACCTGGCAAGATATAAGCATTTTCATTCAAGCATTTATCAATAGATGCAGTGTAGATTTCGATGTCAGGATGCTTTTCCTTAACTTTCTCTAAACCTTCTGGTGCGCACACTAAGAACAAGCCTTTAATTTTTGTACAACCTTTTGCTTTCAACAAATCGATTGTCGCAATTAAAGTGCCACCTGTTGCCAACATTGGATCTAGAATGATCGCTGTACGCTCATCCATGTGAGTTGTTAATTTTGCATAGTATGCACGTGCTTCTAAAGTTTCTTCATCACGTTCAAACCCCACAACTGATACTCGCGCGCTTGGAATGCATTCCAAAGCACCATCTAACATACCAATACCTGCACGTAAAATTGGCACAACTGTTACTTTGCGGCCTTTTAAACGATCAACATCAACGTTACCTGCCCAACCTTCGATGGTTACAGTTTCCATTGGTAAATCTTTAGTTGCTTCATACGCTAGCATTGTCGTGATTTCAGAAGATAAACGGCGAAACTCTGCTGTGCTGATTTCCTTCTGACGCAACAAGCCCAATTTATGTGCCACTAATGGATGTTTAACTTCTACTATTTTCATATAATTTCCTAATTTTTCACGCTATGGAAAAAAGCCCCAAGATATGGGACTTTTTCATGATGTTTATTTTGCCGCTTCGTCTATGGCTTTTTGCATCAAATCTTTTAACTCACCACTTTCATACAATTCTAAAGTGATATCACATCCGCCGATCAATTCGCCGCCCACATAGATTTGTGGGAATGTTGGCCAATCTTGATAGAAAGGTAAGAAGTTATAAATATTTTCGTCATCAAAAATATTTACTGCAGCAAATGGTAAACCTGTTGCTGCTAAAGCTTGTGCTGCACGGCTAGAGAAACCGCA
This sequence comes from Wohlfahrtiimonas larvae, assembly GCA_040394195.1. Classification (GTDB taxonomy): domain Bacteria; phylum Pseudomonadota; class Gammaproteobacteria; order Cardiobacteriales; family Wohlfahrtiimonadaceae; genus Wohlfahrtiimonas; species Wohlfahrtiimonas larvae_A. The sequence goes on along the minus strand of JBEBSR010000010.1, from coordinate 41,436 downwards.
CATTGGAAACTGTGGCGTACCTTTCATGTAGATCACTACTGGGTTTTCCGTCACTTGTTGACGAATCAACTCTAAAGTTTGTTCTTTCATTAACTGCTCCTAAATGAATGAAAATTCGAATCATTCTAACACTATTAACGCTGTTATTCATTATCAATAAACAACGTACCACAACAACTATAGTCCATTACCTTAGGTTCTGATCTCACCATGGCCTAATACAATGTATTTTTGTGACGTTAAACCTTCTAACCCAACTGGCCCACGCGCATGAATTTTATCAGTGGAAATACCAATTTCTGCACCCAATCCAAACTCAAAACCATCACAGAAACGTGAAGATGCATTCACCATCACACAAGCAGAATCCACCATTCTTAAGAATGTCGTGGTATTCGAATAACGTTCACTGATGATCACATCGGTATGATGAGAACCATAATGATTGATATGTGCAATTGCAGCATCTAGATCTTTCACAACTTTAATCGCAATGATTGGCCCTAAATATTCTTCACGCCAATCTTCTTCTGTTGCCATTACTGTAGAGATTTCGTGCTCATTTAAAATCGCTTGCACCTGTTCACATGCACGCATTTCTACAGCTTTTAATACAAAAACTTCAGCAATTTTTGGCAAAAACTCTTTCGCAACTTTTTCATGCACAAGTAATGTTTCCATTGTATTACATGGTGCATAGCGCTGAGTTTTCGCATTATCTGCAACTTTCACAGCTAAATCTAAATCTGCAAATTCATCCACAAATGTATGGCAAACACCATCTAAATGCTTAATCACAGGTACAGTTGCACTTGCATTGATGCGACTCACCAATGATTTACCACCACGAGGAATAATCACATCAATATAATCTTTCGCTGTCACCATTAAATCCACAACTGCACGGTCTTGCGTCGCAACGATTTGGACAGAATGCTCTGACAATGCCGTATTAGATAAAGCTTCTCGAAGAATTTTTGCTAAACATTGATTCGTGTGGAATGCATCACTGCCACCACGCAAAATCGCCGCATTACCTGATTTCAAACACAATGCTGCTGCATCAATCGTCACATTTGGGCGCGCTTCATAAATGATGCCAATGACACCCAAAGGCACGCGCATTTTACCTACTTGAATGCCAGATGGGCGAGGTTTAACATCCGTAATTTCACCCACAGGATCAGCCAATGCGATAATATCCACAACGCCTTGCGCCATAGATTGAATGCGACCTTTATCCAATAATAAACGATCAATGAATGCTTCTGTTAGGCTATTGCCACGAGCAGCATCACAATCTTTCTGATTTTCACTAATGATCAAATCCACATTTTTCATGATCTCATCATGGATCAATTGTAATGCACGATTTTTCTCTGCTGTGCTTGCTTTTAATAGGGAACTACTGGCAGTTCTTGCTTGCTGACCAACTTGCGCCCAATATGTTTGCAATGAATCTGTCATAAATCTCATATCCTAAGGTGTTTCAAAATGCATCCATTATGGCTATACACCACCATGTTTTGCAACAATTTCAGCAATCATCATATTGCCCTTCTCTTTTGCTAATCTAAATGGCGTTTTACCATAAGGGTCCACCATGTTTGGATCTGCACCATTCGTTAATAAAAGTTCCACAACTTTCTGTTGTCTTTCATCATCACCATTCAAAGTTACAGCTTCAATCAATGCTGTCCAACCCAAATAGTTTGTATGGTTAGGATTAATATCTGTTTGTGTTAGTAAATATTCCACCACTTCCACATTGCCTTTTTCAGAAGCTGGCGTTAATCCGTTACCACCAAAGCGCGTTAAACATTCTAAATCTGCACCTGCTTCCACCATAATTTTGACAAGCTTTAGATCATTATGAATACAGCCCCACAAAAAGGGATTAAAACGCATATTATCTTGTGCATTCAAATCTACGCCAATCAAAATCAGATATTGCACCAAATCATAATATTGATTCATGGCAGCAATTTGTAATGTCGTGCGCTTTTGCTTATCTCTTGCAAAAATCACTGAGCGATCTTGTAAATAATATTTATTCGCTTCTTCTGCGTAGTTATTTTGAATGGCTGCTAAAAAATCTTGTGATTGCTGATTCATAACGATTCCCCTTGAATTTTAATTATTTGAATCTAGATCAAGATTAGTGTAAATCATCTGTAAATACAATTGAGGCTTAATTTCTTTCCGATATAATTATTGCCATGATCAAACATAAATTATTTTCCATAGTATTAGTGATCATCACTGTACTCATCACAAATTTTTCTTTCGCAATCACTGCGAAAGATGCTTTTGTGCCTGTATTAGATAACACTGTGATGATGGAAAATACAATGCATAATGATAGCGCTCATATGAAACATCACTCCAGTGATAATTTGATGGAATGTGAAATTCATTGCGATGCATTAATGATGTCTTGCACATTAGGTATCAGCAACTTTAATAGCACTGAACTCAGTTATTCTCACGCTATCATTAAAAAATTAAATATTTTTTCAGATGATGCACTCTACTCTGTTGATCTAGCTCAGGACCATAAGCCACCCATATTCTCGTAATTTTAAAGCTTTGTATCGCCAAAAATTTATTACAAATTTAATTTAAAATTATGAGGATTTTATTATGAAACGTAGAACGTTTATGATTCGCGCGGCTTCTGTTGCGGGTGCTGTTGTTGCAACTAATGTATTAGCATTTGGTCAAAGCCATGGTGGACATGGAAAAATGAGTGGCATGGATCACGGCAATATGGGCAATATGAACAGTAGTAGCATGATGGGCGAAAACAGCCACGATATGGCACAAATGATCTCTCCTGGATATCAATTAGGCAATCGCACTTTAACAGCCAAAGACATTCAACAATTGCAGAATGCCACCAAAGATCTACTACCAACCTCTGCCATTCCACAAGGTACAGATTTACCAGCTTTACCAATGCTAAAAAATGAAAGTAACGAACCAAAACTATTCAAAGCAACTTTGATAGCCAAACCTGTGGATGTTGAATTAATCAAAGGCAAACCTACGGATTTCTGGGCTTATAATGATTCCATTCCTGGCCCAACCATTGAAGTTTATGAAGGTGATACTGTAGAAATCACTTTGGATAACCAGTTGCCACAACCAACAACAATTCATTGGCATGGCATTTTAGTGCCTGCAGATCAAGATGGTAATCCACAAGATGAAGTGAAACCTGGTGCAAAACGTACTTATAAATTCACCATTCCTGAAGGTACAGCAGGCACATATTGGTATCATCCTCATGGGCATAATACAGTTGCAGAACAAGCTTATCGCGGTTTAGCAGGCGTGTTCATTGTTAAATCTAAAACAGATCCTTATGCTAAATTTGCACAGCAAAATTGGTTATTCTCTGACCTTAAACTCAAAGCTAATGGAAAAATTGCAGAAAATACCTTCAATGATTGGATGAATGGCCGTGAAGGTCAATTCTTGTTGATGAATGGTGCATTGAAACCTACTGTGAATATCACAGAACCAACACGCGTTCGTATTTGGAATGCTTGCTCTGCTAAATTCTTAAATCTAGCGTTGGAAAACACAAAAGTTTATATCATAGCGACAGATGGTGGTTTCTTAGAAAACCCACAAGAAATTCAAAAACTATTATTAACACCAGGTGAACGCGCTGAATTATTGGTTGTACCAACATCAACAGACACTGTTGCATTGAAATCCTTAGCTTATGATCGTGGTAAAATGGGCATGGTACCCACAGATCCTGATACGGAAATTGCAACAGTTAATTTGCAAAAAAGTGCATCAGTGACATTGCCAAAAAATATTCGTAAATTACCTGTGTATGAAAAACCATCCATTAAACGCTTAATCGAATACACAGAAGTGATGAATCATAACCAATTACTATTCTTAGTGAATGGCAAAATGCACGATATGAATCGTAATGATGTGATAGTTAAAGCTGGAGAAGTGGAAGAATGGGTAATTTTCAACAACTCACACATGGATCATAACTTCCATATTCATGGCACTCAGTTTTTAGTGATTGAGCATGATTACAATGAACAGAAATCTAAACCTGAGATTAACGGTTTCAAAGATACTGTGAATCTTCGCCCTTATGAAAAAGTGACCATTCGCTTTATTCAGGATGAGAAAGGCTTGCGTATGTATCACTGCCATATTTTTGAGCATGAAACATTGGGTATGATGGGACAACTGATGACGAAATAATCTCTAGGATTGTAGAATTGAAAAGCCCGATTACTTCGGGCTTTTTCATCTTAAGATGTTTTACTCATGGCTAATTTCACAGCAAACAAAATAAAAATCCCGCCTGTGATTCGATCCATCCATCGTGTGAATTTTGGTGTTTTCAATAATCGTGTTGCTCGATGTGTTGCCACAATTAATCCTATGGACCAAATTGTACTCATCACAATGTGAATAGAAACTAAAATAAAGGTCCACATCACTGGCGATGTACCCGCAGGAATAAATTGCGGTAAAAATGAAATATAAAATACACCCGTTTTAGGGTTCAAAAGATTGCTTAATATTCCTCTTGTATACCAGTTATTCGTTGCTTCATTAGATGATTTTGAGAGATCAAATTGCTTACGTGGTCGAAGAATTAATTGAATTCCAAGCCAACTTAAATACAAAGCACCACACCATTTTAAAATGGTATAAGCCAATTCAGAGGTTGCCAATAATGCGCCTAAACCAAAAGCGATCATTGCGCCCCATAAAAAACATCCCGTATTAATGCCCAATGCAGCATGCCATGCTTCCTTTCGCCCTTCACTTGCAGCTGTTCTTAAAATTAAAGCTGTATCTAATCCAGGCGTAATGGTTAATAAAGCTGCGGCTAATGAAAAAGCTAAAAGTGCATCAGTGATGGACATTGTGGCTCCAAAATATAATTGAACTGATCGAAAATACTATAAATCCCACTATAGATAAAATCTTTTCAATAAAAAAGCCAGTTTGAAGACTGGCTTTTAATCACAATTATCCAAAAAGATTATATTAGAATGCTTTTTTAATATCTTTAATGGCTTTCTTGCTATCTTTTTGTACATCTTTCACAGCTTTCTTGCTGTCTTTAGCAACATCATCTACGCCTTTTTTAGTTGCATCTTCAACTTTGTCGCTTGCTTTATCAATGGCATCACCTGTATTCTTCACAGCCTCTGTGCCGGCATTAACTACATCTTTCGTAGTATCTTTAACTACATCCACGGCTTTATCAGTACCTTTTTCGACTGAACTTTCAACTTTTTTAAGAACTGGAATTTCTTGTGCAACGGCTGTTAAGCCAGCTAATCCCAATACAGAAGCAGATATTACTGAAGCTAAAATAATTTTTCTCATAGTTTTCTCCTAGTTTTAATTATCATAAATATTTTCACTATCTAATTAACGTTATTATATAACGATTAACGAGTCAATTATTGTATAAAATATTAGTGGCGAATATAAATCGTAGTAGTACAATGGATGTCACACCGTACAACATAATAATAATAAAAATATAGTGAGGAGATATTAAAATGAATAGCGAGAATGACATTATTCAATTTATCATCGAAAAATTAGATCTTTATCCTGAAATTCGTTATGACAACTCTGTGAAAGATCAAATTTCTATCTTCACTAATTATGACAATGGCTTTGATATTATTCTCTATTCTGATGAAGCTAAAAGCGTTTTATCTCTGGGTGATTTCCACATAGATTTTGAGCATACAGACCATGATATTACTGCGCTTATTTACTTAGTATTTTATGCCTTAGTTGGCAAAGTTAAATTAGAGATATTCTGTAAAAATGATCAACCTTATAAATTTAATCTCCATGCACTCAATGATAATGGTGATTGGTATCTCTATAAAACGATGAAATTCATGTTGTATAAATTTTGGCAAAAGACATCCACCAAGCATTTACAAAATCAGTTTTCAGTAAAATTCTTGGAATGATAATAAAGCTTTATTGTTGAGTTTCAGTTAATTTTTTAATATCCAAAAGTTCATCTTCAACACATTGATTGAGTTTTTTCTCTAAAGCTTCATAGGATTTAATTAATTGAATACCAATTGGTGTCAACTCAGTTTTACCACCACCTTTACCACCCACTCGTGCTTCAAACACTGGCTGATTAAATGTTTTATTCAATGCATCCAATAAATTCCATGCTTTTTTATAGGGAATTTTGAGATATTTCGCAGCCGCTGTAATGGAAGATTCTGTTTGCAATGCTTTCAATAACTCGATCTTTCCTGGCCCGATTGTGGCATTATCACCAATATAAATACGTGGACGAACTAGAATCGCTGTTTCTTTTTTATCAGTCATATCAACCTCGTTTTAAATTCATAATCAAAAACTCATCATTTCATTAAGTTTTTTTCTTAAAAAATCATAAAAATCTTTTGCATATACTATCGGCTTAGATTTGGGATCTACAGATACATAAATAGTTTCATTAACCACTATCGACTGATCTTTAAAGAAGAAGGTTTCTGAAAAATCAGAGTTTAAGAAAATGATATCATTTTCTGAAAGCTTTAAACTTGAATTATCAGTTATTCTATTTTGATAAAGAATATCGCCTCCTGGTAATAGATCATCTAAATTGTAATCATTTCCTCGTTGATAAATGCTATAGATCTCATCTCCTAAAATCTCCCCACTACCATAGCATTTTAAAAACCATCTATATGAATTAGGTAATTTTGCACTTAATAATTCCTCTGCTCTTTGGATTTCTAATTCATCAAAATAAGTTCCATAAGTAGGAAAAAAGGCTACATTTTTTTTATTTGCCAATTCTATTAATGTAATTAACTCTGTCACTAGTTCCATCATTTCAAATATTCCATAATTGAAAACATACTAAGTACTATTTTTATTATTCATGCAGATTATATATCACTACGAATTTGATTGTCTTCCCGCAACAAACTATGATGCTCACAATATCAATGAATAACTGTGGAATAACATGAAAACAAACTTGGTCACGCGCGGTGGCATGGAAATTTTACAAGAAGAGTTGCGCTTTTTATGGCATGAAGAACGCCCTGAAATTACCCAAAAAGTGGCATGGGCAGCGAGCTTGGGCGATCGTAGTGAAAATGCAGATTATAAAGAAAACAAACATAAATTACGTGGCATTGACCGCAGAATTCATCATTTAACCAAGCGTTTAGAAGTTCTTCGCATTGTGGATTATTCACCTGAACAAGAAGGCAAAGTCTATTTTGGTGCTTGGGTGAGATTAAGTGATGATGATGACAATGAGTTATTCTTCCGAATCGTTGGTCCTGATGAAATCTATCACAATAGAAAATATACTTCGATCGATTCGCCAATGGCGCGTGCTTGCTTAGGCAAAGAAAATGGTGATGATATCTTAGTTAAAACTGATCTTAACCAAAAAACTTGGATCATTGAAGAGATCATTTATAACTACAAGCCCGACAATTAATCTTACGATTAAACTACAAATTCATCTAAATTTACTATCGTGCTCTTAAATATAGTAAGAGCACATGATATTGCCAACATAATTGCAATTGAGCATTACTTTCAATAAAACCAATCATATGAAAACATTATTCATTGATAAATATAGCAATTAAAATATTTTAAAGTTTAAATCTTTCCCATAATATTTCTGAGAGAATAACCTTTGGTTATGATCTACCGACAAAAACTCATTACCGAACTTGATTAAAATCAAGTAGCCTCTGTGTAGTTAAAGTGTTGCGGAGTACAGCACTATATTTTCAGGAGGATTCTATGATTCAGTTAAATTCGTATTTAACATTAGTAGCAGCAACGATTGTTTTGCTATTAGGAACAGTATTAGTCAGACACATTGGCTTTTTAAGAAATAACCACATTCCAGAAGCTGTAGCAGGCGGCTTCATTGTTGCGATTGGCTTATTAGTGTTATCAGAAACAACAGGCATTAGCTTTGGTTTCGATGGTGGCTTACAAACGATGCTGATGATTGTATTCTTCACATCTATCGGCTTGAGTGCGGATTTCTCTCGCTTAATCCAAGGTGGTAAACCTTTAGTGATTTTCGTAATTGCTGTAAGTGCGATGATCGTTGTACAAAACATCGTTGGCATGGGCTTAGCAGTTGCATTGGGTCAAAATCCATTCTATGGTTTAATCGCAGGTTCAATCACATTAACAGGTGGGCATGGTAATGGTGCAGCTTGGGGAACAGTTTTAGCTGAGAAATATGGCTTAGAAGGCGCAGTAGAATTAGCAATGGCTTGTGCAACTTTCGGTTTAGTTCTAGGTGGTTTAATCGGTGGCCCTGTTGCACGTCATTTATTGAAAAAAGTTAAACAACCAAAAAATGAAGCTGAATATGAAGTGCAAGAAGCATTTGAAGAGCCAACAGCTAAGCGTAAAGTAAACACTGCAAGCATCACTGAAACTGTCGGCATGTTGGCAATCAGCATCAGCGTTGGTAGTTATTTAGATGTATTAACAAAAGATACAATCATGCAAATGCCTACATTTGTATGGTGTTTATTCTCAGGTGTAATTTTACGCAATATCGTAACTCACATATTCCGTAGACAAGTTTCTGATGAAACTATTGATGTATTAGGCAACGTTGCATTATCATTCTTCTTAGCAATGGCATTGATGTCATTAAAACTAGCACAATTAGCAGGTTTAGCAGCACCAATCTTAATCATCATTGCGATTCAAACAGTTGTTATGGCGCTATTTGCAATCTATGTAACATTCCGCGTAATGGGCAGCAACTACGATGCAATCGTAATGAGTGCGGGTCACTGTGGATTTGGTTTAGGTGCAACACCAACAGCAATCGCAAACATGCAAGCCATCACTAAAGTATTTGGCCCTTCACATAAAGCATTCTTGATTGTACCAATGGTGGGAGCGTTCTTCGTGGACATCTCAAACAGTGCATTGATCAAGATCTTCATTGAAATTGGTTCTAAATTAGGTGGTTAATCACATCTAAACATCAATATGCGTTAAAATACCCACTTTAGTTTAATCACTTCAGTGGGTTTATGACGCTCAGACATCTCGAAATTTTCTATGCCATTATGTTATGTGGCTCTTTAACCAAAGCGGCAGAGATGCTTTGTATCTCTCAGCCTGCTGCGAGTAAAGCTTTAAAACATGCAGAGCTTCGCTTAGGATTTAGCCTGTTTGAGCGTAAAAGTGGCAAATTAATCCCCACAAAAGAAGCGCATATTCTCTTTGATAAAGCGCAATCCATTTACAGTGAACTCGGTCATTTGAAAGAATTGGCAGATAATCTTGCCATTAATCCTGAAGGCCGATTATCCATTGCTTGCATTCCAAGCTTGGGCTTAAGCTTAATGCCTGCCATTACTACGCAATTCATTCAAGAGAACCCTGCCATTAAAATCGATGTCAGTACGGATCACACTGAAACGATGCTACAGCGCTTAGCAAAATGTGATCTCGATTTTGCCATCACTTTTCAACATGTAAGTAATCCTAATATCACTGTCGTTCCATTGGCAAAAGTACCGTTAGCTTATATTGACAGCCAGCCAAACGAATCACCTGTTAAAATTGATGACATTGATCTCTCTCGCTGGATTCATCCTGGTGCTGATTCATTAGCACAATTAATCGTACAGCATCGCCAATTCCAATCACCACGTTTAAATGTACAAACTTATTATATGGCAGCTGGATTTGTGAAATTATCACAAGGATGCACGATCTGCGATATTTTCTCAGCGGAACAAATTCTGCCTGAATCTATGATCTATCCACTAGAGCCTGCCATGTATTTGGATATCTGTTTGTTATACAGATCAGATATGGTGCTCTCTCAAGCGGCGCATAATTATCAGAAAATGCTGAAAAGTTACCTAGAAAAAAAGACAAAACTACTTAACCAAAAGTTATACCCTAACGAAAACTAATCAATTGTATGAAGCCCTATAATTCGCTCTAATGATTCTCAATGTTTCAATAAAAGATATGAGGATGTTATGGAGCGAACAATCACCATCATCGGGGGCGGTGTTATTGGTATTTCTTTGGCATATGCTTTAGTAAAAGCAGGCCAAAAAGTGACGTTGATTGATCAAGAAGATGGTGTTGGCAAAGGCGCTAGCTTCGCCAATGGTGCACAATTAAGCTACCGCTACGTTTCGCCTCTCGCTGATAAAGGCGTGCCATTACAAGGCATTCAATGGTTAGGCCAATCAGATTCTCCATTGAATCTACGTTTTCGCTTCTCTTTAGAGCAATGGCAATGGTTGATGCAATTCACATTGGCATGTAACCAAAAAACCAATAAAATTAATGGTGCCCATATCCTTAGGTTATCCCTTTTGAGTCAAGATGTCTTACAAGATTGGCGCGAAAATGACAATTTAGATGATTTCTGTTGGAAGAAATCAGGCAAGATGATCATTCATCGCCATCAATCAGATTTTGATAAAGCAGCATCCAAAATTGATCCTGAATTCCAAGAAGTTTTGAATAAAGATCAAATCATTGAAAAAGAGCCATCATTGAAGCATGCTTATGCTGATTTAAAAGGTGCAATTTATGCACCGAATGATGAAACAGCTGATGCTTATCTCTATTGTGTTGCATTACTCAATAAGCTCAAAGAATCTGACCTATTCACTTTGATGACGAATACCAAAGTGACAGCTATGCATGGCAGCGATGCGATTCATAGCATTACTACAACGAAAGGTTCAATGGATGTGCAAGAATTAGTGATTGCATCAGGCAATGGTGCAACAGAATTATTGAATCCTATGGATATTAAATTGCCTATTTATCCATTAAAAGGTTACAGCTTAACTGTGCCATTCCCAAAAGAAAGTGGTATTGTGCCTAATGCAAGCGTGACAGATTATGGTCATAAAACTGTGTATGCAAAATTAGGCGATCGCTTAAGAATCGCTGCGATGGTAGATATTGGCTATGATACATCGATCCGCCAAAACCGTATCAATGCTTTAAAGAAAATGGTGAAATCAACATTCCCTGAGCTTCAAGGTGTGGATGAAGCGGATATATGGGCAGGCTTGCGTCCTTCTACACCAAAAGGTCCACCAATTTTGGGTAAAACTCGTTATAACAATTTATGGTTAAACGTTGGTCATGGTAGCTTGGGCTTCACATTGGCAGCAGGCAGCGCAGCTGTATTATCTGCGCTCATTTGCCAAAACCAATCCCCTATTGATTTAACAGGGTTAAGTTTGCCTTAATTACTTTTGATCCAATACCAATAACAATCCACGAAGCAGATGCTGTAATGATTCAGCATCTGCTTTATTCATGGATGCAATCAATTCATTTTCTAATGCCAAATGAGAAATGGAAGCTTCCTCAATCAAGGCTTTACCTTTTGGTGTAAGTTTAACAGCAACACCACGACCATCCACTTTAGCTTGTGCACGCGAAATCCAGCCATATTTTTCCAAACGTTTCATACGATTGGATAATCCACCTGACGAAACGAGCATTAAATCCTGCAATTCAAACGGCGCTAATGAATGATTATCCGCACGCAATAATGCCGCCAATACATCAAACTCACCTGCTGTGAGTTCATACTTTGCTAAATTTTCTTCAACTCTACGGCTGATCAATGTGGATAGGCGCACAATTCTACCCACAACCTCTGTGCCATCCGTGTTCAATGTTGAACCAATACTTTCCCAATCTGATACGATCGTATCAATCAAATCTCTTTTATTTTCCATGTCACTCTATTACCTATGATTTATGACTATCATACCTAAATCTTACCAAGGAATCTTTACCTAAAAACAAATTTTAGATAGAGTGGCTGTTTAAAAAATTATGATTTATCTAGGAATCACAATGCAACCAAATAAAACTGCCATTCGTGGCGCACTTTTAACATTCCAAAAAGACCCTTTTTTCCATCCTATGGAAGAGTGTTTAATCTATAAAGAAGATGCCATCATTGTGATGGAAAATGGCAAAATTATCGCAATGGATGATGCTGATAAACTATTACCAACATTAGGTGATATTGCCATTGAGCGCTATACAGATAGCATCATCACAGCAGGCTTCATTGATAGCCACGTTCATTACCCACAAACAGAGATCATTGCATCTTATGGTGAGCAGTTAATTGATTGGTTGAATAACTATACTTTCATTGCTGAACAAGGTTTTAAAGATAAAGATCATGCCAAGGAAGTTGCAGAAATTTTCTTAAAAGAACAGCATCGCAATGGCGTCACAAGCTCTACAGTTTTCTGTACGATTTTCCCGCAATCTGTGGATGCTATTTTTGAAGAAGCTGAAAAATACAATATGCGCATCATGGCGGGTAAAGTTTGTATGGATCGCAATGCTCCTGAAGCTTTATTAGATACGCCACAAAAAGCTTATGACGAATCCAAAGCTTTGATTGAAAAATGGCACAAAAAAGGCCGTGCTGAATATGTGATTACACCTAGATTCATCCCAACATCCACACATGAACAATTAGAAATGGTGGGAAGTTTAGCGCAAGAATTTCCAGACACTTTGATTCAATCTCATGTTTCAGAAAACATTGGTGAAATTGCTTGGGTGAAAGAATTATTCCCTGAAGCTTTAGATTATACCGATGCTTATGATCGTTATGGTTTATTGCGTGAACGCGCGATTTATGGTCACGGCGTACATTTAACTGATCGTGAATTGCATGTATTGAATGAACGTGGTGCTGCTGTTGCTCACTGCCCAACCTCTAACTTCTTTTTAGGTTCTGGTGCTTTTAATGTGAATCATGCAAAAGCGAATAATCGTCCGATTAAAGTTGGTTTAGGGACAGATTTAGGTGCGGGTACAAGCTTCTCTATCCTACAAACGATGAATGAAGCTTATAAAGCAGCCCAAATGAATGGTTCGCCCTACTCTGCCTTACATACATTTTATTTGGCAACGCGTGGAACAGCTGAAGCACTATCATTACAAGATAAAGTTGGAACAATCGCAGTTGGTATGGAAGCAGACTTGGCTGTCATTAACTTAAAATCTACACCTATCATTGATTACAGAATGCGTTATGCCAATAGCTTAGAAGAAGCATTATTCATTCAAATGACATTGGGTGATGATCGTGCCATTGCAGCCACTTATATCGCAGGTAAAAAAGTTTATTAATTATATCGACCATGTGCAAAAGCCCTAGCAGTACTAGGGCTTTTTATTGCCTATATCATTTCTAAGAATCCAAATTTAACACTAATTTTTCTTCTGTTGTTTTTTCTGTTGTTTTTTCTGTTTCTTGTGCTTCTACAAAGTAATTTTTAGCTTTTTCAGCATCAAAACAATTTTCCCATTTTGCAATAATAATCGCCGCCAATGCATTACCCACAACATTCAAAGCTGTGCGCGCCATATCTAAAATACGATCCACACCTGCAATGAATGCTAAACCTGTCACTGGAATACCAACGCTGCCCAATGTTGCTAATAACACAACAAATGAAACACCAGGAACGCCAGCAATGCCTTTAGAAGTGAGCATTAACGTGAAAACTAAAATAATTTCCTGCATTAAACTTAATTCAATGCCATATAACTGTGCAATAAAGATTGCTGCAATACTTTGATATAGCGTTGAGCCATCTAAATTAAATGAATAACCAATTGGCACAACAAAACTTGTAATCGAGCTTGGCACACCATATTGCGTGAGTTTATCCATCATTCTTGGTAAAACAGTTTCAGAACTTGCTGTTGAATATGCCAGTAATAATTCATCTTTCAACAACTTCATAATTGTGAAAATATTGATTTTAAAGTAGTAAGCAATCCCACCTAACACAACAACTGCAAAGAAAATAATAGCGCCATAAACCAATAAAACTAATTTAATCAATGGATATAATGATGCAAAGCCAAAAGTTGCAACTGTTGCACTGATCAATGCAAATACACCAATTGGCGCATAGAGCATGATCATATTGGTAACTTTAAACATTGTTTCAGAAACACTGTTCAATACATTCAATAACGGTTCTTTTTTCTCTGCTGGCAAGGATGATAATCCCATGCCAAATAATACAGCAAAGAAGATCACAGGTAACATATCCCCTTCTGCCATAGACGAAATAACGTTATGTGGCACAATGGATAACAATGTATCCGCAATGCCATGATGGCTCGATTCAATTGCAGCTGTTGTTGCTTGATAGGATGAAATATCAACTGCTGATAATTCTTGCATATTAATGCCAACACCTGGTTGGAATACATTTGCCAAAAATATGCCCAAAATAATTGCAACTGTTGTAACAACTTCAAAATATATAATGGTTTTTAAGCCTAATTTACCCAATTTTTTTGTATCGCCAACCCCTGCAATACCAACAATTAAAGTTGAAATCACAATTGGCACAACAATCATCTGGATCATTTTGATGAAAATTTGCCCTGCTGGGTTCAATATATTATCGATCACCCAAGCTTGGTTTGTACTACCATGTAAAATTGAGCCAACAATGATGCCAAAAACTAAAGCAATCATAATTTGTACGCCCAAACTAAATTTAAACTTACGTGAGTGTAGCGTTGTTTCCATGCTATCTCCTTATTATTCTGAGTATATTTTCAATGCCTATCAATATCACGATGTGTGATTTTTACAGCTTAATGGCTATATATTGCTTTGTGGCACAAGACTAGTGCTATCCCCAGCACTGTGACTTGATTCATTCAAGAATCAAGAAGCTGAATACACTAACATTATTATTTTCAAAAATTAACAAAAATATTTAATAAATGAAAAATAATTACAATTTTATTTTAATCAAGACACCAAGTTTTTTACTATGCAGCCTTTCAAATAGAAGTATTTTCTCGTAAAACTTTTGCCATAAAATTAAGTATAATCACCCATGCAATTTTGCTTATCTCCCCCTAATTTATGAGGAATATATGATCAAACGTTTTAACTTAGGCCTAAGAATGTCAGATGCAGTGACTTATAACCAAACGATTTATTACACATCTGTGCCAACAGTTGAAGATAACTGTGCATATGCACAAATGAAAAGCATCTTAGAAGATATTGATGCTGTGTTGGCTCAAAATGATAGTGAAAAAAGCAAAATTCTAGATGTAACTATTTTCCTAGTGAATAATGATGACTTCGCTGAAATGAATCGTGCTTGGGATGAGTGGGTTGATCCAAACAATTCACCAGTTCGTTGCACTGTTCAAGCAGGCTTGATGCGCCCTAACTGGAAAATGGAAGTTAAAATTATTGCAGCTGTATAACTAATTCACCATAAAGCAATAGAATGAATTCTATTGCTTTAATAAAAAAACATTAATTAACATTTCTTGATATTATTATTGAGTTAGAATCTTCCTAGTTGTATAATGAATAATCAATATATTTATATTAATTCATATCAATTTTCATATATAACTTTATAGGGCACTCAATACTATGAAGCAATACATCTCTATAACTTTATTATTCATAAGCTTCACATTATTTGGCCATACACAAGAACGTTTGCCAATTCTAATGCTAGATGATTGCGTCGAAAAACACTCTCAACAAATGGAGATTAATCAATGTGAATATGAAAACTATCGAGTTGCTAATAAAGCTTTAGGTATTTTTTACCTAAATCTTCAAAATTTTCTCCCAAAAGAACATCAAAGTGCATTAGAGGCGACTCAATTACATTGGGAAAACTTTTCAGATTCAGCGTGTACAATCTATGCTGCTCGTTATACAGAATCAGAAGAACAGCAATCTGTTGCTAAAATTCATTGTTTAAATCATAAAATTGAAGAGCGCATTGATAGTTTGGTTTATCTAGTTATGTTGTGGGAGGAAGATCTTGGTAGCTTCCAAAACACTCTGAATAATGTCATACCACCAATTTCTTCAATAAAATAATGGTGCGATAATAATGAAAAAACTATTATTATTTATATTAATATTCAATGCAAATATGTTGAGTTTTGCACAACATGCACGTTTCCCTGAAATTACCTTAAAAAGCTGTTCTGAAATTTATATTACAGAAACAAATATATTAGAGTGTGAGGCAAATAATTCGACACAAGTTAAATTAATATTGAATGAGTTTTATCCTAGAGTACGTAACTTTTTACCATTAGAACAACAAAAAACTTTGGATGCATCACAACAAAGTTGGGATAAATTAATCACAACAGAATGCCAATTAGCAAATGCCATTTATCCTGACTCTCTTGCTCGTGATATCAAAATATTGAATTGCATCAATCATAAGTCTCATCAACGTGTCAGAGATTTAATCTACACTGTCGTATTATGGGAGAATATTTTAGGTAGTTTTCAGTGACAAAAAAATAGCGCCTTTTCAGGCGCTATTCTTATTTCTAATTCTGCATCTTACCAAATCGGCCATGTGAATAATCTAAAGAAGCTTGCATAATCTCTTCTCTTGAGTTCATCACAAATGGCCCATAACCGACAACAGGTTCATTGATTGGTTCACCACTTAAATACAACACGATGCTATCTTTTGTAGCTTCTAGAGTGAACTCTTCACCATGTTTATCCAAAATTGCTAGCTCAGATTCTTTGATAACTTGTTCGCCATTTAAGATCACTTCACCATGCAATACAATCAAACCAACATAACGATACTGCACAGCAGGAATAGTCACTGCGCCGCCAGTTTTCAAATGGAAATCCCAAACATCCACTGGTGTAAAAGTACGTGCAGCACCTTTGGTACCATTGTAATCACCTGCGATCACTCGCATGAAACCCAAATCATTTGCCAACTGAACTTTAGGAATCATATCCGCTGTGATAGCTTGGTAGCCTGGCTTACTCATTTTATCTTTAGCAGGTAAATTTACCCAAAGTTG
This sequence comes from Wohlfahrtiimonas larvae, assembly GCA_040394195.1. Taxonomy (GTDB): domain Bacteria; phylum Pseudomonadota; class Gammaproteobacteria; order Cardiobacteriales; family Wohlfahrtiimonadaceae; genus Wohlfahrtiimonas; species Wohlfahrtiimonas larvae_A. The sequence continues at coordinate 24,504 of JBEBSR010000010.1, read as the reverse complement.
AACCATATCCAAAACGCCGCCATTTTTAGCAAAGTTTTTAGAATGATACTCTTTATGCAAAATACCTTTTGCAGCTGTCATCCATTGAACATCGCCTGGGCCAATTTCTCCGCCTTTGCCACTTGAATCATGATGTGCTAATTCGCCTTCATAAACAATGGTTACAGTTTCAAAGCCACGATGTGGATGCTCACCCACACCGCCAGGATTATTGGTTGGTTTAAACTTAGTTGGCCCTGCTCTATCCAACAATAAAAATGGGTTCAATAATTTACCGTGATTACTGTATGAAAAGAGTGAACGTACTTTAAAGCCATCGCCAACCCAATGAGCTTCAGGTGCTTTATAAATCGCTTTTAATTGTTTCATAAGCTTTTCCTCTAACTATTTAATATGTGGCTAAGATATCATTGATAATCCTAGAGAAAAAGTAGGCTTCATGGCACACATTGTTCTTATAGTGGAACAATAAAAAAGCTCCCTTTCAGGAGCTCTAATATTTACTCACCAAAGGCGAGGAAATATAAAGTTTACAATGTTACTGAATAACTTATTTCTGTGATTTTAAATGCGCATGTAATTCTTGCACTGAATAAACATCCATCGCAAACATACTTTTCACACCTTCACTCACAGCTTCACCACCTGCTAATGTTGTGTACAAAGGTACACGCAAGTTAATGGAAGTGCGGCGAATTGCATGGCTATCCGCTATCGCTTTTGCATCGCTGGAAACTGTGTTCACAACCACAGCAATTTCACCATTTTTGATGTAATCCAAAATATGCGGGCGACCTTCTGCTACCTTATGAATCTTCTGAACATAGAAGCCTAATTCAGATAATCTTTGTGCTGTGCCACCTGTTGCACATAAACCATAACCTTGCTCTAAGAAATTACGAGCCATTGTTTCCAAATCTGCTTTATCTTCATCACGTACAGAGATAAAAACTTTACCCATTTTTGGAATGCGCTCACCTGCGCCCATTTGCGCTTTCAAATAAGCTTCTGAGAATGTTTTACCAACACCCATCACTTCACCTGTTGAACGCATTTCTGGCCCAAGTATTGTATCTACGCCTGGGAACTTAATGAATGGGAATACAGCTTCTTTCACAGAATAATAATCAGGAATAATCTCTTCATGGAAGTTTTGCTCAGCTAAGCTAATACCAGCCATTGCACGCGCTGCAATTTTAGCTAAAGGCACACTTGTTGCTTTACTCACAAATGGCACTGTACGAGAAGCACGCGGATTCACTTCCAATACATACACAACATCATCTTGCACAGCAAACTGAACATTCATCAAACCAATTACATTCAATGCTTTTGCCATTGCTTTAGTTTGGCGACGAATTTCATCCTGAATGTCTTTGCTCAAGGAATAAGGTGGCAATGAACAACCTGAATCGCCTGAGTGAACGCCTGCTTGTTCAACGTGTTGCATAATGCCGCCGATCACAACTTCATCGCCATCTGATACGCAGTCAACATCTACTTCGATCGCATGATTTAAGTAGAAATCTAATAACACTGGGCTATCTTCTGATACTTGCACTGCTTCATTCATATAGCGGCGCAATTCATCATCCGAATGAACGATCTGCATTGCACGACCGCCCAATACATAAGAAGGGCGCACAACCAATGGATAATCAATTTCATTGGCTAACACAATCGCATCTGTTTCATTACGCGCTGTACGGTTTGGCGGTTGTTTCAAACCTAAATCATTCAATACTTTTTGGAAACGTTCACGATCTTCCGCAGCATCAATGCTATCTGCTGATGTACCAATGATATTTACGCCATTTTCAACCAAAGCATTCGCTAGTTTCAAAGGTGTTTGACCACCATAATGGACGATCACGCCATAAGGATTTTCAACACGCACGATTTCTAATACATCTTCCAATGTTAATGGCTCGAAATATAAACGATCTGATGTATCAAAGTCAGTGGAAACTGTTTCAGGGTTACAGTTCACCATGATGGTTTCAAAGCCTGATTCGCGAAGTGCCAATGATGCATGTACACAGCAGTAATCGAACTCAATACCTTGTCCAATTCTGTTTGGCCCACCGCCTAAAATCATGATTTTTTTCTTATCACTTGGACGAGCTTCACACTCTTCTTCGTATGTTGAATATAAGTAAGCTGTATCTGTATCAAACTCAGCCGCACAAGTATCCACACGCTTATAAACTGGGTGCAATTTCAACGCATAACGTGCTTCACGCACTAATTTTTCTTTGATATTTAATAGCTGAGCAATGCGTTTATCAGAGAATCCTTTACGCTTCAAACGGCGGAATGTAGCAAAATCTAGATCTTGTAAAGTACCTGCTGCAATCGATTTTTCTTCACTCACTAAATCTTCAATTTGCATCATGAACCAAGGATCAATCGCAGAAATCTCAAAGATTTCAGCTTGTGTCATGCCAATACGGAAAGCATCAGCCACATATAAAACACGATCAGGACCAGGATTCCCTAATTCACATTGAATCACAGATTTATCAGTTGTGCGAGGATCAAATCCACATAAACCTGTTTCTAAACCACGCAATGCTTTCTGCATAGATTCTTGCAATGTACGACCCATTGCCATCACTTCACCCACAGATTTCATCTGCGTTGTTAAGCGATCATCCGCCGCTGGGAATTTCTCGAATGCAAAGCGAGGAATTTTTGTGACAACATAGTCAATTGAAGGCTCAAATGATGCAGGTGTACGACCGCCTGTAATATCATTTTTCAACTCATTCAATGTGTAGCCAATCGCTAATTTGGCAGCGATTTTCGCAATTGGAAAGCCTGTTGCTTTTGATGCCAATGCAGATGAGCGAGAAACGCGTGGGTTCATTTCAATCACGATCATTTCGCCGTTTGCAGGGTTTACCGCAAACTGTACATTGGAACCGCCTGTATCTACACCAATTTCACGAAGTACAGCCAAACTTGCATTACGCATGATTTGGTATTCTTTATCTGTCAATGTTTGCGCAGGTGCAACAGTGATGGAATCACCTGTATGCACTCCCATTGGATCAAAGTTTTCAATAGAACAAATGATGATTGCGTTATCTGATTTATCACGCACTACTTCCATTTCATACTCTTTCCAGCCCAATACCGATTGTTCAATCAATAATTCATGGGTTGGAGAAGCATCGAAACCGCGCTCACAAATCGTTAAAAATTCTTCCTTGTTATAAGCAATACCACCACCCGAACCACCCATTGTGAATGATGGGCGGATCAATGTTGGAAAACCAACCTTAAGCTGTGCTGCCAATGCTTCATTCAAGCTATGGCAAACATAAGATTCAGGGCATTTCAAGCCAATTTTTTCCATTGCTTCTTTAAAACGACCACGATCTTCTGCTTTATCGATGGCATCTTCTGTTGCACCAATCAATTCAACATTGTATTTTGCTAATACGCCATTGCGGCTTAAATCTAATGCACAGTTCAATGCTGTTTGGCCGCCCATTGTCGGCAAAATTGCATCAGGACGTTCTTTTTTGATAATTTTTTCAACTGTTTGCCATGTAATTGGCTCGATGTAAGTCACATCTGCCATTTCTGGATCTGTCATGATTGTTGCTGGGTTTGAGTTAACCAAAATAACTCTGAAACCTTCTTCACGCAATGCTTTACAAGCTTGAGCGCCAGAATAGTCAAATTCACATGCTTGCCCAATCACAATTGGGCCTGCGCCAATGATTAAAATGGATTTTAAATCTGTACGTTTTGGCATGATATCCTCCTATTTAGCTTGCATGCTATTGATGAATTGATCGAACAAATAAGCCACATCATTTGGGCCTGCACTTGCTTCAGGATGTCCTTGGAACGAAAATGCCACTTGATCTTTCAAGCTAATGCCTTGAATAGATTGATCAAACAATGATCTATGCGTGACTTCTACATTACTTGGCAAACTTGATTCATTGATTTGGAAGCCATGATTTTGAGTTGTAATCACAACACGCCCCGTTTCTAAATCTTGTACTGGATGGTTTGCACCATGATGGCCAAATGTCATTTTTTCAGTTTTAGCGCCCACTGCTAAACCGAGTAATTGATGACCTAAACAGATGCCAAATATAGGTTTTTTCGTTGCTAAAATCTCTTGAATTGCTTGGATTGCGTAATCACATGGCTCAGGATCTCCTGGACCATTGGATAAAAATACGCCATCTGGATTCATTGCTAAAACTTCGCTAGCTGGTGTTTGTGCAGGCACAACAGTTAATCGGCAACCGCGCTCAGCCAACATACGTAAAATATTACGTTTCACACCAAAGTCATAAGCCACAACATGCAAAGGCTGAGCAATATCTGTCTTAAAGCCTTCGCCTAAATGCCACTCACCTTGTGCCCATTCGTATGCTTTTTCACATGCCACTTCTTTTGCTAAATCCAAACCTGCCATGCTGCCAAATGCTTTTGCATCTGCTTGCGCTTTAGCAATATCAATATTTACACCTGTGATGATGCAGCCTGCTTGTGAACCTTTTTCTCTTAGAATTCTTGTTAATCTACGCGTATCAATATCCGCAATCGCAACCACATTGTGACGCTTTAGATAATCACCTAAACTTTCAGTACTTCGGAAGTTACTAGCCAATAATGGCAAATCTCTGATAATTAAACCTGCTGCATAAACAGAATCTGATTCTTCATCTTCTCTATTGGTGCCTGTGTTGCCAATATGAGGATACGTTAATGTAATCATTTGTTTTGCATAGGATGGATCTGTCAAAATCTCTTGGTAGCCAGTCATTGAAGTGTTAAATACTACTTCACCGACTGTTTGTCCTTCTGCGCCGATGGCTGTGCCTTCAAACACACTTCCATCTGCTAAAACTAATACTGCTGGCATTGTCATTTCGTCTTTTTCCTATTAATTTCACTCGTCATTTTTTTTGGGCAAAAAAAAACACGCCCCCCTCAAAAGTGAGAGTTTTACGTGCTTTGTGACATAGCTTCTTCATGTCATAGAAGCGAGTTATGATAACGGCTCATTTTAATTTACACAATATTTTTTTATATTTAATATTGATTAATTGAAAAAATTAAACAAAAAATCATATATAAAAACGAGCTTTTATTTCCCATTTTTACAAAGCGTTAAAGCAAAAAAATACCCTGAAAAAATCAGGGTAAAATTTTTACAAAATATTTTGAATTTAAATCCTAATACTATCTACAAACAGACGGTAAATATCTTTCTTTAACACTATTTTGCCCTGGGTTAGTAGAAATTGCCCCTTTAGTTCTACCATAACCAACTTTCCTAGCAGCATTGTAGCCACAATACCATTGTATTCCACCATCAGTCATAACAGGTACTACAGGCAACTCGATTTTATAAGCTGTTTTAGATTTATCAAATTTTTCTGAAAAGTAGATATAAATAACCCAGTTAGAAATGGAATAGCCTGTTACAAATTTGCCTTCAGCTGGAATAACAGCAACACCTGCTGTAGTTTCATGATTAGCAGGAATATTTATAGAACCTTGAACATCCTGGGTCCTATCAGGAAAGACACCGCGCTCTTGATAATAGTCCATCATTGCAGTTTTAGCAGGCAAGATTAACTGCAGCCCTTCTGCAACGCCGGCACGCTTGATATAATCCTGATAGGCTGGCATTGCCATCATTGATAAAATTCCAATGATGGCTACTACGATCATTAATTCAATTAAAGTAAACCCTTTATTAATCATTATTATTTTCCGATAGGTATAATTCTGTGAGTAATTATATTAATTTTCCATACAAAAAATCATAAGACATCAATAGTTTTTGATCAAGAACATTTTTTATTTATAAATAACTATACTAAAACACATGCTACCTTATGCATTGATGTATTGATAATATTCTTCAACTCTGGCGTCATTTCACTACATTTATCCATCACCGATGGGCAGCGTGTTCTAAAAACACAACCTGATGGTGGATTAATTGGTGAAGGTAGATCACCATTTAAGTATACAACCTGTCTGTTTTTAGATTCATTAGGATCTGCAATTGGTACGGCGCTCATCAATGCTTTTGTATAAGGATGTTTTGTATTGTGATAAACATCATCTTTACTGCCTTCCTCCATAACATTGCCTAAATACATCACCATAACACGATCCGAAATGTGTTTTACCACTGCTAAATCATGAGCAATGAAGATCAAAGATAAATCCATTTCTTTTTGTAATTTTTTTAGCAAATTAATTACCTGCGCTTGAATTGAAACATCTAGAGCAGAAACAGGTTCATCACAGATAATGACTTTAGGTTCTAAGATCAAAGCACGTGCAATGCCAATTCGTTGACATTGACCACCTGAAAACTCATGAGGATAACGATTAATCAAGTTAGATAATAATCCAACCTTGGACATCATTACTTCAACTCTCTCTTTCACCTCAGCTTTAGATAAATGAGGATTATGTGTTCTCAATGGTTCTGCAATGATATCGCCCACTGTCATTCTTGGGTTCAATGATGCTAATGGGTCTTGAAAAATCATCTGCATATCTTTACGGACTGATCTCATCATATTTTGATCATTTGGATTAATTTCTTTGCCCATCCAAACAACACTGCCATCTGTCGATGCAACTAAACCGATCAAAGCTCTAGCTAACGTGGACTTTCCACATCCAGACTCACCTACAACACCCAAAACCTCACCCTTTTTTAAAGATAAATTCACACCATTAACTGCTTTTAATTGCTGTGATTTTTCCCAAAATTTTTGTTGACGATCACGCACAGGAAAATAAACTTTTAAATCATTCACAACCAATAATTCATTGCTCATGCTCTCAATTCCTCCGCTTTTCTATAACATGCACGTAATTGATGCTCACCAAAACTATCTAAACTTGGTGGTTTTGATAAACATGTTTCAACTGAAAATTCGCATCTTGGTACAAATGGGCAACCTTTTGGTAAATGCAGTAAATTTGGAGGATTTCCTGGAATTGTATGCAATTCTTCTTTGGCATCATCCAAACTTGGAATCGCTTCTAGTAAACCCAATGTATAGGGATGAGTTGGGCGATAGAAAATATCTTGAACCGTACCATATTCCATTGTTCGCCCTGCATACATGACTAGAACCTTATCACACACACTCGCAACAACGCCTAGATCATGTGTAATCATGATAATCGCAGTATTAAACTCTTGTTTTAATTCATTCAATAAGCCCATAATTTGCGCTTGAACTGTGACATCTAAAGCTGTTGTTGGCTCATCAGCAATCAGAAGTTTTGGCTTACATAAAAGTGCCATTGCGATCATTACACGTTGACGCATACCACCTGAAAACTCATGAGGATACATGCCCATCCTTTTCCTAGATTCTGGCATTTTAACTGCATCCAACATTCGTACAGATTCATTGAAAGCTTCTGTTTTAGATAAGCCTTTATGGTATTTCAAAACCTCCATTAATTGCTCACCCACTTTCATGTACGGATTCAATGATGTCATTGGATCTTGAAAAATCATTGCAATTTCTTCGGCACGCAATCGATTCAACTCTTTTTCTTTTAAGCCTAATAATTCTTGACCATTCAATAATGCAGAGCCTGATGTAGAACCATTCTTAGCTAATAATCCCATCAATGCAAAAGCTGTTTGAGATTTTCCTGAACCTGATTCACCGACAATTCCTAAAGTTTCACCAACTTTTAATGAAAAATTTAATTCATTCACTGCTGTCACAAAACCATCTGGTGTTTTAAATTGTACGGATAAATCTTTGACCGTTAATAAAGTTTCAGACATGATTCCTCCTAACGATCTTTAGGATCGAGTGCATCGCGCAAACCATCCCCGATAAAGTTGAAACAAAAGAGAGTCACTGTTAAAAATGCTGCTGGAAAAATCAATAGCCATGAAGCAACCTCCATAGATTTAGCACCATCATTCAATAATGATCCCCAACTACTCATTGGTTCTTGCACGCCTAAACCAAGAAAACTTAAAAAAGATTCAAACAAAATCATACTAGGCACAAGCAATGATGCATAAACCACAACAACGCCTAAAACATTCGGCACAATATGACGAAATACAATCGCCCAAGTTGGCACGCCTGAAACCTTAGCAGCTTCAATAAATTCTTGATTTTTCAAACTCAATGTTTGACCGCGTACAATCCTTGCCATATCCAGCCAAGAAACCATACCAATTGCTAGAAAGATCAAAAATAAATTTTGCCCAAAGAACGTCACTAATAAAATCACAAAAAATGTAAATGGAAAAGAGTTCAGAATTTCTAAAGCTCTCATCATAATGGAATCAATTCTGCCACCTAAATAACCTGACAATGAACCATAAAATGTCCCTATTACAACGGCAACCAATGCAGCGGAAATACCAACCAATAAAGAAATTCTTCCACCGACAGCAACACGCACAAAAATATCTCGACCGTTAGAATCTGTCCCAAAATAATGCCCTGATTCAGTTTCTGGTGGGCTTGACATCATTCCCCAATCAGTATGATCATAAGCATATTCAGACAAAGATGGGGCGATGCTCACAAAAATTGTAATTATGGCTAAAATAAACAAACTTGTGACAGCTGCTTTGTTACGAATGAAACGACGAAATGCATCTTGCCATAAGCTACGACCTTTAATTTCAAGGTTTTCTGCCATTTCTACAACAGCTTTATTTTGATTTTGAGTTAATTTCATCTTCGCTCCTTAATAACGAATCTTAGGATCTAAGACAGCATAGAGAATATCAACAACTGCATTGAATAAAATCGTCAATGTTCCCACCAAAATTGTCACACTTAATACTGTGGAATAATCACGATTTAATGCACCATCCACAAATAATGTGCCAATACCAGGCAACCCAAAAATGGACTCAATTACTAAAGATCCCGTCACAATTCCCACAAATGCTGGGCCTAAATATGATACAACAGGCAATAATGCTGGGCGAAGTGCATGTTTAAATACAATAATGCGTAAAGGTAAGCCTTTTGAGCGCGCAGTACGAATGAAGTTTGAATGTAAGACTTCAATCATAGAACTTCGTGTAATACGAGCAATGCTCGCTATGTAAGACAATGAAAGTGCCAACATTGGCAAAATCATATATTGCCATTTACCATCAAACCAACCACCTGCAGGCAGCCATTGTAAAGTAATAGCAAAAACTAATACCAAAATTGGTGCAACCACAAAACTAGGAATAACAACGCCTGTCATGGCAAAACTCATCACAAAATAGTCCCAAATACTATTTTGTTTCAGTGCAGCAAATACACCTGCGCTCACCCCAAGCATCAATGCAAAAATAAATGAGACAATGCCTAATTTAGCGGATGTTGGCAGATGCGTTGCCACAAGTTCATTCACAGTATGATCTCTGTAACGAAATGATGGGCCAAAATCTCCTTTGAATAATTGCTTCAAATAATCAAAATATTGTTCATACAATGGTGCATTCAAATTATATTTTGCCTCGATGTTTGCGAGGACTTCTGGGGGCAACATCCGATCCCCAGTAAATGGGCTACCTGGTGCTAAACGCATCATAAAAAATGAAATAGTAATGAGGATCAGCAAAGTTGGAATAGCTTCCAACAAACGCCGAAAAATAAAACGAGTCATATCTTCTAACCTTTAAAGCCTTTTGGGCCTAGTTATCCTTAATGTATAGATCTTTTGTATAGTAATAACCTAGCTGATTTTGCCCGGTATAGCCGCCGATGTGGGGCTTCACTAAACGTAAATTTGCATAATAAAAGATTGGAATAATCACAGAATCTTGATCCAAAATCTGCTCGGCTTTTTGATAAAGCTTTGCTCTTTCTTGATCATCTTTAGCCTGTAATGTTTCAGCCATTACTGCATCAAATTCAGTACTTTTATAATGAACTGTATTCACACTACTATTGGATAACATCATATTTAAAAATGAAGAAGGCTCATTGTAATCCGCGCACCATGAAGCACGCACTAAATCATAATCACCTGAATGTCGGCTATCGGTATAAGTTTTCCACTCACGATTATCCAATTTAAATTGCACACCAACGTTCTGCTTCAACATAGAACTTGAAGCAATCGCAAGTTTCTTATGTAAATCTGATGTGTTGTATAAAAACTGAATAGTTAAAGGATTTTTTTCATCATAACCTGCTTCTTTCAATAGCTCTTTTGCTCTAGCAATCCGTTTTTCCATCGGCCAGTCAAACCATTCAGGTTTAGTCACTTCAATGCCATCGATATAAGTTGGCGTGAAACTATAAGCTGGCCAATCACCCTGCGCTTTCACCAAGTTTGTAATCAAATTCTGATCATAAGCCAACTTTAATGCTTCACGAACACGCTTATCTGTAAATGGTGCTCGGCTATTGTTAATCCCATAATAGTAAGTGCACAAATATGGCGTGATCTTCATTTCATCAGGGATTTCTGTTTGTAACTTTTTGAATTGTTCAATGGGAATGCTCGCAGTGATGTCAATTTCACCTGCACGATAACGCTGCGCTTCTGTAATTTCAGAATTGATTGGCAAAAATGTTACTTCGTTGATCACTGTATTTTTGTTATCCCAATAATTTGAATTACGATCTAATACAATGCGCTCATTCACTTGCCAATGTTTTAATTTATAAGCGCCATTACCCACAAATTTACCAACATTCGTCCAATCTTTTGGATTAGCCTCTACAACCTTTTTTGGTACAGGAACCATTGCTGTATGTGCTAAAAGATTCGGTAAATATGGAATCGCTTCTGTTAATGTAATTTCTAAAGTGAGATCATCCGATGCTTTAACACCCAATTCAGAAGATGGTTTCTCTCCTTTGATAATTTCATCAATATTAGCGAACTTTCCATATTGCAGATAGCTTTCATACGGTGAACCTGTTGCAGGATCAGCTAAACGCTTCCATGCATATTCAAAATCATGTGCGGTTAATGGATCACCATTAGACCACTTTAAATCAGGTTTAATTTTAAATTGCCAAGTTTTATAACCTTCATTTGTCCAAGATTCAGCAACTCGAGATTCCATTTCACCATCTTCATTGATGATGATTAACCCTTCAAATAGATCACGCGCTAAATGTGATTCAGCAACACCTTCAATTTTATGTGGGTCCAATGATTGTGGCTCCGTACCATTATTTCTTGTTAAAGTTTGTTGCTCTGCAAGCTTTGTACCTTCAGGCACAATGGCAGCGTTTGATAAGGTCACAATACTGACAGTGCCCAATACAGCGCTTAAAACCAATGCTAAAGATTGTTGTTTCATAGAGTAACCTCAAATTAAATCACTAGTGCTTGATGATGTACATATCTTTAGTATAGAAATTCGCCAAAGGATCCTTACCTGTGTAACCACCGACATAAGGTTTCACTAAACGTGAATTTACATAGTAATAGATTGGTAAAATTGCACTGTCTTGATCTAATATTTGCTCTGCTTTTTGATAAGCTTTCATGCGGTCTTCTTGCGTTGTTGCTGCAATCGCCTCTTTAATCACTTGATCATACTCATCACTTTTATAATGCGCTGTATTATTACTACTTGTCGATAGCATTGTGTTTAAAAATGTTGTGGGTTCATTATAATCCGCACACCAACCTGCTCGTGCGGCTTGATAATTACCTTGCTGGCGACTATCTAAAAATGTTTTCCACTCTTGGTTTTCCAATTGCATATTGATGCCAGCATTTTGTTTTAATATTGAAGCCGCTGCGATCGCAACCTTTTTATGAGATTCCAAAGTGTTGTATAAAAACTTAAAAGTTAATGGATTAGATTTGTTATAACCCGCTTCTTCCAATAATTTAACAGCCATTTCATTGCGTTTTTCTTGGCTTAATGTGAACCACTCTGGTTGAATTGCATCCATATCATTGATGAAAGGTGGCGTAAATCCATAAGCAGGTTCTTGCCCTTGTGCAACAACTTTATTAGTAATAATATTGCTATTCATTGCTAATTTTAATGCGGTACGAACTCTTGGATCATTAAATGGTGGCTTCTGATTATTGATCTCATAATAGTAACTGCACAAATATGGTGTAATGCGTACATCATTAGGCAGTTCTTTTTTCAAACGATGAAACAGCTCAATCGGAATCGTTTGAGTCATATCAATCTCGCCTGAACGATAACGATTAACCGCGGAGTTTTCAGAGTTAATTGCTAGCAATGTGACTTCTTCGATAACTGTTTTATCATTATCCCAGTAGTTAGGATTGCGCTCTAAAACAATGCGCTCATTCACAACCCAATCTTTGAGTTTATAAGCACCATTACCCACAAAGTTTTTAGGGTTTGTCCATTGATTGCCATACTTTTCCACTGTTGATTTATGTACAGGTGCAAGGACAATATGACTTGCTAATTTATCTAAATATGGCACAGATTCAGTTAAGGTTACTTCAAAGGTTTGATCATCCAATGCTTTAACACCCAATTCTGTCGATGCCTTTTTACCAGCCACAATATCATTCACATTTTCAATGTGTGCATATTCTAGGTAACTTGCATAAGGTGATGCTGTATTAGGATCGACAATACGTTGCCATGAATAAACAAAATCATGTGCTGTTAACGGATCACCATTTGACCATTTCGCATCTTTACGAATTTTAAAGCGCCAAACTTTAGCATCATCATTTTCCCATGATTCAGCAACACCTGGAATTGTTTCACCATCTAAATTTGCAATTGTTAATCCTTCAAACTGGTCACGCGCAATATTGGACTCAGGCACACCTTGAATTTTATGTGGATCCAATGATTGTGGCTCTGCTGCATTATTTTTAACAAGCTTCTGCTCAGCATGTAATACAACATCTGAGGGTACAACTGCTGCAAGTGCTGTAGCACCTAAAACGAAACTTAAAGTGGTGGCAAGGATCGTTTGCTTTATTGATGGCTTCATAATTACTCCATAATCTATATTTTTATAAAATACTTTTCATCGTAATTAATCATGAAAACTCAATTAAATCAAACAAAATATTTTATCTTTAAGATTGACAACATTACTAAATACCATGCTTAAACGGTATTCATTGAAGTTGTTTTGTAGTTAAATAAAGAAATTATCACTATAAATCAAAATAGAACAATCAATTACAATTATTGCAAATATAGAAATATCTATCTTAATTTCATAGTCTACTCAAATTAAAAATATTGCCTTACTATTTAAATCATTCCAACCAACTCAGGAGATTTTAAAATGTCAGCACCAGCAAATTTTAATGGCAAAGCACCAGTAATCGACGCAAATGATGCAGTAATGTTATTAATCGATCATCAAAGCGGTTTATTCCAAACTGTTGGCGATATGCCGATGACAGAATTACGAGCAAGAGCAACTGCGCTAGCTAAAATTGCAACTTTAGCAAAATTGCCTGTAATCACTACAGCTTCAGTTCCACAAGGTCCAAATGGCCCATTAATTCCTGAAATTCATGAAAATGCGCCACACGCACAATACATCGCTCGTAAAGGTGAAATTAATGCGTGGCACAATGAAGATTTCGTAAAAGCAGTTGAAGCAACTGGCCGTAAAACATTAATCATCGCTGGCACAATCACAAGCGTATGTATGGCTTTCCCTGCAATCAGTGCAGTAGCAGCAGGTTATAAAGTATTTGTTGTGATTGATGCATCAGGTACTTATTCAAAAATGGCCGAAGAGATCACTTTGGCTCGTATGGTTCAGGCTGGCGTAGTACCAATGGATACAGCAGCTGTAGCATCTGAATTACAAGGCACTTGGAATCGTGATGATGCTTACGAATGGGCTAAAGCTTACACATTAATTTTCCCTCATTACCAATTGTTGATGGAAAGCTATGCTAAAGCACAAGAAGTTGTTAAGAACAATGAAACTCTAGATTCAGATAGAAAATAATATTGGAATCAATAGAAGCCATCTCCATGATGGCTTTTTTATTAGCCAAATATAACTAAAGGAGATATTGATGCAAATTTTCAAAACGATTCTAGCGTTATCCATTGCATTGCCTACGCTCTCTTTTGCACAAACTGCAGATTGGGTTTTATATAATGGCACGATCATAACTATGGATAATGAGCAAAAACAAGCTGAAGCAATAGCTATTGATGGAAATCGCATCCTAGCACTTGGCGACAAAAACTCCCTTAATGAATTTATCACACCACAAACTCAACAAATAGATCTCAATGGTAAAGTTGTCATCCCTGGATTAATTGATGCACACTTACATGGCATTCGTGGTGGGCGCACTTATCTATTCGAAACTTATTGGTACAATGCCAATAGTATTGCTGAAGGTTTAAATAAACTCAAAGAGGCAGCAAAAACAAAAGCAAACAATGAATGGATCGCTGTAGTTGGCTCATGGATTCCTGAACAATTTACAGAAAATCGATCACCAACAGTTGAGGAACTCTCTTCTGCCATACCTGATCATCCTGTCTACATTCAAAGCAATTATGACTTTGCACTCTTGAACCAAAAAGCCATCGAAGCACTCGCTCTCAATAGCGAATCGCCAAAAATTCCTAACGGCATTAGAGTTGAATATGATGAGCAAGGCAAAGCAACGGGTAAACTCACAGGCAATATCGGTGCATATAATCAGCTTTTTGGGCAAATCAGTCAAAATGTTGATGTCATGCAAAATTTAGATGCATTTATGACGTCTCTGAATTCTGTTGGTGTGACAGGTTTTATCGATCCATCTGCGGGCGGTGATCAAGCCTATCAAGATATCTTTCAATTACAATCACAAAAATCGCAGCCTAATATGCGTATTGCATATCGCCTATCTTCTACACCCAATGATGAAGCCAACTGGTTTAAAGAACGATTAGCATTCACACCACCTAGTTTTACTTATCATGATGTAACATTTCTTGGTTTAGGTGAAAACTTAGTCATGGCAATGAATGATGGTGTACAGCAATCTGAAGGGTTCAACTCCAATGATGCTGCAAAAGATAAAATGTATGAAATACTCAAGTTGGCAGCACAAAAAGGTACATCCGTTGAATTACATGCTTATACAGATAACAGTGCAGATGCATTATTACAAGTACTAGAAGCAGTAAACAGTGACCATGACATTACTCAATTAAGATGGTCGATAGCCCACTTAAATACAGGCTCAGAAGCAACATTAGATCGCATGAAGAAATTAGGATTATCTTATTCTGTGCAAATGGGACCTTATTTTGAAACTCCTGCGATTTTAAAAGCAACAAACTTATCTGCTGCTCAAGAAAGTTCACCTATTAAGAAAGCAATGGATAAAGGCATCATTGTTGCAGGCGGAACAGATGCTACACGAATTGGCATTGCAGGTGTTTGGCATGCCATTGAATATCATGTCACAGGAAAATCATTAGGCAACCAAGCTCAAAAACCTAATCATTCATTGTTATCAGTAGAAGATGCTTTAAAACTTTATACAATTAATACTGCTTGGATCGCTAAAGATGATGCAAATCGTGGCAGCTTAACTCAGGGTAAACTGGCTGATTTTGTTATTCTAGACCAAGATATTTTTAATATCTCTACTGACAAGCTCAGTGATACTAAAGCCATTATGACATTTGTTGATGGACAGCCTGTTTATCAAGCAGATCAATAACATAAAAAGCCTTCTATCGAAGGCTTTCTTATTTCAAACAATAATATTTAAATCACATGCCCCAAATATAGCTCGTCATTGTGAGGGTTTCTAGCGTTACATCTTGATTCATAATGATCAATGCATCACTATCATCTGTTGCACCCAAAGCTGATAGGAAAGGATAGAAATGATCTGGCGTTGGCGCTGCCAACTTAAAATCATGATGTGTTGTTTCCAATGCAATCAAACCAGCAATATCACGTGCTTTGGTTAATTCAGCAACATCATGATCGAAGCTACTTGCCCAAGGTATTGCTTGCGGTTGCATGATTCGGCGTAAGTTATGCACAATATTCCCTGAAGCCACAATCAGGATATTTTTATCCCTCAATTGCTTGAGCTTCTGCCCTATTTCATAATGATATTGGCTTGATTCGTTACGATTAATGCTCACTTGTAGAACTGGAATATTCGCATCAGGAAATAGATGAGAAAGCACGCCATAATTCCCATGATCATATCCCCATTCATGATTGGGTTCAGCGATATAATCTAAAGACTCTAACGTTAAATCACGAATTGGCTCTGCATTAATGGCAGGATAAACATACTCATAAATCTCTGCTGGAAAACCGTACATATCGTAGATCATTTTAGGATTATGTTCTTCTGTCACAAATGTTCCATCTGTGTACCAATGAGCAGATAACATCACAATGCCATCCACTTTGCTAATCTTTTCACCTAAAGCTCGCCAGCTTTCCGTCCATTTATTTTTTTCGATGATATTCATTGGGCTACCGTGGCCAATGAATAAAACGGGCATTCTCTTTTGTTGTGTCATATTAATTCTCCACACAATTCACTCATAATATATGAGATTAAGCATAACTGAATTACAGACAAAATAAATAGGCATTTATGGAACAATCTTTTGCAATGAATGATTCCCAATATTTGATATATCTCATTGAACACACATCTTTCCTATCATAATGATCTATAGAGATATTTTTGTTAATCTGACACAGATATAATATAAACATTCAAGTTTGGAGATTAATAATGAAAATAAAAATAATGGCCCTCTCAACATTTTTACTGCTTAGTGCAACACCTGTAGCGATGGCAGAATTTAAGCAATCTATTATTGATGGTGTTTCCAATATTGTCTCAGATGGTAAAGATGCTTTAGATGCTGTGCAAACAGGTATTACTGAAGGTAGAAAAAAAGGTGACAGCCTTGATAGTGCAATTATTGTTTCGAATCATAAAGAATTGAGCGAAATAGCGACCTTTAAAGTTCGTAGTATAGATAAAGAAGGGAAAGACAGTTATAAGCTCACAATTATTTTCACCAATGATAATGATCGCCCTGTTCGTTTAATCAATATCACTGATCCACATCAAGTGCTGTTATTGGATGAATATAATATTTCATCGCCACTTTCTAGCTCTTTCCTATCCAATCATGATAATAAAGATATTACAATTTCACCCAAAGCTTCGGCACGTATTTATTGGATATTTGATAAGGTAGAAATGCCACCTAAAACATTGCGTTTATATGGCACAGATTATTCTTTAAAAGATATCTGACCAAATTAGTATCATACACAACTATAAAGCCCAGTTAGACTGGGCTTTATGAACTCTACAATCTATTGAGCAAAGTTAAAATTGTCTGTTGTCACAACTTGTGAAAAAGCAGCGCCTAGCACATGATTATGGTGCTGAATAATAGATTCAGCGGTTAATCCATTACTATCCACTGTTGTATGTGCATCTGCGATTAATATTGTTGAAATACCCTTTTCAAAAGCAACACGACAAGTTGTATCAATGCAGAAATCTGTTTTCATGCCAGTAATCACTAATTCAGTAATATTTAACTCAGCCAATACATCTAATAATCTTGTTTGATAAAAACAGCTTGGTTTAGTCTTTTCCAAAACAATGTCTTTATCAAGATTAATCTCTAATTCTGGAATAATCTGAGTTAATCCGCTATCAGGCGCAATCGGTGAACCTTCTGGCCCAACATGTCTAAAAAAGATGACAGGAATATTTTGTGTTCGAGCTTTATTCATGGTCGTTTGGATATTGGTCAAAAGGGTTTCTTTCAAATAAGGTGTTTGATTTGAGTGAAATAAACCATTTTGCATATCAATGATAAGAAGTGCTTGTTTCTTATTCAGCTCCGACATAAATAAATCCTCTGTGTTAATGGATTTACTACAATACTCTAAATTAATTTAAGAGAAAAGATGCTTGATTCATTAATCGTCATACTCTAAATCATCTTCATGAACATTGATGAAATCAGGCTTGGGATCAATGACAAATTGCAGAGCTTTAATGGTTTCCTGCCCTAGCATTTTCGCTTTGGCAACTCTGTGCATGCCATCCTTAATTCTGCCTTCAGAACATAAAATGATTGGATAACTCAAATCAGCTTCTTGAATCAAAATGAAATGATCAATTAAATCCTGTGTTGTAGGCTGTTGATTAGGATACCAATAAGCTTCATTCAACTCTTTAATATCAGATAAGTGAACTTCTTTCACAGCTAAATTTTGAGAAAGCTCAACTAGCTTATGAACATCCCAAATATAAGTATCCTCACCTTTTTGCCTAAAATGATATTGTTTACGCATAATTTCCCTAAAATAAAACCCAGTCGATAGACTGGGTTTATATCATGTTTCAGTAAAACAAGATTTGTTTACTTTTGGTGTTTACCTGCTAATTCACAGATTTTTACTGTTACGTTATAGCTCTTCTCAAATGCTGAGATTGGTAAAAACTCAAAGCGAGAATGGAAGTTCAAAGCGCCTGTGAAGTAGTTTGGTGTGAAAATTCCGCGAGTAGACAATGCAGAACCATCTGTACCACCGCGCATTGGAATTACATTTGGCTCAATTGATAATTCAGCAAATGATGCAAACAATAAATCTAATGCAGTGCGATCTTCACCCAATGAATCAGCGATATTGCTGTAAACATCTGTCACTGTATAGCTGATTTTTGCACGTGGATGACGCGCTTGAATCAATGCCACAGCTTCGCCAATGTATTTCTTACGAGCTTCATAGCTTTGCTTATCAAAATCACGGATGTTGATTTTCATCGTCGCATCGTTTTGTGTGCCATTGATTGCATTGATCCAGAAATATCCTTCACGATTTTCTGTATGCTCTGGTGCATCTAAACGATCGAAGCAACCCATTAAGTCTTGCGCAACACGCAGTGGATTCACCAATACATTTTTTGCAGACATTGGATGTGCTGTGACACCTTGGATTTTGATTTCAACAGATGCAGCATTGAATGTTTCATAAACCACTTCGCCTTCAGCACAGCAATCGATTGTGTAAGCAAAATCAACTTTAAAGCGATCCAAATCCATCACTTTTGCGCCACGTAAACCAATTTCTTCATCAGGCACAAATGCAACATAGATATCGCCACAAGCAATTTCATTGGATTGGAGTTTTTCCATCAATTCCATCACACATGTTACAGCTGCTTTATTATCTGCACCTAAAACGCTTGTGCCATCGCTGAAGATGATATCTTCATTGATATAAGGCTCAGCTTCAGAATGTTCATTGCGTTTAAACCAAACATCCGCATCTTTATTCAAGCATAAATCTTTGCCTTCATACTTCAATACTTGAGGGAAAATGTTTGGTGACAAACCAACATCCACTGTATCTACGTGCGTGATGAAACCAATCGTTGGTGCATTTGGCATTGTGCCTTTACGAAATGCAGTCAAAACACCATGTTCATCGATATGAATGTCAGCTAAACCATAGCCTTTCAACTCTTCAGCCAATAGTTTCACCATATTCCATTGACTCGGCGTCGATGGCACAGTTGGTGAAGCAGCACAGCTTTGGCTTTCTACTGCTAAATATCTAAAGAATCTTGTTGTTAGTTGTTGACCTAAAGTGGACACGTCAATACTCCTAATTTACGGTGCGACAGAATTAATCACAGGAATTGTATATGTACTTTCAAAGCCCAATGGAATATTTAACCACCAGAAAATATACAATGTTGCTGTTAATACGATGAATAAACCCACTGTATATGGCAACATCATCGAGCACAATGTACCAACACCTGTTTTACTATAGTAACGGCAGCAATACATAATGATCAACGGATAGAATGGGAACATTGGTGTACTTACGTTCACAGCTGAGTCACTGATTCTGAATGCTGCTTGTGTTAATTCTGGAGAAATGCCAACAGCCATCAACATTGGTACCAAAACTGGTGCCATAATCGCCCATTTAGACGTTGCTGATGTGATCAAGATATTCACTAAACCAACCAATACAATTACTAAGAAAATTGTCATTTCTGATGGGATTTTCAATGTTGTCAATGCATCCGCACCTGCTAATGCGATCAACTTACCGATATTTGAATGATCAAATGAATATAAGAATTGTGCTGCAAAGAATGCAAATACGATGAATGGAATCAATGATTTTGTAATCTCTTCCATTGCACCAATCACATCTTTAGATGATTTAAATGAACCTGTAATGTAACCGTAGATCATCCCTGGAATTGCGAAGAACATGAAGATCAATGGTACGATCATTTTCATGATGCCAGCTTGTGAACTTGTCATACTGCCATCTGGCGCGCGCATCGGTGATTGCTCGGGAATCAACAATACAACCAATAATACAATCAAAGCTAAAACTGATAAGCCTGCCCATCTGAAACCTTTATTTTCAATTGGCTGAATCACTGATAATTCATTCGCTTCATCATCTGATAATTGTTGATCCACAGGACAGTTTTTATTCAACCATGGTTCAACAATTTTCTCTGTTACATACCAACACATTGCGATAACGCCGATTGTGCTACCTAAGCTTAAGAAGTAGTTACACAATACGTTGACAACATAGCTTGGATCCATAATATGTGCAGCTTTCTGTGTGAACCCTTGCATGATTGGGTCAATTTTTGATGGTGTAAAACTCGCACTAAAACCACCTGCTAAACCTGCAAATGCTGTCGAAACACCTGCTAAAGGATGACGACCCATTGCATAGAACATCAATGCCGCTACTGGCATCAAGATTACATAAGCAGAATCCGATACTAAGTGAGCAATAATAGAAACTAATACAACTGTTGGTGTTAAAAATTTAGGAGAGATTAAGCCCAATAATTTTTTCAAAGCAGTCTTAACAAAGCCACTTTTTTCAGCGATACCAATACCAAATGTTGCAACAATCGTAATCCCCAATGGTGGGAAGCTCATAAAATTGTTCACTGTAGAAATGATGAATGTCACAATTTCATTGTAGTTGAACATATTAATGATTTCGATTTTCTTCGGTGTTTCACCTGCAATTTGTGAAGGTAAGAAGTAATTAAAATCAACAAATGATAGTAAGAAAGATAACACCCAACAGATCATGAGTGCATAAACAAAAAGCATTGTAACGCTTGGCATTGTATTCCCAAAACGTTCAACAGCATTTAAAAAGCCTTTTTTCTTCTGTGGCTCAGCTGAGGTTGTTGCCATATAAATCCCTACATAAAAAATAACAAATCACATACAAATTGGAGGAACGATAATATACCTTAACCAACAATACAAAATGTTTTTTCACAATAGTTAAAAAAATTATTTTAAAAGCATAAAATTTATAGAATATTTTAATTAATACACAGATGAGCTGTAATGCTTTTGAAGTTTTTTCAGAAAGAAAAAAGGCTAATTATCAAGCTGATAATTAGCCAAGAAGGATAATAGTTTGAAACTTTTACAACAGCGCTTCAGGTGATTCCGGTAGGATTTGCCCACCATCCACTATAATGGTTTGTCCTGTGATGAATTTCGCTTCTTTTGATGCCAAAAACGCCGCAGCATAACCAATATCTTTTGGCTCACCCAATGTATGTGTTGGGATCGTTGCCTTCATTTGATTCAAATAAGTTTCGCCTTGTGCAGCCAAACCTTCCGTTAAAATATTGCCAGGCATTACAGCATTCACTGTAATCCCAAAGCGCGCGTATTCTAATGATGCGCTACGCATAAAACCTAATTGCGCAGCTTTTGATGCACCATAATGGCTCCAACCAGGGAAACCTGTAATTGCGCCAGTGATTGATGATGTAATCACAACGCGACCATAATTTTGCTTCTGCATCTGTTTCAAAGCTGCCTGTACAACGAAGAACATACCTTTCACATTCACCGTTTGCATTAAATCCCAATCAACTTCCGTCATTTTTTCTAGTGTCGCTTGTGGAAAAATGCCTGTGTTTGAACATACAACATCCAAACGGCCATATTTTGCAACAACACCATCAATGCCAGCTTGCACAATGGATTGCTTCGTTACATCCATTGCGATGAATTCACCATTAATGGATTTTGCAGTTGCCTCACCTGCAGATTGATCAATATCTGCAATGATTACTTTTGCACCTGCTTCAGCCAAAGCTTCTGCAATACCTTTACCAATGCCTTTTGCACCACCTGTTACTAAAGCGATCTGATCTTTCAATTGAAACATAGATTCTCCTTATGGACATAACTTGCGAACAATAATAGCGGGTTATTATAAGAAATTTTCTTACAATAATCCATTATTTATGATAATAATCAAAATATATAATTTTTCATAATCATTCCTTACTGCAATCGCAACATACCACAGAATCCAAAAGAGTTTCCTATGAATCACACTCAGTTTTGCGGTAAACTGTTCAGTACTATTTATAACTATCTATCGTTTAAGGAAAGATTATGAGCTACAAGAAAATTTCTCTTACAGTTGCAGCAAGCTTAATTCTTGGAACGTTCGCATCAGCCCAAACAGCATCACAGCCAGCGATTGAATTTGCACCAAATTCAATCATCGCTTACTTCTCTGAAGATGGCACCTTATTACCAACACGCAATGGCAGTGAATATTACCGTTACTTTAAAGAGATTGTGAGTGGCTGTTATTTAGTACAAGATTTTTATAGCGTCAATGATCAAAAACAAACAGATCCTATCTGTTTTACTGATCCAACAGAATTACAGTCATGGTTTCCACAAAGTATGCAAGGCCCACTACTTTTTTGGGACATTCAAGGCAACAAAATGCAAGAAGGCTACAGCCAACAAGATGGCGGGGCTTCTGGTCATTGGAAAACTTGGGATGCTTATGGCAACATGAGTAATTATGAACTCATTAATGGCGAAGTTATTGCATCTTACTTCGATTCAGAAGGTAATCGCCAAGCAAAGCCTATTGCTGGTGGCACATTCAGAACAATCTTAGACCAAGATCCTGAAACAGGTGAATATTTAGTGGCTGACTATTTTACAGATAGCCGTGCACGCCAAATGGATCCTGTTATCATCAAACGTGAAGATTTATTGAGTTGGGATATCCAATATCGTAACGGTACTTATACTTACTATAATGATGAAGGTGATTTAGTTACACTTGAACAATATTATGATGGCAAATTAAATGGCACAGTGACCAATTGGTACGATGGCATTTACCCTGCACAAAAATTTGATGAAATGCATTTCACGGACGGACAACAAGATGGTTTGTATGTTCGTTGGTACTCTAATGGTTATCCAAAAATCAAAGTTTCACTTGCAAACAATGAAATTACTTCAATGGAATGTTGGAATGATGAGTTTGAAGCATTAGATTCAACACAATGCCCTGCTTTATTCGATGAATATTCTTATGATTCAATGGATGCTGTGCCTGCAATTGAAGAGAATGGCACAGAAACAGCGCCAATTGAAATTATCATGCCTGAAGAATCAATCATTGATGAAAATGGTGATGAACTCAAAATCGAAGCTACTACTGATGCTGAAATTTTAGGCGATAATGCAACAGTCATTTTCCCTCAAGATGAAGAGGTTAATTTTGTTATTGAACAAGAACCTGAAACTGAAGGTAAAAAGCTTTTAAAATCCATTAAAAATATTATGAATGCTCTATAAAACTTCTTAATTACTTTGCCCGTGAGGCAAAGTAATTGATATATGAGCGCGAGATTATGAAAAATTAGGTAGCTGTTGAAACAGCTGCCTTTTTTTTGTCATAGGATGCGTGAAAGCCAATTCAGCTGCATGTAGATACAAACGATTTTTATCTTTTAAAGCTTTATCATGTGCATAAAAGCGGTCACCTAATATCGGATGACCAATACTCATCATGTGCACACGCAATTGATGTGATCGACCTGTGATAGGAGTTAATTCAATCAAAGTATTGCCTTCATCATCTTCGTTCAATACTTTGTAATGCGTTAATGCATCTTTCCCATATTCATAAGAAACCATTTGTTTTGGTCGATTTGGCCAATCACAAATTAAGGGAAAATCAATACTTCCCTCTTTTTGTTCCAAAATTCCAAATACTTTAGCAATGTATTTTTTATCTGTTTCTCGCTCTCTAAATTGGCGCTTTAATTCACGTTCAGCCTCAATATGTAAAGCAACCACCATTAATCCACTTGTCGCTAAATCCAAGCGATGAACTGTTTCTGCATCAGGAAATTCCCACTGCACACGCGTCAAAATACTGTCCCACAATTCAGCAGGTTTACCTGGTACAGATAAAAGATCACAAGCTTTATTCACTACCATGATATCTTTATCTTGATATAAAACATCCAACCAAGGTGAAATGGCTGGATCATAATAATAATCCATAATGCTTTAATCTTTAGCTTGCATAGATAACAAACGCACTTGAGTTTGGTACTTACGATATTCAGAAATAATGAAAATCACTTTCAGACGCGTGCTTCTCAACTACTGGTGCTTTTTTCTCAACCTTACTT
>JBEBSR010000009.1:0-58087 GCA_040394195.1 Wohlfahrtiimonas larvae | reverse complement strand
CTATTCATTTTTACCCCAACCCTTTTCAGTATTTTTAAATATTAATCCCTAAAATTTTAGATAACTGACTTTGTTATATTATTTGTTGTCAATATCGTTAATAAATGTAGCATACAAAAAATCAAATAAAAACATATTGAATCTTTATTTATGATAATTTCAAATATAAACAAATAAATTCATATGGTTATAAATATAAATCACTACAATATTATTACATTAATGAGTAAAATGGATAATAAAAAACCTCAAATGTTTTATATTCGAGGTTTTTATATAAAATTATGTAAGTATTATGATTACTAAACTTTACTCATTCATAATGAAGATACGTTTGCAGAATAATAGAATAAAAATCACCATCACTAAAGATACAGCTGCTGATAATCCATAAACCCAGCCAAAGCCAAAGTGACTGGCTAAACGCAAAGATAAAAAGCTCGCAATCGAAGCGCCTGTCATCATTACTGTGTATTGTAATGATGAATCCAGCGTCGCCATCTCCTTCCCTGCTTTATCCATGAATACTGCCATTACGGCTGGTAACAACAATGTATAACCGATGCTTAAAACCATGATCTGTACGATGAACGCATTGTGATAAAACTTTGTTAACTCTTCCACAAAGATAAAAGAAGCCAACACAAATACTTGAGAGAACAAAATACTGAAAATCATTGTATATCGGCTTAAATGGCGCATCATCCACCCTGAAATTGGGCTTGCAATCATACATAGAATTGGCAAATATACAGCTAAAATTTTACCAACATCTGCAGCATCAAAGCCTTGATCACTCAAGACAGGAATGAATGTTGTGGCTGTGAATGCATAAGGCATGCAAGATAAAATCAGCAAAATAAACCAGCGCCAACCTGTTGTAGGTTGCAACCAATAAGTCCAAATTCTCTTCAATAAATCACGCCAAGGCGTTACTTTTTTCTGCGTGTTTGGCTGTAATGATGGCTCACGATAGAAATACAACTGCACGATCATCAGAAATGATAAAAACAACATTAATCCAACGGCAATATGCCAACCATAATGCTGGTAAAGATATAAGACTAAACCACCACCAATCATTCTGCCTGATCGTGCTGATAACACTTGCACAACGCCACCAAAGCCACGCTCTTTATAACTCAAAATTGTACTATTTAAACCTAATGTCGCACTCGCTAGAAAAATTCCCATAATGCTGAGCACAAAACAAATCACCAAAAGCCAATTGAATTGTTCTTTAATATCAATCCAAAACAGTGCAAACAGTGCCAAGAAAATAATACTGTTACTCAATAACAACCAAAACCTAAAATGTCCTGATTTATTATTCACTTGGTAACGCTCAATAATGAGCGATACCAATACTTGTACCAATTCTATGGAAGCCAATAAATACAATAAACTCAGTTGATTTAAGGAAAATCCACTCTGCTTTAAGATCGTCACAATACTGATCATGTAAAAACCAACGAGCGTGATTTTAAAATTACCCAAGCTTAATAGCAGGAACCAATCTCTACGTTTGATAGAACTCATGAATTATTCCTTTTAAGCAACATGTTGAGTTTGCCAGAATTCATAGTAACGACCTTTTTGGCTGATTAACTCATCATGTTTGCCACATTCAATGATTGCACCATCCTCCATCACGAGAATTTGACTTGCACCCACAATTGTTGATAAACGGTGCGCAATCACTAAAATAGTTTTATTCACCAACAAAGCATCCAATGCTCTTTGCACTAATAATTCATTTTTAGTATCTAATGCGGCCGTTGGTTCATCTAAAATTAAAATTGGCGCATCTTTCAAAATGGCACGCGCAATCGCAATGCGTTGCTTTTCACCACCTGATAAGCTACTACCTAAATCAGATAACACTGTTTGATAGCCCAATTTTGTACGCATAATGAAATCATGGCATTGCGCTTTTTCAGCAGCTGAAATCACTTCTTCATCCGTTGCTGTTGGCCTTGCCATGCGGATATTATTCAAAATTGTATCTTGGAATAGATAAACATCCTGAAACACTACAGAAACCATGCTCATCAACTGATTTTGTGTCATCTCACGAATATCTACGCCACCAATTTTCACAGCGCCTTTAGTCACATCATCATGGCGCAAAATCATGCGCGTTAATGTTGTTTTTCCTGAGCCTGAATAGCCAACTAAAGCAGTGAAAGATTTTTCAGGAATAGTGACATCAATATTTTGCAATGCAATTTTATCTTCGTTGTAAGCAAAATCCACATGATCAAATGTGATGTTATATTGCGTTGGCATATTTTTACACTCTTTTTCTGGTAAATCCTTTTGTGACAACATTTGCTGTAATTTCTCGCAACCAATCACAAAGATTTCCAAAAGCGATGACATTTGGACAAAGAAGTTCAATAAATCTGTCACACGCACAATGATCACCATTGCCGTTGCCAATAAAAAGAATGATGCACTACTGCTTTGCACTAAAAAAATACCTAATAATACAATTAGGATCAATCCTAACTGCACCGTGGATGTGATCATTAAGTTAGGAATTTCACCCTTTTTCGTGCCATAAGCTTGGATTTTTGCAACATCATGCGCAACTTCTGCAAATGTACTTTGCTTATTTTGAACTTCACCTGTGGATTTCAATACATCCAAACCTTGGATGAACTCAATCGCCTCGCCCTTTAGTTGCCCATTTGCTTCTGCCAAAATACTGAAACCACGGCGGAATGCTTTTCTACGCCAAAAGTACAAAGGGATCGCCATTGGAAATACAAGTAGCATCACAACTGCAAATCGCCAATCATAAACTACCATCGCAATGGCAGCGGAAATTGGCACTATCATAGCGTAAATAATCGTTGTCATTAACATAAAGCCATAACCCGCTGCTTCATTCACACTTTGTACTAATACAGCATTGATTTCACCTGAACGCTGATTGCTCAAGCTCAAAAGTGGAATACTACGTAATTTTTCGCCCAAACGATGACGCAATTCATGAATCGCTAAGTTGGCGTAACCTTTTGTATCATAGCTTTCTGAAAGTAAACGACAGACTAAACTAATGATTAATAATACAATTACAACTATTAAAGGTTTGCCCCATTCACCACCATTCACTAAAGCAACAAAAAATGGATACAACATCGTGAGAGAAATGCCAAAAAATATGGCAGAAAACACACCAAAAATGAGACAACGTACTAAAATTGGTCGCTGTTTGCCTGCTGCCATCAGCAACTGATTCACAGTACCCCAAACGCTATCCACGCTTCTGGTTTCTTGATTAATATAATTTTTCATAATAATAAAATCACTTCCTAATTAATGGTTTTGCGTCATTGTCCAGTTTTGCGTTTGTTGATAATCGCTCCACAATTGCTGATAAGCTTGATTATCCTGCAATAACGTTTGATGATTACCTTTTGCAATCACTTGACCTTGATCCAAATAAACGATTTGATCTGCATTCACGATCGTTGATAAGCGATGGGCGATCATAATCACAGTCTTATTCACCATTAATTTTTGGAATGCTTGCATTAATAATGCTTCATTTTTTGCATCAGAAAATGCGGTTGGTTCATCCAATACCAAAATCGGACGATCCTGCAAAAATGCACGTGCAATGGTTAAGCGCTGCTTTTGTCCACCTGATAATAATTGGCCGCGCTCACCTACTTTCGTTGCATATTGCTCTGGCAATGTCATGATGAAATCATGAATATTGGCAAGTTTTGCAGCCTCAATTACTTGATCATCCGTTGCATCCAAACCATAACGAATGTTATCGGCAATGGAGCATGAAAATAAGAAGCTATCTTGGAATACGAATGAACAACGGCTCATGAGATCATCTTGCTTCATATCACGGATATCCACATCACCGATTTGAATGCTGCCGCCTGTCACATCCCAAAATCTTGGTAAGAGATTAATCAATGTCGTTTTCCCTGAACCAGAACTGCCCACAATTGCCGCAAAGCTGTGTTCAGGTACATCAAAGCTTATTTGCGTTAATACAGCATTACCATCTTCCTCATATGCAAAGGAAACATTCTCATAGCGAATATTGTGCTTCGCTGGGGACTTTGCATCCGCATCTGTTGGCTCTGTTAAACCTGCCATTGCTTCGATCTCCCAAATGCGTTCAATAGACGCACGAGATTTTTCCAATAAGCTGTGCAAACCCATATAAGGATGTAAGCTTTCCACAATGCCTGCCGCCAACATGAAATATAGAACCAAATCAATAAAATTCACATAGCCTTTCACATAGAAAATTGTGCCAATCACTAATAAGAAAATCTGCATTGGCATGGGTGAAAATAGCGTACGAGCTAATCGATTGCCTAAGCCAATTTTGCCGAGCCATGCTTGCATCACATTATTGTAATTTTCCAAAGATTGTTGGTAGCGACCAAAAGAGCTATCGCCTGCATCAAACGCACGAACCGTGCTCATACCTTGCACATATTCAATGATTGCAGAGTTCACTTGCGCCAATGATTCCATGTATTGACGGCGGAATTGTCGGCCACGGCGCATTAAAATCTGCAAGGCCACAAAAATCACAGCACAAAATGCAAAAACTGCTAAGGCGAATGGCCAATTGAAAATTAGCAATACAATGAAGATTAAAATTGGCGTTGCATAGGCTTCAGCTTTGAGTGGCGGCGCATCGGCAACATAAGAATGAAGCGCATGGACATCATCTAGCAATACTTTGGCTAAACCACCTGTGCCAACATTACGCACATAGCCAATCGGCAGCTGGCTGATTTTAGTGGCTAATCGTTCACGCAATACTTCTTCTAACTCAAAAGCACCGTAATGAGCTTGATCGTGTGCCTTAATTTTCAATGTGTAATAAATGATTGAAAAGAAAAATAACCCTGCCGTTAAACCATAAGCATAGCCAAATTTCTGTTCAGACAATGCCCAAATAATTGCTAGCATCATCAACCATAATCCCATCTTCATGACTTGTGCAATTGAAGCCATGATGATGGATTTTTTCAACCAGCCCGAAATAGGCTGGTAAATATTTTCATGTCGTAAACTCATTATCTCTACTCTTAGAACTTAAATTCTGCTGTTAAACCAAAAGAACGCGGGCGCTGCTTGATAGATTCTCTTCTTTCATTCGCTGGAATAAATGTTGGGCGCTCTGAATTGAATACGTTGTCTGCATAGAATGAAACACGAGCAGACTCAATGCCTGCCATTTCAAATGTATAGCCAGCATATAAATTCACTTGAGTGTAAGAAGAGATTTTGCCGTTATTATCATTTGTGTAATTGGAGTAATACTTATCTGTCCAATGCACATTACCGCCCATATCCCAGTTACGGTATTTGTAATGTGTGCCTAAGTTAGCAGTAAATTTTGGTGCTCGGCTCAATTCACGACCTTCAACACCGCTGTTTGGATATTTCTTAATGTCAGTTTTGAGATAACTTAAACCACCATTAATTGTCCAATCTTGAGTTGCTTGATATTTAGCAGAAATTTCTGTCCCATAAGTATCAACTTTATCCGCATTGCGAATCACAACAGAGTTAGCACTCAAATAATAAGGCAACTGCATATCTGTATATTGGTTGTAGAATAAGTTGGTGAATATTTCTAACTTGTTATCCAACGTACGAATTCGGTTATAAAGTTCATAGTTCCACACTTGTTCGGATTCATATTCATAAGCCACAAATGGCACATCAAATGTGATACCTGCGCCACCTGGATTATAACCTTTGCTTATTTTAAAACCTGTCGTGAAGTTTTCTGTGGGCTTCCAAGCAACATCTACTTTTGGCAAGAATACTGTTTCTGATTTATCTACATTGACTGAAATCAATGAGCTTCCGCCATGGCGTTTATGATTTTCTTTTTCCACTCTACCTGCAACAGTAATATCCCAAGTTTTGACAGGTGAATATGTCACTTCTGCATAAGCTGCTTGTGTTCTTGTTTTATCTTTAAAATCGTTAGATTTACCAAATAACCTCACAGACTCATCTTGCTCACCTGCAAAAAAGAATAAACCCGCTAAACCTCGAATAGATTGATCACTGTTATTAAAACGCATAATGGGCTCAATCTGCCATTCTTTACCATCTACAGTGGCAGGAATACCTTGCACATGAGCCGCACCAATTCTGTTATTTTTATATTTGGTATAAATGGCCTTATTAGAGAAGCCAATATAATCATTCGCTTGCCAATCCATATCCCAAATACCAGCATGAGATGTTGTTTTAAACATTGGGCGTTCAGGTGTATAACGTGGCGCACCTGGGTTTGTCGAAGCTTCATTTTGTGGTGTACGAGACTTAATATTATTGAATGTTAAACGCGTAAAAAATTCAGGAAAATTGGATGGTTTATACAATAGTTTTGCGCGCATTGTAGTTGTCTCTATATCACGCGGACTACCTACAGGTTCATAATCAATCAATTTCACATAGCTTTGGCGAGTTTGGCGATCATAGCTCACGCGAAATGCAAGTTCATCTGAAATAATCGGACCTGAAATTACCGCTGAGCCTTGGCGACTTTTTTGATTCCCTGCCAATAACTTTGCACCACCTTCCCAATCAAAACTAGGGTCTTTCGATGTCATCACAATCGCACCTGCAATTGCATTACGGCCTTGTGAAAAACTTTGAGGGCCTTTAAATACTTCAATTTGTTCCATATCCCACAAGGATTGTGTCGCAAAGGCGAATTCGTTATACGTTGAAGATCGACCATCCGTTAACATATTTAAGCGTGGGCGGGAACCTGCCAAAAATGCTACAGCACCTTGTGCTGGACCTGAGCCATCCACACCACGAATGGCAGGTAAATCATTACCAACACTGCCAACATCCACCACGTTCAATGTTTGCTTCAATAAATCTTTCACAGATTGAATATTGCCATCTGCTTGCATTTGACTCACATCAAAAACTTCAGCACTTGCTGACGTTTCAAAATGAGATCGCCCTGCCTTCTCACCTACAACTATCACAGCGCCTAAATCTGTGATTTGATCTTTTGTGGCAATTTCTTCTGATGATTCATCTGCAAATGCTTGACCTGAAACTAAGACAGCCATCATTGCGATGGCTATTTTTTGATGTTTGAACATAGAAAAATTCCTTTTAGTTAACAAATATTGCCTGATATTACAATTTTTGTAATACTATCACCATTTAATAACAATGCAAATGATTATTACTATCAAATAGAAATTATTTGAATTTAGGTTATATGATTAATTTCGGTTAACATATGCCGATCAATGCAGATGGAAAGGTTATGAATCTAGACAATCAAACACGACAAACGATCATTCAAGCAAGTGAAAATCTGTTCAGCCAACATGGTTGGCAGCGTATTTCTATTGGAGATATTTGTGCTGAAGCTAAAATCAGCCGCGTGAGCTTTTATCGTTATTTTAAAAATAAGATTGAGCTATTAAAAGAGATCATTGCTCTACAACAAGTTAAAGTCAAAACACGCTATACAGAAATTTTACGTGACACAACTAACATTGAAGAACTCATCAATGCTATCTTTACTTATCAAGAGGAAGCATTGAAGCAATTTTTTACAGCACCTGTTTTAAAAGATTTTGATCAAAATAAGAATAAAGAACTCAATGATTTCTTTGATAAAGAGCGCCAGAAGAAATATATCTTTATGAATCACTTTTTTGAAGAGCTACAGCGTAAAAAAATTATTGATGCCAATTATCCTGTGCCATTGATACATAACTATTTACGCATCATGGATGAATTAATGTTCAGTGAACATGTGCAAGCCATGTATTGTGGGGAGAAAAAAGAGCTCCGCAAAGATATTTTAAAGCTCATTATGTTTGGTTTGTCTGGCCCCAATTTACATCAAACTGAATAAGTGACAATAAAAAAGCTGAGCACATGCTCAGCTTTTTAAGAATCAATACCTGCTAGAATGAAAATAATGTTTGAATGCTCACCCTTCCCCTATGAAGTGGTTCTTCAGGTAGACGTTCTTCGCCTTCACATACAACTTCTCCTGTAATGCTTGTCGTACAAACAGCACCAGTCGAACCATCAACCGTTGTATGCGTACTATTATCTTTGCCTGTTAACTCTTCTAAAGTTTCTTGGATGATTTTTTCTAACTGGCTAACATCTGTCGTTGTATTACTGGTTGGTGATTCAGTAATTGCATCGCCCGTTGGCACACCTAGAGCATCGTTAGTCTTTCCTTTATTGCCACGTAATGTTTTCGCCCTAGCGCCAGTTGCGACATCAAATGCTAAAGTCTTGCCAAATGCTAAATCAGCTAAACACGGATCATATAAACCATTGTCTTCATAAGGTAAGTTTCGCTCAGAAACACCCCATGTTGCAAATACCGCAGCTTTATTTCTACTGTCATACTTCGGAGCTTGCACTAATCGTTCACCAGATTTAGTGCCATCCGCTATCAATCTCATATACCAGCCATCTAAGCTTTTAACACCACCTTGATTTACCTTATCTATAGGTGTTGTTACATCTAAATCATGCGTTGCCGTTGTACTATAGTCAATATTAGAACCTTGTTTATAGCTCACTTTTCCTTCTTTTAAATTATTCACTGATAATAAAGGCAGAATGCCATAACCTTTCTTTAAATTAGCAATGGTTATTGTCGACCGTGAATTGGTTAAATTTCTATCCTCAATTCCATAAACGGCATGTTCAACAGCAGCATTATCACCACGATCACGAATATGATTATTGGCAACACCTGTGCCGAAGAAAATATTAAATAGCCCTGACTTATCATTTTTAATCAATAATGGCTTGGCTGTAATGGCTGATTGATACAGCTTCGATGCATGTTGTGGCGCTTGGAATAAATGAGTAATTTCTGTTTTATCATCATCCATAAAATCCTGACCTTTAAAATCTATACGATATAAGGAACCTAAATAATCACCAACATAGATACGTTCCAATATCTGCCCTTTATTATCAGAAGAAGCACGCACAGAAGCAGCTATTGCCATCGCAGATGTACCTGGGAGATCTATTGAGTGAAGTTTTTTACCTGTATACGCATCCATGAAATATAACTTTGAATCATCTGCCATACCATTACCAAATACAGCTACAAGCTGCCCTTGATCTTCACCATTTTGTTTAACCACTCGATTAAAAAATTCGAAATCAGAATAGGTATAACCTAATTTATAGCCTGAGGCGGTATCTGCGCCGTCAATCTCAAATAAAGGTGTTATTTGAGATA
Source organism: Wohlfahrtiimonas larvae (assembly GCA_040394195.1). Taxonomy (GTDB): domain Bacteria; phylum Pseudomonadota; class Gammaproteobacteria; order Cardiobacteriales; family Wohlfahrtiimonadaceae; genus Wohlfahrtiimonas; species Wohlfahrtiimonas larvae_A. The sequence continues at coordinate 48,819 of JBEBSR010000009.1, read as the reverse complement.
ATATTGCTTGGTTAGTATTAGATGAGTTTTTCTTAGGCGTCCAATCTTTAACACTTTGTTCAGATGCGCCAAAAAGTCGGTAGCCAACAATACCATGTCCTCCAGTGCCCATACTTGTTAAACCAATAGTTGCATAGATATTACCAATACCTGGTTGATACACTTTACCATCTGCGATTCGCGTTTTACCCTCTAAAACAAATGTTGCATTAGTATCTGGCTTAGTAATTTCGGGTAAGCGTTTCGCTAATAACTGTGGAAAATAAGCTGTATCTCTCTCGCCACCTTTATGATTACCCGTTAAACCACGCTCTGCATTAATGAAGTTAATAAAGCCGTCATTATCAGCAATTACCACGTAGTTTTTTGGCTGAAACTTCGCTTTATATAACAAATAACTAACCAATTCTCCCATCAAATTTTTTGACATCATTTTTGGTAATACATTGATGTGTAGAACATCTTTATTCACTAACTGAATATCAGAGTTAGTAATACTACCCATTGGGTTTAATCGACCGCGCAAACCACCATTTGCAGCATTTTTATAATCTGTGAGCCATTGAATATACTTTTGGTCATAAATAGCTTTAGAATCATTTTGAGATTTTTTTAAAATGTCTGTGAACTGTTTTTTCGTTGCTGCACTAGATAATGTATTAATCTCCAAACCATTTTGATTCGTATCTAAGAAAGTAACATACTGACCTTGATTTGGTTTTATTGTCTGATTCGTATCCCAAATAATAACTGTGCTCGTTTTTTTCTTACCATCTGGTAATACTTCATCTGTTTTATAAGGTACAACTGCTCGCAAGCTACCAAATTTTTGTCTAAAATTATAAATAGTATCGTAACGAATTGCCCCCACTTTAGATAAGTCCACTTTGCCATTTTTAATAGGTGGCATGCCATCTAACACATCAGCATAGGTTTTATCATTTTTTGCAAATGAACTACTTGTACTACGAATAATGGATGCAAAGATAGTATCAAAAGCTGTAAGCAAATCTTCTGCTGAACCATTAGATCCTTGTGCAATCCCCAAATTCATCCCTTTACTAGGTACCGTTAATTGGAGATAAATAGGATCCAAGATTGGCTGATATAAACTCACACTATGCACTATTAATTTCATTGGACTGGATAATACATCTTTCCAATTTCTCCCTGCATCATCTAAAATCTTATCCTGCCATTGGCCATTTTTGAAAATCAATTTTTGTGCATCACGCAAATCAACAACGGCCATTTTTTTACCAAGATCTATCTTTTGCTGTGAAGTGTTAAAGTTTATAGATAAGCGCTGATTAACTCCGTTATATTCACGCGTCCCAGTCCTACTGATGAGAGTGGTTATAAAATCTTTTTCATCATCTTTTGCTATACCTCTTGCAACATATTCATTTGCTGCTCCATCTGTCATTAATATGATATGACTTTGCTGGCAACGATAACGCAATGGAGTTGGCAATTGTTCAGATGGATAATATGTAACTCTATTTTCACTAGCCGTACTGTTATTAGAGCCAAATTTATTAACTGGCAATCCTCTAAATAATTTAAAAGCTTCATACATACCAGAATAAACAGGTGTCATTCCTGGTGACTTGAGTATTTGCTTAGAAATGGGTGAAATTATACTATTTGTAAAAGTAGCATCATCCATGCCAACAAATTCTGAAGGAGGCAGCGCAATTAAGCCTTGCCCATCTGTTCTTTGATCTAAAAAACTGACACCTAGATAAGCCCTGTCTCTATATTTATAAAATAGGTTTTCAAAAGTATATTTCAATGCTTCAGATCTCTTAATCTTATTTCGTCTGTCTGCAGACCAAATATCTCTGTTACCCATCGATCCTGAATCATCCAACACCATATGAATATTTGGCTTTGCTTGCGGTGTACTGAAAATTGGTTCGCTAGATGGCTTAAGGTTTTGCCCATAAGCTTGAGATAGCAAGATATAGCTAACTACAGCTGCAATGCTTCCAATTTTATAAAAAGCTTCATTATTCTTCATTATTTGCCTCTTATTTTAAGTTTAAACTGGTAAATAAATTACTCAAGTTTACATAAATTATCTTTTTATTACAAAATATCAATAAAATCATATACATATATGCACATATAATATATTTTTATTATTCTTTCTATGATTTAATATTTAAAAAATATAGCCCTGATCAAGATAGTCATAGACGTGCTTATATTATTTTAAAAAAAATTATTGCTATAAAACATTGATTTAATGATATTTACAACTTTATTCTTCTATCTTAACTTAACAATCAATAACAAATTCAATAATTGCTATTTATTGATCAATAGCAATTATTGATAAAAATTATAACTACTGCGAACAATGATTCAATAAAGCCTCAATGCTTTGGTATTCAATCCCCGAATACTCAGTTAAGCCAATTTGGCATGTACGGCTCATAGAAACACCATGATCACATGATTCAGGAATATTCTTCTTCAATAATCGTAAGCCATTAGCATTCAATTCTGGCACTAGCATTCCTTTATTCCCTGCATAACCACAGCAAGCAATATTCGTAAAGCTCAAATCATCCGTACAAGCTTCTGCCAATTTCGTTAAAGCAGGCGCTGCTTTCATTTTGGTTGCAGAACATGGAATATGTAAAGATAAATGCTCACGCTTATTCACAATGGTTAACGCTGGTAATACTTTTTCAACCAAGAAAGTTGCCGCATCATAAAGTTTAATTCGGCTATCCAACAAACCTTGATCTTGTGCCTCAAAGAGCTTTAAAGCACACGGTGCATTATCAATATAGACAGGGTATTCACCATTTTGGCTTGCTTTCAATAAAGCATCATTCACACGATTGACTGATTTTTCATTTGCCAACAACTCTTTGGTAGATTCAAATGGTTGCCCGCAACATAAGCTCGTATAATTTTCAGGGAAAATCGCATGAAATCCAGATTTTTTGAATAGTGATAACGTATGATCCGCAACTGATACATGATCTTTTGTGCCTTCTGCAAATGTACGATTCACACAAGATACAAAATAAACCACAGATTGCTTCGCATCATCATTCACATATTTTGTAATAGGATTAACTGCTTTCGGCAAAGACACAGGTAAAATCGGAATACCTTTAAAGATTGAATGTATCTTTTGAGAAAGCTTTGCACTATTTTGGCTACCAATAGCATGAGAAACATTGATCATTCCTCTTGCCACTTTACTCAAACCATTAATATGAGATTGTGCAAAGTTTGCAATATCAGGCTGACGATTAGCAACTTTCAATGCTTTCATCATTTCGCCAGTATTAATCCCAATTGGGCAACGGGCCGCGCACATGCCAGTTGTTGCACAGGTTTCAATACCCATATAAGGGTAAACACGCTGAATGGATGTTAATAATTCAGGGTTCTCACCTGTGCGCACTAACTCTTGGTGCTGGCGCCACAATACAATACGCTGGCGTGGTGTTAAGGATAAGCCATCCGATGGACAAGCAGGTTCACATAAGCCACATTCAATGCATTGATCAATGATTGCATCCGCTTCTGGCATTGCTTTCAGATTTTTCAAATGCAAAGTCGGATCATCTGTGATGATCACATCAGGATTAAAGATTCCCTTTGGATCAAAAATAGATTTAATCGCGCGCATGATGCCATAAGCATCTTCGCCCCATTCTACTTTTACAAATGGTGCTATATTTCGACCTGTACCATGTTCTGCTTTCAATGAGCCATTAAAATCAATCGCGACAATTTTTGCCAATTCATCCATAAAAAGGTCATATTTTTTAACCTCTTCTTCATTGTCTAATTTTGGTGTGAGAATAAAATGCAGATTACCTTCCAAAGCATGCCCCATGATCATACCTTCTTCATAATTATGCTTTTTCAATAAATCTGTTAATACACGAACACCCTCTGCTAAGCGCTCAATCGGCACAGCTACATCTTCCGTGATCACATTACTGCCCTGTGGGCGACTACCACCAATGATAGGCAATAAACCTTTACGCACGCTCCAATAGAAATCCGTCACAACTGTATCTTTCGAGAATGAACTGTGCTCAGTTGCATGATGCTCTTTCACCAAATTATTGATGAACTCAATTTGTTGATCCAATAGCTCATCATTCTCTGCTTTGGTTTCAATGAGTAAACAACCAGAATCATCTGGAATATCCGCATAGAAAAAGTTAGGGAGCTTCTGTGTAATGTGTGAACCCACACAACGAATACTGAGCGCATCCAACAGTTCCACTGAATCCACAGTTGCCCTTTGACGAAGCGATGTCACAGCATTACAGCAGTTATCCAAATCATCAAAATAGATCAAAGCTGATGCTTTATGGGGATGATCCACTACTGTTTTATAGGTAATCTCACTGATGAATGCCAATGTGCCTTCTGCACCAATGATTAAATGTGTGAGCATATCAATAGGATCAGTGAAATCCACCAAAGCGTTGATACCATAACCTGTTGTATTTTTAAGGCGGTATTTATGACGAATTTTCGTTTCTAATTCAGGATTATCACGAATCACTTGCGCTAAGTTTTGAATGGATTCCAAGAAACTCGCGTGAGATTGCCTAAAATTAGCAATACTTTTATCATCACTTGTATCCAAAATTGTTCCATCTGCAAGAATCAAACGCATTGTATCCATCGTATGATAGCTATTATCTTTAGTGCCACAACACATGCCACTTGAGTTATTCGATGCAATTCCACCAATTCTTGCGGTATTAATTGTTGCAGGATCAGGCCCAATTTTTCTGCCAAATGGCTTCAAGGCTAAGTTTGCATTCGAGCCAATCACCATTGGGCGAAGCTTAACTTTTGCACCATTATCTAAAATTTTCGTATCAACAAAATCATCACCCAGTAAAATTAGTACTGAATTAGATGATGTTTGCCCTGATAACGATGTGCCAGAAGCTCGAAATGTCACAGGGATTTGATGATCATGAGCGATTTTAATAATGCTTAAAACTTCAGATTCATTTTGCGCACGCACTACAATCTCAGGAATATAGCGATAACAGCTGGCATCTGTACCATACGCAAAGCGCACTGCCAATTCTGTATATATCTGTTTTGCAGGCAATACTTTCTTTAAAGCATTCTCAAACAAGCCATAATCGTCCCGATTAGTTTTCACATCTTCCATGATTGTTTTAGCCCCCCAGCCATACAATTTGATTTTTCCTGATTATTTGCGCTACATTTACATCAATGAATTAAATTATCAACACTGATAATGTAAAGCAAACACTTTTATCGAATAGGATTCCAACTGGAGAAATCACATGATCATTTCAGCATCAACCGACTATAGAAAAGCTGCAGAAAAAACCTTACCGCCTTTTCTATTCCATTACATCGATGGCGGTGCGTATGCAGAACACACATTAAAGCGCAATGTTTCTGATTTATCAGAGATAGAGTTAAAGCAATTAGTCTTGCGTGATATGTCCAACATCAGCACAGAAACCAAATTATGGGATGATACTTTATCCATGCCAGTTGTTTTGGCACCTGTTGGCTTAACAGGCATGTATGCAAAGCGTGGCGAAGTACAAGCAGCCAAGGCAGCTGCAAAACGCGGCATTCCATTTACAATGTCATCTGTTTCCATTTGCCCGATTGAGGAAGTGACGCCACAAATCGATCGCCCAATGTGGTTCCAACTCTATGTATTGAAAGATCGTGGCTTTATGAAAAATGTTTTGGAACGCGCTAAAGCCAATGGCGTGAAAACATTAGTCTTCACAGTGGATTTACCAACACCTGGTGCACGTTATCGTGATGCACATTCTGGCATGAGCGGGCCCAATGCAAATATTCGCCGCATGATCCAAGCATTCACACATCCAACTTGGGCTTGGAATGTAGGTGTACAAGGCAAACCTCATGACTTAGGTAATATTTCTAAATATTTTGGCTCACCGATTGGCTTAGAAGATTACATTGGCTGGTTAACAAAGAACTTTGATCAATCCATCAGCTGGAAAGATTTAGAGTGGATTCGTGAATTTTGGGATGGTCCATTGATCATTAAAGGCATTCTAGATCCTGATGATGCACGCGATGCTGTGAAGTTTGGTGCAGATGGTATTGTGGTCTCCAATCATGGTGGCCGTCAATTGGATGGAGTTTTGTCTTCAGCACGTGCATTGCCTCCAATTGCTGATGCAGTAAAAGGTGATCTTAAAATTCTTGTGGATTCAGGTATTCGCACAGGTTTGGATGTTGTGCGTATGATCGCATTAGGTGCAGATAGTGTAATGATTGGCCGAGCTTATGCTTATGCATTGGCAGCAGGCGGACAAGATGCTGTAGAAAACCTATTAACACTCTTTGAAAAAGAGATGCGTGTAGCAATGACATTAACAGGTGCAAACTCTATTCAAGACATTACCAATAAAATTTTGGTTTAAGAGAAGTTTTGGTGCAATATCTCACCTTACAGGTGAGATATTTTATTTTAAAATCATTAAGTCAAAGATGGAAATAAAGGCAAGACTTCTTCTGCCAACTCTTGAATCACTTCACTGTTTGGCCTTTTAGAATACTGAATACCTAAAGCCGCATGATTGACGCCTGATTCTTGCCATTCTGATAATAAATCAATTAAGCCTTTTCGCCCTGTTTGTAGTACAAAACCACCTCGTAACGGCGTTCTTGGGTGATTAGGATCATCCACTAAATCTATCCATTCATTCGTCACATGTGGACGAAAACCACCATCAGGAATGAGTTTGCGCCACGCATTAATTTTATCTACCAATGGCTTCACTGCTGATGCTGAATGCGTTGCACCTGGGTATGTCAACCAGCCATCTGCATATTCACCAATCCATGACAATGATTGACCTGAAGCGCCTGTCACTAGCAATGGAATATTCCCCATCATTGGCTTTGGCAACAAGGCTGCATTTTGAAATGCACCTAACGGAGAATTAATGGAAAGCAATCCGTCTTCTGTGAGCTCTCTAAAATATTCTACAGCTTGAGAGAAACGCTGAGCACGTTCATCATATTCAATGCCATAGGCAGGAAATTCAATCGCACGATCCCCTGAAGCAATCCCCATGATCAAACGCCCATTGGACAATTGATCTAAACTAAAAGCCATTTTTGCCAAATCAATAGGATGACGCAAAGTGAATACACTGCTTCCAGTTGCTAAAGCAACATTCTCAGTTTTTGCTGCTAGGTAAGATAAATAAGTGAAAGGATCAAATAGCTGCCCAGCATCACCAAAATTAGGATCAAACAATGGAATATCTCTCACCCAAACCGCTGCAAAGTTATAACGATCGATCGTGATAATGTCTTCCATTTGTTGATGCACAGCTTTCATATCATTTTGATAAACCTGTAAAGGCAAGAAAATCCCCATCGTTAAACGATTAGCTGCAAACATTTTTCGATAGCCATTATGATTGGCAAATGCATCAGATGAACGCCCTTTTAAATATTGATTCATATAAACTCTCATGGATATAGTAAATTTAATCATCTAAATTATAAAAAATAGATATAATAAATTATTCACTTTAAAATCAATTAAATACAATGATTTTATCTAAACTATACTTTAGGAATTCTAAACTATGAATCCTGTTTTTCCACTATTAGCACTTCGGGCATTTACTGAAGTTGCAAAGCACCAAAGCATCAAGCTAGCTGCTGAATCTATGGGCGTAACATCTGGCGCTGTGAGTCAGCAAATTAGGCTGATTGAGGAACGTTTTAACGTACAATTATTCATTCGTAGCCGTATAAAAATGGAGCTCACAGATGCAGGGCAACAAATTTTTCCGACATTGCTCATAGCATTTGAGCAAATCGAAAATGCTATGCACACATTAGCGCAAGTGAATATTCATAAATCTGTGCGCATTAGCACTATGCCATCCTTTGCAGCTTCATGGTTAATACCGCGATTGGGGAATTTCAAACAATTGTATCCTGAAATTGAGATCCATATTGATGCATCCTCACATTTAATAAATTTACAACGAGATAATATTGATGTCGCCATTCGTCATGGTTTGGGGGATTATCCTAATTTAGTCTCTGAGCCATTAATGGCTCCTGTGCTTTTGCCTGTTGCTAGCCCTGCTTTATTGAAGCCTAATCAACCCATTTTAAAACCTGAGGATTGCCTACAATATCCATTGTTACAAGATTCTGATCGTGCTGATTGGTCACTTTGGTTAAATGCTCATGACGTTATAACAGATGATCGAGCTGAACAAGGCTCCGCATTTGGGGATGATTATTTATTGATGAAAGCAGCTATTGCTGGACAAGGCATTGCTTTAATTCCACAAGAATATGCATTGGATGAAATTGCGGAGGGCAAATTAGTTAAAGTACTCGATTTACCTTGGCCAACACAATTTGCCTATTACCTTGTAACTTTACCCCATAACCAACGTAAAGAAGTACGATATTTCATGCAATGGATTTTATCTGAGGCAGAAAAAATGCAGATATAATTTTATATCTGCATTCAGGTTTTATGAAAGAAGCTGAATCAATTTATTTTTTAGCTTCTTTCTCTAAAACAATCTCTTTACCACGTAAAACCTTCCAAAATACAGATCTAAACATCCATAAGTTAATCAAAGCTAAAGCCGGTAAAAGTGTGATCAAGAAATATACGATATAAAGTTCAGACATCTCTTTTGCATTAGCAAGTAAGCTATCTTTGTCAAACTGCATAAATATAACGCTACATGCAGTTGCAATGATGAGTAAGAAAAATGCAATAAACCATAATCTTCTCACTTGTTCTTTCTTCATAAATACAGCGGTTAAGATGTATACAACAACTGCGATTGCTACGACTATTAATACCATCTTTCAACTCCTAGTGAATTCTTTAATGTGAATTCTAGCAAGATAAACTCATTAACGGTATAAAGTTATGAAGATTTTCTAAAAAGAAACGCTCTATTCTTCACTCTTGCTTGAGCAGCATATAATTCTGAGTGTTTAAATTCCAAATAATCAAGGTGAACAATGAGTATCATTTAAGCAGCCCAAATTCTTTTGAAACTATACGTAAATCTTGTATTTGTTTTTCAATTAGCACTTTCAGCTCATCACCTGTCACTGCAAATGGCAACAAATCATATTCTGTTCGTAAAACCTGAAATTCTTGAGTGATTAATAATTCATTAAATTTCTCTTTCCACCAATTGTACTCATCTTCAGTAACATTTGGCCCCATATAAAAACCACGAATGATAGGCCAAACTACATCATAGCCTTGCTCCTTTGCTGTGGGGATATTACTGAGCCGCCCTTCCACTCTTTTGTCTGCGAAAACAGCTAAAATGCGGATATCTCCACTATCTAAATATGGTGTTGCTTCCGTAATTCCTGAGCTCATCACATCAATATCTCCTTTATACAAACTAGCAATAATTTCACCACCACCATTCAAAGGAGCATAAGATATGTCTTGCATATTTAATCCAGCAGCTTTGCTCAATAAAGCAATTTTTAACCAATCTTGACTGCCAATCCCACCATTGCCACCCAAGACTACAGACTTAGGATCTTCTTTAAGCATAGTCACCAAATCATCCAAATCTCTAATATTAGAATCCGTTTTGACAGAGATAACACCATATCCTAGGCCAACCGCTGCTAACCATTTAACACTGTTCTTATTATATGTACCAAATTTTCCTTCAGCGATATTCAACAAAGAGCCTGAAGAAAAGGCGATAATAGTGTTTATATCACTATTTCTCTCTGTAATGATATGTTGATAGGCATCCGCACCAACAGAACCAGGCATATAAACAATACGAATCGGGCGCATAACAACGCCAGATTCCTTAAAACCTTGTTGGATTAACTTGCATGTTAGATCAAGTGCTCCGCCCGTATTGGATGGCACAATACATTCAGGGCGCCTTGCTTCTCCAAAACTTACTGTCAATAATGATGAGACAACCACTAAAATTGTCCCAATAATCTTGTAAAGAATATTTTTCTTCATAAACCCTCCTCAAGGTTATTTCTACCCTTATACGCCTATACAAGAATCTCCTCTAATCATCATTTTTTATAACAAAACCTTTTCAACATCAATATAAAATAAAACATAACTCATTGTTATTATAACATAAAAACAAAACCCTGCTTTCGCAGGGTTTCCAATAGATCTCAAAAAATTATATCGTGCTTAATCGTTTAGATTTTTGCAGATTAAACATCGCCATGCCAGCAACCACAATCATCCCTGCAATATCTGTATATAATTCAGGAATAATCAACATTAAAGCACCCGCTGCTAGGATTAAACGTTCAATCACATTCAGACGTGATTTAAAGTAACCTTCCACTGCTGCACCCAAGCTAATTACACCTATGATTGAAGTGACTGCAATCATGATCATAGATAAAATTGGTGGTGCTGGAAACTCTGTCACATTCATGCTTGTTAAACCTGTTGTGTCGATATACAACATCGCAGGATTGTAAACGAACATAAATGGCACGATGAAGCCCGCTAAAGCGAGCTTCAATGATTGCCAACCCGTTTTCATCGGATCACCACCTGCAATCCCTGCGCCTGCAAAAGATGCCAATGCAACTGGTGGCGTGATATTTGCGAACAATCCGAAATAGAATACAAATAAATGTGCAACCAATACTGGTACACCTAAGCCCGCAATAGCAGGTGCTGCCATTGTTGCCGTGATGATATATGCAGGAATGGATGGTAATCCCATGCCCAATACCATAGAAGCTAACATTGTTAAGAATAATGTGAGGAACAATGAATCTTTACCAATGCTTGTGATCATAGAAATCATCACGCTTGCAAAGCCAGTTAAGCTCACTGTGCCAATAATAATACCCACAACCGCACAAGCTGCCATAACTGGTAATGATTGTTTCGCACCAGAAATCAATGCATCCACAATATCTTTAAAACTCATGCGAGTTTCTTTCTTAAACTGGCTCACAATCACACTAATAATAATCGTATAAAAAGCCGCAAAGTTAATCGGTACAGATTCAGATAAGAAATAGACTAAAGCAAAAATTGGAATCAATAAGTGCCCACGTGCTAATAATACTTCTTTCACTTTAGGCAAATCAGCCTTTGGAATGCCTTTAAGATTATCCTTCCCTGCTCTAAAGTGAACTTGCGCAATTACGCCCAAATAATAAAGCAATGCTGGGAAAAATGCTGCCAATGCGATCGTGCTATATTTAACGCCTGTAGTTTCCGCCATGATGAATGCACTTGCACCCATAATTGGTGGTAAAATTTGCCCGCCCACAGAAGCACTGGCCTCAACAGCACCCGCAAAGTTGGCATTGTAACCCACGCGTTTCATCATCGGGATTGTGAATACGCCTGTACCCACAACGTTACCAACGGCTGAACCATTGATACTGCCCATGAATCCACTGGAAATTACAGCAACTTTAGCTGGTCCACCTTGCTTATGGCCAGCCAACGCTAAAGCTAAATCATTGAATAATTGCCCCATGCCAGATTTAGCCAAAAATGCGCCAAACAGAATGAACAAGAAAATAAATGATACAGAAGCACCAATTGCTGTTGAATATATTCCTTCCATTTTGAGATACATTTGCCCAAAAATATCTCCCAAATCATAAGGGCGTGTTAACAGGCGATCAGGCATAAAATCATAATGACTGATGAAAGGATAGATCAAAAATGTTAATGCTAGAATTGGTAGAATCCAGCCCATCACACGGCGTGCGCCATCAATGACTAAAATCACCGTCATAATGCCGAATGCAATGTCTAACTTATTAGGAATACCACCACGAGTATTCATAATGGCATCATATTCAATCCAGAGATAACCAAAGGATGCAAAGGCACAGAGCATTAAAAACCAATCATAGAGAGGTACTTTTGTGCGATTTTGAGATGGATAAGCAGGATAAATTAAGAAAATTAATGCTAAACCAATCGAAACGTGCGCAGCACGATATAACAATTGTGGAATAGGATAATAAGTGGTGACTAAATGATACAGCGAATAAAATAGTGCTAAACCCGCAATGAATAACTTAATATTATGATTGGAAGGGTTGCGAACCAGAGATTCTCGGTCAAATTTCTCAAGAATTTTCTGCCCTTCATCAATTTGAGGCTGTGAACTTGTCATAACAAGTGTCCTTTAAAAATGTCCAAATAGTGCGCTTTTGTGTGGAAATTGCAATTTCAGAATAATCATCAAAGTATTGATAAATTGAAATTTCTCCATTGAGTGTACTTAACGTAGATTCCACATTACGAGAGATGATCCAATTAATTTTTGACATATTTAAATTAGGATTCGATTCAACAAAGCCATTTTGAGTTTTTAATGGTTCGTTGTATGGTGTGCCTGCACCAAATGTTTTGAATTGTGAACGAAACAAACGAAGATGATTATCTTCTGCTTGATAAGTTTCTCGCCACATTTCTCGCTCAACAGAATGAATCCACTGCAATGTCAAAACATCTTCTCTGAAATCACATGAAAACTGTTCAGTTTTCAAATTTATAATTGTGAACCATGGATACAATGAAGCACCTAGCAACAGCATCATCGCTGTTACTAGGATCATAAGCTTACTGTTGATTTTGCTCATCGTAATACTTCTGAGCACCTGGATGGATTGGCGCAACCATACCTTTTTGAGCTTGTTCAAAAGAAACATCTTTCACAGCTTGGTGAGAATTTTGTAAACGATCCAAGTTTTCGAAGAATGTTTTCGTTAATTTATAAACATCATCATCACTCAATTTACTATTCACAACTAAAGCATTCATGATTACTGCTGTTGGGATTGCTTCTGCATTACCATAAGTATTTGCAGGGATTTCCATCGCCATAAAATATGGCTTATCTTGTGCAATTGTTGCAATATTTTCTGGGCTAACTGTGACTAATTGAAGATCAAAACCTTGTGCTAATTCCATTAAAGAAGCATTTGGTAAGCCACTTGTTAAGAATGCAGCATCAATACGGCCAGCACGAAGTGCATCCGCTGCTTCTGCATAACCTAAGTAATCCACTTTCAAATCATCGTAAGTAATGCCGTGGCCATTCAATAATGAACGGGCATTCACTTCTACGCCTGAGTTTTGATCACCCACAGCAACACGCTTACCTTTCAAATCTTCAATCGTTTTAATGCCTGATTTTTGTGAAGTTACGATCTGTACGAAGTTTGGATATAACACAGCAATTTGTTTCACTGAATCAATTTTCTTTTGGAATGGTGCTTCGCCATTGATTGCTTGGTTCAATGCATCACTCATGACAAATGCCATTTCTGCTTTACCTTGATCAATCAAGTTAATATTTTCTACAGAAGCCCCTGTTGTTTGAGTTTTAGAGTTAGCTTTATACTTTTCAGCATAAATCTCTCCCATTGTAGTCGCAATGATGTTATATGGACCAGATGCACCGCCTGTTGCAATTGTTACAAAGCGTGTATTTAATTTATCTTCTGCTACCGCTTTTGGTGCTTCTTTCGGCGCTTCAGTTGTTGCCTTTGGTGCATCATTAGATACTGTTGCTGCTGGTTTCTCAGCCTCTTGTGAACATGCAGCTAATAATAATGTTAATAATGTACCTGCGATAATTTTTTTACGACCATTCATACTCAAAATCCTCCCAAAAATATTGTAGTAATGCTATTTGATAGCTTTTTTTGAGAGTATCGTCAATGAAAATAAGATGAAAAATATTAATAATGATATATATTTTATGCAATATGTTGTTATTAAAGAGATTGTAAACTACATAATATTTTCATAGTAGACACAAAAATGCCCAATATGTCATTGGGCATTTAAGTTTACAAATGATCAAAACTGAGGTTATAAATCGTGATACAACGCGATAGTTTTTTCGATATGATTTTTCATCAATGTCACACCAAGATCTGCATCTTTCGCAAGCAATGCATTATAAATTTCTCTATGCACATCAATAAAATGATCCACGTTATCTAGTTTACGGATGTTAGTACGCGTTTCATTCAAGGTTTCAAAGAAGCGCTCGAAAATAATCATCATCATTTCCACCATCATGCTGTTATGACTTGCTTTAACTAAAGCCAAATGGAAACGTAAATCTTCTTTCGCTGCTGTCTTACCTAATTTCACGCGAGCTTCTAAAGCAAGCAAAGCTGCTTCAATCTCTTCTAAATCCTGTTTGGTTGCACGTTTAGTTGCTAATACAAATGCACGGGTTTCTAATCCTTCACGGATTTCTAAAAGATCAATGATATCTTCTGGATGAATATTGAGGATTCGACTACGTAAACGGCCTAAAATTAAGTCTTTATCGCTTCTTGTTAAAGTCAGTGCACCACCAATACCATCTAAGAAAATATTTTCAGCTTTTAAAATATCAACTGCATGCAAAACTTCAGCTTCTGTGTAGTTTAGTCGTCGTGCGACATCAGGGATAGAAGGCAGTGTTTCTCCTGGTAAAAAGCCACCAGACTCAATAGATTCCATGAAATATACGATCACTTCTTCATGTGGAATGCGTTTAATGGGTGATAGTTTCATAATGCTCCTCCTACTGCGTTGATATTATTTTGTATTCTGTATCAAACTTTTTGTAGCCATAAATTCATACTATCACTAATTTTGAGAATATCTCAATAGCTGCATAAAATGAATTTAATTAGTTGTTACTCTGAACAATTGACTACCATTTTGCATTATCAGATAATAACCGTCCAGCAAGACTGTTTTATTTTAAAGAATACAATTATGAATTTACTCCTAGCTTATGGGCTACTATCCATCGCCATCATTGCAGAAGTTATAGGCACTGCCTTTTTAGTAAAATCTCACGGATTTACTAAACTAATGCCCACCACTATGACAATTATTTGTTACATCTTATCCTTCTATTTATTGGCGCAAGTAACAAAAACCTTGCCCATTGGCATAGCTTATGCAATTTGGGGCGGTGTTGGCGTTGCTTTAACAGCATTAATTGGACTGATAGTTTTTAAGCAAACTCTTGATCTTCCTGCTATCATCGGAATATTATTGATTGTTAGTGGCGTTGTCGTGATGAACGTATTTTCTAATTCTGTCACGCACTAAAACTATGACAAAACATTCAAATCATACAAAAGATCTACTTTTAACAAGCGCAATCGAAATCTTACTCAAATCAGGGATTCAAGGTTTTACATTACACGCAGTGGCTGAAAATGCTGATGTTTCTAAAGGTGGATTATTACATTATTTTCCCAATAAGCGTTCGCTCATTCTTGGTATATATCAAAATATTATTGAGCGCTTTGAAAGTAAAATTAACCAATTGATTCAAGAAGATAATATAAAATATGGTTGTTTTACGCGTGCTTATCTTAAGACCATATTATTAGATACAGAAACGGGCATTAACTCTCAACTTTCGGCGCTGTATATTGCACTGATTAATGACCCAGAACTCAGTATTTTATGGGAAAAATGGTTCAATGCTCAGCAAGAGAAATATACTAAAACGGATCAAGATGAGCAGTTACATATTATCCGCTTAGCAGCTGATGGCATTTGGTTTGGGCACAATCTAGGAACTCGTCCAAAAGTTGAAAATTCTGCATTGATTGAACGTATGATTCAACAAACTTATCCTTAAATATTACAATGACCAAGTGCCCAAACAGAGCCAGTTTTGATTCGAAAAATCATATACCAATGAATCTACTGACATTCCTGGCTCTGGAAATTCCAAGTTTGCTAAGTTCTGCCCTTCTCGTTGGTAAATAAACTGTGGCACATTCATCTGTACTTTTTCATAATCTTCACTGATATCGACAACATTCGGAAATTGCCTATTTTTATTTTTATAATCATTCACAATGATGATGAACTGATCCACTTGTTGCTGAATATAAAAAGGAATAAGTTTAGTTGGAATCAGAGCTGCTCCAAATAATATGGCTGCATAAATTAGATTTTGTTGATGATGCTTCAAGCGTTGCTGATATTTTGTGCCAAGCAACAAAATAAGCATAAAAACCTGCCAAGTACCATAAATAAGCAAAACAACCACGCAAGCTGTATTCAACAACCAATCGCCATACGATATAAATGGCAATAGGAATAAAATCAGCGCAATGGTTGTTACGACAAGGCGATCAATTCTAAGTGGCATAGTATTCACCTACAATATAACTATTTGATAAAAACAATAATATTAATAAGCATAGTAGAACTATAGCAAAATAGATTAATAAAACAACTTTATGAGTTTATGAAGATTCTATGACTCCTCAGGCTCATAAACATCAAACTTGATGATCGCTGTAAAACCTTTTCCATCTTCCACTATTTCAATCTGATCAATGTAAGTATCTTTACTGCGAATCACAAGATCAATGCCTTCTGCAATACTCGCCTTTTGCATCGTATTTTTGGATTGCTCACGGAATTGGTGGCTTGGCACGCTGATCTCACGATCAATCGCAAAACCTGCCTTGTTCTGCACCGCATTAAACACACGATTGATCTCTTGCTCTTCCACATAAGGTTTCGAGAAGTTTTCGAGATCTTTAAAGCGAATATCATCATGCTCTTCTAAATGGCTTTCTAAGCTTTTATTAAACTCCAAGCGTTGTTCTGGCGTTGCAATGCGCTTATTCAAGCCACGCAAAATATCATTACTTGCTTTGAGTTCTGCATGTTCTGTTTGCTTTGGTTTTAGACTCAAGAAATCATCATGCCAATATTTTGTGCGTCTTTTTTGGCTATCAATCGCTAACACAGATTCATCACTCGCCAAAATCAATGCGCCCTTTTGAATATCTCTTAAAGAAATGCCTTCTTTTTCGATGAACTCTAAAGTGCCATTATTATCATAAATATCGAGATAATCATCTTTCGATTCCACTTTAAACAGCCCAAGTGCCTTGGTTTCTTTAGAGTTCATAAAGATATTATCAAACAAAATAATGATAAAATCGCCACCCATAATATTTGGGTGATTCGTCACACTGTGAAGATGTCCTGCGATTTTAATTGATGCATCATGAAAATCTTCATCGGCTGTAAAAATCTCTTTCGCATAACCTGCAATGACATCCGTTAAATCACCTGCTTTAAATTCATAAGCATCTTCAAGCTCTGATAATGGCAATAAATAATGCTCTAATAATAGCGCTTCTAGCGATGCACTTGGCTTCACACTTGCTTCTGAAAATACGCACTCTTCCTCGCGCCCAATATTCCCAACTTGATGAATGATGATTTTTTCTATTGTTGCTGAACTGATGTTTAACATTTTGTTTTCCGACTAACCTAAAGATATATTTAAAATGAATTTAAAAGTTTATAGTTAATTCATTGAATTAAACTATTAATTACTTTGATACTTTATAATTTTCAAAGCGATCCATGAATACAAAGAAATTAATAAAAATAAAACCATACTCAGAATAGTCATCATTACAATAATATTATCATTCGGAATAGGATCTTCTATTCTCCCAATATAATGCTGAATATTATAAGTAAAAATAAAAACTATACTTGTGGCTAATACAATTATTTTTTGTAAAAATCTTTGGCGAATCAGTACAAAAAATACAATTAAAGGTGGTATCAAAGGAATACTTAAACTGGCTAAATTGCTAATCCAATTCATATGAATAAGATCTACTGTTCGGTGATAATCTTGCGCCTCAATGTATTCACTAATAGACATTCCAATAACAATAACCAATAAATAAATTGTCCATAGACTTAATGTAGCAATTGTACATTTCTTGTAGTTTATTTTTACTCTATTCATATTAAAACCTCTACAGGCAAGAATTGAATCCCTTCTTGGCCTTGATCACAATCCCATAATTTAAATGGTACAACATGAAGTTTTAGGTTTTCTGAATGAAACTCAAATACAGGCAATGTTTCAGTAAATTGATCATGATAAGGATAAATTAAAATCATATCTGTGCAAGATTCATGATTTTGTTGATATTTATAACCATAAGCCAACATTTGATATAAATCTGCTTGCCCAATCCCATATTTTTCTGAGCCATTGCCTGTATTTTGATCCAATATTTTCCATTTAGTATCAGCAATAACTACTCGTTCAGATGCTTTATGTCGCAATACAAAATCAGGTTTTAATTGGAATAAATTTTGATTTTGATGTTTCATTAAATGATGTTTTTTCTCTTGTGTTTTCACATCATATTGACCAAAATTTTTCTGTAAATAATGCCCAACATAAGCCTCAAACAATTGCTCCATTGGGAATAGCAATGCAATCCCTTGATGACTACCTTGCTGAAAATTAGGATTCATTTTTTCTAAAATTAAAGTACACCAAGGCAATATCGCACGATACCCTTTCATTAATTTGCTATCTTGCCAATGCTTTAATTGCAAATGCCCATTATGGATAATTTCCAAATCAGATAAGCGTTGCATCAATTCATTGGCAACCCGCCAATTATCCGCATCTTTTGTCTTTTTAAACAAATAACTCAGAGCTGTTTTGAGCAAACGATTTTCTAAGCGATTAAAATTAAATTCATCATAACGAATTGGAAATAAGTGTGCTTGCCCTGCCTTTTGACGCATCACTTGATTAATATCCAATCGCCCACGCATGAACTTTTCAGTACGATTAACCCGCTCATAATCACGTTTTAAGCCTTCTTTGAATAATATTTTCAATTCATCCAAAAATTGCTGATATATCCATTCATGCAATGGCAAATGATTGCGTGTTAGATGCGCACTCTGCATCTCTTTAGGACTAACTTGAACAACTACGCTCACCATTTTTTGCAACATCTTTTGTAGTTGTTCGACATCATCACCAAGCAATTTACTCGCAATTTTGGGCAAAATTTCCAAGCCAATATCAGGTGTTTCTAAATAGCCAACTTGGCTACCTAATTTAATATGATCAAGAAAAATTCTTCCATCTAATTTTTCTTGCTTAATCAGTTCAGCTAAAAAATTAAAAGTAATTTCTGAAATATGAGCTTTATCCAAGCTATCAGCCACCACTGATAACTTAGTCAAAACTGCATATTCTCGAACTTGAATGATTACCATAATCATTACTCAACAAAAATTTTCAAATAAGCTTCTGCTTCCTTAAATGCATTCTCATTAACCTGATAACGGCGATCAGTTAATGATAATCCTTCAACATTTTTGAATAGTCGCTCAATATCCTGATTATCTTTTACCATATGAATGAATTGAATTTCTTTCGCTTTATTCTGATCATTTAAAACCCATTGAATACGCTCCCAATCCTCAAAGAAATATTCTTGTAACAATGGAATGATTTTATTTTTGAAGATATTAGCTAATTTTTCTTGTTGTTTCTCTTCTGTTAAACCTTCTAATTCCAAGAAATAACTATGCCCAATCAGATAATCACGCCCCAATAAAACTTCGATGCGATCATTCATGATGTTTAGAAGCTTCCATATTTCCACACCATAAACAGTATAAGTAATTTTTTCTTTTAAAAGCTCATAATTTGGCAGTAATTCCACAAATTCAAAACGGCGACGGAGTGCTAAATCAAGCTTTGTTAGTGAATGATCAGATGTGTTCATTGTGCCGTAAATATCTAAATTTTGAGGCACAGAAAAAAGCGTTTTACTATATGGCAACGTAATGCTCATTTCATTTTTAGAACCTTGTCTTTTATCAGGCTCAATCAATGTAATTAATTCACCAAAAATATTAGCGATATTACCTCGATTAATTTCATCTATAAAAATAGCAAATTTTTTCTCAGGTGATTGCACAGCTCTTTCACATATTATTTTAAATATCCCCGGCTTCACATCATATTCTATTTGTTTATCTTCATTTGTCAGAGCATGAATTCCTTCAACAAAATCTTCATAGCTAAAGCTTTGATGAAACGTTACTATTTCATAACGATTCTGACTTTCTGTCCCACTCAATAATGAAGGATTATTAGTGTGCCTAATAATATTAGTATATTCCGCAATGTACTCTGTAATTTGTTCTTTCTCTGAATCAACAATAAACCACTCATTATTCATATTACGATCAAAAATTAAAGGGTCCCTTCTTGGATATGTACTTTCGTTACGATCAAGATTGGTTGGATTTCTAATTGCTCGCGTCACTAAAACCTGATCTATATGTGCGGAATTTACTTTACCGCTTCCTAATTTAGCTTTATAAAATCTATTTTTTAAAATTTCAGCTAATTTACAAGGCTTTTCAATATCTAAAACAGCATAAATAATGACATCAAGCCAACTAATATTTTTGACTATATTCGCCAAATATGCCTCTTCATTAAAATTTTCTTCAACATATTTTTTTGCTATTTGCTGTATTTTATATGTTTTACCTGTTCCTGGCGGGCCATATAATATTTGATTCAATGGATATGTTCTTTTGTTTATTATTTTCATTTCAACACCATCATGTTTTTCTGTTAAATATTCTAAGTCTAAATCTGCTAATGTAACGCATAAATTAGATAATATTTTTTCTTCAATCTCTTTGCAGTCTTCAGTATTTGTTATGTAGAATGTTCTGTTAGCATGGGGCGACCAATATTTTCTGATACAACTACCATCATCATATCTAATATCCAAAGCAATAGGATCTTCTAACATTGAAATTGGCTCATATTTTCTAATAATCCAATTTTCAGATAATCCTAATCCAGTTCCTATTTGTGAGTTACTTATAATTTTTCCTACACCATACAACTCATTAGAACGATAAAGAATCACTACATCATCTATTTGTAAGTTATCTTTAAATTTATCAGGCTGATTTTTCTCTGTATTTACATGAATTGCTATATGGTTATTGTTTTTTAATACATTAAATATAGAATCACTAATTTCACCCTTACCATGAGAAATCACTGCTAATTGTTTCATATCATGACCTCAATACAATTAGATAGAAAAAGGATTATGTTTCCATAATCCCAATATTAATTCCTACTTCTTCAAGCTACCCAAAGCCGCTGCAAATGGATTATTGCTTGGGGCTTCTTTTACATGTTTCTGATTAAAGCCT
Organism: Wohlfahrtiimonas larvae; assembly: GCA_040394195.1. Classification (GTDB taxonomy): domain Bacteria; phylum Pseudomonadota; class Gammaproteobacteria; order Cardiobacteriales; family Wohlfahrtiimonadaceae; genus Wohlfahrtiimonas; species Wohlfahrtiimonas larvae_A. Next base: position 27,716 of record JBEBSR010000009.1, on the reverse strand, counting down.
GCTTTGCGATCATTGCCTTTTGGTGCATTGTTTTTCACTTGGTTAATATCATCCGATAAGCGCATTGTGAGCTGGATTCGGTTACGTGGTACATCCACTTCGATCACTTTAACTTTCACAATATCGCCCACTTTCACAACTTCATGTGGATCTTTCACAAAGCGATCCGCCAACGCGCTGATGTGCACTAAACCATCCTGATGAACGCCGATATCCACAAACGCACCAAAGTTTGCAACATTTGTAATCACGCCTTCGAGCATCATGCCTTCTTTCAAATCTTTGATGGTTTCAATACCATCTTTAAACGTCGCAGTTTTAAACTCAGGACGAGGATCACGCCCAGGCTTTTCAAGCTCTTTAATGATATCCAACACAGTTGGCAAGCCAAATTGCTCACAAGTATAATCGCTCGCTTTTAAGCCTTTGAGAAAGCTTGCATTACCAATCACTTGATCCATTGTTGTGTTATTTTTCTCTAAAATGCGCTCAACCACAGGATAAGCTTCAGGATGCACAGATGAACGATCCAATGGATTATCACCAAAAATACGCAAGAAACCTGCCGCTTGTTCAAAGGTTTTATCACCCAAGCGTGGTACTTTCTTCAATGCCTTACGATTACTGAATGCACCATTTTCGTCGCGATAAGCCACAATATTCTGCGCAATTGTTGCATTTAAACCTGAAATATATGTGAGCAAGGCAGAAGATGCCGTATTTACATCCACGCCCACAGCATTCACACAATCCTCAACTACAGCGCTTAAGCTCTTATTCAATTGTGCTTGGTTCACATCGTGCTGATATTGACCAACACCAATGGATTTAGGATCAATCTTAACTAATTCTGCCAATGGATCTTGCAAACGGCGTGCGATGGAAACTGCACCACGAAGCGCAACATCCATATCAGGGAATTCTTTAGCCGCAAGTTCAGATGCTGAATAAACAGAAGCACCTGCTTCGCTCACCACGATTTTCTTTAAGTTAGGAATGCGTTCACATAATTCCTGTGCCAATTTATCCGTTTCGCGAGAAGCTGTACCATTACCAATCGAAACCAATGTTAAATCATGCTTTTTGCATAAAGCTTCTAAGATCGCCAATGCCTGATTCCATTGATTTTGCGGTGCATGAGGGTAAATCACAGCAGTATCCAATACTTTGCCTGTCACATCCACACATGCAACTTTACAACCTGTACGTTGACCAGGATCTAAGCCCAAAATTGCTTTACTGCCAGCTGGTGCCATTAACAATAGATCTTTCAAGTTTTTCGCAAATACTTTGATCGCCTCATCATCCGCATCATCACGCATTTGTCCAAGTTGTTCCAATGCTAATGATAAGAATAATTTAGAACGCCAACATAAACGGATCGTATCACTCATCCATTTATGCATATCTTTTAAGCCGAAATATTCCGCCATCATCACTTGTGGGATTTCTAAAGAGTTATCAGGCAGGATTAAATCCACATTCAATAAATCTTCTTTTTTACCGCGTAATAATGCCAAAGCACGGTGTGATGGAATTGTTTTAATTGGCTCACGGAATTCAAAATAATCTGAGAACTTAATCGCCGCTGTTTTCTTCGCTTCATCCACAGAAGCCACAATCACGCCTTCATCCCACACAAATTGACGCAATTTACCCACTAAATCCGCTTGCTCTGACATATGCTCGATCAAAATAAAGCGCGCACCATCGAGCACTGCTTTTTCATCTTCAAAGCCTGCTTCTTTATTAATGAATTGTCCTGCTAGTGCTTCAGGATCAATATTTGGGGATTCAATGAGGATCGCCATTGCCAAAGGCTCAATACCTGCTTCACGTGCGATTTGTGCTTTTGTTCTGCGTTTCGGCTTATATGGTAGATAAATATCTTCCAATTCTGTTTTGGTTAATGTATTGAGGATTTTATTTTCTAAGATAGGCGTTAATTTGTCTTGTGAACGAATGGATTCCAAAATTGTTTTTTGGCGCTCCGTCAATTCACGCAAGTAAACCAGGCGTGTATCCAATGTTCTCAACTGTGTATCATCCAATCCGCCTGTGACTTCTTTACGGTAACGCGCGATGAACGGCACCGTTGCACCACCATCTAACAGATCGACAGCAGCATTCACTTGGTTAGCTTTGGCGCTAATTTCGCCCGCGATGATATCTACAATTGAAAGCATATTATTTATATCCTAATTTTTATCAATAAGGCTGGATTTTAGCAGAATTACCCAACATTGGCACAATATGGATATTTGCAATGCATGTGTCGATATGTTGCAAGATAATAACGCCTGTTATATTCTTTTCGCGCATTTATAATTCGGGCAAATATTATGGCATTCGACAAATATCAATATCACAATCATTGTAAACAAGTGATTGATCGTTATATTCAAGATTCAACGCGTTTAGAACATTTTAATTTTGATGTTGATTTAATCGAAGCCTATCAATATCACTTTGACGTTGCGCTCACTGTGCATTTATCATCGCGCATTAGTAGCTACCGTAGAATCGGCACAGTGCAATCGAATGAATATACATTAGTGTATTTGAATTATCACAATTATCAGGCTGCGCTGAAAGATCATGCAAGAGCAGAACTTGGTCGACCAAATGCGCTAGCAGATGTTGAACATTACATATTAACTTCGCCCTATGGCACGTTAAATCAAGCCATTGATGCTCATCAATATGATAAAAATATTTGTCATACTTATGAATGTGATACATGTAATGGATATGGCAGAGTGAATTGCTCTTCCTGCCGAGGATCAGGCAAATCAAGCTGTGGCTATTGTCATGGTAGCGGACAAACGCAAAAAAGCCGACAGCGCCATGATGCTTATAATAATCAATATCGCACAGAATATTATTATGAGAGTTGCCATTTTTGTTGGGGTTCAGGAAAAACCAACTGCTCACCTTGCCATGGCTCAGGTAAAGTGCAATGCAACACATGCGAAGGCACAGCATACTTGACGGAAGTCAGCACAATTTACACAGTTGCAACACCAAAATATTCTTTAATATTCCAGCAAGAAGATGTACCACATTACATTCCAGATGTATTGTATCAAGCAGGCTTACCCAATTTAGAGAAACATGGTAGCGTTTCGCTACACATGCATGAACAATATACTGATATTTTAGCCATGCAATTTGCATATTCTGTATCCATGAATTTTGCACGTTCACAAAGCAATATTAAAAATTATCACATCACGTGGATTTTATATGGAGATCAGCCTCAGATTTTAGAGTCCAGCAATGTACTAGAAGTGCTATTACAGAAAGATCTAGATGATTTAATTTATCGTGAGCAATATCTACCACGATCCTCGCCCTTCTCTGGCTTCATGAACACTAAAACTATTCAGAAGTTCACAGAATCAGAAATTAACCAAATCATGCTAGAAAAACAGTGTGAAGGTAAAACAATTCCACAAGTACGAGAACATTTACAACGTTCTGTTTCTGAGGAATACATTGCACAATCAGCAAATGCTTTGAAAAAAATTATTCTATCCACCCAACGTTGGTCATTGTTGAAATGGATTATTCTGTGTGTTGTGATTGGCTATGTTTTATATACCAGCCAAGCTATTACAGAATTCCATAATGCTCAGCAATATAACTATTCACCTAAAGTATTTGCCTTTGGTGATCATGCTTTTAAAAGCTTTTCTGCATTCTTTGACAATATCGTTGGAATGTCCAAATACATTGGCTTAAAGTTATTAATCACTTTTTATATCATATTCTTCATTCGTAGATTTTGGCTAAGAGCATGGTTGAAACGCGCTGGGCAAGTTCGCTTCTATCGTTGGAGTTTATATTTTGGCCTTGCAGCTCGTCGCCGATTAATGCCCGCAATCATTGCAGTTTTACTCACATTTGCAGCGATCTACTTTGCACCACTAACATTAGATGCTAACAATAAAGTTTGGGGATTGATTCCTGCTGAAGCAGTTTTAGAATATTCTCTCATGATTCAGAATCTGCTTAGTTATCTAAACTATTTGAAATTTTTCTAACTCAAATTAATTATCAACAATAATAAAAAAATCCCGTATTAGGCGGGATTTTTTAAATCTTTAAAATACTCTATAAAACTATTCCTCCCGAAGGGAGGAATATCAAGATGACTTTATACTATCTTCAATAGAATCTAAATTACATCAGCTTAGATAAGAAGATATATAACAATGTCCCAATGTAGTTACCCACGATATAACCAACTGTACCCACAACTAAGATTGGACCAATTAACTTCGTCCAACCTTGGCTGATTGCCAATGCAGCAGCTGTTGTTGGGCCACCAACGTTTGCATTACATGCTAGGATAATTTCTTCCAATGTGAACTTGAACAATTTACCAACGCCCAATGACCAAATTAAGTTCACAAGCATGACCACAATTACGAACACAAATAAGATTGGTGCTTTTTGTACAATCAATGCAATTGAAGCTGGCATTGCAATCACTACGAAGAATAGATAAATCGCGTATGTTCCCAACTCTTGGGCACCATGTAATTTTGCAAATTGCTTTCTGAAAATCAATAACGCAACCAATGTGAATGTTGTTAACAATAAGTATTTATCAGTGATTAAACCAAAAGCGATTTCTTCTAAAATGTTGCTTGGTGCACCAAAGAATGCTTTCAATAAACTTGATGCTTTAAATGCTAATGCAACCAATAATGCTGATGCAGCAATTGAAATACCAATGTCTTTCAAGCCAATTGTTTTAGGCTGCCAATAAGCTTCCGCAATCGTTCTATCATTTGTGCCTTCTGCCGCTTCTTTTTCAAATTGATTGATATGCGGTGTTGGGTATTTCTTACGGAAAAAGCCCATGCCTGCAATTAGGATCAACATGATGAAGTAAACAGACATCACTAAGTTATCAGCAACTGTCGTAGCAGCAACGATATCTTTCGTTGGCTCATATTTTGCAACCATTGCTGCGAAGTTTACGCCACCGCCAGTATAAGTTGCACCAATCATCGCACTTACTTTATCCAATTCTGGGATGTAATTTTTCAAAGCAAAGAATGCAATGATTACGCCAAATACTGTACCAATTGAGCTTAGTAAGAAGATCGCCAATAAACGACCACTTTCTCTAAAAATCGCGTGAATATCTACATGGAACAGTAATAAAGGAATCGCTAATGGTACGACATAAGCCCAAACAGCATCATATACAGCTGTATCTTGTGGCACTAAACCAAAGTTAGTGGCTGCCAAACCAATGATCAATGCAATCACAGCACCTGATAACTTTGCTGCCCATTGATACTTTTGCTCCAACACGATGGAAACGGTTGCTGCAATCAATAAAAACGCCCATAAACCAATGGTATTATCGGCGGAAATCCAAGTTTCCATACTCTCTCCTTTTGTCTCTTTTTATAAGCTTGTTGCTGAATAAACTGCATGATTAGCAGCGCTATAATGCGCCCACAATTGATTGCCATAATCAAAGTGCCACCATTCAGTAGGTAAATTAGTAAACCCTACATCTGCCATTACATTGAATAAAATGCGACGGCGCGTGCGAATTTCTAAAGATTTGCCTTCTGCTTCAAAGGCTGCCGTCCATGAATCTTCTTCTGGGCTATCAAACGCTGTGCCCATATCTAGCGCATTGCCTGCTAAATCACACAATGTAATATCCACTGAACCGCCTGTTAAATGCGGGCTTGGGGAATCCTTTTGCGTGCGCGGTTCTGCCACAAACTCACTTAAGCGTGCTTCAAATTCTTCTTGAGTTAAATGAGGTTCTTGCTCATGAATCACTTCACCAACAACATCGCGCAATGCCTTTTGAACACGATAAGGGCGCCAACCATCTAAAATGATAATACCCATGGTTTTTGGTAATGATTCCACCATCAACTGCAACTTTTCTGCTACATTTTTACGTAACCAGATATCTGGTAATGCACCATCAATCTTATTTTCATAATAAAAAGACTGACAGAAAATATGATCACTGCTTTCAATCTTAACTAATTCATCATCATTTTCAATGATTTTACCTAGAAAGACACCATCCCAATTCGGCGTTGTCTGTTTTGGAATCATACGATCTTCCAAATTCATGCTGCTATCCTCTTCTACAACCGTGTTCACAAATAAAGTACACTATGGAAAAGATTACAACTTAGCAACAAAAATTAATTTATTCTTTTGTTCTAATTTTTAGAACATCATTATTTTATTCAACTTTATACAAAACAAATGGGTTGCCATCTACACTTAGGCAACCTATGCCATTCATATTTAATTGTTGAAGATTACCATCTTTAAATAGGTATTTGCTTTTGGCTGGTGAATCGATCTGAAACTTTTCACCTGTTTCATCCCATTGATATAAACCTGTATGGAACTCATCTAAATTGCTTGCTACACCGATTCTCGTCACAGTTTGGCTGTAATGACCATCCATTAAATTCAGCGTGATTTTAGTACCTTTGCAATCAGCACATGGCAACATTCCTTCGTAAGTACCATTATATTCAATGCTCTTTTTCGGTGCATTTTGCTCATTAAACTTGGGAATTTTATCAGGATCAACAATCGCTTCATCCACTTGGACAATTTCCATTTTAACTTCTGTTTTCTTGTGCATGATGACATTGAAAGAGACCAACGCAATGCCAGTTAAAATCATGCCCAAAATAAATGCTCTCATCATTTTATAATGCTCGATTGATATTTATGATTAATTTACTCATGGTAACAAATAATATTCATAACGTTATTGATCGAGTTCAATAAAAAATCCTGCCGAAGCAGGATTTGATATTCATCTATGTTAATTAAGCGCTTTGCACTTCTGCGTCCACTGGTTTTGGAATCAAGAATGACACTAAGAATGCCAATACAGTAATACCTAAACCCAATAACATGCCATTAAAATAGCCATCTTTAGAAGTTGCATTCATAGCCTGCATTGCTGGTAATAACGCAAAACTTAAACCTGCACCGATGTGGAAAGCTGCCGCGTTCATGCCTGGTAAAAAGCCTGGATTATCTTTAGGAGATAATACAACACCTAAACCATTCAGCATGATATTAGCTGTACCTGCATAAGTCACACCAATGAAGATCGTTGCTGCAATGAGAATTGCTAAAGTATTTAAGCCTAAATACATCAACGCCACAACGCCCAATAAGCTACCGATTAATCCCACACGCAAGATTTTATTATAACCATAAACAGGCGCTAATTTACCCATGAATGGACCAACTAACCAACCAATCAAAGCATAAGGTGCTAATAGATAAATCGCAGTAGTATTTGCAGTTAAGCTATAACCAATGTCACTATTTTGCGCGAATGAAACCACCAAACCATTCACGATCGCAAAAATACCTGTCATGGTTAATACTGTCGTTAACAATAAAGCCCACGTTGAGCGCTTTTTGAGATCTGCAATTGTCACTAGAGGATTGGTAACTTTCTTCTCTGTTTGCACAAATAATGTGAAAGAAACTAAAGCCACAATCACTGAGCCAATCACTAATGGGATGTTGCTTGTGAAGTTCAATGCTGTTAAGAAGCCTGCCAATGTGATCACTAAGAAAATAACGCCAACCCAATCCATTCTTTGCCCTGCATTTGGCTTAGATTCTGGCGCACCTTTCAATATGAATGGCAATGTAATCACACCAACTGCAGCAATGAACCAAAATACTGGTCTAAAGCCAAAATTAGTCGCGATATAACCACCCAAGAATGCATCAATCCCTGCAATACCACCATTCACTGCCGTGATAATGCCCATCAAAATCCCATATTGCTTAGGATCTTTCACTTCATGATGAAGCATCAACAAACACAATGGCACAACTGGACCAGAAACACCTTGAATCACACGAGATAAGAAATAGATCTCAATGTTTGGTGCTAAAGCCGCTACAACGCCACCAACAGTTGTAATTGCAATTAACGTAAATAGGACTTTTTGACGACCCACAATATCACTCAAACGAGGGATAAAGATTGAGAATAACGCAGCAGACATAAAGAATGCCGTTTGCGTTAAACCCACAGTCGCTTCTGATGTTCCTAAGCTTTTTGCAATGGTGACCAATACAGGGTTAAGCATACTGGCATTCAACTGGAATGCCATACATGCCATTAAAAGTGCCACCATTAGTGGCACTACATTGGTTTTCTCCTTAAGCGGAGTGCTATTTGTCATAGTCCACCTCGCCAATGCGCTCTAGCGCATCCACGATTAAGTCCCAAAAATAAGTATGATCTAATTTTACAGCCACTTGTGTATGGCAATCTGGCTCTGGCGGATTACGGAAATCAGCAACTGTCATACCCAATGTCAAAGTACCTGTTAATTCGATGTCCACCGGAACTTTTTGCGTTGTCATCACTTTTGGATCAATCACATAAGCAACTGCACATGGGTCATGAACAGGTGGATAATCAAAACCTTGTGCCTTTTTATACATTTTGCCAAAGCATTCTAAAAGCTCTAACACAAATTTTGCTGGCTTTGTGCCCACTTTAGTGATTTTCTCAACCACTTCTGGTGTTGCCAATGCTTGATGCGTTAAATCCAAACCAACCATTGTTAATGGCCATTTTTCATTGAATACAATGTGTGCTGCTTCTGGATCGATTTTGATGTTGAATTCTGCAACTGCGCTCCAGTTACCGACATGATATCCGCCACCCATCAATACAACTTCTTTCACACGCTCAACAATTTTTGGCTCTTTTCTTGCTGCCATTGCGATGTTTGTTAAACCGCCTGTTGGCACGATTGTCACTGTTTTTGGTGGATGGCTCATGATCGTTTCAATGATCAAATCCACAGCATGACGAGAATCTAATTCTAATGTTGGTTTTGGTAATTCTGGACCATCTAAACCTGATTCACCATGAACATCTGGTGCGATTTCGATATCTCTCACTAATGGTCTAACGCAACCTGCTGCAAATGGTACACCCACAATATTTGCAACTTTAGCAATTGCCAACGCATTGTGTGTTACTTTTGCTAATGTCTGGTTACCAACAACTGTTGTGACTGCTAACAATTCAATCTCAGGATTACCATGCGCTAGAAGTATTGCAATTGCATCATCATGGCCTGGATCACAATCTAAAATTATTTTCTTGGTCATCTATGTATCACCTTGTATTGTTTAGAAGTACGCCTATCATAGCCTAGTTCTATTTATAATGGTTTGTACTGTATAAAAATTTTATTCATGTCATAAAATTATCTTTTTTATCTTTGCATTTAGCCACAAACATGCTAATAATAAAAATGCGTTCTGTAAAGGACACTTATCAAGAGTGGTGGAGGGATAGGCCCTGTGAAACCCGGCAACCTGAACAATGTTTAAGGTGCTAACTCCCACAAGTACTGTACTTGAGAGATAAGAGGATTGGATTCTAAAGCCAACATTCTTGATAAAAATCTAAGAATGTTGGCTTTTTTAATGCCACCAAAAAAGTTTTACTGAATTGAGGGATAATAAAATGGATGATTGTTTGCGTCTGTCACAACTGTTAGCTGAAAGAATCTTAATTCTCGATGGCGCAATGGGGACGATGATCCAAAAACATAAATTGGATGAAAATGCATTTCGTGGGGAACGTTTTAAAGATTGGCACAAAGATTTAAAAGGCAATAATGACCTGCTTTCTTTAACTCAACCTGAATTAATTTTGGATATTCACCGTGCTTATTTAGCGGCAGGTGCAGATATCATCGAAACCAATACATTCAACTCGACCAGTATGTCGCTTGCTGATTACGGCATGGAAAACTTAGCCTATGAATTTAACTTGGCAGGTGCAAAATTAGCGAAACAATCTACTGCTGAATTTTCAACGCCTGAATCACCACGCTTTGTGGCAGGCACATTAGGGCCAACGAGTAAAACTGCATCCATCTCACCCGATGTGAATGATCCTTCATTCAGAAACACATCCTTTGATCAATTAGTAGAAGGCTACACTGAAGCGATCAATGGATTAATCGATGGTGGTTCAGACATCATCATGGTGGAAACAATTTTTGATACTTTGAATGCAAAAGCAGCAATCTTTGCCATTGAATCGGTGTTTGAAGCACGGAGTATCCGTTTGCCTGTGATGATTTCCGCAACCATTACGGATGCATCTGGGCGTACATTATCAGGCCAAACAACAGAAGCAATGTACAACTCACTTCGCCATGCTGAGCCATTTTCTATGGGCTTAAACTGCGCGCTTGGCCCTGATATGCTCCGTGCTTATTTGGAAGAGTTATCACGTATTTCTGAATACCCAATTTCAGTCCATGCCAATGCAGGTTTGCCGAATGCTTTTGGTGAATATGATTTAACCGCTAATGATATGGCTGCGTCCATGGAATCATGGGCTAAATCAGGTTTAATCAACATCGTGGGCGGTTGTTGTGGCACAACGCCTGAACACATTGCTGCCATTAAAAAATTAGTATCAAGCTATGCGCCAAGACAATTACCTGAAATCCCAAAAATTACGCGTTTATCAGGCTTAGAAGCTTGCAACATTGAATCAGGTAAATCACTCTTTGTGAACGTTGGTGAACGTACCAATATCACAGGTTCAGCAAAATTCAAGCGCCTTATTAAAGAAGGCAATTATGCTGAAGCTTTATCCGTTGCCCGTGAACAAGTGGAAAGTGGTGCGCAAGTCATCGATATCAATATGGATGAAGGCATGCTCGATTCTAAGCAAGCCATGATCACATTCTTGAACTTGATTGCAGGTGAACCTGATATTGTTAAAGTGCCAATCATGCTCGATTCTTCCAAATGGGAGATTTTAGAAGCAGGCTTGAAATGTGTGCAAGGTAAAGCAATCGTTAACTCTATCTCCTTAAAAGAAGGCGAAGAGCTCTTCATTGAACATGCAAAATTACTGAAGCGCTACGGTGCAGCTGCTGTTGTGATGGCATTTGATGAAGATGGCCAAGCAGATACTTATGAACGAAAAACAGAAATTTGTGCACGTGCTTACAAAGTATTGACTGAGAAAGTTGGCTTCCCTGCCGAAGATATTATCTTTGACCCTAACATCTTTGCAATCGCAACAGGGATCGAAGAACATGCAAACTATGCAGTAGATTTCATCAATGCAACTGAATGGATCCATAAGAATCTGCCTTATGCACATATTTCTGGCGGTGTTTCCAACGTTTCCTTCTCGTTCCGTGGTAATAACCTCGTGCGTGAAGCAATTCATGCAGTGTTTTTATATCATGCCATTCAAAAAGGCATGAGCATGGGCATTGTGAATGCAGGGCAATTGGCTATTTATGATGAAATCCCAGCAAAACTTCGTAATGCTGTAGAAGCTGTTGTATTAAATACACATCCTGAAGCAGGAGAACAACTTTTAGAAATCGCCCAAGAATATGCAGGGCAAGAAAGCAGTTCAGGCAAGAAAGAGGATTTAGAATGGCGCTCATTGCCAATCCAAGAGCGCTTAACACATGCACTTGTGAAAGGTATTGATACTTACATCATTGAAGATACTGAAGAAGCTCGCCAACAATTTGCTCGCCCGATTGAAGTGATCGAAGGGCCATTGATGACAGGCATGAACATCGTGGGTGATTTATTTGGCGATGGCAAAATGTTTCTCCCACAAGTGGTGAAATCTGCCCGTGTGATGAAAAAATCAGTCGCGTATTTAGTGCCATTCATAGAAGAGGAAAAAGCTGCAAGTGGTGAAACTCATGAATCCAACGGCAAGATTCTGCTAGCAACTGTGAAAGGTGATGTACATGACATTGGTAAAAATATCGTGGGCGTTGTGCTCCAGTGCAACAACTTTGAAGTGATTGATCTCGGTGTGATGGTACCTTGCCAAACGATTTTGGATACAGCCATTAAAGAAAATGTCGATGTGATCGGTTTATCAGGCTTAATCACACCATCTTTAGAAGAAATGGTACATGTGGCAAAAGAGATGCAGCGCTTAGGGTTCACAAAGCCTTTAATGATTGGTGGTGCAACGACTTCTCTTTCTCATACTGCGGTTAAAATTGATCCCAACTATGACAATGCCATTGTGTATGTGAAGGATGCTTCGCGCTCTGTGGGTGTTGCGCAATCCTTAATTAGCCCTGAACTCCGTGATAATTTCGTTAAAGAAACTAAAGCTTTATATGCAACGCGCCGTGAACTCTATTTATCTCGCCAACAAAAAGTGGATTTAATTCCCTTTGCAGATGCCAAAGCTAACCATGCACCGATTGCACAAAATGCAGTAAAACCATTGCAATTAGGTATTCATGAAATTACTGTGGATCTGCATGAACTCGTTGGCACAATTGATTGGACGCCATTTTTCTCATCTTGGCAATTGCATGGTAAATTCCCTCGCGTTTTAGAAGATGAAGTTGTGGGCGAGGAAGCTCGCAAAGTTTACGCAGATGCGCAAGCGATGCTCACTAAAATCTTGGATGAAAAATGGATCACAGCAAAAGCACGCGTGGGACTATTCCCTGCTAGCAATGCAGGTGAAGATACAATTTTGTATACAGATGAATCCCGTACAGAAGTATTGGCAACGTTACATCATGTTCGCCAACAAACAGAGCGCCCAGCAGGTAAACCTAATCGATCGCTTGCTGACTTTGTGGGCAATGAAGATTATGTGGGAGCATTTGCTTGTACAGCAGGATTGGGCATTGAGCCATATTTAGAAGCCTTTGAAGCAAAACATGATGATTATGCATCCATTATGCTCAAAGCATTGGCAGATCGCTTTGCGGAAAGTTTTGCTGAATACCTCCATAAATTAGTGCGTAAAAGTTTATGGGGTTATGCAAAAGATGAAACTTTGGATAATGAAGCCTTAATTCGTGAGGAATATGTTGGTATTCGCCCTGCACCTGGTTATCCTGCTTGCCCTGAACATACAGAGAAAGGCACAATTTGGGAGTTATTAAAACCTGAGGAAATTGGCATGAGTTTAACTTCAAGCTATGCGATGTACCCGCAATCTTCTGTATCAGGCTTTTACTTTGCTGATCCTGAAGCAACTTATTTTGGTGTAGGGAAAATTGGGCGCGATCAAGTGGCTGATTATGCGAAGCGCAAAGGCTGGGAGCTGAAAGAGGCTGAAAAATGGCTCGCCCCAAATTTAGGTTATGAGCCTGATGATGAGTGATTTTTTGATTAAATAATTTATATACAACAAAGCCCATAAAATTATGGGCTTTTGACTATTTAAAGATTATAAGGCCAATCCATAGTGCTCCGGCAACTAGCAGGCAACCATCTTGCTTTAAGATCAAAACCTTTGGCTTTACACTCCCATCTTATTGATCCTGCTGTAATCTCAGGTGTTAGTGTTAACGTATTAACATAACTAGTAATTCCTATGTCATTAGGATCAGATGGTGCAGGAGATGGATAAAGTTGCCCCATCACTTTTTCATTGAAGTAAATAACAATGTCTGTCGTGCTAGAATCTTCTGAAATAGCGCCTGTATATTTCTTACCTGGAGCTAATGCTATACCTTGTGTACCTTGACCAGTAATTTTATTGGCAGCTGGCAATCCTGCTTCTGCATTAGACCATGGCCATTCACCTGTTGTTGAATAATGCTCAGCAACCGCTAATCTAGCCATGCTAGATAATGCTAAGCCTTCAGCTACATATGTTCTTCTAGTGTAATCTTGATATGATGGCATTGCGATCATTGACAAAATACCAATGATTGCAACAACTATCATTAACTCTATTAACGTAAAACCTTTCTGCAACATAATGAATCCTCAAATTTTTTATTTTTCAGATACAACTGGTGAGAGTTAAAAAAAACTGTCAGCAAAAATACTTAAAACCTGTAAAAATAATACCATATTATTTGCGGAATCTTACGCATTTTCAGTCTTTATCAAGATAAAAATCAATTGGCTTTTATTGTTAAACACAATAAGATAAAACTTCTCTTGGCTCTGCGCGCATCATGTAATTTGTTTCAACAAATGCATATGTAATCTTACCAGAAGGTGCGACCACATAAGTTGCAGGAATCGGCAATTCAAAAGAATCATCACCATTGATTGCTAATAAATCAGCACCAATTTTTTTGTAAATTTCACGAATATTGTCATCCAACGTAAATACTAAGCCAAACTGACGAGCAATTTCATTATGCTGGTCTGCAATTAATGTTAAATCAAAATCTTTCTCTGATTTCAATTGAGCACTATAAGCTTGCATCTGTGGTGAAATGAATAAGAATTGCGTTGCAGGTAAATGGAACTGCTGAATAGATTCTTGATAATCCGATAATTCTGCCATGCAGAAAGGACACCAATTACCACGGAAAAAGTTAATGATAACAGGGCCATTTTTTAAGAGATCATATAATTTGATCTCTTTGCCATCTGTATCTAACATAGAAATATCAGGTGCTTGATCACCAATTGTTAAAGCTTTTTGGTCAATTTTTTGCTCAATCAATTCATTTAAGTTCGCACCAAATGCTTGTAATACTTCACCTGGCAACTGCTCTGCCATCTCATTTTGAATTTTTGCTAAAACTGCTTTTAAATGCATAATGTTTCCTTACGTCTTATCTAATATTGTGTTTAATTTTGGCTAATATTTTGCTGAGCTGATCCATTTCTGAATCACTTAATGAGCTTGTCACTTTCTCAATCCATTCTGTATGTTCTGCTAGAGCTTTAGTAATCACCTGTTGCCCTTTGCCTGTGATCATCAATAAATATTTTCGACGATCTTCCTCAACTGATTGTTTATCAATCAATTGATCTTTAAATAAAGTATTGATCTGTTGTGTCATTGTCGCTTTCGTCACACCACACAATTCTGCGGCTTCTTGCGGCGTCAAAGCACCCTTTTCATTCAACAATGTCAAAAGTAACAATCGTGATTCTGACAAGTGATGGCAATCCAACTTCTCTGCACAGGATTTATCTATCGCATCTGTTATAGATAGCAATTTCATGCACAAGATAATCTTTTCCAAATTATCAGGATTTTTCGTGCGAATCAGATCAATAAAAGTTGTGTGTTTCTGCGCTAACATAATATCTCTTTTAAATTAGTAAGCCTACGTACTATTAGAAATATTTTAATTTAAATGAGTCATTTGTCAATATCATACTCACAAAAAAATAGCCCTGTAGTACAGAGCTATTCCATTTAACCTATGAAATATCAATTAACAACATTGATCACATTCACTGGTTGGCTCATTGCTCAAACCTCTTGTCATCGTGAACACTAATAAAAATGCCAAGGCTGTGATTATTAACATACTGGCCATCAAGATTGTGCCATTGAATTTATCCATCAAAAATCCGCCCATTAAACTACCGATTGTGATCAAGATTAAGAACATAAATGTAATCAATGCAGAACCTTTTTCAGTTAAATGTGGCACGTGAATGTACATCCAAATATTGATACTCGATGGTACCATTCCAGCTGCGATTCCCCATAAAATAATCAATAAAACAGCATAAACTAAACCAATATTGATAATAGCAAATGTTAAAAATACAATCGTTAACAACAAAGCCATGGCAGCAAAGTTATAACGAACATTAATTTTACCTAAATAACCTGCTAATAAATTTCCTACTACACTTGCAACACCAAATACTAACAATAAGCCTGAAATCTGCGCATCGGAAAAACCTGCTGCCTGCTTAAAAAATGCAGTGAAATAGTTATAAGCAGAAAAGTGCGCCAAGAAGATCAATACAAATAAAATTAATCCTTTACGAGCAATTGGATGCATTGGCATTAACATTAATTCTTTCCATTGCAGCGTTGAAGATGGCTTCAGTGAAGGTAAAGATAGATATTGCGCAATTAGAGCAACGCCACCCAATACAGCCAATACAATGTAAGGTAATCGCCAACCATAATGATTCGCTAACCATGAACCAATTGGCACACCAAGTACTGTGACTAAAGTTACCGCAGAAAAGAAGATTGTGATCGCCATAGAAGTTGATAATGTTTGTGGTGCTAAGCGCAAAACTAGCCCTGCTGCTACGCCCCAAAACCCACCTAAAGCAATACCTAAAGCAAATCGCCCCAATAAAACAATATTAAAATTATTGGAAAATGCTGTGATTAAGTTTGCAATCATCATCAATACAATGAGCGCCAATAGGATAAAGCGGCGATCCATTGTTTTCGTGTAAATAGGAATCAATAATGCAGAAATCATCCCTGCTATGGATGTTGCCGTAACAGTTAAGCCAGCCGTGCCTGCTGAAACTTGAAAGTCTTCAGCAATATTATTTAATACACCGATTGCTAAAAATTCGCCCGTGACGATGATGAAACATGCAAATGTTGCCGACAATAATGCGAGCCAGCTGCCACTGTGCAATGAAGAATTTGAGGTTGTCATATAGATTCCAAAAGCGAAAGAAGAAATACTTTTATATCGATCGTTATAAAAGTATTATGGTATTATTTATCGAATCTAAAGCCCTGTCAATTTATTTTATAACGATCACTATAAAATAAACCCTAGGGATTATTTATTGTTAATGTGGGTAAGAGCATCTAGATAAACCATGACAAAGCAAATTAAACGCGGGCGCCCAAAGGCTTTCGATGAACAACAAGCACTCGAAAAAGCGATGCTATTATTTTGGGAAAATGGCTACCTTGCGACGTCAATCAGCGATTTAACCAAAGCATTAGGCATCACAGCGCCGAGCTTATATTGCAGCTTTGGTGATAAAGCAACGCTTTTTAACCGTTGTATTGATTACTATTTAGCCAATGAAGCTTGCCCTATCATCCCGATTTTAAAACAAGCTAAAACTGCTAAAATTGCCTTTGAACTGTTCTTATACGATACGGCCAAAAAAGTTGTTCAACCAGATAAACCTATGGGATGCATGCTCATTACTACTACAATGGGCAATTCTAAACATATCCAAGAAGTGCAACATAATATTCAAGAAAAGAAAGACAGCTACAATACATTGTTGATGCAACGATTACAGCAAGGCATTGAAGATGGTGATATTGCGCCCAATACGCCTATTCAAGATATTTTAGATTTTTATCTCACGATATTAAATGGCATATCCATTAAAGCTTGTGATGGCGCTGATATAGAAACCTTAAATCGAATCATTTGCAACGCCATTAAGGCTTGGCCAATTTTTGAGAGTTAGTTAAATTACCAACTTAACTCATAAAAAATAATCTAAACTATCACAAGACCAATTAACCTATTTTTTCTAAAGTAAGGTATTGAGATCGCTCTAGATAAGTATTATTAAAGCCCTTAACATTTTTAATTTTACCTAAAAAAGCTATTGTATAAATCCCTTCTTCTAATGTTTCTACATTATTTCGAGTATATTTCCATACAAGACTAGATTCTCCATTCTGATACTTTTTAGAAATTCCAATACTACAAATTATATTGGTATTATCTTTATTAATAAGTTGTAAATTAAAGTAATCTTCTAAATTTAAAATTTTGAGCCTTACTATTCCATGATAAATTTTATATACATCATTCTCAAATGTCTCTTTTTTATTCTTCCCGATTTGTTTTTGAGGAATTCGAATGCTTGTTTTACTACTAGTTACATTTAAAGATGCTTCTCTTTTCTCAACCAGAAGAAACTTTTGACCATCAATATTATTTAATATTGAATTTTCTTTCTGACCTTGATGATTGCTTATCATCTTTTTTAACATGTGAAGAATCTCTTCTGGAGATTTTTCTTTTATATACTTTTCTATTTTCTTAACAGGTATAGGATTTTCATATTCACAATCCTTATTATGTAAACAAGAAACATGTAGTGCTAAATGAGGCTTATTAATAGCTCCGTCTCTCCAAGTAAGTTTTGCTTCTTTACAGCTAGGGCAAAACAGATTGTTTACATATTGCGAAGAAAAAATTAATGGGTCGGATCTCTGAATATCAAGTAAATCATCCAATGACAAGTCATTATAATGATCTCCTATTCTTACAAAAACATTTGTATAGCGTATATCTCTAGACATATTATCACACCAAATATACCTACATAACTGACCACCTTAAAGCTTGCCAGTTTTTGAGGATTAATTAAACGTATTGCAAGCTTGGATACTGCCTGTAGTAAAGCCTTTATTAAACCAAGCTTGGCGCTCTTTCGATGTTCCGTGTGTGAAACTATCAGGCACAACTCGCCCACCACTTTGTTGCTGTAAACGGTCATCACCAATTGCAGAAGCTGTATTCATGGCAGACTCAAAATCACCCACATCCATCAAGCCTTTATCTTTAACATATTTGCCCCAAATACCTGCAAAGCAATCTGCTTGTAATTCTTGCTTCACAGATAATTGATTTGCTTGCTTCTTACTTGCTCGATTTTGCATTTCTCTCACTTGTTGATTGATGCCCAACAAGTTCTGGATATGGTGCCCAACTTCATGTGCGATCACATAGCCTTGTGCGAAATCACCGCCACCGCCTAAATTGCGCTTCATATCGTTATAAAATGATAAATCTATATAAACCTTATAATCTGCTGGACAGTAAAATGGCCCCATTGCTGCTTGGCCATAACCACATGAAGTTGAAGTTTGGCCTGTATACAACACTAATTTAGGCGCTTGATAAGTTTTACCTGCCTTCCTAAATTCAGATTGCCATAAATCTTCTGTCATGCCTAAAGCTGCTGCTGTAAAATTCGCCATACATTCTTCTTGAGGTGAAGCTTTAGTCTGAGTTTGACCTTGCGTTTGCACTTGCTGAGGAATTTCACCATTCAATAATGGTGTTAAATCTACGCCATAATAACCTGCCACTAATACGACAATTAATAAAACAGCACCCGCCTTCCCTTTTGGCATTGGTAATCTGCCCAAACCTTGTTGGCGACCTGATCCGCGTCGATCTTCTACATTGTCACTACGTCTTTCATTTTCCCAGCGCATTTATTTCACTTTATTAATAATGGTAATTAAATAATTCAGTATAAAACATGATTAAAAATAGTGATCTATTCACCACCTGCATTCATTAATTTTTTTCTCACTTTGTCATACAGCCAATTATAAAGATAAGTGTAAAATAAGAAGAAAATTAAGATACCAATTTCAATCATAAAGGCCTCTACCAAGCCAACTTTTAAGAAAAAAGCGATCATTGGCACAGTAAAAATGACTAAAGTCCCTTCAAAGCCAATTGCGTGCAACATACGAATTTTCACAGGTCGATCACCATTCACAAATGGAAAGAATCGATCAAATAGCCAGTTAAATAAAATATTTAATAACAAAGCTGTCACTGAGATTAATACTGATAGAACACCCATAGATGCAATGGGTTTATTCAATAAAAATACGCCAATTAACATTGTGAAAACAATTGCAAAAAACTCAAAAGTACATGCGTGAAAAATACGTTCTTTCACTGAACGATTATTAGATAGAGCCATTTTAAATAAAATTTTAAATTAAAAACATTGCTGTATTATAAAGGAAACACCCCAATAACTATAACACCATCACTTTAAAGGATTTATTAACTTTTAGGAGTTCATCATGCGTTTTTCATGGATATTTTTGTGCCTATTTTCAGTATCATTGGCAGAGCCACAATACACCATTTTGGATTCATCCATGATGGATATTGATAAGGATAAAAACTATGAATTAATAGTACTGTACAACATCACAGATCCTGAGAATGCTAATTTTGGCTCACCAAGAGAATTGGTCTTCTATAAAACAGACAATCAAGGTTCATTAATTCCATGGATTCGCTCAAAATCTGCAGTTTTAGATGCCAATGCAGGTGGAATTATGGGCGATCCATTTATGGGCATGCATTTTGATAATGATATCTTAAATATCAGTCATTTTGGTGGTAGCCAAATTAAATGGTCATATACAGATAAATATCGTTTTCAAGATGGCCAATTAATCTTAATGGAGCATAACTCCAAGTCATTTGATGGCGGCTGTCACTTTAAAGAATTAGCTTATAATTTAGATACTGGCGATGCTGTATATACTCAGAATAAGAATCTACAAAGTGGCTTCAGAGAGTGTGAAAAAGACAATAAAACAGCACAAGCCACAGGTAATTTCCCTCGCTTACAACCGATTTCTATTGAAAATCGTCAAGCCTTCGTGCCTTATGAGATAATGAGCCAACTCGAACGAGAACTTTACAAGGAATAAATCGTGAGAAAAACTTTGAAAGCACTTTTTTTTCTATCCACAGCAGTATCTTTTCTCACTGCGTGCGCATCACCGATTAAATCGGATGAGCATGTGATGTTTCTGCCAAGCATTGCTTATGTGAAAGATGATCAACTCCACGTAGAAGTGAATGTTTGGGTTTATGAAAAAGAATCTCGTCCTGGTTTTAATACAGTTCTAAGTTCATATTTAGATATTGATCGTGCAAAATTGCCTAAAGAACAACTTGAATACTTTGAACAACAAACAGCTCTCTTTAAAGTAGACTCTGAGCGTAATAAAGTATTTAATATCCAATTCGCAGATGGCACAACTAAAACATTAACCTCAACGAATCGTGCAGGTCGAAGTAATAATATCTTTACCTTTGATATTGCAGATACAAAACAGCTGATCAAAGATAATCGCATTCACTTTACGATAGAAAATGATACACGAGCCAAAGGCTATGCTTTATATTCACAGGACAAAGGCTATCTTGTGATTTCCGACATTGATGACACCATCAAAGACTCTTCTGTATTAGATACTAAAACTCTACTGCGCAACACTTTCTTACATGAGCCAAAAGTGGCAAAAGGCATGCCAGAACTATTCAAAAAATTCCAACGTGATCTCAAATCACCATTGTTTGCTTACGTTTCTTCAAGCCCTATTCAGTTATTACCAACATTGGGTAAATTCATTGATCAAAACTATCCACAAGGCTTCATTAAGCTAAGACAAAGCACTGCTTGGAATCAAGTTTTAGCCTCCAAAGAAGAATCTATGGCACACAAGAGATCTAGCATTACACAATTATTGGATGCTTATCCTAATAAAAAATTGATTTTATTGGGTGATTCAGGTGAAAATGACCCAGAAATTTATCTTGGTATTTATCGAGAATATTCTCAGCGTGTTGAAGCCATTTATATTAGAAATGTCACAAATGAGCCAAAGGATAGTCCTCGATATCAGGATTTCCCGCAATCTAAGTTGACCATTATCACTCCATGAAGTTATATGAAAAATTCGCAAGTGAACTCATTGAATTAATCCGCAATGGCACACTCAAAGGCTCTGAAAAACTCCCTTCCATTCGTCAAGCCAGTAAACGATATGGTATTAGCCAAGCAACAGTAATTGAGGCTTATTATTTATTAGAAACTCAAGGAATTATCTACGCAAAAGAACGCTCAGGCTTTTATGTGAAACCAACGTTTAACCACACATTAAAAGCCCCAAGCACCAGCGAAAAATTTATTCATGAAACCAGTGTAGAAGTCAGCGATTTCATCTTCTCCATTCTCAAAGTATTGAAAGACCCTGATACTGTGCAATTTGGCTCAGCTTTCCCTGATCCAAGTTTATTCCCCATTGCAGAGTTATCACAAAGCATGAATAAATCATTGCATGCTTTATCAAGCCAGCCTTATAAATTAATTTCAGATGTTGCAACAGGTAATAGCGAGCTCATTCGCCAGATTGAACTACGTTATATTTTGAGTGGCATCCCATTGTTGCCCAATGAATTGGTGATTACAAATGGTGCGATGGAAGCTCTAACC
Organism: Wohlfahrtiimonas larvae; assembly: GCA_040394195.1. Lineage (GTDB taxonomy): Bacteria > Pseudomonadota > Gammaproteobacteria > Cardiobacteriales > Wohlfahrtiimonadaceae > Wohlfahrtiimonas > Wohlfahrtiimonas larvae_A. Next base: position 5,906 of record JBEBSR010000009.1, on the reverse strand, counting down.
TTATCGCTTCAAATCACAACACAACCTGGCGATTTAGTTGCCATTGAATCCCCTGTTTTTTATGCAATCTTACAAATATTGGAACGCTTGCAATTGAAAGCTGTGGAAATTCCATTGGATGCAGAGCAAGGCATGGATTTAAATGCATTGGAAGATTCCATCGAGAAATTCAATATTAAAGCTGTTGTGTTGATGACAAGCTTCCAAAATCCTATTGGTGCAAGCCTTTCCAAAGAAAAACAGCTTCAACTCATAGAAATTATCGAAAAACATCAATTACCAACGATTGTGGATGATGTTCACTCTGAGCTTTATTACAGTAAAAATCCACCTATTTCTCTGAAATCATTGGATCGCTCAGGTTTGGTCATTCACTGTAACTCTTTCTCTAAATGTTTAGCGCCAGGCTTTCGTATTGGCTGGGTTGCAGGTGGAAAATTTACAGATCAAATTGAGCGATTAAAGCTCATGACAACGATCTCACCTTCCATGCCATCACAATTGGCACTCAGCCATTATCTGCAACATAAGCATTATGATCGCCATTTGCAGAGATTACGTTATGTTTTAGCACTGTCACAACGAAAGATGCTTGCAGCTATTTCTAAATATTTCCCTGAAGATATTGCAGTGACTGAGCCTGAAGGTGGTTATTTCTTGTGGATTGAGCTTAACCCTAAAGTGAACTCTCTAGAGCTTTGCCAAAAAGCGTTAGAACACAAGATAAGTATTGCGCCTGGGCCTATTTTCTCAGCATCTGACGAGTTTAAAAACTGTATTCGTCTGAATTACGGGATGGAATGGACTTTAGAATTAGAAGAAGCCATGATGAAATTAGGAACTATTATTAAAGAATTTAGTTAATAATTTAATAATGTATAAACAAAATCAATAGATTCAGCAAAACTGTTATGGTTTTTAACTAAAAACTGTATCTGTACTGCTTTTATTCTGCTTGTAAAATGAGCGCTACCAAAAGTGCTAGTCATTGCAGTTATAGGAGCAAATCATGTTTGGGTTAGAAGCGCTGGATCTAGCGCGTATACAGTTCGCATTCACAGTTTCATTTCACATTATCTTTCCAGCTATTACGATTGGGCTTGCAACATATCTTGCTGTCTTAGAAGGTTTATGGCTCAAAACAAACCAACCCAAATACATCAATTTATTTAACTTCTGGAGCAAAATTTTCGCCGTTAATTTCGGTATGGGCGTTGTTTCAGGTGTTATTATGGCATTCCAATTCGGCACACATTGGAGTGAATTTTCAAGATTCGCAGGCGGTATCACTGGCCCATTATTAACTTATGAAGTTACCACAGCATTCTTCTTAGAAGCAGGTTTCCTAGGTGTAATGATGTTTGGTCGTAATAAAGTCAGCAAAGGCATGCATTTCTTTGCTACGTGCATGGTTGCACTTGGTACAAATATCTCTATGTTCTGGATTTTGTCATCCAACAGTTGGATGCAAACACCAGCAGGTTACGAAATCATCAACAATCAAGTGGTGCCAACAGATTGGTTCGCTGTTGTGTTTAACCCATCATTCATCTATCGCTTAGTGCATATGGCAATTGCGGTATTCATGACAACAGCATTATTCATTGGCGCTGTAGGTGCATGGCATTTATTGAAAGGTGATCAACGCCCTGAAAATAAAACGATGTTCTCAATGGCTATGTGGTTATTATTGGCGGCGATTCCGTTGCAGTTCTTTGCGGGTGATATGCATGGCTTAAATACATTGAAACATCAACCAATGAAAGTCGCCGCTATGGAAGGCCATTGGGAAAATGTAGGCGATGAACCAACACCATTAATCCTCTTTGCAATCCCAGATATGGAACAGGAAAAAAACCATTTTGAGATTAAAATTCCAGGGCTTGCAAGTTTGATCTTAACGCACAGTTTGACTGAACAAGTCCCTGCATTGAAAGAAGTTGCGAAAGAAGATCGCCCAAATGTGCCATTAGTATTCTGGAGCTTCCGCATCATGGTTGGCTTAGGTTGCTTAATGTTACTCACAGCTGTGATCAGTGTTTATCAACGTAAAAAACAGACTTTCTACACCAATAAAAACTGGCTTCGCCTTGTGATTGCAATGGGCCCAACAGGTTTAATCGCAATCTTAGCAGGTTGGTTTGTAACAGAAGTCGGTCGTCAACCTTGGGTAGTTTATGGGTTGCTTCGCACTAAAGATGCCGTTTCACCACACAGCACATTACACATGAGTATCAGTTTAATCAGTTTCATCATCGTTTATGCATTGGTCTTCATCACAGGTTATTTATACATGATCAAGCTAATGAAGAAAGGTGTTAGCACAACACAAGGAGCAAACTAATGAGTACAACATTTGATCCTTCATTCATCTGGGCAGCGTTAATTTTAATTGGCGTCACGATTTATATCATCACAGATGGGTTTGACTTAGGTATTGGCATCTTGTTGCCATTCCTAAAAGATGAAGCAGAACAAGACCAGTTTGTAGATAGCGTTGCGCCTGTTTGGGATGGCAATGAAACATGGTTAGTTTTAGGCGGTGCAGCTTTAATGGGTGCTTTCCCACTAGCTTATGCTGTGATTTTAGAAGCCTTTACAATCCCTGTTGTCATCATGTTATTTGCTTTAATTTTACGCGGTGTTGCTTTTGAATTCCGTGTACATTCTAACCACAAGTTGCTTTGGACACGTTCATTCATCATTGGTTCTTGGGTAGCAAGCTTCATGCAAGGCGCAATGGCTGGTGCATTCTTACAAGGCTTTGATATGGATGCTCAGAAGTTTGTTGGCACAGATATGGATTGGTTCACACCGTTTTCAGTTTTGACTGGGTTTGGCTTGGTGATCGCTTTTGCATTGATTGGTAATTATTGGGGAATGATGAAATGTCAAACTAGCATCAGAAATCGCCTTGCTAAGCTCAGTCAACCTATTTTAATAGCATTGATCGTTGCTTTGGCTTTGATTGCAATCTTGATGCGCTATTCAACCAATATCTCTTATGACTTGAGTAATGGTAGAAAAATCATCATCGCAGCATGTTTCATCTTAATCCTTGTGATCGCAATCATCTTATTTGCTGCAAAGATTAAAGATATGACGAAATTCTTATTAACGCTTGGCATTGTATGTTTGGGTATGATCGGCTTCATCACGATGTTCTTCCCTTACATCATTCCACCAAGCTTAACATTGGTAGACGCAGCATCATCAGGTTCAAGTCAAATGTTCTCTCTCGTAGGTACATTGATCATGCTCCCAATCATTCTGCTTTACTTAAGTTGGACGTACTACGTATTTCGCGGCAAGGTTTCATCGGAGGTGCATTACTAATGTCTAATCAAAACTCAACACTGAAACAATATGGCTGGATGTTTTTATTATGGTGCAGTGGCGTTTGTGGCTTATTCATCATTGCCCTAATCATCCGATTCATGCTGACTTCAGCGGGATTAACCAGCTAACAAATTCACAAACAATGCATTCCAATCAGCCCCCTTACTCCCAAGTTATCGTCCCATCTTTTTAATCTGAGATGTGATACCCTTGCTGATTGGGATGCGCCCTTATCTCACCTTGATCAAAGCTAGTCTTTGATCATTTCTCCGATTAGAGAAGACGTTTTGTTTTCTCTTTCTTTTTGTCTGGGTCTTGAGGATTGATTCACCAAATAGATCGCCAAAAAGATAAACAGACAGCCCAATACAAACTTTAATGTTAATGCTTCACCCAAAAAGATGATGGCAAATGCTGTTGCAAACATTGGCACTAAAAACAGGAATGATGAAGTTTGTGAAACACCACCTTTCTGCAAAGCCATGAACCACAATGAGAATGAACCAATGGATGCAGGTATGATCAACCACACTAAATTAAACCAACCTAAGCCACTCAATTGTGTCCAATCATACGATTCTGATGATGACAACGAAATTACAGATAAAATGAATCCACCCATCAACATCTGCCAACCTGCCAAGCTAAACGGCGTGCTATCAATCCTACAAAAGCTCCTGACAGAGATTGTGCACAATGCCCAACTCAATGCGCCGAGTAATGCAAAAATCATGCCTAAATAGCTTCCACCCTTCCCGAGCTTTAAACACAAAATTACACCAAAAATACCAATCAATAAGCCAGTCAAACGCTTCATTGTCAGCTTTTCCATTTTCGTAAAGTGCGCCAAAATCAAAACCCATAAAGGATTCGTAAAAAATAAAACTGATGCTAATGCTGAATCAATGCGCATCAATGCTAGATTTAAAAATCCCATGGCAGCCGCTGTTTGCAATAATCCCACGATGGAAACGTTCAAGAAACCAAAGAACATTGAGCCTCTAAATGTAGGAATCACGCCAGCTAATCCATATTTATAACGACAAATGGCTAAAACAATCATGCCTGCCACCACAAACCGCACACCGCCCAAGAAAAATGGTGGCAATGATTCTGTTGAAATTAAGAACTTTCCGGTGGGAAATGATGATCCCATACAGAAAGTCGCCACCAACAGTAGCGCTATGAATCCTAGATTCTCTCGATTAACCACATCTGCTCCTTCTCTACTTTTTCGTAGTTTTTATATCCTCACACTAATAATTAGCAGATTATGATTAATTCGTCATACTTTATTTATTATTTTATTCCAATTTTGTTTAATAATTCATACATATTATATTGCCAATTTACTTAAGCTGTAATTGCTGTTATCGAGCGCAAGCGTGGGAATAGGAATAGTTATGCTATAATTTTTCATTTTTATTTTGATCTTCACGCTGATAAAAACTAGCGACTCGATCGATCTTTAATAAATGGCACTTCAATTTTATGGCTCTGTTTACTCCTAAAAAACTCCCCAATACGCCGCTATTGGTGATTATTATTACGCTGATGGGCGCATTTGCACCAATGTCGATAGATCTCTATTTACCAGCATTTTTACAAATTCAAGAAGGATTAGGAACGACAGATTCCGAAGTAAAAAAGACATTAACATTCTTTTTAGTCGGGCTCTGTATTGGCATGATGTTTTACGGGCCACTGTCGGATAAATATGGTCGCCGCAATATTATCCTAATTGGTGCAACAATCTATTCATTAACCAGCATTGCGAGTACGTTTATTGCCAATATTGAAGGTTTACAAGCGTTGCGATTAGTACAAGCCATTGGTGCTGGCGCTTGCATGGTTGTTGGACGAGCAGTGATCCGAGATGTCTTTAAGGGCAAGCAAGTAGCAGTAATGATGTCCGTTGTGCAAGTGATTATGATGATCGCACCCTTATTAGCACCATTAGTTGGTGTGATGTTGCTCTATATTTTTGATAACTGGCGCGCACTTTTTTGGGCATTAACCTTTTTTGGCTCTATGGCGTTTTTTCTCACTTTTTTCTTTTTGCCAGAAACTTATCATAAAGAAGAGCGCCCCAATATTACGTTGCGTGAAACATTTAATAATTACTTTTTAATCTTAAAAGATCGTCGTTCATTAGGTGCAATGCTTGGCTGTGCGTTTCCTTCTGGTATTACGTTTGCGTATCTCACGGGATCATCCTATCTCTATCAAGCAAAGTACGGCATTTCAGAACTTCATTTTAGTATTCTTTTTGGATTAAATATTGTGGGGATCATTGCCAGTGCACTCTTAAATATTGTCTTTTTGCGCCGCTTTAATGTGATTACCTTGGTGATTTTTGGTTTAGGTTGGATGAGCCTCTTTGGTATTGTAATGTTGGTGCTCGGTGAGCATTCCTTAATTAGCTTCTTTGTTTCAACATTCTTACTGATGTGCGTTTCTGGTTTTATTGGTAATAATATTGTCTCACAGATTATTGAACTCAATTACCATCGTGCCGGTGCAGCGATGGCGCTGAACTCTTCTACACAATTCTGTGTGGGTGCAAT
>JBEBSR010000008.1:0-59817 GCA_040394195.1 Wohlfahrtiimonas larvae | reverse complement strand
CTCGTCGGGCTCATAACCCGAAGGTCGTTGGTTCAAATCCGGCTCCCGCAACCAATTATAATGAAGCCCACTTGAAAAAAGTGGGCTTTTTCGTTGCTGATCATTTTGGAGGTATTGTTATGCGTAAAGATCCTTTTGGATTAACTGAATTACTAGAGCCATCCATTACAGCGATGGGATATACTTTGTGGGGCGTTGAGTTTCATTCAAACTCTGTGAATGCACTTTTACGTATATTCATCGATAAAGAAGCTGGTGTATCAGTTAATGATTGTGCAGATGTCAGCCATCAAGTTGAAGGTTTATTAGATGTGAATGACCCTATCAGCACCGCGTATACTTTAGAAGTTTCATCTCCAGGTTTAGATCGTTCATTTTTCTCAATCGAGCAAATGATGGGATACATTGGGTCAGAGATGGATGTCCAATTGATCAGCGTAGTAAATAACCGTCGTCGATTTAAAGCTACATTAAGCAAAATCGAAGGTGAAAACTTAACATTTTTTATTCCTAAGATTACAGGCAAAAAAGGCAAGGCTGCTAGACAAGCTTCATTAACTGAAGGCGAAGAGTTAACAGTTGATTACAGCATGCTAGATAAGGTTAATCTTTCCCCAAACTTTTCGAAAAAATAATCATTTATTAAGAGAATAGAGCTATGAATAATAAAGAAGTGATGACAGTTGCAGAAACAGTATCCAATGAAAAAGGCGTTTCTCGCGGAATTATTTTTGAGGCATTGGAATTAGCATTGGCAGCAGCTGCAAAACGCTCATACCCTGTAGAAGTAGATTTGCGTATTGAAATTGATCAAAGAACTGGTCACTATAAAACTTTCCGTCAATGGAAGGTTGTACCAGATGATTTGCCTTTAGAAGAGCAAATGGCAACCAAACAAATGTCTTTATCTGCAGCACAATTGGATGATCCAAACATTGAAGTTGGAGCAATTGTTGAAGATGAAGTGGATAATATTCCTTTTGCACGTATTGGTGCGCAAACTGCTAAGCAAATTATTTATCAAAAAATTCGTGAAGCAGAACGCAATCAAATGGCTGAATTATATAGCCAAAAATTGGGTCAATTGGTTCGCGGTACAATCAAAAAAGTTGAGCGTGGCAATATTTATGTAGATTTAGGTGATAATGTTGAAGCATTGTTACCTAAAGAAAATATGATTCCACGTGAAATGTTGAAAATGGGTGATCAAGTTCGTGCAATTTTGGAAGATATCGTTCAAGATATTCGTGGTCCACAAATTGTATTATCACGTACAACACCTAAATTAATTAAAGCATTATTTGAAATTGAAGTACCTGAAATTAGCCAAGGCAGCATTGAAATTTTGAATGCAAGCCGTGATCCAGGTAGTCGTGCAAAAATTGCAGTAAAATCATTTGATCAGCGTATTGATCCTGTTGGTGCTTGTGTTGGTATGCGAGGTTCACGTGTACAGAACATCACTAAAGAGTTAAATGGAGAGCGCGTAGATATCATTCTTTGGGATGATAATCCAATCCAGTTCGTGATCAATGCAATGAGCCCAGCAGAAGTTGTATCTATCGTTGTGGATGAAGATCGTCACATGATGGATATTGCGGTTGAACAAGAGAAATTATCTCAAGCAATTGGCCGTAATGGTCAAAATGTTCGTTTAGCATCTGAACTAACAGGCTGGGTGCTCAATGTAATGAGCTCTGAAGAAGCTGAAAATAAACAAAACAAAGAATCATCACGCATTAACAATTTATTTGTAGATGAATTGGGTGTAGATGAAGAAGTAGCAGAAATCTTAGTTCGTGAAGGTTTCTCATCATTAGAAGAAGTTGCGTACGTTCCAATTGCGGAAATGTTAGAGATCGAAGAATTTGACGATGAAATCGTTGAAGCACTTCGTGATGCGGCAAAAACGGCATTAGAATCTTATGCAACATTAAAACAAGAGCTAGGCGATAAAGCACCAAGTGCTGATTTGATTCAATTGTTGGAAGGTGATCATATCCTCGCCTATAAGCTTGCTAAGAAAGGTGTAAGTTCTTTAGATGATTTAGCTGAATTAGCATCGGATGAATTATCAGAGATGGCTGGAATGGATGAAGAACGTGCTAGCCAATACATCATGACGGCAAGAAAAAGTTGGTTTGAATAGGGGTGAAATATGACAGACAAAACAGATGACAAGGCACCAAATAAAATCACATTGAATCGTAAAATTCATACTGAGTTGAAGGTTTCAAGTGCACCAGGGCAAACAAAAACTGTAGCCGTTGAAGTACGTAAAAAAAGAACGTATGTAAAACGTGATGCATCTCCTGTTGATTCAGATGTCAATAACGACTTAGTGGAAGATATGAATGTTGAAGTGGAAGCTTCAACAGAAACTCCGAAAATTGTAAAAGACACAAAGGCCGTTGAGTCAAAGATCGTTGAAGAAAAAGTAGCTGGCGAAGCAATAAAAGCTAATGCACCGGCTAAGAAAGACAATGGCCCTGATAAAGCTCAACAAGAACGTATGCGTGTTGCTAAAGAACGTGCAGAAGCTGAAGGCCGTGCAGCTCAAGAAGTGATTGAGCGTCGTAAACAGCAAGAAGAACGTAAACAACACGAAGAAATTCAAAAAATTGCGGATGCAGCAAGAATGGCAAGTGAAAGTACAGTATCTAAAGTTCAAATTAGTTTTAATAATACCGATAAAACTGAAGATAAAGCTAAGAAGAAACCTTCTAGCAATGCTCAAAAGTCTAATAGCAACAACAATAGACCAAGAAACAATGACTCACGTGGTGATTCTCGTCCTGCGAAGAAAGATGATAGACGTCCAGTATCATCTACTTCTGGTGAGAAGAGAGAGCGTCCAGCTACACCAGTAACACCAATAGCAGCTGAGCCAGTTGTATCAACAGAACGTAAAGCTCCACGTAAAACTGGTGCTCGTGATCTAAACGATTTGCGTGAAGACGGTAAAAAATCAGTGGGTAAGCGCGGTAAAGAAAAAGGCCGTTCAAATTTCTCTGATTATGACGAAGAAGGTAGCAGTCGTCGTGGTGGTAAGAAGCGTAAAGCTTCACCACAACAAGGTAAACATGGTTTCACAAAGCCTGTTACACCACAGAAGAGCGAAGTAATTTTGGGTGAAACTGTTACAGTTGCAGATTTGGCACATAAAATGTCAGTGAAAGCAGCTGAAGTTATCAAAACATTGATGAAAATGGGTTCAATGGTCACAATTAACCAAGTATTGGACCAAGATACTGCAGCGATTGTTGTGGAAGAAATGGGTCATGCTTACAAAGTTGTGAGTGAGAACGTTCTTGAAGATGAATTGATGAAAGGTTTCAACGAGAGCGATTTAGTGCCTGAAAATCGCCCACCTGTTGTGACAATCATGGGACACGTTGATCATGGTAAAACATCATTATTGGATTACTTGCGTAAAGCACACGTCGTAAAAGGCGAGGCTGGCGGTATTACTCAGCATATCGGTGCTTATCATGTAACAACACCAAAAGGTGTGATCACATTCCTAGATACACCAGGACATAGTGCGTTTACTGCAATGCGTGCACGTGGTGCAAAAGTAACGGATATCGTTGTATTGGTTGTTGCATCAGATGATGGTGTAATGCCACAAACAATCGAAGCAATTCAACATGCGAAAGCAGCAGGTGTTCCGATTATCGTTGCTGTAACTAAGATAGATAAGCCAACAGCTGATCGTGATCGTATCTTGTCTGAATTATCACAACAAGGTATCATTTCTGAAGAGTGGGGCGGTGAGAACTTATTCGCATACGTTTCATCTAAATCAGGTGAGGGTATTGATAATTTGTTGGATCAAATTTTAGTACAAGCAGAAGTTCTAGAATTAACAGCAGTTGGCGAAGGTCCTGCACGTGGTGCAGTTGTTGAGTCACGCCTAGATCGTGGTCGTGGTGCAGTTGCAACTATCTTAGTTCAATCAGGTTTGTTGAAAAAAGGTGACATCGTATTAGCAGGTTTTGAATACGGTAGAGTACGTGCCTTAATCAATGAAAAAGGTGAACAAGTTCCAGAAGCTGGCCCATCCATTCCTGTAGAAGTATTGGGTTTATCTGGTGTACCAAATGCTGGTGATGAAGTAACTGTAGTTGCTGATGAACGTAAAGCACGTGAAATTGCATTGTTCCGTCAAGGTAAATTCCGTGAAGTTAAATTAGCAAGACAGCAGAAATCTAAGTTAGAAAACTTATTTGCTAACATCAATGAAGGTGCAATGAGCGTTGTTAACGTTGTGTTAAAAGCGGACGTTCAAGGTTCTGTAGAAGCATTGATCAATGCATTAGAAGAGTTATCAACAAATGAAGTTTCAGTGAAAGTTGTATCAAGTGGCGTAGGTGGTATCAACGAATCAGATGCTAACTTAGCCGTTGCTTCTGAAGCGATTGTAATCGGTTTCAACGTTCGTGCGGATAACTCAGCGAAGAAAATTATTGAAGACGAAGGTTTGGCATTGCATTATTACAGCATCATTTATGATGTGATCGATGAAATCAAAACAGCATTGATTGGTAAATTAGCGCCAGAATTCAAAGAAACAATCATGGGTGTTGCAGAAGTTCGTGATGTATTTAGATCACCTAAGATTGGTGCGATTGCAGGCTGTATGGTAACTGAAGGCTTGATTAAACGTAATAACCCAATTCGTGTATTGCGTGATAACATTGTAATCTATGAAGGTGCACTAGAATCATTACGCCGCTTTAAAGATGACGTTGCAGAAGTTCGTGGCGGTATGGAATGTGGTATTGGTGTTAAGAACTACAATGATGTTAAAGTAGGTGACCAGATCGAAGTTTATGAGCGTGTTCAAGTGGAACGCACTCTTTAAAAGGAGCAGAACATGGCGAATATCTCAAGAACTCGTCGTATCGATGAGCAATTGAAACAAGAATTGTCTATGTTAATCCGTAAGGAAATCGGTGACTCACGTATTATGATGATCTCTATCACTTTTGTTAAAGTGGTGAGAGATCTCTCTCAAGCTAAAGTTTTAGTGACGTATTTAGGACCTAGAGAAGAGCGCGATGAAATGATCGACCTTCTTAATGAATATGCTCCAATGTTCCAAAGAATGTTGGGCAAGGTTTTAAAACTCCGTAAAATTCCAAAGTTTGAGTTTGAATACGATGAGCAATTAGAGAAAGGTAATGAACTATCTGCTCTAATTACTGAGGCAATTCAAGAAGACGAAGCTAAAAATAAAGATAACGATGAGTAAACAAGCTAAAATCAAGCGCCGTCCTTTGGATGGCGTTTTACTTTTGGATAAACCAAAAGGCATATCAAGTAATGATATTTTACAAAAAGTAAAATGGTTGTATAAGGCTGAAAAAGCAGGACATGCAGGGACTTTAGACCCAATGGCAACGGGTTTATTACCAATATGTTTTGGTGAAGCGAGTAAATTCAATCATCAGTTATTGAATAATCGTAAAACTTACGAATTTACATGCTTGTTGGGTGCCGCAACCAATACTGGTGATGCTGAAGGTAGTATCATTGAAGAGAAATCTATTCCTGAATTATCCACAGAGTTATTAAAATTTGTTTTGGATAAATTTGTGGGTGATATTCAGCAAGTGCCACCGATGGTTTCTGCATTGCATCATGAAGGTAAACGCTTATATGAATTAGCGCGTGAAGGCATTGAAGTGGAGCGTCCTGCACGTGACATTACAATTTACCAGCTCAATTTAATAAGTTTTGATGATGTAAGTTTCACAGCTGAAGTGACTTGTTCAAAGGGAACTTATGTTCGCGTATTGGCAGAAGATATTGCTAAATGTTTAGAAACGCTTGGCCATTTAACAATGCTAAGACGAACAGAAGTTGCACCTTACTTTAAGCCAAATTTAGTTACGATGAATATGTTGGAACAAGCATTAGAAGCTAATCATGCCGATGATCTATTGTTAGCAGTTGATAGTGCAATTGCAGATTATCCAATTTTAACATTCAGTGAAGAAGATACATTACGTTTGAAGAATGGGCAGAAGATAGCTTTACCTCATACTTTAGATGAGCAGTTTTATCGTTTATATGCATTCGATGAATCATTTTTAGGCTTAGGTGAAAGACACTTACCACATGTTATTAAAGCTAGTCGATTGATTCAAATTAAATGACTTAACGAATTATTTGCTATAATCTCCAAAATTAATATATTGAAAAATAACCAGAATAGAGGAATTGTATATGTATAAGAAGTTAGCCATTGTTGGTCTGTTATCTTTCAGCATGATACCAGCATTTGCACAAAGCTCTGATTCAACCATTAATAAATGTAGCAATGGCAAAGATCCTATTGTTTATACAGAGTTTGATTGTCCAGAAGGATATGATGCTATTGTCGATAGTTGGTTGAGTGAAACAAATATAACAACAGCAGAAAAATTTGGTGACGAATCAAAAGTAGAAGAACAAATTCGTGATACTAATATTCGACCTGTTGATAAAGTTTTAGAATAGTTTTGTTTATAGAGGGGGGGGGATGAAATATTGTATTACCTTATTAATCATTTTTATTTCGGCCATAGCGACAGCTCAAGTGCCGATGTTAGATTCATCTACCATTCAAATGCCTAAATCTAAAGCTTTAAATAAATGTATTGATGAAAATAACAAAGTTGTTTATACACAATTTGAATGCAGCGAGACAGCAACGAAAGCTGATAAAAAATGGATTGATCAAACTAATATTACTCTTTCTACGCCAACTCAAAAAGAGATTATTTTACAAAATGGTTTACCTTATCCAGCTAGAGGAAAAGGTTCAGAGCAATTTAATCATTTAGATCCTAATCAAAGTGGTATGGATATGCTTAAAGATGCAATGAAAGATAAATCATTGATGGAGTTATTCGATCAGGGTATTAAAGCATTGATGATGCGACAAGATATGCTAGATTCTATCTAAATTAGATTATTTTAAAGCCAATGTTTCATGTGAAACATTGGCTTTATTCATATCTTAATTTTGAAAATTTAGCCATGAATTTTTTGCCAGCTCATATAGTACATGTTCAGCTAAAGGGTGATCCTCTTCTAATCTTGGATGATTAAAATGTTGAGCATTTTTAACCATATTTAATCTTTTCATTAAAGCTTGTGATGGAAGATTAGTGATAGTTGTAAAGGCAACAATTTTATCTAAATTCAGTTCTGTGAAACCAAATTTGAGTACTTCTCGAGCTGCTTCTTGTGCCAACCCTTGATGCCAAAACTCTTTGCGTAAGCGCCAACCAATTTCTACACAAGGATTAAAATAGAAATCATCTTTAGGGATATTTAAGCCAACAAAGCCAATAATTTCTTGTGTAGCTTTCAATTCACAAGCCCACATTCCCCAACCATTTTGGTTCATTTTATCTTGAATAGCCTTGAGAAAATCATGAGCTTCAGCTTCAGACAATATGGAAGGAAAGAATTCCATGACATCAGGATCAGATACCATTTGATATAAGCTTGGTAGATCAGAATCTTCCCATTCACGTAAGATTAAACGTTCTGTGGATAAAGTGTGGATAATTTTGTGAGTATCATTCATGACTGAGCCTTGATTGAAGCAATAAAAAAAGTGATGGATTGATTATATCCATCACTTAGTTTGTATTTCTAATATTATTACCGTTCAGCAATAATATTAATTTTTATAAATTTTCAAATTAGAACTTCACTGCTTTAAATGCAGATTTACCTGCATAGATAGCATTATTACCTAATTCTTCTTCGATGCAGATCAAACGGTTGTATTTTTCAACACGGTCAGAACGGCACAATGAACCTGTTTTCAATTGCGTGCTCAATGCAGCAGCTGCTAAATCAGCAATCGTTACATCTGATGTTTCACCTGAACGGTGAGATACTACAGACGTATAGTTCGCGTCATCAGCCATTTTGATAGCTTCTAAAGTTTCAGTTAATGTACCGATTTGGTTGAACTTAATTAAGATTGAGTTGGCAATGTCTTTATCAATGCCTTCTTTCAAAATCTTTGTGTTAGTTACGAACAAATCGTCACCTACTAATTGGATTTTATCGCCTAATTTTTCAGTCAATACTTTCCAACCAGCCCAGTCAGCCTCATCCATGCCATCTTCGATTGTGATGATAGGATAACGTGCAGCCCAATCAGCTAAGAAATCAGCAAAGTCTTCAGATGTGAAAGATTTTCCTTCTGATTCTAAAACGTATTTACCATCTTTGTAGAATTCAGATGATGCAACGTCTAAACCTAAAAATACATCTTTACCAGGTGTATAACCTGCATCTTTGATTGCAGCCATGATGACTTCTAAAGCTTCTTCATTTGAAGACAAGTTAGGCGCAAAACCACCTTCATCACCAACAGTTGTTGCTAAACCACGAGCATTCAATACATTTTTCAATTCATGAAAAATTTCAGCACCCCAGCGTACAGCTTCTTTGAAAGAAGGTGCACCTACTGGCAAAATCATGAATTCTTGAACGTCTACTGAGTTATCAGCATGAGAACCACCATTTAAGATGTTCATCATTGGCACAGGCAATACGTATTGTGTTGCATCGTTTAAATGACGATATAAAGGGATGCCTTTTTCATTTGCAGCAGCATGTGCAACTGCTAATGAAACTCCCAATAATGCGTTCGCACCTAAACGAGCTTTATTGTCTGTACCATCTAATGCGATCAATTTAGCATCCAAAGCTTTTTGATCAGCAGCATCCATACCGCGAACTGCTGTTAAGATTTCGCCATTCACATTTTCACATGCTTTTAATACGCCTTTACCACCGTAACGTGATTTATCACCATCACGCAATTCGATTGCTTCTCTTGCACCTGTTGATGCACCACTTGGTACAGCAGCAACACCTTTTACACCAGATTCTAAAGTAGCTTCTACCCAAACTGTTGGATTGCCACGTGAATCAATGATTTCTCGAGCAACTAGTTGTTTAATGGCTGACATAATTCTCTCCTAGAGGATGCATAAATGAAATGTAAATCCTAATTATAGCTGATAATCTCAGAACCGTTAACCTTTGAAATTAAGGAACAAACCAACCTGCTGGTTTGATTGTATTTTCAATACCATTATCTACACCTAAAACCATTGCAAACAATGCCATTCTTGCAGGAACACCAGCATCAGATTGACGGAAAATTGCCAAACGTGGATCTTGATCTAGGTCGTTGCTTAAGTCATTAGCATTTTCACGGCTATCACGCGGTAGTGGGTGCATGATGATGGCATCTTTCATCGCATATTGATCAATCATTGATTGGTTAATGCGGAAGCTTAATTCAGGCTTACGAGTTTCTTCACCTTCTGTGAAGCGCTCTTTTTGAATGCGTGTTGCATAAATTACATCATTGTTGTGGATACCATGTTTCAACTCATCTGTTTCAATTATAGTATGGCCTCGTTCACGCGCAAATTCAGTGATGTATTCAGGCATTCTTAAGAAATCAGGTGATGCAAATGTGAATGTAATATTTTTGTATAAAGACATTAATTTTACTAATGAATGAACAGTACGGCCATAACGCAAATCACCAATCATTGCGATTTTACAACCGTCCATTGTTTTGCCATTCAATTTGAATTCATTGTGGATTGTGTATGCATCTAATAATGCTTGTGTTGGATGCTCACCTGCACCATTACCGCCATTAATTACAGGAATATCTGTAGATTGTGCCATTTTGTAGATTGCTTGTTCTTCAGGGTGGCGCACTACTAATACATCAAAATAGCCTGAAATTACGCGTGCTGTATCTTCAATGGATTCACCTTTAACGATTGAGGAGAATGAAACACCCGTTGTACTTGAAACTTTACCACCTAAGCGCATGAAAGCAGCATCGAAGCTTAAACGTGTACGCGTACTTGCTTCGAAGAAAAGGCTGCCCATTACAGCGCCATCTAGCACTTTAGTATAGGCTTTGCCATATGCAACTGGCTGTAAAATATCTGCCAATGTGAACAGTTTATTCAATGTGTGAAGATCGAATTGTTCGCATGATAATACAGATTGGCCTAGTAGAGTGTTCATAATTTTCCTTTTAAGTCAGAATGGTTCCAAAAAAAACCGCCATATCTGGCGGTTTTAAAATTAAATAAATTACATATTTCGGAGAGTGTGTCCGATGTAACGTTGTCTTGGGCGAGAGATCTTCATCTTAGGATCTGCGATCATCTCATTCCAGTGTGTAATCCAACCAACTGTACGCGCTAATGCGAACAATGGTGTGAACATTTGTGTTGGGAAGCCCAATGCTTTGTAGATGATGCCTGAGTAGAAGTCTACGTTAGGATATAACTTGCGCTCGATGAAGTATTCATCTTTCAATGCAACTTCTTCTAAACGTTTTGCAACTTCCATCAATGGATCATTACCGTATTTTGCTAATACTTCATCTGCAATGCCTTTAATTAATTTAGCACGTGGATCGAAGTTTTTATAAACACGGTGTCCGAAGCCCATCAAGCGGAATGGATCTTCTTTATCTTTTGCTTTTGCAACGAATTTAGCAACATTCTCAACTGAACCAATTTCAGCTAACATTGTTAATACAGCTTCGTTTGCACCGCCATGTGATGCACCCCATAAAGATGAGATACCTGCAGAAATTGCAGCATAGGGGTTTGCACCAGAAGAACCTGCCATACGTACTGTAGATGTTGAAGCATTTTGCTCATGGTCAGCATGTAAAATGAACAATACATCCATTGCTTTTTCAGCAATTGGATCAATTTCATAAGGCGCACATGGTGAACTGAACATCATGTTCATGAAGTTACCCGCATATGATAAAGAGTTCGTTGGGTAAACTAATGGCATACCAATCGAATGTTTATACGCAGCTGCAACTAATGTTGGCATTTTTGAGATCAAGCGATGTGCTGTGATCATGCGGTGTTCAGGGTTATGAATGTCTAACTTATCATGATAGAAGCCAGCCATAGATGCTACTGTACCCGCAAGAATCGCCATTGGGTGAGAGTCATATCTAAAGCCTTGCAGGAATACTTTTAAGTTTTCGTGCATTAGGCTGTGTGTCATGATGATGTTTTCGAAGTCTTTTGATTCTGTTAACGTTGGTAATTCACCGTTAAAAATCAAATAACAAACATCAAGGTAGCTTGATCTTTCTGCTAATTGCTCAATAGGGTAACCACGGTAAAGTAGTTCGCCTTTATCTCCATCCAAATAAGTGATAGCACTTTCACAGCTTGCTGTTGAAACGAAACCAGGATCGTAGCTGAATAAGTTCAATGTACGATTCATTGTTGCGATATCTACAACATCATCACCATATACCGATTCCAAAATTGGGAATTCAGCTTGTTTTTGTGTGCGGTTATCAATATAGGTAACGCTATTTCTATTGGTAGTTGTCATTTTTATCCTCCATAGTGATCTTTATAAGATCTTCCAATAAATATGTTATGGCTAATAACACATGGGACTAATATAAACGAGCTTGAGCAACTTAGCAAAATTCAAATGTTCAAAAAAAAAGCATCTATTAAAGATGCTTTTTAATTTGAATCGATTAACGACCGTATTTTTTACGGAAGCGATCAACACGACCTTCTGTATCCACGATATTTTGTTTACCAGTGAAGAAAGGGTGTGATTGTGAAGAAACTTCGATTTTGTAAAGAGGGTATTCGTTACCATCTGTCCAAACAATAGTATCTTTAGTGTTGATTGTTGAACGCGTTAAAACCGCGAAATCGCTTGAGCTGTCTTGGAAAACAACTGGGCGATAGTTAGGATGACCTTCTGCTTTCATAATAAAATCCAGTAATAAGTAAAAAACAACGGCTAATAAAAAGCCTACTTAGTTTAAAATAGCACGATATTCTAACAAAAAGATATTTTTTGCGCAATACTTAGCGTTTCATTGCGTCAAAAAATGCTTGATTTGTTTTCGTTTCTTTGAGTCGTTCTAGAACAAACTCCATTGATTGGATCTCATCCATAGGATATAAAATCTTACGGAGAATCCACATTTTCGCCAAATCGTCAGGATCTGTTAAGAGTTCTTCTTTACGCGTACCAGAACGATTAATATCAATTGCAGGGAAAATTCGTTTTTCAGATACTGAGCGATCTAAATGAAGTTCAGAGTTACCTGTACCTTTAAACTCTTCATAAATAACTTCATCCATTTTTGAGCCAGTATCTACTAATGCTGTTGCGATAATGGTTAAGCTGCCACCATTTTCAATGTTACGAGCTGCACCAAAGAAGCGTTTAGGACGATGCAATGCGTTTGCATCTACACCACCTGATAACACTTTACCTGATGAAGGTACAACTGCGTTATATGCACGTGCTAAACGTGTAATTGAGTCTAATAAGATCACAACATCACGGCCATGTTCTACTAAACGGCGTGCTTTCTCGATCACCATTTCAGCAACTTGTACATGACGAACAGCGGGTTCATCAAATGTTGATGCGATCACATCACCATTTCTCAATAAACGCTTCATTTCCGTCACTTCTTCAGGACGTTCATCGATCAATAATACGATGAGATAACATTCTGGGAAGTTTGTTTCGATGGATTGTGCGATGTTTTGCAACATTACAGTTTTACCTGTTTTTGGTGGTGCAACGATTAAGCTACGTTGACCTTTACCAATTGGAGCAACCATATCAATCAAGCGTGCTGTAATGTCTTCACTTGAACCATTACCACGTTCCATCTTTAATAATTCATTTGGATGGATTGGCGTTAAGTTTTCAAATGCTACTTTACGCACAGAATTTTCTAAAGGCTCATAGTTGATTGTGTCAACTTTTGAGAGTGAGAAATATTTCTCATTATCTTTAGGTGGGCGAATTTTACCTGAAACAGTATCACCTGTTCTTAAGTTAAACTTACGAATTTGTGATGGGCTGATGTATACATCATCAGGGCCAGCCATATAAGAGCTGTCAACACCACGAAGGAAGCCATAACCATCATTTAAGATTTCAAGAACGCCATCGCCAGAAATTTCTTCGCCATTTTTAGCGTGCGCTTTTAAAATAGAGAAAATCAAATCGTGTTTTTTAGCACGGGCGATGCCTTCTAACTGCATTTCTTGAGCAATACGGATTAGCTCAGCAGCTGGCATTTGTTTTAATTCAGTTAAGTTCATAGATTAATTCTAGATTTAAATAAAGGATAATTAAATATGATGGCTACCGATTTAGCCAAGCACAATAAATTAGGGAATTGATTCAGTCGGAAAGATTGACCATTATTTGTTTGTCCGCAAATTCTATAAGCTTTACAGATATTTTGCAAATAATCTGATCAATTTTCTATATTTTTTTTACGATTTTCTAAGATAGCTTTTCCAATTTCATAAACCATTGGTAAAATTGAAATAAAGATAATCCCTAGAACAATCACAGAAAAATTATCTTTAATCCAAGGAATGGTACCAAAGATATAACCCGCACCGAGCATTAAAAACATCCATAAAAATGCACCAAAAATATTATAAGTGGCGAATGTTTTATAAGTCATTTTACTTGCGCCAGCCACAAAAGGTGCGAATGTACGTACAATTGGTACAAAACGTGCAATGACAATCGTTTTACTGCCATATTTTTCATAGAAATTATGGGTTTTTTCTAAATATTTTAATTTAAATATTTTGGCATCTTTTTTAAATACTTTTAATCCCACATAATGCCCTATTTGATAATTAAGGGCATCGCCCAAAATCGCAGCGATTAATAATGTGAAAAATAGAATATAAATATCTAATAAACCCATTGCAGCTAAAGCACCTGCTGCAAATAATAGAGAATCACCTGGTAAAATCGGCGTTACGACCAAACCTGTTTCACAGAAAATAATTGCGATTAATATGATATAAATCCAAACGCCGTATTGTTGTACTGCCATTTCTAAGTATTTATCTAAATGCAGAAATAGATCTATAAATTGCATAAAAATTTCAGTCATGATTATTGTTCCTGAATGAGTTGGTGATTATCTAAACGAAAACGGTGATCCATTTTGTGTGCCAATTCTAAATCGTGCGTGACAACGACAAGTGCAGTGCCAATCTCTTCATTGATTTCGCACATTAAATCAAAAATGGCTTGAGCATTTTCAGCATCTAAGTTGCCAGTTGGCTCATCTGCTAATACTGCTAAGGGTTTTGTCACTAAAGCACGAGCAATGGCAACACGCTGGCGCTCACCACCAGATAATGCTGAAGGTTTATGATCTATACGATGAGATAATCCTACGCGAACCAACATCTCTTTTGCACGCTCTTGAGCTTCTTTAACGGCCATTCCACCAATCACACAAGGAATGGCAACATTATCCAATGCTGTAAATTCTGGTAACAAATGGTGGAATTGATAAATAAAGCCTAAATATTGATTACGCCAAATGCCACGCTCTTTTTCAGAGCCTTGGCTGAATGCTTTACCATTCAATAATACTTCACCCGAAGTTGGTTGATCCAAGCCTGATAATGTATGCAATAAAGTGCTCTTGCCTGAGCCTGATGCACCAATAATCGCGATGCGATCTTTGGGATTAATAGTGAAGTTTAAATTGGAAAATACTTTGACTTCATTTTTATGATCAAAATAGGACTTTGTTAAATTGTTTGCAACTAAAATAGGATTACTCATAACGTAAAGCCTCAGCAGGTTGAGTTTTAGCCGCTTTCCATGCAGGATAAAGCGTTGCTAAACTTGCCAATAAAAATGCCATTAGGGAGATCATGAAAATATCGCCCCAGTGAATGATGGTAGGAATATGAGATAAAGGATAAACACTTGGCTCAAATACGGTATAACCCAAAAGTGACTCGATCCAATGAATGAGGTTATTCACATTCATGCTGATCAATAATCCTAACCCTGTGCCAATTAAAACGCCCCAGAAGCCAATCACAATGCCTTGTACCATAAAGATTGCCATGATGGATTTTGGTGCTAATCCCAATGTTCTGAGAATCGCAATTTCAGAACGCTTATCATTCACTACCATGACTAAAGTGGAAACCACATTGAAAACAGCAACCGCAACAATCAAGCTCATGATGACAAAAATTGTGCGCTTTTCTGTTTCAATCATATTGGCTAAAGTGGCGAATTGATCCACCCAGCTATAAATGAGCACAGAGTTATCCTCAAGGTTATCCACAATATCCATTGCTGTTGCTCGTGCAACGTTAATATCATGTAATTTTAAGCGAATGCCTTGAGCCTCATTTTCAGGGACTTTGAACACTTGATTAGCTTCATTGATATGAATGATTGCCGTATTGGCATCATATTCATACATGCCAACGCTGAAGATATCCACAACAGTGAAGCCTTTCACTCGAGGAATCACTGCTTCAGAATGTTCAGCAACTTCTGGTGTCACTAATGTAATGTAATCCCCAATGTTGGCATCCA
Source organism: Wohlfahrtiimonas larvae (assembly GCA_040394195.1). Lineage (GTDB taxonomy): Bacteria > Pseudomonadota > Gammaproteobacteria > Cardiobacteriales > Wohlfahrtiimonadaceae > Wohlfahrtiimonas > Wohlfahrtiimonas larvae_A. The sequence continues at coordinate 44,355 of JBEBSR010000008.1, read as the reverse complement.
ATAATTGAGCCAAATCTTTGCCGAGAATAATGCCTGATTCAGTTTGATTAAGGGCATCGAAGCTCGGCATGATGTGTGAAACATTGGATTGATAACGAGGATCAACGCCTTCAATGCGAACAGGGCGCATTAAGCCATTGGCACTCATTAATCCTTCGCCATTGGTGAAAGGTGCGCCTGCCACAATGTTTTCATGGTTTGCAGCTTTGTTATACATCATCTGCCAGTCATCAAAATAACCACTATTGGGGCGTTTTGTGATTTTGAGATCATAAGCAACGGATTGGCTCACTTCTGTAATACCTTGCTGGAAACCATTCATTACAGATAATACAACGATGATTGCTGTTAATCCGAGTGCAATCCCACCAATGGAAATGAATGAAATGAAAGAAATAAAGTTATTCTTACGTTGTGCTGCGGTATAGCGAAGCCCAATGGATAAACTTAATGGTTTAAATAATTTAATCATAACGGAGTGCCTCCGCAGGTTGAGTTTGGGAAGCTTTCCAAGCTGGGTAGAGCGTTGCAACACTTGCTAAGCCAAATGTGATCAAAGCAACCACATAAATATCACTCCACACAACAATGGATGGAATTTCCATCACATAGAATGCATTACCAACATTGCCACCAAAAATACCTTCGATGAATGTAATGATGGAATTCACATTGAAGGCAATTAATAGCCCCAAAAGAATACCAATAATAGCCCCAAAGAAACCAATGAATACGCCTTGCACCATGAAGATCATCATGATTTGTGCAGGTGACATACCCAAAGTGCGTAATATCGCAATTTCGGGGCGTTTCTCTGTCACAACCATCACTAATGTGGAAACAACATTAAACACAGCAACAGCAACGATTAAACTCATAATCGTGAACATTGTGAGTTTTTCGATTTCGATCATTTTGAAAAGGGTTTTGAACTCTTCAATCCAAGTCATTGTGCTGTATTCATCGCCAAGTTTAGCTTGCGCTTGTTCTGCAGTTTCACGTGCAGCCATAGGATCATTCAGCTTCAAGCGAAAGCCTGAAACACTATTTTTAGGAATTTGATAGATTCTGCCACTGTCTTTGTAGTTCATTAAAGCCATGACAGAATCATATTCATAAGCACCTAAGCGAAAAACACCCACAACTTTTAGACGCTTCATACGAGGAATAGCACCAGCTGCTGTGATCTGAATTTTAGGTGTGATCAATGTGACATAATCACCAACATTTAAGCCTAGATTCAGTGCAAGGTCAGAACCTAAAACTGTGCCAAATTCACCCTCTTCCAAAATAGTGAAATCAGCGCCTGAAATAAAATCAGTTGTCATAGAATCACTGATACTAGAAACAGCTGATTCATAGTTAGGATCAACACCTTGAATTTTCACAGGGAAGAATTGCCCATTCGCTGCCATTAATCCTTCACCATTATTAAAAGGTGCAGCTGCCATGATATTGGGATTATCTTTAATCTCTGAATATGATGCCTGCCAGTTTTCCACAAAGCCCTGTGGATTACTATTGCGAATGGATAGATCATAAGCCATGGCAAGATTGCGTTGGCGAACTTCATTTTGAAAACCATTCATCACAGATAACACAACAATCATCGTCATCATCCCGAGAGCAATTCCACCAATGGAAATGAAAGAGATGAAGGAGATAAAGTTCTTTTTTCGTTTGGCGCGCGTATAACGCAATCCAATGAATAACGTTAATGGGCGAAACATTTAAGCTTCCTCAGTTGCGTTGAAGGATAATCCCATCTGTTCAACCGTTTTATCGAGCTTTTCCAATTCGATTAATGGCGGGAGCTCGCTTAATTGCTTAAGATTGAAATCATCTAAAAATTGTTTGGTCGTACCATATAAATTAGGGCGACCAGGAACTTCACGTTGGCCAAGCACTTTAATCCATTCACGCTCTTGCAATGTTTTCATGATGTTACTGCTGACAGAAACGCCACGAATCTCTTCAATGTCGCCACGGCTAATCGGTTGGCGATAAGCAATCAATGCTAATGTTTCCAATAAAGCACGGCTGTAACGTTGTGGTTTTTCATCATATAAACGTGAAACCCATTGTGAATATTGCTGTGGCACTTGAATGCGGTAACCTGAAGCAACTTCCACTAATTCAACACCGCGACCATCTAATTTGTATTTCAAAACTTGTAAAGCTTCTTTGATGTCTTCTGTTGTGGGTTGTTCGTGAACATCAAACAGAGTTTGAATGTCACTAATTTTAAGCGGCGTTTGTGCGGCACTTAAAATGGCTTCTAATAAAATATTTAAAGGCGGTAAAGCATTCATAGTTTAATCTCTGCGCTTAAAGGAAGAAGTCTTTTGCCTGCGAAGGCAAAGGCTGTACGCATAATAGCATTCCAAGGGTTTTCGTTCATTTGACCTTTAATGGACAGATCGATTTGTACCACCATGCTGCTTAAATTACGTAAACGATTTGCATTCATACGATTCAAAGCAGAGCGATACAATGGTTTTTGATTTTGCCAAACATCATTCAATGCCATTTCGATTGTGGCACCAGCATCCATCTTGGCATACATTTTTTGTAACGTTGCGATCTCTTTTTGCAATACCCAATTTACCAATGTTGGCACATCACCTTCAGAACGTAATCCCTGAATGATGCGATAAATACGGGAAATATCACCTGTTAACAAAGCAGAACTTAAATCAAATGCCACAAAGTTAGAGTTTTCTGAACTAAGCTCAGCGATCATTTCATTGGAAATCTGTTGATGACCATATAAAAATGATAATTGCGTTAACAGCTGTTCAATCGCTAGGAAGTTACCTTCATTGTGAGCTGCGATGAAAGCTACAGATTCCTGTGACAAATTCACACGCAATTCATTTGCTCTATTTTGAATCCAGCTTGGGAGCTTTGTATGATCTGGTGGATAAATTGTAATTAAACAGCCATTTCGCTCAACCATCGATAGCGTTTTATTCTTTAAAGTATTGCTATCGAGTTTTGGTGTTGTGATGAGATAAAAAAGATCGGGATTTGTTTTATCCAAACATTCATGCAATATTTTGAATGTTTTAGCATCAGGTTTATTGGTAAATCTGAGTTGAATGAGCTTTTGCGTTGAAAATAATGAAAGGCTTTGGCTTGTATTAATAATATCTGACCAATCAAATTTATTATCCACATCAAAAACTTCACGCTCATATTCGCCTGAATTCATGATTGCATCTTTAATCTTTTGCTCAGTGTTGAGCATTAACGCAGGTTCATCGCCTACAATGATGCAATAAGGGAGTTTGATAATTTTGGGTAATTCTTTTGTGACAAAGTCTTGAGCAATCCGCATAGTTTTCCATTCTCGTTATAAAGAAAAACCCTCCGAAAGAGGGTTTTCACGGAATGCATATTATATTATGCATTGCCTTCAGTTTGCATTTGTTCTAAACGTTGTGCGTAGAGCAAATCGAAGTTAACAGGTGCCAATGTTAATGGTGGGAAGCCTGCTTTCAAAATCATTGCATCCAATGTTTCGCGTGCATATGGGAACAAAATGTTAGGGCAGAATGCACCTTCCATGTGACCACGTTGCTCTTCATTGAAGCCTTCGATTGTGAAAACACCAGCTTGTTCGATTTCTACCAAGTACAAGATTTCTTCGCCAACTTTAGCTGTTACAGTTAAACGTAATGCAACTTCTGTTACATTTTCTTCAACTTGTGCAGCGATGTTTGCTAATTGCACAGAGATTTCTGGTGCAGTCTCATTTTTGAAGCATGCTGGCGCATTTGGAACTTCTACAGAAATATTCTTGCTGTATAGTTTGTGAATGTTAAAAACTGGGCCAGTTTCGTTTGCTGCATTTTCAGACATAATGTTTCCTTAATTAATGAAATGAATAAAAGTGAATCAATTATTTATTTAATAATGGATCTAATCCACCTTTTGCATCTAATGCGTGAAGGTCATCACAGCCACCAATGTGTTGACCATCAATGAAAATTTGAGGAACAGTATCACGGCCTGTGCGCTTTTTGCTCTCTTCCCAATATTTAGCATCTTGGTTAACGTCATAAATTTTTACTTCTGCACCTTTCTTTTTCAAAAGATCTAATGCACGTTTGCAGTATGGGCAAGAAGGTAAATAATACATTTCGACTGACATAGTGAACTCCTATTTCTTCGATGATTCAACTGGTAAATTTGTTTGTAACCAACCATTTAAGCCACCTTGAAGTGAGAAAAGGCTTAAATTTGAGTGTTCTTTGCGTAATTTTTCAACTTTTTCTGTTGAAGTTGTGCCTGAATCGCAGTAGAGCACAATCACTTTATCTTTAAAGCGCGTGCCATCCACTAATTTGGTTGTAAGTTGGTCTGATGGAACATGAACTGCGCTTGGGATGTGAGATCTTTTAAAAGTATCTGCATCACGCATGTCGACAAAAACTGCTTCATCATTGTTAGATAATTGTAATGCTTTAGCCGCTGAAATTACGAAAGCTTTTTGTCTAACAGATTTAATTTCATTCATAATGATCAAAACGAATACAACAGTTAAACCTGCAAACCACATCCATTCAGCGCGAAAAAATTCCATAAAAGTCATAGTGATGATATATCCCTTGAGATCATACAAAAATCGTAAAACCGCTATTCTATCAGTAAATACAGAATAATTGTTATTCATATTTTACACCGATTATGCTATTTATTCACAGATAGAATGACTCCACTTTGCTCAAAGGTTTTTTATGAAGTTTCCTACTTATAAACGCAGTGCATTAGCAGTTTCCTTATTATGTTTATCCGCAATCTCATGGGCAGATGTGGATAAAGCTTGGGATGCTTTTGATGGTGCTGATTTAACGACAAGCTTTGCGGAGTTTAAAATATCTGCAGAAAATAACGAAAAAGATGCTGCTTTTATTTATGGTTCACTGTTATTGAATCCATCTTTTCCTGAGTATGATCAAGTTGAAGGGCGAGAATGGTTAAAAAAATCTGCGGATGCAGGTGATGCTAAATCTGCTTATAACTTAGCATATAGCCTTTTTAAATCATTGAGTAATAGTAGTTGGGACAGCGACATTGTTAAAAGCCCTGCAACAATCGCGGAGTTTCAAAAATATATACAAATGGCATTGGATGCAAATTTACCTGAAGCTTATGAATTCACCATTAATAATGGCATGAGTAGCCAAGAACTCTTTGGTATAGAAGATCCTAAAGAGCTAGTTGCCTTAATTACTAAGGTACATGAGATTCGACCGACAGCTATGACCAATTATTATGTGGGTGTGATGGCTTTGCAAGGTCATACAATGTTTGATGATATTCCGTACGAACCACAAAAAGCAGCACAATATTTGGAAGCTGCTTATCAGCAGGGTGCAAAAAGCAGTGTTTATCTTTTGAGAGATCTATATAACGGCGATTATAAAGATTTTCCAGCGGATAAAGCTAAATACAATGAATATGCGAAAATCTATTATGAAAATTTCTCAGAGATTAATGATCCTGTTTATTTTCATGTTAGAGATATTTCGCCATTAAATACTCGCACACAAAAAGTGGCAGATGATGTTGTGGCAAAGTTTAAAAAAGAAGCCGAAACTAATGCCAATGCAGCACGAATGATGGGTGCATTGAGCCATGATCCAAAAGTTGCCAAAGAGTATTTCCAAAAGGCTGTAGATTTAGGTGATAAAAGCGCCGCAATTGCTATGTATTATTTGGATGAAGGTTGGTACGCAGATAAAACAGAAGTGATTGAACAGATCGCTCAATTAGCTAAATCTGGCGATATGCAAGCAAATCTATTTTTGAGCCAAAACTTAACAGGTAGTGATGCAATTCCCTATTTAACAAAAGCGGCAGAATCTGGTGATTTTGTTTCGATGGTTAATTTGGCCCGATATCATGGTGATAATGCTACATATAACAAAACCTCATTAAAATCAGCTTTGGATTGGTATAACAAATTGATTGAACAATTCCCGAATGATGGAACAGCGTACCGTGAAAAAGCATGGTTGCTTTACAATGATTTGGGTGTTCGTAGCGAAGTAATGCCAGCAATCTTTGCAGATTTGAATCATGCGATCGAATTGAATCCTCAAGATTCTAAAGCATTGATGCATTTAGCGCAGATTTATCAAATTGATGCTCAGTATGGCGATGCTACTAAAGCATTAACGTTATATCAGCAAATTATCGGCTTGAATAATGATGATCTTGAAGCAGATCAAGCGCGTTTATTCCAAGCCATGATGCTCAAATATGGTGAAGGCAATGTTGCTAAGGATGAGAAAACAGCTAATATCTTATTTTCTGAAATCATCGAAAAATATCCTGAAGATTACCAAGCATTGTATGAATTAGCAGATAGCTATCATCATGGTAAAGGCGTAGAAAAAGATCTAAATAAAGCAATTGAGTTATATCGATTAACAACCAATATGAATGCGCATGTTCCATTAGGCATGTTATTAACGCAAAGTGATGATGCGGTATTACAAGCCGAAGGCTTGGATCTAATTATTAGTGTTGCAGAATCACAAAAAGTTGATGCTGCAACATTGGAGTTATTGTTATCTTTCAAAGATAAATCACCAATTGTTCAGGAATGGCTATACAAACTTGTGACGGTTGAACCTTATCGTGCGAACTTTGATGCATTAGCAGAAATTAAAAAGAGTTGTGATGCAGGCAATACATTGGCTTGTGTGAATTATGCTCGTTGGATGTTAGGCAAACAGATCAATACCGATGAAGCTTATCAACTGCTGAATGCTTCAGCAGATAAAGGCAACGTGAATGCTGTGCGTGCATTGTTGGATCATGCAAAAGAGAAATACAATTACCCAGCACAAAGAACTCTCACAGAAAAGCTAGTTGCCTTAGAACCCAATGATGATAACTATCAGCAGTTGGCAGAGTTCTACTTCTTCCAGTTAGATTATGATTTAGCAGATCAAACTTATCAAAAAATAGAGAACCCTTCTGAACGTGCAGAATACGATCAAGAACGTATTCCTGCTGAACGTGAATATTTAGAAGGTTTAATCGCACGTGCAGAGCAAAAAGATGATGAAGCTGTGAGAACATTGTTCTATATGTATCAAAATAATAAACGACCAGAGCTTGCCATTGAAGTCATAGAAAAATGGGGCGATTTGAATGATGAAGAAACTTTCAATGAGTGGATCTATTTGTTGGATCAATCCGCTGATCCTAAACATATCAGCAAAGCCACAAAACAATTGGCGAAGAATGTATTGATCAATCAAACCACTGATTTTGCAATATTGTATCAACGTTATACAGAAGCAAGAGATCGTAATATTACGCGCCAACAGATGTTAGATTGGATTACGCAGTATGCAAAAATTAATGTAGAAGATGCCAATGTGTATTTGGATAGCATGAAGGGTTTTGATGCACTTTTACAAAATAGTCACAGTTCACAAAAACAAGTGAAAGCAGATGCACTCAGTGAATTGGATTATGCTTATCAAATGGGCATTGGTACACAACGAGATTCAGCAAAGCATTTTAAAATCTTAGAGCAATTAGCAGAATTGAAAGATGAAAGTGCTGCATATCAAATGGCAGAAGCTTATCGCACAGGCAAAGATGTACCACTCAACTGGGATAAAGCTGTGCGCTATTACAAGTTATTGCCTAATGAAGGTTATGGCGATGCTTTGGAAAATATAGATTTCTACAAAGATGTTGTTGCACCTGCTCAAAAAGGTGATATGAATGCAGCTTTTAAATTGGGTAAGTATTACTTAGAAGATTATGCTTATTCTGATCAGCCTAAAGCTCGTGCAGAAGGTTATCAATTAGTATTAAAAGCAGCTGAGAAAGGCGTTGTGGATGCACAGTATTTCTTGAGCTTATCTTATAACTATTCAGGACTAACTAATTACCAGCGTAATGAATGGCTACAAAAAGCAGCAGATAATGGTCATGCTGAAGCACAACAAATGTTGGCGCAATATTTAGAAATTGAAACACCATTATCAGAAGCACAAGTCAAAGAAGTGATTCGATTATATTCTGCTGCAGCTAAAACATTGCCTGAAGCAAAGTTAGGTTTATTGCGTTTTTATTACAGTCAAAATATGGTGGCTGAAGCTGACACAATATTGCCAACTTTGTCTGAAGAAGAGAGAGCATATCAATATACAAATATTGCGCGCTGGTACGAATATAGCAATGGTGCATTGCCAAGAAGCAATCAAAAGGCATTGGAGTTTTATCAAAAGGCCTATGATAAAGGTGATATAAAATCAGGCATTAATATGGTTTCATTATATTTAAATGATCCGATTGCACCGAAAAAAGCAGAAGGTATGGCACTTTTCACTGAAGTATTGAATCAAGCAATGGAATCTGAAAGCCCTTATGCATTAGATGAAGTAATTGCGATGGTGAATAGTGCAATCAAGGGCATTGATGGCTTTGATAAAACGCCAGAAGTGGAACAATTTGGCCTAGAATGGGCAGAGAGAATATTAGCAGAAGGTAATACTTATGCGGGTGGCACTTTATCAGATTATTACAAAGAGAAAGGTGATACTGCAAAAGAGTATTTCTATTTGAAATTAATTGAGAGCTGGGCGCTGGATGAGTTGATTGAGCAACTGAGTGCGGAAGAGATTGATGCACAGAATAAAGCAGTGGAAGCTTATAAACAGCAAGTGAGTTGGCCGTATTAATAGGTTTATATAGATGTAAAAAAGCAGAGCCTAAGCTCTGCTTTTTATTCACTAATTAATTTCAGTAGAGCTGAATATTAATCTTCTTGTGCAATTTTGGAGTATTTTGCCATTAAGAACATTGATAATAATGATGCAAAAATACTTAAACCACCTAAGAAATATAAACCTGAAGCATAACTTCCTGTGGCATCTCTCACATAACCGATTACTGATGGACCAATGAAACCACCTAAGTTACCAATTGAGTTGATCATTGCGATACCAGTTGCAGCTGCAGCACCTGTTAAGAACATTGAAGGTAATGACCAGAATGGTGCTTTAAAGCCGTAAATACCAATACCTGCTACAGATACAGCGATGATCGCCATTGCAATGACTGTTTGTGCATATAAGTAACCTGCAAGAATTAAACCAAAGCCTGTTAATAAAATAGCCACTAACAAGAAAATGAATGGTTTTTTGTATTTATCAGTTAAGAAACCAAATGCCAAGCTACCTAATACGCCTACAAAGTAAGGGATAGAAGTAATCCAACCAATTTGCATATTAGTGAATGAGCCTTGCTCTTTGATGATTCTTGGTAAGAAGCTTGATAAACCGATGTTAGCTGTTACATTCGAGATATAAATGATTGCTAAAATCCATACGATTGGGTGTTTGAAAGCGATGGAAACATTTGTGCCTGCTTTTTTGGCAACTTTTAAGCTTTCAGCATCTAAAATACCTTGAAGATAAGTTTTTTCTTCATCATTTAACCATTTTGCATCTTTTGGACGATCAGGCATCACGAATAAGAAAATTAAACCAACGATGATTGTTGGTAACCCTTCGATGATGAATAACCACTGCCAACCATGTAAGCCACCAATGCCATTCAAACCTAATAAAGCTGTAGATAATGGTGCACCAACAGCCAATGACAAAGGAATGGATAACATAAATACAGAGATGATTCGTGCACGGAATTCTTGTGGGAACCAGAATGTTAAATACAAAATAACACCAGGGAAGAAACCAGCTTCAGCAGCACCTAGTAAAAATCGCATCACCAAGAAACTCATTTCACCTTGTACGAATGCCATACCAACAGAAACCATGCCCCATGTGATCATAATACGGGAGATCCACTTGCGTGCACCGAATTTTGTTAATAATAAGTTGCTTGGTACTTCGAATAGAAAGTAACCGATGAAGAAAATACCTGTGCCATAACCGAATAATTTGGCTGATAATGCTAAGTCTTCCATCATTGTTAATGCAGCAAAGCTGATATTAACGCGATCGAGATAAGATAAGACGTATGAAAATAATAAAATTGGCATCAATTTGATGAATGCCTTTCTAATGACAACTGCTTTTAAATGGTCATTATGTTGCGAACCCATAAAAACTCCTTTGATTAATATTTCTGTGCACTTCTTGCCTACAGATGAGCAACAGATCGCTTTTGCGACGTCGCAAGATAGCAGATAGCTTTAATATTACGCAATCATAAAAATCTTAATGTTATGAAGTTTTTTCTTGTGGATGAGGGTTTTTATTGATAAAAATATGTGAATTATCTATTTGATATTGAAGTTATTTTGTAACAAATAAAAACGGCATTAATCTTTAAAATTAATGCCGTAAAACTTTATATAAATTTATTTGAAGTAAGCAGGGTATTGTTCAACAACATTAATTAATAGCTGTAAACCGTGCATCATGCCGTCTTCATCGATACCAAACTTAGGATGATGATGTGGATAATCAAAATCTAATTTAGGGTTGCCACCGCCCACAAAAACGAATGTTGAAGGTACGATTGAAGAGAATGCACTGAAATCTTCACCACCCAACATACATTTATCAGCAATTACAGTTGCACCTTCTACTTCATTTGCAATGGCACGCACAAATGCTGTTTTTTCAGGGTTGTTATAAGTTACGCCATAACCCAATGTGTAATCGATCTCGCACGTTGCACCATATTCTGCACAAGTGGAATTGACCATTTTAGTGATGGTATCTTTGAATAAATGGCGCATAGCTTCACTTGATGAACGAACACTTCCACCTAAATAGCAAACATCAGGAATGACATTGATAGCTTCTTTGCGACCAGAATTAAAGTAAGTATTACTAATTACACCAGCTTCTTGTGGTGAGATCATGCGAGAAACAATAGTCTGGAGCTTTTGTACAATCATGGCACCGATGATCACAGGATCAATAGAATTCTCTGGCTGTGACGCATGTCCACCTTTACCTTGAATCTTAATGATGTAAGCATCTGTATTAGAGCTTGCAGGACCATCTTTCACATCAATTGTACCGATTGGTAAGTTTGACCAAATGTGCTGACCATAAATGAAATCTAGTTCATTGAATAAACCAGTTGCAACCATTTCTTGTGCGCCACCTGGCAATAACTCTTCTGCATGTTGGAAGATTGCCCAAACTTCGCCTGTTAAGTCATCAAAGTGCTCATCAAAGTAATGGCAAGCTGTCATTAACATACTTGTATGAATGTCATGGCCACAAGCATGCATAACGCCATCGTGTTTGGATTTAAACTCTAATTCATGGCGTTCTTCTAAAATAGGCAAAGCATCAATATCTGCTCTTAAACCAATTTTAGGGCCAGCTTTACCTGTCACAAATTTGACTAAAACACTTGTGCCAACAGGCTTGATGATTTCAGCATGTTTCAATTTGCTCATGTGTTCAATGATGTATTTTTGTGTTTCTACTTCTTGGAATGACAGTTCTGGATGCGCATGCAAGTAACGTCGGTATTCCAAAAGTTTTGTTTGATATGCAGCGAGTGCATCTTGATGAATAATGTTCATAATTTCTTCCTAAGCAAAGGTAAAATTTAGTTAAACGCACTTGGATCGATATGAATTGGTCCGCCAGGTCCAACAGGAATGCCTAACCAATACCAAATCAAAACGAAGATTGTCCATACAATACCAAGCGCTAGTGTGTAAGGGAATAGGTTGGCAATCAATGTACCCAAACCAATGTCTTTATCGTATTTTTTCGCATAGGATAAAAGCAATGGCAAATATGGGAACATTGGCGTAATTGGATTAGTGATGGAATCACCGACACGATAAATCGCTTGTGCAAATGCTGGGTGATAGCCTAAGAATAAGAACATTGGCACGAAGATTGGTGCTAATAATGCCCATTTTGCAGAAGCACTACCAATGAATAAATTCAAAATAGCCGTTAAGAAAATGAAGCCCACAATCAATGTTACGCCATTTTGACCTTCTAATAGGTTTGCGCCTTTGATTGCAATGATTAAGCCTAAATTACTCCATGCAAATAGTGCGATCATTTGCGCTGCGAAAAACACGATCACGATAAAACCGCTCATGCCTGCCATGGATTGGTTCATCATGTGCACAATGTCTTTAGAGGATTTTGCTGTTTTCGTTACAACTGCATAAACCAAGCCAGGAATGAAGAAGATCACCGCCATAGTGATGGCAACGCCTTGTACTAAAGGTCCATCAATGATGCTACCTGTATTTGGGTTACGTAAGAAACTTGATTCAGGAATGGCTGCAACTGCAATCAAAGCCAATGTGATCACAATGCTGTAGTTTGCATATCTTAAGCCACGCTTTTCAGTATCTGTGAGCTCTGTCATAGATTCTTGGTGTAAATCCCCTGCATCATAAGTACCTAATCTTGGAATGATAACTTTATAAGTTACAAATAAGATTACAAATAAGAGTAAGAACATGGATACAGTCATGAAGTACCAGTTCATTGCAATATTCACAGGAACATTTGCACCAATAGCTTTCAATCCAGCTTCAGTAAATGATAGAGCCAATGCATCTGCCATTCCTATAATTGCATTTGCTGCAAATGCACCCAGTGCCGCAGCATAAGCCATCACTAAACCTGCAATTGGGTGATAGCCCAATCGTAAGAAGATCATGGCTGCAATTGGCGGTACAACAATTTGAGAAGCATCACCCGCAACTGTTCCAAGCATTGCAACAAGAATCAGAATTGGCACAATGATTTTAAATGGTGCTTTTTCAACGGCTGCAATCATCAATGATTTGAAGTAACCACTGTGTTCAGCAACGCCAATACCAAACATAACAACTAATACAACGCCCAATGCAGGAAAGCCTGTAAAGTTTGTTGTGGCTTTTGTGATGATTTGGGTTAATCCATCCAACGTTAAAAGATTCACAACTTGAATGGTTTCTTTCGTGACAGGATTATAGGCAGATACGCCCATTGCACTGAAAATCCCAGAACACACAACGATTAAGATACATAATCCTATGAAGATCATCACAGGGTCGGGAAGTTTGTTGCCCCAATACTCGATCCTATCTAAGAATCGGGTAAATAGGCTAGGTTTTGCCGTTGTTGCCATAATACATATCCACCTTACTCATATTTAAAATATTTATTAACCCGCAGAGCGGGCATTTAAAGATTATTAACAGAAAAAGAGAATGAGGTAAATCATTATGACTACACAAACTTATAGTTTGTCTATACTTTATTATAATAATGAGTTTTTATAAGAAGAATACTAATAATTAGGTAGTGCATGGCATTTGAATGAATAAATTAACCTATTGGTTTTTATATACTTAGTCTTACTTTATTTTGAGGTGGAACTTTTAGAAGTTTTATCTACTTCTTTTTAAGTACAACTAATAATCCTGCAGCAATGATGATTGCTGCGCCTAGCCAGCCCCAAACACCTAATTTCTCATTCCAAAAGAAGTGAGAAAGAATGGCGCCAAATACTGCATTCAAATAATAGAAAGGTGCGAGTAAGGATGCATCTGTGAGTTGATTGGCTTTAGTAATCCATATTTGCCCGACAGAACCAAATATCCCCATTAATAAAACCATTAACCAAATGCGATAATCAGTTGGCATTGTGAACTCGGTAAATAATGCCATAACAATGGCAAATACAACGCCTGTTAATGAGAAGTAAAAAACAATTTCTGAGCCGCTGGCAACACTGCTGATACGTTTAATCGCAACCATTGCCATTGCAACGAAAACACCTGCAATGATTGGCAAAAATGAATACATAGAGAATTGTGGTTTATCAACGCCTGCCAATATCCAAGAACCAATGATGGCAAGGATAAAGCTTGGAATTAACAGCCAAGAGAGTTTTTCTTTCAACCAAATCGCCGCCAAAATTGGCACAAATAATGGCGTTAATGATCGAAGGACAGAAGCATCGGATAAAGGCAATAATGCTAAAGATAGGAAGATGAATATCATCCCAATTTGCCCTGATAATGAACGAATCGCATGCAATGGTAATCGCTTCAATGAATTTTTAAATTCACCAGAGCTGAAAAATAACGGTGCAACCCAGATTAATGTGATGAGATTACGAAAGAAAATAATGGTTGCTGTGGATAAATCTGAGCTTAACCATTTGATCACGCTGTCCATTCCTGCAAATGCCAATTGTGATAACACAACGAAAAAAATACCAAGCAGTGCGGTTGGAGCCATGAAATGTCCTAGTTAAATGTTACGAGAGGGTTGATGATTAAGTATAACGATTTCTTTGAGGATTGCGATATTTAATGTCTACGTTGTTGGTATGTTAATAATAATCCTGCGCAAATAATAATAGCACTACCTAACCAACCCCAAATTCCTAACTTTTCATCCCAGAAGAAATGAGAAAGAATAGCGCCAAATACCATATTTAAATAATAAAAAGGCGCCAGAATAGATGCATTCAAGCAATGATTGGCTTTTGTCAGCCATAATTGCCCTAGAGATCCTGATAAGCCTAATAAGCCAACAATCAGCCAAATACTCGGCTCATCTGGCCACGTGAACTCTGTGAATAATCCAAATAATATGGCAAAAATTACACCTGTCATGCCAAAGTAAAAAATGATCTCATCATTTTGAGCTATTCGGCTTAATCTTTTAATCGCAACCATTGATAATGCACTGAAGATTCCTCCAATAATAGGTAGCAATGACCAGAAAGAAAGTTGTGGTTTATCAACATCAATTAAGATCCAAGTGCCCACCATCGTAAGGCATAAACTAGGAGCGAGAATCCATGGTAATTTCTCTTTCAACCATATAGCGGCAATGACAGGAATGAACAATGGTGAGAAAGAACGAAGAATAACCGCATCTGCAAATGGTAAAACTGTAAATGAGATATAAACAAAGATCATACCAATTTGCCCTGCAAAAGAACGTACGGCATGTAATGGTAAACGCTGAATAGAGTTTTTCAATTCAGATGAGCGCAGGAAATATGGAGCAATCCAGCAGAGCATAATGATATTTCTGAAGAGAAAGATTGTTGCAGTAGATATTTCAGTGCTGAGCCATTTGATTGAAGCATCCATAATGGTAAATGCTAATTGTGAGATGACAATTAAGAATGCACCAAGTAGCATTTGATTCCGCATGCTATTTCCTTTATACATAGTTTAAAGCGGGAAAATAATACATTATTATGTTAAAAATAGTTAATAAAGATTAATTTTATTTTTAAATTAGGAGCAAATCATGACAAATATCTTAAAAAATGCAGAGCCATTCTTTTATCAAGGGAATGATGTTGGAGTTTTAGTGATTCATGGTTTCACAGGTACAACGCAAAGCATGTCTTTAGTGGGCGAAGCATTAGCAAAAGCAGGTTATACAGTTTTAGCACCACGTTTAACAGGGCACGGCACAACACCTGAAGATATGGCAAAAGCAAGTTACAAAGATTGGATCAATGATGTGGAATCTGCTTTGGTTGAATTGAAAAAGCATGCCAAAAAGATCTTCGTTTTGGGCTTGTCTATGGGTGGCGCTTTGACGTGCTATTTGGGTGAAAATTATCCTGATTTATTGGGCATTATGCCGATCAACGCGGCGATTGATATGCCAGCTCTCAAAGATATTTATGATGCACAATATGGCAAGGAAGAGTTCATCGCAGGGATTGGTTCAGATATTAAAAAGCCTGATGTGATCGAATTGGCTTATGAAAGAACGCCGATTAAATCTATGGGTGATATTATTGCTTTAATGGCGATGGTTCGAGTGGATTTACCAAAGATCACAATGCCAACGTTGATATTCTCATCCAATATTGATCATGTTGTGCCACCTAGCAATTCACAAGAAATTCTAGATCGCATCAGTAGCACAAATAAGAAGCTTGTATCACTGCCTGAAAGTTATCATGTGGCAACGCTAGATAATGATTTGCCATTAATTGTGGAAGAAGCTATCGCATTCATTGAAGCGAATCAGTAATTATTTTGCGCGCTTTTGTGTGAGTGATCGGATCAATGTTTCACCGATCACCATAAACATTGCACCAAATACTACTGTGAATACGCCGATATAACCTAAGAAATTCAAGCTTGGGTGCTCGAATATAGTTGGCCACATTGCGGCAAATGCTAATGAGAAAGCCAATGTGAATAATGGTGTAAATGTGATCATCGCGCTCACTTTAGAAACTTCCCAAAGGCGCATTGCTTCAGCCAAAGCACCATAACCTAATACTGTATTTAAGCCACAATAAGCGAGGATCATTAACTTGGTTGTGGATAAAGTTAACACTGCTGAAAAGTTCACAAATGGCAATAAGAAGATCATGCCAATGCCATTGAGGATCAATAGAATTTGTAGCGAGCTGAAATCACGCAAGGCAACTTTCTGTGCCAGTGCAAAGAATACCCACGATAACGCGCCCAATAATGCCAAAATCACACCCATCGAATAATCATTGAATGATGAGATCATTTCGATCAAGTTTGTGTTGAAGAATAGTAATAAGCCAATGATTAAAATAATCACGCCGAGTAATTGCGTGCGAGATAATCGTTCTTTAAATACAATCACGCCTGCGAATAATAAGCCAACGCTGGAAAGTTGAATCACGATTTGTACAACAGTTGGCGTTGTATAAACGAGGGATTTGCTCAGTAATATAAAGTTACCAATGATGCCGAGCGTTAATATGGATAATAAAATTAAAAATTTTGGATTCTTTTGAATTTTACGAAAAGGCAGATCTTTTTTGATGGCCAAAATTGGTAATAGAATCAGAAATGCGATCAAAAAACGATACCAAACCAATGTTGGTGCATCGAGTACTTGCATCATTTCTTTGAGGGCGATTGGCACATTTCCCCAGATAAATGCGGTAAAAACGGACAGAATAAAGCCAAGTTTGGCATTTTTGAGTGGGGTTGTCATAGCGAGCGCTCAACGAATAGATTGAATAAATTCATTATACGAGCGAATGCTTGAGTGGTCAGTAATAAAATTTCTACTGAGCTGAGTAGAAATGTTCATTTATGAATTTATTAAGTTGGCAATATATTTGAATTCATAGTAGTTTTTATTATATAGAACGAATAAATATAGGCTTAACATGACAATTAGTAAATTGCTTTCATATCTGGGTAAAGGGCAAAAACAATCACCAAAAATACAGACATGTACATTAGATAACTATGATTTTTATACTTTTAAGATTGATTTTCAACAAAGGGGATTTTCTAAGCAAGTAATGATGCAAAAAGCTGTTCATATCACGAATAGCCAATTCCAGAAATCTATTCAAAAACTACAAATTAATCCTCAAGAGTTAGCGCTGTATTATTGTTTTGCGAGTTTCAATCGTAATGGTTTTGTTCGGGAATTAGCGTTAAAGCAATTATTACAAAATATAACATCCCAAAATATTCCTTTTATTTTGGCAAGGTTAAATGATTATGTTGAAGAAATCCGAAATATCGCAAGTGCAGGTTTATCAGAAGTTTTAAAAGATGAATATAGAGAATGTTTATTACAGAATCTGAAATATATTTATCATTTTAAAGATCAGCAGCATGTTACAAGCCAGCAAGCATATTTGCAGATTATGGATTTTCTTTTTTCAGATGAAAATATCTTGGAATATATTAATGTTGATAATGATCAATCGAGGTATTTAATTGCCAATATTTTGATGGGTAGAGATTGTGATCAGGTAAAGCTTGCAGAATGGTTTATGCGTGATACATTCTTTTTGATTCGTAAATTAGCATTATCATGTAGTGATGTTTTACCACGAGAAAGCTTGAGAGTGCTGTTAAATGATCACTCTTCTACTATTAGAAAAAGCATGTTGTATTGGTTGGCTGATCACGGCACAATTGAAGAGCAAAATAGGTACTATTGTGAAAAACTGATGGATGTATCAAGAACAGTTAGACAATTAGCTCAATTTTATTTGAAGCAACTGAATTTTGATTTTGTAGAGTTTTATACCCATCAGTTTAATATTGGCAATGTCGAGATCGCATTATCGGCTTTATTGGAATTGAATCAACCAGTATTGTTGGAGCAAGCAAGGCCATATTTAGATAGCTCAAATATTAAATTAAAAAATATAAGTTTTTTATACATTAGCCATTTTACAGAGCGGGATTTGTATTATTGGGCCTTGGATCATTTAGCAGATGATATTTCTAAATTTCAGATTTCATTATTAAAATATTTAGAAGATTTTTTGAATGATGAAGTAGAAGAGCGATTGATTCAGATATTGAATGATGCGAAATCTGTGATTACAAAAAAACGAATATTAAGCCTATTGATTAAATCAAAATCTTTAGCTTCTTTGGAAGTATGTCTGCAATATACTCTAACTGATAATGAGATATTAAATCACATTGTAGAAAGCTTAATTATGCAAAGGTTAAGGGTTTTAAAGTCAGGTGTATATGTGAATGAGCAGAAGTTAAAAGGTATTTTAGATATTGTAGATAAATATCTACATCAGAACCAACGACAGGATAAATACGAAGATCCTCTATTTATTGATTTTTTGAAAAAATTATAGATATTTCTTACATAAAAACCCCAATCAATGATTGGGGTTTTTAGTATTTGGGATTGTTGATGAGGTTTATTAGCTAAACATCTCAATGATTTTCTTTAAGCCATCGATCAATTGATCAACTTCGGCTTTAGTGTTGTACATGCCAAATGAAACACGTGCAGTTGCAGGAACACCAAAGCGTTTCATGATTGGTTGCGCACAGTGATGGCCAACACGAATAGCAACACCAAAATGATCGAGCATTGTACCGATATCATGTGGGTGAACGCCTTTAACCACAAATGAAATTACGCCAACTTTGTTTTTAGCTGTACCGATCAAACGCACTTCAGGCAATTTTGATAATTCAGCTGTTGCGTAATCCAATAATTCTTTTTCGTGTTCAACGATGTAATCAAAGCCAACTTCTTGTACAAAGCGAATGGCTGTTTCAAAAGCAATCACGCCAGCAATATTCGGTGTGCCTGCTTCAAATTTATTCGGTAATGGTGCGAATGTTGTTTTATCAAACGTTACTTCATCAATCATATCGCCACCTGTTTGGTATGGCGGCATAGCATTTAATAAGTCTTTTTTACCATACAGCACGCCAACGCCAGTTGGGCCATATAATTTATGTGCTGAGAAAACGTAGAAATCTAGATCAAGCTCTTTTACGTTCAATGGCTCATGAACAACACCTTGTGCGCCGTCCACTAAAATTTTTGCACCCACTTCATGCGCTTTTTGAGTAATTGTTGCAATGTCATTGATTGTACCCAATGCATTGGAGATTTGTGTCACAGCAACGATTTTAACTGTGGAATCTAAGTTAGCATGGAGGAAATCCATGTCCAAGCTACCATCATCCAAAACAGGTACAACGATGAGTTTTGCACCTTTTGCCTGGCAAATCATCTGCCAAGGTACGATGTTCGCGTGATGTTCCATTTCTGTGATCATCACACGATCACCACGATCCAATAACAAGTTGCCCAAGCTGTGAGCCACTAAGTTAATGCTTTCTGTTGTGCCTTTTGTGAAAATAATTTCACGCGGATCATGACTGCCAATGAGTTCACACACAACTTTACGAACATTCTCGTAACGCTCTGTGGATTCTTGGCTAAAAAAGTACACGCCACGATGAATGTTGGCGTAGTACTTTTCATACACTTCTTTCTCTGCATTGATCACACACAACGGCTTTTGTGCCGAAGCACCCGTATCTAAAAACGCTAATGGTTTTCCATGAACAGTTTCATTTAAAATAGGGAAGGCTTGGCGAATTGTGTCGATCTTTGACATGAGAAATCCTTTAATTAAGCAGGGCGAACGCGTGTTAAGTCATTTTCTAATTGATGAAGCATCCAATCTTTTACGATCTCATTGTCGATCATTCCTAAGAATTCAGCAGTATAAGATAATAAAAGCATTGCTTGCGCTTCAGGTAAATCAATACCACGAGAACGTAGGTAAAAGAGTGATTCAGGTTCCAAGAAACCTACAGTTGCACCATGTGTACAACGAACGTCATCAGCATAGATTTCTAAGCGAGGAATCGTCATGGCACGTGCTTTGTCACTCAATAAGATTGAGCGAGTTAGCTGGTTTGCATCTGTTTTCTGTGCATCTTGGTGAACGTGAATCATACCGTCAAATAGAGCATTAGCTTTATCTGTTAATAGGTTTTTGATGTTCTGTTCACTTGTACAATGTGGCACTTCATGATGAAGCGTCATTACATTTTCAAGTGATTGTTGATCTTTACCTAAGTTCAATGCGATGAAGTTAGTATGTGCTTCTTCGCCTTTTAAATGAACCACTAAGTCAGAACGAACTACGTTACCACCAGTTTGATAATGCAAAATTGTGCTGTTACTTTCAGCTGCTTGATCACATTCAAAGTCATAGAAACTTGAAGATTGATCAGGGTTCAAGCTGATTTTCAACCAGTTCATGGATGCAGATTTACCAACTTTTGTGGAAACTTTTGGTAACGAAACATATTCGCCTTCGCCAGCTTCTACAAATAGCACTGAGAATTTAGATTCATCACCCACTTCTACAGAAACATTCAAAGATGCAGTATGTGCAGCATCACTTGAGTTTGTGTAGTTGTGGATCACAAATGGTGTTAAAACTTCAGTGTTTGGAATCACTTTGATTTGAATTTTGCCTTTTTCGAGCGTCACTAAAACGCCTTCAGGCACTAAGCTTTCATCAAACCACTGTGGATTTACTTCACCATTCACAACTGTTAATACAAAGCACTTTTCAGGCATTGTGTGTTGTGTTGGCATGAACTGTGGATTAGAAATAACTTCGCCTTTCCACTCAGTCGATAAAACTCGTTTTAAAGGCGTTTCTCTCCAACGTTCTAATCGGATTTTATCCGTTAATGTCTGTAGCATGTTGAATTCCTTATTCTTTACGAGAACCGCCTGCGTTGTCACCACGGTAAGAGATATAACCATTTTTCTCTAAGTCGAGTGCCAATGATTTATCGCCAGTTGCTACCAATTCACCATCCACTAAAACGTGAACAACATCAGGAGAAACGTAGTTCAATAAACGCTGGTAGTGAGTGATCAACAAGAATGAACGGTTTTCATCACGCAATGTATTGATACCATCAGAGATTACTTTCAACGCATCGATGTCCAAACCTGAGTCAGTTTCATCTAGAATCACTGTCGTTGGTTCTAATACAAGCATCTGTAAGATTTCATTACGTTTTTTCTCACCGCCAGAGAAACCTTCGTTCACGAAGCGCTTCAAGAAAGCAGGATCCATTTTTACTTTTTTCATGCGATCTTGTAAGAATTCGTAGAATTCCAAAGCATCCATTTCTTCTTGACCGCGCGCTTTACGAATACTGTTCACAGCACTTTTCAAGAAGTACATGTTATTAACACCTGGCAATTCAGCAGGATGTTGGAAGCCTAAGAATAAGCCTTTATGTGCACGTTCTTCAGGATCGATTTCTAAGATATTTACGCCATCTAAAAGGATTTCACCATCCAAGATTTCGTAACCATCTTTACCTGCGATGATGTTTGCTAAAGTACTTTTACCAGAACCATTTGGTCCCATGATTGCGTGAATTTCGCCATCTTTAACCGTTAAAGTAACACCTTTTAGAATTACGTGATCTTCAACCGCTACTTTTAAATTTTTAATTTCTAACATTGTTTTGTTCCCAATAATGATCTAATTAACCAACGCTGCCTTCGAGTTTGAGCTCAATGAGTTTCTGTGCTTCTACCGCAAACTCCATTGGCAACTCTTGGAAAACTTCTTTACAGAATCCGTTAACAATTAAGCTGATTGCATCTTCTTGTGACAAACCTCTTTGCTGACAGTAGAACAACTGCTCTTCAGAGATTTTAGATGTCGATGCTTCATGCTCAACTTTGGATTGTGAGTTACGCACATCAATGTAAGGGAAAGTGTGCGCACCGCAACGATCACCCATCAACATAGAATCACATTGTGAATAGTTGTGTGCACCTGTTGCGCTTGGGTTGATACGAACCAAGCCACGATAGATATTTTGAGCAACGCCCGCTGAAATACCTTTAGAAATAATCGTTGAACGAGTATTTTTACCAATGTGAATCATCTTCGTGCCTGTATCTGCTTGTTGGCAATCGCGCGCAACTGCAACAGAGTAGAATTCACCTACTGAATCATCACCTTTTAAAATACAGCTTGGGTATTTCCAAGTGATGGCAGAACCTGTTTCAACTTGTGTCCAAGAGATTTTAGAACGATCGCCTTGGCAAATGCCACGCTTAGTTACGAAGTTGTAAATACCACCAACGCCGTTTTTATCGCCTGGGTACCAGTTTTGAACTGTTGAATATTTGATCGTTGCATCTTCCATTGCGATCAATTCAACCACTGCAGCATGCAATTGGTTTTCATCACGTTGTGGCGCAGTACAACCTTCTAAGTAAGATACATAGCTTTGATCATCAGCAATGATCAATGTACGTTCGAATTGCCCTGTATTTGCCGCATTGATACGGAAATATGTGGAAAGTTCCATTGGGCAGCGTGTGCCTTTAGGAATGTAAACAAACGAACCATCTGTAAATACCGCAGCATTTAAAGCAGCAAAGAAGTTATCTTTAAAAGAAACCACTGTGCCTAAATATTTTTGCACTAAATCAGGATATTCTTGAACAGCTTCACTGAATGAACAGAAAATAATACCTTGTTCAAGCAATTTACCTTTATAGCTTGTTGCAACTGATACTGAGTCAAATACAGCATCAACAGCAACGCCAGCCAAGATTTCTTGTTCTTGTAAAGGAATGCCTAAGCGTTCATAAGTGCGCAATAATTCTGGATCTACTTCATCCAAGCTTTTTGGTGCTTGTTCTTGCAATTCTGACAATGATTTTGGTGCAGAATAATAAGAAACCGCTTGGTAATCGATAGGAGCGATTTTCAAATGTGCCCAATCAGGCATTTCCATTTCAAGCCATGCAGCGTAAGCTTTCAAACGATAATCTAATAACCATTGAGGTTCTTTTTTCATCGCTGAAATTTTACGGATGACATCTTCATCCAAACCGGGTGGTAAGGTTTCCTGTGGAATGTCCGTTACGAAGCCGTATGCGTACTCTTCCTCAGTTAATTTGTGAATTTGTTCCATAAATAACTCTCTAAACAGTAACTTTTGTAATGGGAATGTTGATTTCGCCTCGCAGACCTTTTTTGGGCATAACCGCTAAAGATGCAAGAGAAATGTTGGAAAATTCTCGATGGAGAATCCTATTAATCAACGCCCAATGTGGCGTTAACTCACAGCTATGCGAACGTTCACACATTGAATGATCACTGACACAATCATTGATGGACATTGGTCCCTCAATCGCAACAATAATTTCAAGCAATGTGATTGCTTCTGGATTTTTGTTCAGAAGATATCCGCCTTGAGAGCCTCTGATCGAGGTTAATAAATTCTCTTTGGTGAGAATTTTTAAAATCTTACTCGTAAATGCTGGGCTCAAGTGACAATCTGTCGCAATCTGCGATGCACTTTGTGCCAATTCATGCTTTGCTAAATGGGTCATGATGAGCAGAGCATAATCTGTTTCACGTGTGATTTTTAACATTTGAAATTTACTACTTCCCGATAAAGATAAGGTGCAGCTAATATAGCACCATTTTCGTTCTCTTTACATATCATATTTGTTTATCAGGTTGATATAAGAATGTTTTCTTTATGTTAATGATTCTCATAAACTCTGACTTGATGCACGGTTGCTGATGACTGATTTTTGAAATTACTCCTGAGCAGGGAAATGCTCAGGAAAAAAATTTCAAAATAGTTTTAGTTTGAACGATGTTTGATCATAAAACATTGGCGAATCTTTGGATCACGTGCAAAATCAAGTGGTAAAGTTTCGCGAGAAACATCTTTCACATCAAAATTTTCTGTGATTAATGGATCCATTTTGAAGTTGCGTAAGTTTGTGGAGAAAATTAATAAACCATCTTTTGCTAGGATTTCCATCGCATCTTCAATTAAGCGCACATGATCACGCTGAATGTCTAAAACATCTGCCATGCGCTTTGAGTTAGAGAACGAAGGCGGGTCCATAAAGATCAAATCATAACGAGCATCGCGCTTTTGCATCAATGGTAATTCACTGACATGCAAAGCCATTGTTTTTAGCCATTCTAAAACATCTTTTTGAATGAATTCATATTGCTTGCCTGATAAACCATTCAATGCAAAATTGTTTTCTGCCCATTTCAAATAAGTTTTAGACATATCCACAGTTGTTACAGCTTTAGCGCCACCAATAGCAGCCAAAACACTTGCACTACCTGTGTATGCAAATAGATTTAAGAAATTTGTACCACGCGCTTTCTCTTTGATCATTTTACGCACATTGCGGTGATCCAAGAATAAACCTGTATCTAAGTAGTTAACTAAATTCACCCACAATTTTGCACCAGTTTCTTCCACAGGGAAGAATTCACCACGCTCTTCTTCTTTTTCATATTGGTTTGTGCCTTTTTGGCGCTCACGCAATTTGAAATGAATGTTTTTAGCATCAATTTCTGAGAATACTAAAGGTACGATCGCTTGGATTTTTTCTAAACGCTTAGCCGCTTTATCTGCATCAATACTCTTTGGCGCTTTGAATTCGTAGATCACTAATGATTGATCATAGCGGTCGATCGCTACGTTAAACTCAGGCAAGTCAGAATCATAAGTGCGATAACACATCACGTCATTCTGTTTTGCCCATTTTTCCCATTTCTTTTTGTTCTTAGTTAAACGGTTGAAGAAATCTTCGCCACCTTCAGACATTAATTCTTCAAAGTTGCGTTTTTCTTGGCGGTTATCAGCAGCTTTACGATCCACGAAGTATTGTTCTTCAATTGCAAACTGTAAGTAAACACATTCCAATGCACCATTGTAGAACTTGTTCACTTTACGAGCACGCAAGCCCATTTGTTTACCAAGCTCAACTTCAGAAGTGATAATACCAGCTTCAAAGCCAATATAAGGGCGCAACCAATCGCCTAATTCCATGTATGTTGGCTTCAACTCTTCTTTTTCACCCAAACGCTCACCATAAGGTGGGTTTGTCACAATTAAACCTTTTTCACCTAAGTTTTCAGGTTTTTTGAAATGTTGGAACATTTGGTGAGAGAAAGACATATTCTTCAATACGCCAGCTCTATCAGCATTGGCTTTAGTAATACCGATCATACGAGCATTACGTTCAACGCCGTATAATTTACCTTGATATTGATCCTTACCAACCTCAGCGCGGTGCTTAGCAAATTTAACGCATTCGCTCCAAAGATGAGCATCATGTAAGCGCCAGTTTTCAAAGCCAAACGTTGGGCGATATAAGCCTGGTGCGATATCACGTGCCATTAATGCTGCTTCGATCAAGATTGTACCTGCGCCGCATAATGGATCGATGAAATCTTGATGCTCTTTCGCTTTTTCAGGCCATTTAGAACGATACAATAATGCAGCTGCTAAGTTTTCTTTAATCGGTGCTGCACCTTGCTCTGTACGGAAACCACGCTTATGTAAAGGTTCACCACTTAAATCTAAATACAACGTGTAACTTGTATCTTGAATGTGCACATAAAAACGCAAGTTAGGATCATCTTTATCCACAGAAGGGCGACCGCCAGTTGTCATGTCGAAATAATCAACAATGGCATCTTTTACGCGTTGTGCCGCATATTGTGTGTGAATGTGCTGAGCGCGCTTAGTTGTCACTTGAATCACAAATGTGTGATTGTCTGACATGTGAGTTGACCAAGGAAAGCCTGATAACTGCAAATGAAGATCATCCAAATCTTTCATGTTGCCTTCCTTCAATTGCAATAACACACGTGAACCACAGCGCGTCCATAATAGTGCTTGATAAGCCTCTTTTAGCCCACCTTCAAAGCGCACGCCAGTTGCATCGCTTGTAGATTCGATGCCTAAAGCTGCTAATTCATCGATAACATAAGGTGCTAAACCTTGTGCGCAAGTAATAAAGAAAGAGGACATTGATCAATCACCATGAAAATTTTACGTATAACGGATCATTATAGCGAAAAAATGCGCAATTTGTCTGATTTAGTTCTTATGGATTGCATTGGATTTAATGTATTGTTTCGGTGAGTTATTTGTTGTGAAAGGTCTTTGGATGTAGAATTAGCTCTATCAGTTCAATCATTTTTATGCTGAAAAGAGCAGGAAATAAACTCAACTACATTCAATAATAGGGAATTAGCCAATATGAAAGATGATGATCAGGCAGAAAAAGTATATCAACATTTTACAACAGGCACGCCGCATCATTTGACAAGCAGCATGTCTGACATTGCACCTGATATTGGTTTATATATTAAAGAGTTCGTTTTTGGTGAGGTTTATGCGCGTGATGCTTTATCTGATGAAGAAAAAACATTAACAACGATCGTAACTTTAATGGCAATGGGTGGCTGTGAAATGGAATTGAACAACCATGTGAATGTCGCTTTGAATGTGGGTGTAAAGCCACAAAAGATTATCAATGTATTAATTCAAGCATTGCCATATGCGGGTTTTCCTCGCGTAATCAATGCTGTACAAGTGGCAAAAACTGTATTTATTGATCGCAATGTCGATTATCAACCTGAATAAAATAGGAAAAATATTATGAAATTAACAGCTTTGATGGTTGGTTTAACATTGATATGTTCATCCGCATTGGCAGACACAACGACAGAAGCACCTGAAGTGATGACAGTTGATCAATTTCAACAGAGTTTATCTAAAAAATGGCCGAATCCAAGTGTGCGTGAGGTTGTGGAAAAGCATTCTCAAAATGATGCTGTTGTTGCCATGATGAAAGAGATGTCGGAATTAAACTATAAATATCTTGTGGCAAATAGTTTTTCCCATTGGTTTGACGCGCAAAAGAGCATTCAATTGGGGCAAGATATTCAGCCACAAGTGACTCAAGCTATTAATGGCGTTGGTGAATATCAATGGTCAGCACCTTATACATATTCATGGTTGAAGGATGCACAATCATTGATGGCCTATGAAGAATCTACAGAGCAATTTCTATTGCTAGATGTGCCAATGGATAATGTGCGCTTATTTGTGACATTAGAGCCACAAGAATTGGTGGCGTATTTCCATTTGAAAGAAGATGACTTGGATAATATCATCGGCGCATTGAATGATTATTTTAAAGAGAACGTTTCCGAAGAAGATAATGTTCTCAGTAATGGCAAAGAAACTGTTTTGTTATCTAACTGTTACGATGGCAAATGTTCGATGGAATATACGGTGAAAAACTTTATGCCAAAAGAGGGATTCAATCAAACATTCCAAAAAGAGTTTTTTACAAATGTTGACGCAGCGCCTTATGGTATTTCTTTCCATAGAAATCTTTTGGGCTTAGCTTCTGTGACATTGATTGTAAAACCTGATGAACTGCCAAAAGCTGTTAACTCTTTAACACAACATTATGGTAAAGCGAATAAACCAAATATTAATGATGGCACTGCAACGTGGTTATCAAAAGATGGTGGTATTCGTACATTTACAATGGGCAAAAGTGCATACATTGAATTTGCGAATCATGGCAATGCAATTCAGGATTTAACGAAGCATCAAGATTTATTGAAATGCTATAATCAAACAGCATTGAAAGTGGATTTTGAGAAAGCATTAGAAGCGCAGAAAGCTGTGAGCGATTACATCTGTGAAACCAAAGATATCTCAGGCGTGAGTGCAGAAGAATTGAATTCATTCTGCCAATCGGAAAAAGCCACTTATCAGACTTTGAAAAATACAGGCATTGAATCCATCATTGTGGGTACTTATGAGAACTTTATGAGCCAACAGCAGATCGAGCAATTGATTCAAAGTTGTTCTAAAACTGAGTAACGCATACAATCGTGATTATATTTTTATCAGCCATTGAATAATTATGTCCAAACAAAAACCATTTGTGATTGCCTCTGAATCTATTCCAACAACCAATAAAACGGTGGAATGGCAACAGCAGAATAGCGCTTCCTTTGCATTTACGTTGAGCAATTCAGCCAAGAATAGCCAACAAAAAATTGTAACGATTGTTGAAAACATGCAACAAGCAGAGAGCTTATTACAAGATTTGGCTTTCTTTGGACATCAGGCTACGATTTTCCCTGATACAGAAACGTTGCCGTATGATAGCTTTTCACCACAGCTGAATATCATTTCAGAGCGCTTGGCAACGTTGGCAAGATTGCGCCAAGGTGCAATCAATACATTGATCGTAACGATTCCAACTTTAATGCAACATTTGGCGCCATTACAATTTCTAGATGGTCATGTTTTAGTGTTGAAGCCAGGCGATATTGTGGATCGTGACCAATGGCGATTGGGCTTAGAAGCATCAGGTTATCAAAATGTGAAGCAAGTAATGGAACCTGGTGAATTTGCGATTCGTGGCGCGATCATTGATCTATTCCCAATGGGGATTACAACGCCGATTCGTGTGGATCTGTTTGATGATGAAGTGGAAAGCATTCGCACATTTGATCCTGAAACTCAGCGCACTGTGGAAACGATTCCTGAATTATCTATTTTGCCTGCGCGTGAATTCGATACAAGCCCGAAAGCATTGGAATTATTCCAACAGAAATTTAAAAATAGCTTTGAAGTGGATACAACGAAATGCAATCTCTATAAAGAGATTGTGAATGGCAACTTGCCTGCAGGTGTTGAAAACTACTTACCACTATTCTTTGATGATACAGCGACGCTCTTTGATTACTTGGGTGAACAAACAACATTCATCACTTATCCCAATCTATATAAAAGTGCAGAAAGCTTTCAAAAGCTCATTGATACAAGATATGAGCGCTATCGTCATGATATCGAGCGCCCATTATTATCACCTGCAAGGTTATACATTAACTTTAATGGCTTAGAGAAAATCTTAGCCAACAAACCTAAAATTACCGTAAGTTTTTCAGGTGATGCACCAGTTGTTCGTCAGATTAATCAAGTGGAAACTTGGCTGAAAGAAAATGATAAAAGTGCGTTAATCCTCACAACGGAAACAACAGGGCGCAGAGAGATTCTTTTGGAGCGCTTAAAAGAATTGTCTTTATCACCAGCTGTAAGAGATAAATTTGCGGATATTACAAAAGCACCAGAGCATTTCACACTGTTAACAGGTGCATTGAGCAATAGCTTCAGCTATCAGAACCAATTTGCATTGGTGACAGAAAATAGTTTGCTTGGTATTCCAATGCAGGCAATGCGCAAGAAACAGCAGAAAACAGTGGATGTTAAATCCATGCTCACAAGTATCGATCACTTAAAAGAAGGTGATCCGATTGTGCATTTGAAGCATGGCGTTGGGCGTTATGTGGGCTTGGATAGCATTGATAATAATGAATTGTTGGTGATTGAATATAAAGGCAACTCAAAGTTGTATATCCCAATTACTGATTTGAATGATTTGTCTCTATACACAGGTGGCTCGAAAGAGAGCGCGCCTTGGCATAAATTGGGTTCGGATCAATGGGAAAAAATCTGTAAAAAAGCCTCTGAAAAGATTCATGATACAGCTGCCGAATTATTGGATATTTATTCTCGCCGTGAGCTGCAAGAAGCGCGCGGTATGGAATTGTTGGATGAATATGATCAATTTGCTGCAAGTTTTCCATTCCAAACAACGCCAGATCAACAGCGGGCGATTGATGATGTGTTAAAAGATTTAACCGTTGGCAAAATGGATCGCATCATTTGTGGTGATGTGGGTTTTGGTAAAACGGAAGTAGCGATGCGTGGCGCATTCATGGCTGTGATGAATGGCTATCAAGTGGCATTATTAGCACCCACAACGTTATTGGCAGAGCAACATGTGCAAGATTTCATAGATCGCTTTGCTGATTGGCCCGTAAAAATTGCAGGTTTGTCGCGCTTTAGATCATCGAAAGAAACCAAAGAAACCTTAGAATTATTGGCAGAAGGTAAGATCGATATTGTCATTGGTACGCACAAGCTATTATCTAAAGATGTGAAGTTTAAAAATTTGGGCTTAGTGATCATCGATGAAGAACATCGCTTTGGTGTGAAGCACAAAGAACAATTGAAATCACTCCGCACAGAAGTGAACTTACTAACTATGACAGCAACACCAATTCCACGAACATTGAATATGGGTTTATCGGGCTTGCGTGAATTATCCATCATTGCAACGCCACCAATGGAAAGAATCGCAGTCAAAACATTCGTCAACGAATGGAATGAAGAGTTGATGATCGAAGCCATGAATCGTGAATTGAAACGTGGCGGACAAATGTATGTATTGCACAATGAAGTGGAAACGATTGGATTAATGCGAGATACATTAGAGCGCTTAATGCCAGAAATTAAAGTGGGCATTGCGCATGGGCAGATGAAAGAAACAGAACTTGAAAAAGTAATGTTGGATTTCTACCATCATCGCATTCAAGTATTACTCTGTACCACGATCGTAGAATCAGGGATTGATGTACCGAATGCCAACACAATGATCATCAACAGAGCGGACAAATTAGGTTTAGCACAGTTGCACCAATTGCGTGGGCGCGTTGGGCGATCCCATCATCGTGCTTACTGTTATCTCATTGTGCCACCTGAGAAACAGATGACGAAAGATGCTGTTAAACGTATCGAAGCATTAACAGAAACTGAAATCCTCGGTGCAGGTTTTATGATTGCCAACCATGACTTAGAAATTCGTGGTGCAGGTGAATTATTGGGCGATTCACAAAGTGGTCAAATCACAGAAATGGGCTTCTCGCTCTATATGGAATTATTAACGCGCGCAGTTGAAGCGATTAAACGTGGTGAAACGTTGGATGTGAATCAGCCATTTAAGCAAGGCATGGAAGTTTCGATTGGTGTGCCTGCGTTGATTCCTGAAGAATATATTGGTGATATTCCAACACGCTTGTCATTGTATAAACGCATCGCAAGTGCTGAAAGCTTGGATGATTTGAATAATATTCATATTGAGATGATTGATCGCTTTGGTTTATTGCCTGATCAAACGAAGCGCTTATTCAAAATTGCAGAGATTAAATTGAAATCAGCACCACTGAATTTAGAAAAAATTGAAGCAACAGCCGATGGTGTTCGCATTATCTTTGGCTCTAAACCTCATATTAATTTAAGAACAATGATCGATTTGATTCAGCAAAAACCGAATTTCTATCAACTCCAAGGGCAAGAAGTTTTACGCTATAAATTACCAATGGAAAATGAAGAAGTGCGCATCAATAGTATTTTAAAATTGATCGAGGAATTAAAACCAGTCTAGGATTTAATTCCTAATTTAATTATTCAAAAGTTACGATACTATCCTCAATCGTTTCAGGGTTGAGGAAATTGATCTCTTGTACTGTGAAAAAACGAGGTTGAATGATTGTATCTTCACCTTTTTGGATCGGTTGATAGCCAACACATTTTCTAAAGTCACAGCCTTCTAAATAAACGGAGTCGTTGCCAATACGAATATGTTCTGGCATTGTGAGAAAAGCACCTGAAAGCATAATTTGTTCTTTTTCTTTGGCATGATATTCACCGAGTTTGCCTGCGACAAATTCCATTAATAAAATGAATAAGATAAATATTATGAATAAATAAGTAATGCCTAAAATGATGAAAGAAATATCATGCAATACAGCTTTTTCTTTTTTCTCTAAAAAGAATTTGCGAGGCAAAATCTTACTCACATAATGTAATCCATTATGAAAATGCTTAGTAAATACAAAAGGAATAAAGAAAGCATATAATAATATGATCAATACTTGAGTACTAACAGCGAGCCCTGGCAAGCTAAAAACAAACGGGCTTAACAGCGTAAAGGTTGCGATGAATACAGGCCATGAAAATTCTTGAGCAGAGACTTTTTCAATGCTGTGGCGAAACATAAAAACACCACCTACGATGAAGCCAATCGCAAAGAATAATAATGTAATGAGTAATATGACTAAAGTTTTATTTTGCACAACATCCAACCATAATGATGATTCTAATGGAATGAACGGTAAATGAAACGTATCAAAATATGCCATTTTATAAGTATAAATGGCGATATTAAATAGGAATAATCCTGCTGCTGGAATAATTAAAATCGAAACAGCTTTAAGCGCATTCATAATGTCAGAATGGATTTTTTGTGGGTTATTTAAGTAATCACTCATGATGTTGAGCCTTATATTATTGTGATAACTAATTAGAATGGATAATTATTATAGGTAAATTGTGGGAAATAGCACGTGCTAGAATCATTACTGAGAATATCATTTTAGAAAGGAAAAAAATATTGTTCCTTGTGGTAGAATACGGCGAGAAATTATCTGTAATTTAGGAGATCCAGCAATGGCTAAAATTTTAGACGCAGTAAAACCAGGTGTTTTATTTGGTGATGATGTACAGAAAGTATTTGAAATCGCGAAAGCAGAAGGTTTTGCATTACCAGCAGTGAATGTTGTGAACACTGAATCAGTGAATGGTGTTTTAGAAGCAGCTGCAAAAGCAAAATCACCAGTGATTATTCAGTTCTCTAATGGTGGTGGTCAGTTTTTCGTTGGTAAAGGTTTAAAATTAGAAGGTCAGCAAGCTGCTATTTTGGGCACAATCGCGGGTGCTAAATATGTGCACGCTGTTGCTGAAACTTACGGTGTTCCTGTTATTCTACATACGGATCATGCTGCGAAAAAATTATTACCATGGATCGATGGTTTGTTGGATGCTGGTGAGCAGTTCTTTAAAGAAACAGGTAAGCCATTGTTCTCATCTCACATGATCGATTTATCTGAAGAATCATTAGAAGAAAATATCGAAATTTCAGGAAAATACCTAGAGCGCATGGCTAAAATGGGTATGACATTGGAAATCGAATTGGGTTGTACTGGCGGTGAAGAAGATGGCGTGGATAACACAGACATCGATAACTCATTGCTATACACACAACCAGAAGATGTTGCGTATGCTTATGAGAAATTAGTAGCAATCAGCCCACGCATTACAATTGCAGCTTCATTTGGTAACGTTCACGGTGTTTATAAGCCAGGTAACGTACGTTTGACGCCAGTAATTTTGGATAACTCACAGAAATATGTTTCTGAGAAATTCAACTTGCCAGCTAAGCACTTAGATTTCGTATTCCACGGTGGTTCAGGCTCTGATTTACAAGATATCCGTGATGCAATCTCTTACGGCGTGATCAAAATGAACATTGACACTGATACACAATGGGCAACTTGGGAAGGCGTATTAGGTTATTACAATGAGCACAAAGATTACTTACAAGGTCAATTGGGTAATCCTGAAGGCGAAGAAAAGCCAAACAAGAAATATTATGATCCACGTGCATGGTTACGTGCAGGTCAAGTATCTTTAGTGAACCGCGTATTAGAAGCATTCGAAGCTTTGAATGCGATGAACCGCAACTAATTTTAACTTGCATATATAAAAACCGCACTCGGTGCGGTTTTTTGCATTTAAATAATATAAAGGTAACTTTATGAGTAATACAACGATATGGATTCACGGTTTCCATGCTGTGGAAGCAGCTTTTGATGAAGGCTCTGTTGTACAAATTTGGTTGAATGATCAACGTTTGGATAAACGAGCTCAAGCATTTTTGGCAAAATTAAAAGATCAAAAAGTGCCTGTGAACATGGTTAACCAAAAAATGTTGGAAACCAAAACAGGTGAAGAAGCTCGTCATCAAGGCATTGCAGCAGAAGTACGTGTGATGGATGCTAAGAATGAAAACTTCTTATTTGAATTATTAGAAGCGCAATCATCACCTTTGTTATTGATTCTGGATGGTGTGACAGATCCACACAATGTGGGTGCATGTTTACGTAGCGCGGAAGCATTTGGCGTACATGCAGTGATTGCACCAAGAGATCGTGCATGTGGTTTAACGCCAGTTGTACGTAAAATTTCAAGCGGTAGCTCTGAGCGTGTGCCATTCATTGAAGTGACAAACTTAGCACGCACAATTGATGATTTAAAAGAGCGTGGTGTTTGGTTAGCAGGTTTGGCAGGCGAAGCAACTGAAACTATTTATGAAGCAAACTTAACAGGTGCTATGGCGATTATTATGGGTTCAGAAGGCGAAGGAATGCGCCGTTTGACGAAAGAAGCTTGCGATTTCTTGTTGAAGATTCCAATGGAAGGCAGGATTGAAAGTTTGAACGTTTCTGTAGCAACGGGCGTAGTTTTATCAGAAAGCCATCGCCAGCGTTTTCATAAACGTAAGTAATTCGTATAAATTGAATAGATAAAATAAAACCGCCGTAAGGCGGTTTTATTTTTAGAGATTTGGATTAACTGTTGCTTAGTCTGGAACAGTTCTTTGATAAGCTTCCGCTTTTTTACGAGATTCCACTTCAGATTGCATACGATCTGTGTGTGGTCTAAAAGCAATTGCGCCAATAAAACCAGTGAAGAATAATAAAAAGCCTAATGGTCCAATCATTGTTACAAAGTACATACCAGCATCTTGATTGCCCCAGAAAATTAGTGGAAAGCCTACTAATACACCAATCGCTGTTAATGCGATGCCGAGATAAAAAATAATAGTATTAAATTTAAGCATGATGACCTCGCCGTTTCTTAATTCTTATAATTATAGCACAAGTTAATAACCACGGTTTAAGTCCACAAGGTTATTTGGCAATTTTCCTTCACGTAGAAGTCTAAAATTTTCCGCAACTTGCTGACTAGCTGTGATTGGGTTTGTCATGGCTGCAATGTGTGGTGTGATCTCAATGGTTGGCTCATTCCAAAAAGGATGATCGGTTGGTAATGGCTCAGTTTCGAATACATCTAATAATGCACCACTTAAATGCTTCGATTGAATTGCTGCTAATAAATCTTCTTCATTCACATGACCACCGCGTGCAGGATTAATTAAATAAGCACCTTCTGGCAATAATGCGAAAGTATCTTTATTTAAAATATGGTGAGTATCTTCTGTTAATGGTAACAAGCAAACAAGAATATTGCACTGCTTTAAGAATTCAGGTAGTTGATCTTTACCATGATAATAAGAGATATTACATTCTGGTTTGGATGCACTATTTTTCCAGCCAATCACATTAAAGCCATAATCTTTCAGTGCATTGGCAACATAAGCACCTAATTCACCTAGACCTAAAACACCAACAGTTAAATCTTCTTTAAAAATACGGCGCTTCATTTTCCAAAAATTTTCTGCTTGAAATTGATTGTAATACTGAATGTTACGATAAGCCTTAAGTGCGCCATATAATGCATATTCCGCCATTTGTTTACGCATATCATGATCAATGATACGAGCAATCATGGCATTTTTAGGAATGCTTGGACATTCAACTAGATGGTCAATGCCCATGCCAGTGGATTGTACAAACTTTAAATTAGGCAGTTTTTTGAATTGAGCATCATCTGGCTTCCATGCTAAGACTGTAGTAATCTCAGATAAATCACCAGGATTATCCATAGTTCTTAAATCAAATGTTGGGTCAATTTCATGTAAGTTTTTGATCCATTGATTGAAATTTGGCAAAACATTACTCAGACATAAAATAGCCATATCAAACTCCTTAAATTAAAAATGGGATTGTTATTGTTATTAATATTATAATGTCCGAGTATATACAAAAATGCATAAACTATAAGATAAATCATGTTGCGCACTAATATTACTTTTTTTATAACAGTTTTTAAAAAATTTCGTTAGAATATAAGTAGTTTTGCGATTTTAAAGCTCGCTCCAATCTTTTAGGACGAATTCAGACTGAGTACTCGGAACAAATTATGATAAGAAAAAATATACTAGCAATTGCATTATTAGGCGTTTTTGGGTTATCTCACGCAGCCGATGTTGAGAACTTAAGAACCCTTTCATATCTGAACGAGCCATTACGCTTGCAAGCTGATGTTGTTGGCGAAGGTGAGATTATTTTGGCCGCACCAACAGAATACTTGCGACTTAATCATCCTATTCCAAGTTACGATTTATCCGTGAATATTGTTGAACAAAACGGACAAAAGCAAGTTGTATTAACAACGACGGAAGAGATCGAGTCTCCTGCACTAACATTACTGTTAGAAAGTCGTGATAAAGATAATCGTAGACAGTTATTTGAATTGCCAATTATTTTGGATTTCAAGCCCGAGCTGAGTACTGAACCTGCGGTTGCAGAAGCAACAGATTCTGAAATTGTGATCGATGGTGTTACCGTAGATGCACCAGTTGCAACGACAGCAACGGATAAAGTTGCGTTAGCTGAAGTGCCAACAGTTGCAAAAGAAAAAACAAAAGCACAGCCTAAAGTTACTGAAAAACCAGTGGTTGCAGCAGTGAAAGCAGAACCTGAAAAGGCAAAAGCTGACGTTGCTAAAGTAGAAAAAGAAGTTGTTAAAACACCTGCAAAGGCACCAGCTAAAGCTTTGCCAAAAGTTAGTAATACTAATCCTGAATTGTTGAAGCGTTATCCTGTAGAAAAAGGTGAGACGTTGTGGAGCATTGCGAATAAAGTTCGTCCTGCAAATGTCACACCACAGAAAATGATCGAAATTATCAAAGCGAATAACCCTTCTGCGTTTACAGCAGGCGGTGTTTTACGCGCAGATGTGACATTACTAATCCCAACAGAAACACCAAAAGTTAAACATAATTTTGTAGCTTCGGCAGATGCAAATGAAAAATCCGATGTTCGTATCGGATATATTTATGAGTTACCAGAAGCGCCTGTGCAACAAGTTGCTGAACCTGTTAAAGCAGCAGAGTCAGAAGCAGTAGTGGTTGATAATACTGAAGAAGTAACAGTCAAAGTTGTTCGCCCAATCAATAGTGGCACAGATGTAGTTGAGTCAGAAGCTACAACAATTGTGCCTGCGAATGATCAGCCTGTAGATTCTGTTGAAGTAATTGAACCAGAAGTTGTGACGCCAGTTGTTATTGAACCTCAACAACCTGAAGTAGCAGCACCTGTTGAAACTGTTGTACCTGAAGTGGTTGAACCAGCGAAAGTTGTAGAGCCTGCAAAAGAAGAAGTAAAACCTATAGAGCCACCGAAGAAACGCCCTGTTTACATTATGCCTGAGCCAGAACCAGAGCCAGGAATTGTTGAGTTGATCTTCGATAATATTGTATACATTGGTGCAGGTGCGCTTGTATTAATTTTAGGTTTATTAGCTGTTGTAATGCGCCGCCGTAAAGGTGATGAGCCAAAACAACCTAAAGAGAAAAAAGCGAAAGTTGCAAAAGCAGCCAAAGTAACTGTGGATGTTGCCGAGCATTCTGAGGAAGTTGAACAAGCTGCAAAACCAGAGAAAAAAGGTTTAAGTTTATTTGGCAAAAAGAAAGATGTTGCAGAAGAAGCTAAAGCACCTAAAGCAAAGAAAGAAAAAGCATCTAAAGGCTTATTTGGCTTTGGTAAGAAAAAAGCTGATGCAGCTTCTGTAGAGAGTGATGTTGTTGAAGTACAGACTGTAGAAACAGTTGCGCCAGTAGAACAGCCAGCTGAAGTGAGACCAGCAACAAAACCACAAGTAGCACCTGTTGCAGCGGCAATTGCAACAGCAGCAGTTGCTACGGCTGTAACATCACCAAAAGCAGAAATTAAAGATGAAACAGCGATTGATAGTTTAGATTTTGATCTATCTTTTACAGATGATGTTACGCCAGCTGTTGCAACTGTTGTTGAAGAAAAAGAAGAGGCAGGTTTAGACTTTGATTTATCGTCTTTAGATTTAGGTACTGCAATGGCTGAAGCAGAAACACCTAAAGTTGAAGAAACGATGGATGCTTTAGATTTTGATCTATCATCTTTAGATTTAGGCACGACAATTGTTGAAACAGAGGTACCTAAGGTAGAAGAGTCAACAGGTGGATTAGATTTTGACTTATCATCATTGGACCTTGGTACAACATCTCTTGACATAGAAGAACCTAAAGTTGAAGACTCAATGGGCGGTTTGGATTTTGACTTATCTTCATTAGATTTAGGATCAGCTCCTGCAGCAGTGGAAGAAGTTAAAACCGAAGAATATGGTGGCTTAGATTTTGATCTTTCTGCATTTTCAACGCCAGTTGTAGAAGCTTCTGCACCAAAAGAAGAAGCTTTTGATATGGGTGCTACATTAGATTTTGATTTAGGTGATTTCAAAGTTGAAGAAGCCCCAATTGTTGAGGAAATAGTTGAAGTCCCAACTGTATCTGCGGTGGTAGAAGATAGTTTTGGTGAAAATAATCCATTGTTTGCACCACAATCAGGCACAGTGAATGCAATTGAGGCTATTGCAGAAGAAGCAATGTCTGATTCAAATGAGCCTGAAGAATATATCAGCTTCCCAGATTTATTGGAGAATGCAGAAGATACTTTGGTGAAAGATGACATTGAAGCTGAAAAACCAGTAGATTTTGGTAATTTTTTAGAGGATGAAGAAGCAGGTTTGGCAAACTTGATGGAAGTTTCTAAGCAATCCGAAGCAGAGCCAAAATTGGATTTAGCTTTTGTTGCAGATGCTGATGAAGATGCTGCCAGCCTTGCTTTCTTAGATTCATTAGATACAACAGATGAAGTTATGTTGGATGATCCAATTAATAGTTCTGTGAAAGATAATGTTGCACAGTCTATGGAAGCAATTGATGTTCCTGAACCAATAGAAATTGATTTGGATACATTAGATTTACCAATACTAGATACAGATGTTGTAGAAGAAGCACAGGTTGAAGAACCTGATATGGTAGAAATTGAAATGCCAGAAATTACTTTGGTGGAACCAGTTATTGAAGAACCAGTAGAGGAAATGACAATTCCTGAAGTAACGTTGGTTGAGCCAGTAATTGCAGAGCCTGTGGTAGAAGAAATTACAATCCCTGAAGTAACATTGGCTGAGCCAATGATTGAAGAAGTTGTAATTCCTGAACCTGTTATTGAAACACCAATCACAACTCCTGTTGCTACAGTGATGGAAACAATAGAAGAAGGTAATGATGCTGATTTTGAATCTGAACAAGTGAAGTTGGAATTGGCTGTTGCTTATATGGATTTTGATAAGAGTTTAGCAAAACCATTATTGGATGAAGTTGTGAAAGATGGTAGCCCAAGTCAGATAGCAAGAGCACAGGTATTATTAGCACAAATAAATTAATAATGACTTAATGTGATAAAGCCTAGATAATCATCTAGGCTTTTTTATTGGGAGAAAGATGTGAATCAGGTTGTGCAAAAGCGAGCAGCATTTTTAAGATCATTGCGAGAATATTTCTGGGCTGAAAGTGTGATGGAAGTGGATACACCGATTATGAGCCAATTTGGCAATAGCGATCCTGCATTGTTAAATTTCATGAGTAAATTTAATGGCCCAGGAAAATTATTCAATAGCACAACATATTTGATTACATCACCTGAATATCATATGAAGCGCTTATTGGCACAGAATTCTGGTTCCATCTATTTTCTAGGCAAAGTTTTTAGGGATGGAGAATTGAGCCGAAAACATACGCCTGAATTTACAATGCTTGAATGGTATCGTGTGGATTATGATCTGTTTGATCTCATCAAAGAAGTGATCCAGATTGTACGTTTAATGTCACAGCAAGATTTAGCAGTGAAAGAATATAGCTATTTGAATCTATTTATGGAAAAGCTCAGCATCAATCCTCTCTTTGCAACAGAAGGTGAATTGAAGCATTTATTGATTCAGCACAATATTGATTTAGCTTTTGAACCCAAAACAAAAGATGAGTATTTAGATTTGATCATGAGCCATATTTTGGAGCCAAGTTTCGATCCTCATGTGATTACTGTTTTACATAGTTATCCTGCATCACAAGCATCTTTAGCCAAAATCACGAAGGATTGTGCAGGGCATTCTATTGGTAAACGCTTTGAAATTTATTGGAAAGGTTTAGAGCTTGCCAATGGCTATGAAGAATTAACGGATTCTATCGAACAGCGAGCAAGATTTGAGAAAGAAAATATCTTACGTCAAGAGTATGGTTTAGCGCCTGTAGAAATTGATGAGTTATTTTTACAAGAAATGGCGCAAATGCCAGCATTAGTTAGCGGCGTTGCAATGGGTGTTGATCGCCTATTGATGACAGTTGAAAATACGAATACTATTAACGATGTCATTTTATTTGCTTTTGAAGAGAGTTAAATAAAATTCACCAATATCAGCAGGGAGAGAATGGAATGAATGTAGTCATTACGGGAGTATCATCAGGATTTGGCCATGAAATGGCAAAAGTATTTGCTAATACTGGTCACACAGTAATCGGTATTGCACGCAGACAAGATCGTTTAGAAGCTATTCGTACAGAATTGGGTGAACGTTTTCATGGTTTTGAATTGGATGTTTCCAACCGCGCTAATACAGAATCAGTTGTGAAAGAGGTTATGTCACAATTTGATCATGTGGATATCTTGGTGAACAATGCAGGTTTGGCATTAGGTTTAGAAGGCGCGCATGAAGCTAACTTTGATGATTGGCAGACAATGGTGCAAACGAATGTTTTAGGTTTAATCTCATTAACGCAATTATTCTTGCCTTATATGGCTGAGCGTAATGATGGCTATGTGATTAACATGGGATCAATTGCTGGTAATTGGCCATATCCTGGTGGCAATGTTTACGGTGCAACGAAAGCATTTGTGAAACAATTCAGCTTAAATTTGCGTGCAGATCTATTTGGTAAAAATATTCGTGTGACAAATGTCGAGCCTGGTTTATGTGGTGAAACAGAATTCTCTAATGTACGTTTTAAAGGCGATGATGATAAGGCCGCTGCTTTATATCAGAATGCGCACCCTGTAACAGGTAAAGATATTGCTGATATTGTATTTTGGTTAGCAAATCAACCAAAGCATATCAATGTGAACCAAATTGAAATTATGCCAACGAGCCAAACATTTGGCGGCTTGAAAGTTCATTACGCTGAGTAATAAAAATAATATTTTGATATAAATAAAGCCATCTTCCTATAAAGAAGATGGCTTAAAGTTTTTTGAGCTTAGATCATTTAGTCAATCACGTGGAAGTGAATGCGCTTCGCTAGATGTGTGAAAATTGTATAAGGAATCGTATTCGCCCAAGTTGCCACATGCTCGATTGGTAATTGCTCACCAAATAGAATCACATCATGCTGCCATTTAGACTCAGGTACATTGCTTAAATCCACCATAAACATATCCATCGCAACACGACCAACCAATGGTGCTTTATAACCATCAATCAATACATAAGCATCTTTGACTTCTCTTGGATAACCATCTGCGTAACCACAGGCTACAACACCAATTGGCATATCATGTTTTGCTGTAAATGTTGCACCATAGCCAACATGATCGCCAGATTTGAGGTGATTGATATGAATGATCTTAGAGCGTAATTCTAAAATAGGTTTCAAGCCAATATCTGAGCCTGTTTTACCATCAAAAGGTGATGCACCATATAGAGATAATCCAGCACGTACAATAGATTGAGCAGGTTTATCATCATAGAAAATGTGAGCAGAGTTAGAAATTGTTGCTTGGATCGTAGGATCCAATTTTGCCATGATTGATAATTGTTTCTCAGTTTCTGGCGATAATTTTTCATCTGCTGAAGATAAATGTGTCATCACTTGGATGCTTTTCACATTCGCTGATTCAGATAATAAGCGATGATAATGTGCCAATTTTTCAGCTTGAATGCCCAAGCGATTCATTCCGCTATTCACTTTGATGAATACATTGATTGGATTTTGTAATTTAGCTTCTAATAAACCATTTAATTGGTGTTCATTGCCAATTGCTGGCCAAAAATTGAATTCATCACATAAGTTATATTCATAATGCTCGAATACGCCTTCGAGTAAAATGATAGGAATGTTCGGGCTAACTTTACGAATGGCTTGTGCTTCTTCGATAGCTGCGACTGCAAAATAGTCTGCATGGTTCTCAATAATTGGGGCAACGAGTTCAACTCGATGACCATATGCATTTGCCTTTAAAACTGTGCACAAGCTACTTTGTGGGGCTTGTTGTTTTAGAAAGGCGACATTGTGTAGTAATGCACTTTTAGAGAGATAAGCTTTTAAGGGACGCATATAAACCTCAGTTGGCTGTTTGGGTAATATAAAGAGCGCAATGATTATGCTTGGAAAGAATGCAGCATGCAAACGAATAAGTGGAAATTATAAAATAGCCACTATAATAAAGGAGTAAGTTCTCAATAGAACAGTTGATTAAGGAATGAAGCGATGATGGATTTTGCAAAGTTGGTTGTAACAGGTGTGGATGCGCGTA
The DNA here is from genome assembly GCA_040394195.1 of Wohlfahrtiimonas larvae. Classification (GTDB taxonomy): domain Bacteria; phylum Pseudomonadota; class Gammaproteobacteria; order Cardiobacteriales; family Wohlfahrtiimonadaceae; genus Wohlfahrtiimonas; species Wohlfahrtiimonas larvae_A. The sequence continues at coordinate 1,968 of JBEBSR010000008.1, read as the reverse complement.
ATTTTTTGCATGGGCAATTGACAGCGGATATGGATTATTTAGATTATTTGTATGATCATCCTGAAAATTCTGGCTTGGGCGGTTTATGCAATATCAAAGGTCGATTGGAAGCAGTGTTTTGGATCCAGAAGATCGAAAATGGCTTTGATCTCTATTTGCCAAAATGCATCAGCGAAAGTATTGCAACATTATTGAAGCGTTTTGTGTTTCGTTCAAAGGTGACAATTGAAATTGTGGATGCGAATGATGAATTTGTAACAATAGTGCCTCAAGATTTCAATATTCCTTGGATCATCGAAGCAACACAAGGTAAATATGTGCCGCAAATGGTGAGTTTGGATGTATTGAAAGGTGTTCATCCTCGTAAGGGCTGTTACATCGGGCAAGAAATTGTGACGCGTTTACGTGATCTAGGTAAGAATAAAAAACGTTTGGGTAAAATTTCTTTAGGGCAAAATAGCAATATTAATATTGGTGACACAATTCACACAGATAATGATGTTGTGGCAGGTGAAATTGTTCTAGTGCAAGAAAATGAAGCTTTGGCGGTTTTAGTTTTGGCTGAATTGCATCAAACGCTTAAGCTTTCTGATAATATAGAGCTATTGAACGTCTGGAAAGACGATAACGAATAAAATCAATTTTAAGAGGCAGATTGAATGAGTAAGAATATCGGTATTTTAACAGCTGGTGGTGATTGTCAGGGATTGAATGCTGCATTGAGAGCAGTAACGTTGGCCGCGCTTAATGAAGGCTGGAAAGTTACTGGTATTCACGATGGCTTCTTAGGTTTGGCTGAAGGTTGTGTGATGCCTTTGGATAAGGCAGCAGTTAGCCCGATCATTGGTTTAGGTGGTACAATTTTAGGTACAGGTCGCGGTGGCGGTCGTGCAAAAGGTACAGAAGAAGCTGTCGATAACTGTGTACGTAGTTTTGAAGCATTGGGTTTAGATGCGCTAGTATGTTTAGGCGGTGATGGAACGCAACGCTTTTCTTATGAGTTATCTAAGAAGGGGATCCCAGTTGTGACATTACCTAAGACAATTGATAACGATATTGCTCAAACGGACATTACATTTGGTTACGACACTGCTGTTCAGGTTTCTGTGATGGCTTTGGATCGCTTGCGTACAACAGCTGATTCTCATCATCGTTTAATGATTTTGGAAGTAATGGGGCGTGATGCTGGTTGGTTAGCAGCAGGTGCAGCATTGGCTGGTGGTGCTGATATTTGTTTAGTGCCAGAAATACCTTATTCCACAACTGCAATTGTGAAATCACTGAAAGCACAAATTTTTGAGCATAAGGCTGCTCTATTAGTTGTAGCGGAAGGGGCGATTTCTCAAGAAGATGCATTGTTAGGTTTAAAACCTAAGAAGCATGCAGCTGCAATGAAGTTAGTGGATCAAATTCCTGAGTTAACAGGCATTGAAGCGCGCCTAACAACATTAGGTTATGTGAGCCGTGGTGGTACACCAACTGCAAATGACCGTATTTTTGCAACTCAATGTGGCAGTAAGGCGATTGAATTCTTAAAGAATAATATCACTGGCGTAATGGTTGCAAGCCAGGGTGGTGATTTAATTGCAGTACCATTAGAGAAAGTTGCAGGTAAGCCACGTTTATTGCCAAAAGATCACTTATTAGTAGAGACATTGAAAGCAACAGGTGTATGTATGGGAGTTTAACTTTCTTGTATATATGTGACATATATAGATGTATGTATGAAGCCCTTCGTTTAAGAAGGGCTTTTGTTTTTTGGTGAAAATATTTTGAATAAGATTGATGGGTTGTCTTCAATAAGGGATATAAAGTAAAGTTCTTTGTACATGTTAATGTAATTAATGGGATTGTAATTGAGAAGTTCACAATATTTAGTGATGAATAAAGGCTGATTTTGGATGATATTGGCATTTGCCTCTAGTTGCTCTCAATTATTTTCACTATTTTTAGATTTATTTCAAAAAA
>JBEBSR010000007.1:0-60426 GCA_040394195.1 Wohlfahrtiimonas larvae | reverse complement strand
GTGACAAACCAACCAAAACGCGTTTTAACTATCCAATCCCATGTTGCTTTTGGGCATGTTGGCAACTCGGCAGCTGTATTTACATTACAACGAATGGGCATTGAAGCAATGCCAATTAATACTGTGCAATTCTCTAATCACAGCGGTTATGATGTTTTTTCAGGGCAAGTATTCACAGCAGAGCAGATTAGCGATGTGCTCCGTGGCTTACGAGAAAATCATTTCTTAGAAAAAGTGGATGCGGTGATTTCTGGCTACATTGGTAAAGTTGGCGTTGGGCAAGTGATTCACGATGTTGTGCGCGAAATCCGCAAGCATAATCCTGAAGCGATGTATGTGTGTGATCCTGTGATGGGCGATAAAGAAGATGGCGTTGGTTTTTTTGTGGACGAAACGATTCCACCTTTAATGAAAGAAGCTTTAGAAAGCGCAACCATCATCACACCGAACTATTTTGAATTTGAAGTGTTGTGCGGAAAGCCAGTGAAAACTTTGGAAGATGCATGTATTGAAGCGCGAAAACTGATTGCAAACAATCACTATTTGAAAACAGTGTTGATCACAAGCTTCCGAGTGAATGATACAGATGATGAATTGATGACATTAGCGATTACAGCGGATGAAGCATGGAAAGTCACAACGCCACGTTGCCATTATGTGCCAATGCCAAGCGGCACAGGTGACACATTTACAGCATTGTATTTAGCGCATACTTTGAATGGTGACAGTGTTGAAAAAGCAATCACATATACCACATCGACTTTATATGCTTTGGTGAAAGATACGCCGAATGGTTCTCATGATTTGTCACTTGTGCGTGAACAAGCACAGATCATTGAGCCAAAAGAGTTATTTAAAGCAGAGAGATTATTTTAATCCCATTGCTTGAAGATGTTGAACTTGAGTTGCATAAAGTTCTGTTAGATTGTGTTCGTCTTCTGCTGTTGGAATAAAACCATATTCTTGATGCCAAGCATCTGCAACTTCAGGCAATGCCAATAATGCTTGGATGTGCTGAGTTTGTTTCAGATTCATGATATGTTCAAAATGAACCATAGATAATTTCAATTCAAATGCATGAAAAACGTTAGATAAAGTATCAATGTAATGCTGAGAAATCATATTTAAATGCCTGTAGTTAAAAGATGCACTTAATATATGCTTGGAATATGACAAGAATATGACGCAATAAAAAAAGCCAATATTATTTTCATAATATTGGCTAAACAGGATCATAAGCCAGTATTGTTATTTACGGTTTTTCGCCAGATTGAATGCGTTGTTCAATAGCGTTTATAATGGGTTCAAGATCAGCCACAGAGTCAATAATGTAATGTGCACCTGATTTTTTCATTGCTTCCGTTGCTTGTTCACGTAATTGATCTTGTTCTGTTTTTGGTAAAGCATTCCACTCAGCTTCTGTCATGCCAACTTCATTGCCACTCACAGTGACAGCAACTGTCCAAGTACCTGAGTTCAAACCTTCTGCGATGCCAACAGCTGTATCGTCTACTTTGATCACAGTATGTGGATGCCAAACACCTAAATTATTAAAGGTTTGAAACATCATGAAGGGTGCAGGGCGACCCATTTCAAAATCACCCGCGCACATTACACTTTCAGGATCAATGCCATGAGGTTGTGCCAAACGTTGAACTTTTTCTGCAATTTCTCTGTTATAGCCAGTAGTTGATCCAATTTTGATATTACGTTCACGCAGTTTTTTGAATAACTCAACTGCACCAGGAATAGGATCAGAATAATCATCAATGGCTGCTAAATTCATAGGAATGAAAACATCGTAGAGCATTTGTGCATCTAAATCTGTTGGTGTGCTGCCATGTTCTTTTGCCCATGCTGCACTTACTTCAGGTAAAGCCAATAACGCTTTGATATGATCTAACTTTGCAGAGCCCATTGGGCCACGCGCCTGTTCAATCGTTAAAGATACATTGAACTTTTCAAATAATTTCACAAATGCACCCATTGGCGCACATGAACCATGATCAACGATGGTTCCTGCCCAATCAAATACGATGGCAGAAATTTTTTGATCATTTTGCATAAGAATTCTCCTAAGATTTATTTAACAACAGCCATTTGTTCTAAAACGTATTTCATACTCGCAACCACTTGGCGCATCTCTTTATGGTTGATTGCGCCAATGCAGCCCACGCGGAAAGTTTCGATTTCAGTCAGTTTGCCTGGATATAAGATGAAGCCTTCTTCTTTTACGGCATTGTAGAAAGATTTGAAATCATATTGATCATATTTAGGCGCTAAGAATGTCACGATGATTGGTGTAATATTTTCTTCATCCAAGAATGGTTCTAAGCCAATTTTTGCTAAACCACTGACGAGAGTTTTACAGTTATCTTTATAGCGCGCCAATCTTGCAGGTTGCCCACCTTCTTCTTCGAATTGGTCTAAAGCTTCTGCCAAGGCAGCCACAACATGTGTTGGTGGAGTAAAGCGCCATTGGCCAGTTTTTTCCATATATTGGTATTGATCATATAGATCTAAAGACAATGATTGGCTATTACCTTGCATGCTTTCCAAAATCGCTTTGCGAATGAAGATAAAGCCCATGCCTGGAACACTTTCCAAGCATTTGCCACTTGCAGAAATTAATGCATCAAATTGAATCTCTCTTGCAGAAATAGGCAGAGCGCCAAATGAACTCATGGCATCAATGATTAAGCCAACATTGAATTCTTTACAGATATCGCTGATTTCTTTCAATGGATTCAAAACACCAGCACCAGTTTCACAATGAATTAAGCCAACATGTGTAATGGAAGCATCACTAATCAGTGCTTTCTTCAATGCTTCAGGAGAAACAGGTTCTCTTTCATTGAATGATAACAATGTTGCTTTACGTCCCATTTTATTGGTGAGCGTTGCCATGCGCTTGCAGTAAGCGCCATTGTCCAATACTAACAGATGGCCATTCGGTGGTAATACGCTGTTGATTGATGCTTCTACTGAAAATGTGCCACTGCCTTGCATTGGTACAACAACATAATCATCATGACCATGAATGACGGCAAGTAACTGAGAACGAATTCTTTTAGTGATTTGGTTAAAATCTGTATCCCATGAACCCCAATCTTTTAACATCGCTTTTTTTGTACGTAATGTTGTTGTTAATGGTCCTGGGGTTAATAAGATTTGATCGCGATCCATGATGTCTCCTAATGATTCGCCCAACGATGGGTTGAGCGTTTGATCCAAAGTTCGATAAAGTAATAAATAGAGATAACTGCTAAAGAAACACCAGTGATCATTACAGCCATTGCTGTTGCACCACCGACATCGCCAGCATCATCTAAATTCAAAATAGCGACTGCAGCGAGTTCTGTTTCAGGTGAATATAAGAAGATCACAGCTGAAATTGTCGTCATTGCATTGATGAAGAAGTAGCGAGAAATGTCCAATAACGTTGGTAAACTGATTGGCAACGTTACGCGCCACATTGTTTTGTAAAAAGGAATTTTGAGGGATTGAGAAACAGCTTCAAACTCCCAGTCGATGGATTTCAATGTTGAAGTCATTGTCATGTGGCTTGTGGTATAGAAATGCACCACAGTACAGAGAATTAGGATCAACATGGAATGATAGAGGAAGTTGAAAGGATTGCTTGGGCTATTAAAGAAGAAGATATAACCTAAGCCTAAAACTAATCCCGGAATTGCTACAGGCAATGTTGCCATTAAACGGATAGCTAATTTAATCTTGCCAAATCCTTTGGTTTTCTCAAGCATATAGCCATTTAGGAATACCAATGCTGTACCAATGATGGTTGTACCAAGTGCCAATGTTAAGCTGTTCAATAATGTTTTGCCTAAGCCGCTGCCGAATAGCGCTGATTCGTAGTTCAATAAACTGAGTTTCAAGTTATATGGCCAGAAGCTTACGAATGATGCATAAACTGCCATCAATAACATTGCTAACATTAAACATGAAATCACGATGACATAAGCATTCATCGCTAAATCAAATTTCATATTCTTTTTAGGTGAGAAGCGAACTGAACGAGCAGACAATGTTGAAATCTGTTTTTTACGCACATGATGTTCTACAGTGAATGTGAATAAAGCAGGAATTAACAATAACAAAGCAACCGCTGCACCTTGTTGGAAGTTTTGTTGACCGATGATCATGCGGAATAAGTCTGTCGCCAATACATCGAAGTTTCCACCCACGATTTTTGGAATACCAAAATCTGTAATCACTAATGTGAAAGAAACCATGCCCGCTGAAACTAAGCCATATTTAACACTTGGCAATGTAATCGTGATGAATTTACGGAATTTACTAGTACCTAAAGTGTCTGCTGCTTCATATAAACGCTGATCAGCCAATGTTAAGGCAGTGACTAAGATCATCAATACATGTGGGAATATGGCAAAGATTTCTGCCAAGATAATGCCAGGTGCGCCATAGATGGAACTAAAACCCAAAGCATTCCAAAATCCTTTAGCTGCGCCTTGGTTACCAAACCAATAGATGATGGAAATTGCAGAGAGTAGTGACGGTGCAAGCAATGGTAATAGGGCGATTGAGCGATAAATGCCTTTGAAGCGTAAACAGCTGCGAGTTAAAGCATAAGCAAATGTGAAAGCTAAAGGAATCACAATTATAGTAACAACGATGGAAACCCAAATGCTGTTCCATAAACTTCTGAGGATGGAGGGCGATTTGAGATATTCAAAGAGCGCTGAAATTCCTGTGTGTTCACTCAATGTGTTATTGACGAATAATTGGCTTAAAATTGCACTTAATGGCGCCACTAAAAAGAGCACAAAAAAGATTAGAGAAATGATTAAGACAGCGCCAATGATGATCTTTTCAATGGGCCAATTCATAGATTTTGCCTGTAAGGTAGAGCTAGACATATTGATTCCTTAAGATGCAAAAACATTGATGCGTTCAGGTCTGAAAGCGAACGGTAAGGATTTACCTAGCTCGATTCCTAAGTCATACACTTGATTTAAGGAAAACTGTAATCGGATGGATTGCTTTGCAAAAGTTGGAACTTCCAATTCTGCTAAGCAAGTGCCACCCAAAAATTCAATATCTTTGATGATGCCAGTGAATTGCTTCTCTGAATCATTGTGATCAAATTCAACTTTGCGATCTTCAGGACGAAGATATAAGCGAACTTTTTCACCTTTAGGATGGGAAGGAACGTCAGGTGCATGAATGATTTCATCACCACAACGATAGTAATGATCACCTTCTGATAAAGCATCCAATTGATTAATCTTACCCACGAAGTCAGCCACAAATGGATTAGCAGGGTGATGATAAACTTCCAATGGTGTGCCAACTTGTTCAATCACACCATGATTCATAATCACAACGCGATCTGCAATGGCAAGGGCTTCTTCTTGATCGTGAGTCACCATGATTGTAGTAATGCCCAATTGCTTTTGTAAGCGGCATAATTCTTCACGTAGATGAATGCGCACAGTGGCATCGAGAGCAGATAAAGGTTCATCTAATAATAATAAGTTTGGTGATGTCGCTAATGCTCGAGCTAGTGCAACACGTTGCTGCTGCCCGCCTGATAATTGGCTTGGGTATTTTTTACCGCTATCAGGTAAACCAATCAGATGTAACAATGCGTTAATTTTTTGCTCAATCGCATCTTTTTGATTTTTTTGATTCACTAAACCGTAAGCGATGTTATCGCTCACAGTCAAATTAGGGAAAAGAGCATAGGATTGGAATACGATCCCATAATCTCTTTTGGCAGGTGGCAAGTTGGAAATTTCTTGCCCTTTTTGAAAGATCTGGCCAGATGTCTGCTCTTCAAGCCCAGCAATAATGCGAAGCAATGTTGTTTTACCGCAGCCAGATGGTCCTAAAAAACAGATAAATTCACCAGATTCAATGGCTAAATTGATCTCTTTTAATGCGGTAAAATGTCCAAAACGTTTATTGATAGCATTCAGCTCAAGAAATGACATGCTGGCTGATCTCCTTACTAACTAATGAAAATATGATTAAGATTTAGGTTCTGATTTTTTAGAGTAGCGATTGCTCCACTCTGACAAAATGCGAGAACGGTCTTTAGCTGCAGTATCAAAATCCATATCAATCAATAGTTCTGCATAGTTTTCTGGTACATAAGCCAACTTGGTTGCTGTACCTGGAACACTTGTTAAAGCATAGTTTTTGCCATACAACGCCATTGCTTTATCGCTAGAAGCCCAATCTGCTAATGTTTTTGCAGCGTCTAAATTTTTAGTACCTTTATGGATCGCAAATGATTCAACATCCCAACCTAAGCCTTCGCTTGGGAATACTAAATCAATCGGGGCACCTTTATCTTTGTTTGTATTGCCACGATATTCAAAAGAAATACCCATAACATATTCGCCTGTTGCTGCCATATTGCATGGCTTAGAGCCTGAATGTGTGTATTGTGCTATGTTGTTATGGAGTTTATCCATATACTGCCAGCCACCGCCTTTTCCTTGCTCATCGCCCCACATTTGTAACCAGCTCACAACATCGTAGTAACCAGTACCTGATGATGTTGGATCAGGCATGACGATTTGACCTTGATAAATTGGATTCAATAAATCATTCCAGCTGGTTGGTTTTGGTAAGCCACGTTTTTCTGCTTCTACAGTGTTGAAACAAATCACAGCACCAGAGATTTGGTGACCCCACCATTCTGGTACAGCATCTTTATCTTTATATTTTGGATCAATTTTAGCGATATTCGCAGGCGCATAAGGTTCTAACATACCTTCTAATTCCAATGCACCTAAACCTGTAATTGCAACGCCCCAAATCACATCAGCTTTTGGGTTGTTTTTTTCTGCCAATAATTTTGAAACTACAACGCCTGTTGAATCACGTACGATGCGTAACTTAATTTCAGGATGATCTTGGTTGAATGCTTTTTCTAATTCTTTCAATTGATCTGTTTCGATTGCTGAATACACAGTTAGCTCTTGTTTTTGAGCGTATGCTGATCCTAAAGTACTGATTAATGCAACTGTCAAAGCTGTTGATTTGAATAATTTCATGGAATATTTTCCTTAGGGAATGAATAAAATCCATTGAAATATAACGTTTGAATATGACAAAAATATGAAATGCAAAATATAATTAATTTGTGAGGATTTGTCATATCACTGACATAATCGCTCTCTAGAATGGCGCCATTTTGATTGAGATATGGATAGCGATAAATGAAATATGACATTGCCATTGTAGGTGCTGGAATCATAGGTTTGAGCCATGCTTATGCTGCTGCAAAGCGTGGATTAAAAGTTCTTGTGTGTGAACGAACTAATGTGCCATTAGGTGCATCAATTCGTAACTTTGGTTTTGGCGTTGTGATGGGGCAAAGAGAAGGTGAGATGTTGGATCTCGCTAATCAAAGCCGTCATATTTGGGGTGAATGGATTGATCATGCCAATATCAGTGCCAAAAGAAATGGCTCATTACTAATAGCGCGTAACCAATTAGAAGCGGCCGTTTTAGAATCATTTATGGAAAATAAAGCAAAACAGCATGGTTATGAATGTGAGTTGCTCAGTGAAAAAGAGATTGAAGCACTTTATGATGGGCAATTCTCTCGTTACTCTACAATTTTGCATGGCAAAAATGATCAAGTAGTCTATTCTCGTGAAGCTTTACTGCAAATCATTCGCTATTTATCTTCATTACCCAATGTCACAATGAAATTTTCAACATTGGTTAAAGACATCGATATTGATCAAGGTACGTTAATCACAACAGCAGGGAACTTTGATGCAGAACATATTTTTGTTTGTTCTGGGCATGATTATCAAACATTACTGACAGAAGAGATCCAGCAGTTAAATCCTATGGTTTGTCGCTTACAAATGTTGCGAGTGAAACCTGTGAGTGGGTTTTCATTACAGCATGCTCTATTCACAGGTTTAAGTTGTACGCATTATGATGCGTTTAGGGATTTGCCTGAAACAGAAAGTTTGAGATTAGCCATGGAAAGTGACTATCCTGAATTTGTGAAACATGGCATTCATCTATTGATCACGCCAACGCCTTATGGCGAATTAATTATTGGTGATTCACATGAATATTCGCAATTCCCGCGCCCATTCAGTAGTGAAGCCATCGATGGAATTCTATTACAACTTGCAGAAGAAACATTGGGTTTAAAGCTCAGTGTTATTGAACGCTGGGCAGGTGAATATGGCTCTAAAGGCTCTGAACCATATTCAATCATCAAAGCTGGATCTCGTGTAACAGCTGTGCTCATGCGTACAGGATTGGGCATGAGCGTAGGGCCAGCTTTGGGTGAGAATATGATCGCAAAAATATATGATTAATTGAGAAAAGTTGTAGTGCACAAAAAAGCCCAATAGAAATATTGGGCTTTCGTATGTTTGAACCTTAAATAATTAACTCAATAATTATTTAGCAGCTAAGAAACGCTTGTTTACTTCGTTCCAGTTAACTACGTTCCAGAATGCTTTGATGTAGTCAGGACGAACGTTGCTATATTTTTTATAGTAAGCGTGTTCCCAAACGTCCAAGCCTAATACTGGAGTTTTACCAACCATTAACGGTGAATCTTGGTTTGCTGTAGACATGATTTCGATAGAACCATCTTTGTTTACTGCTAACCATGCCCAACCTGAACCAAAACGGCTAGTTGCTGCTGCTGCAAATTTTTCTTTGAATGCATCAAAGCTACCGAAAGTTGCATCAATTGCTGCTTTGATTTCGCCAACTGGTTCGCCACCAGCGTTAGGTGCCATGATTTCCCAGAACAAAGCGTGGTTAGCGTGACCGCCACCATTGTTTTGTACTGCTGTACGGATATCTGCTGGAATTTTTTCCATATCAGCGATTAAATCTTCGATAGATTTTTCTGCTAATTCTGGGTATTTTTCGATTGCTGCATTTAAGTTGTTTACATATGTATTGTGATGCTTGTCATGATGCAAGTGCATTGTTTCTGTATCAATGTGTGGTTCAAGAGCATCGTGTGCATAAGGTAAATCAGGTAATTTAAAAGCCATGATTAAATCTCCAATTAAATGAACTTTGGTGGGTATTCCGAGTTTTGTAGTGTAGCAGTTAATGCATGACTAAACAAAAAATGGAACTAGGTAGATATATAGTGTAGTCACTTTTTTGGTTTTTCAACCTTTGGTAACTGAACTATTCTTGTTTGTGTTAATAAATCAACGAGGGAAGTGCGTCTTTTAGTGAAAGTTTGGCACATACCAAAGAGAGAAATTAATGCTAATCCTAAAGGAATGATTGCTTGAACAGTGAAGTTTAAGGCAAAGGCAGTATTAAAACCAACAGAAATTAATGTGAGTGATAGGATCAGTAATACAGCGCGTGTTGCGCTCTGTTTGGGTGATAAAGGATTGCCTGCGAGATTCACAATGCGAAGTTTCCAACTGCGCATTCCTAAAGTTTGTCCGCCCTTGTACCAAAAGTATGTATAAAATAATATTGGTGTTAAAATCGCAGTCGTAGAGATCATAAAAGGATAAAGAGGATTGCCAGGCTCGATCGCGACGCCATTGTTGAAGGGCAACCAAATTAAAGCGGAGAGCATCATCAGCGGAATGATTAAGAATAAGTCATAGACAAAGGCTAGAATTCGTTTCATGGCCGTAGCTTTGGCTGTGGTAATTGATTGTTTTGACATTGTTAATAACCGTTAAACATGAAATGCGCGTATAATAACATGCTTCATCAGGGGCTATCTTTTAGAATGTGGATATTATGAAAAGAACTATATTTTTCTGTGTATTGGCGCTAGCGTCACCAATGGTATTGGCAAATAGTGTGGAAACTACACCAACCAATATCTCTCAAAATATTGTTAAAAATTTAACGCAACAAAATAAAGTAGCGTTGCGTGCAAATAAAGGCGATGTGGATCGTTTTTATGCAGATTTCTATGTAGCAAATCCTAATCAATCATTCGCTTGGTTAAAAGATGGCAAGATGACAGCTCAATCTAAAGATGTTTTGTCTTTATTAGAGAAGAGTAACTATAAAGGATTGTTCTCGAAGAATTACCATGTTGAAAAAATCAATGAATTGATGGCTTCTGATCTTGCTAATGTAGAAGATCAACAGTTTTTAGATTTGTTGATGACAGATGCAGCATTAAGCTATTTGCGTGATGTATCTGTAGGGCAGCCTGAATTAATTGTTGTAGAACAAAAAGATTGGTTGTTGCCAAGAGATAAGTTCGATAGCGTTGCTCAGTTGAAGAGTTTATTGAACGCTTCGGATTTGGCGGCACAAGTTACAGCAGTAGAACCAAAGCATGAGCAATACCATTTGTTGTTAGATAGTTTGGCTAAAGTTTTGGATAGTGAAGCTTCAGATGAAGTGGAAACCAAAATGGCTGTGGGCGGTAAAATGTCCTTGAATGATCAGAATGATAAAGTTGTATTGCTGAATAATCGCTTGGTTGAATTAGGCTATTTAGATACAGCTAAAAAAGATCAAAAACTATTTGATTCAGAAACTAAGAAAGCAGTACAAGCATTCCAAAATGAGCATTTGTTAGAACCAGATGGCGTTGTGGGCGCAAGAACGCAAAAAGAATTGAACAAAACTAAACAAGATCGTGCAACGCAGTTGATTACAAACATCGAAAGATGGCGCTGGATGCCAAAAGACATGGGGCAGCATTACTTAGTGGTTGATATCCCAAGTTTTGAATATTACGTTGTGAAAGATGGTGTAGAAACAGTACGTGCGAAAACGATTGTAGGTATGGCACAGCGTTCAACGCCAGTATTTATGGCGCCAATGAATCATATTGTATTTGCACCTTATTGGAATGTACCACGTTCTATGGCTGTGAAAGATAAGTTGCCACAGCTGAAGAAAGATCCTGAGCGTTTAGCGCGTTCAAAAATTCGTATCTTAGATAAAAATGGCAATGAGATTGATCCGAGTATGGTGGATTGGTCACAATACAATGCAAATAACTTCCCATATCGTTTGCGCCAAGATCCTGGTAGCTACAATGCATTGGGTAAAGTGAAATTCATGTTCCCTAATGAGCATGCGATCTATTTACACGATACACCGCAAAAGAGCTTATTTGGTAAAACAGAGCGTACATTCAGTTCTGGTTGTATTCGTATTGAGAATCCAGTTCAGTTGGCTGAGTACTTCTTGAAAGATCAAGATTGGAAAGTGGATCGTATTCAGAAGGCTTACGATGGAAGCAAAGAGCAAACTGTACGTTTGAAAGAAGATATGCGTTTTCCTGTATACACAATTTACATGACAACCGCTGTAGATACGAATGGGAAGACAGTTTATCGCTCTGATATTTATGATCGAGATGGGGCGATGCAAACAAAAATTGCTAAATTATCGATCAACCCATAAAAAAAATTTGACAGTTAGGAAGATCTGTCTATAATGGCAACTCTTCTCAGGTGGGATACTCAAGCGGTCAACGAGGGCAGACTGTAAATCTGCTGGCTAAGCCTTCGAAGGTTCGAATCCTTCTCCCACCACCAAATTATAAGATTGAAAAAAGCGGGTGTAGTTCAATGGTAGAACCTCAGCCTTCCAAGCTGATTGTGAGGGTTCGATTCCCTTCACCCGCTCCATTTTCTAAGCGCTCATATAGCTCAGTTGGTAGAGCACACCCTTGGTAAGGGTGAGGTCGCCAGTTCGATTCCGGCTATGAGCACCATTACTTCCCTTTTCTACATAGAGTGATTTGATTATGTCAAAGGAAAAATTTAGTCGTAGTAAACCACACGTAAACGTTGGTACAATTGGCCACGTTGATCATGGTAAAACAACATTAACAGCTGCGTTGACTAAAGTTGGTGCAGACCGTTTCGGTGGCTCTTCTCAGGCATATGATCAAATCGATAAGGCTCCAGAAGAAAGAGCGCGTGGTATTACTATTTCTACATCACATGTAGAATATGAATCAGCGAACCGTCATTATGCACACGTTGACTGCCCAGGACATGCTGACTATGTTAAAAACATGATTACTGGTGCTGCTCAAATGGATGGTGCTATCTTGGTTTGTTCAGCAGCTGATGGTCCTATGCCTCAAACTCGCGAACACATCTTGTTGTCACGTCAAGTAGGTGTTCCATACATCGTTGTATTCTTGAATAAAGCTGACATGGTTGATGATGCTGAGTTGATTGAATTGGTAGAAATGGAAGTTCGTGATTTGTTAAATACATACGATTTCCCAGGTGATGATACTCCTATCATCGTTGGTTCAGCATTGAAAGCATTGGAAGGCGATGAGTCAGATATTGGTGTTCCTGCTATCGTTAAATTAGTTGATGCTTTGGATTCATATATTCCAGAGCCAACTCGTGAAATCGATAAAGCATTCTTGATGCCAATCGAAGATGTATTCTCAATTTCTGGTCGTGGTACAGTAATCACTGGTCGTATCGAATCAGGTATTGTTAAAGTTGGTGAAGAATTAGAAATCATTGGTATTACTCCAACAATGAAAACTATTTGTACTGGCGTTGAAATGTTCCGTAAGTTATTGGATCAAGGTCAAGCTGGTGACAACGTTGGTGTATTGTTGCGTGGTACTAAGCGTGAAGAAGTTCAGCGTGGTCAAGTGTTGGCAAAACCAGGTTCAATTAAGCCTCATACTAAATTCGAAGCTGAAGTATATGTATTGTCTAAAGATGAAGGTGGTCGTCATACTCCATTCTTTAAAGGTTACCGTCCACAGTTCTACTTCCGTACAACTGACGTAACTGGTGCTGTAGAATTACCAGAAGGCGTAGAAATGGTTATGCCTGGCGATAACATCAAAATGGTAGTTGAGTTGATCAACCCAATCGCAATGGATGAAGGTTTACGTTTCGCAATTCGCGAAGGTGGCCGTACTGTTGGTGCTGGTGTTGTAGCTAAGATCATTGCATAATTAAATAATGGGTTGGTAGTTCAATTGGTAGAGCAACGGTTTCCAAAACCGTAAGTTGAGGGTTCGAGTCCTTCCCAGCCCGCCATTTATTTATTAAAAAAGCAGCACTAAGCTGCTTTTTTAATTTCAGAAAAAAATGTATAATGAACAATTTAGTTCCGAGAAATGACTATGAGTAAGAAAGAGAATCAGGTTGTGGCCAAGGAAAAGGCTGAGAAAGGGAAATTGCAAGTTTGGGCGTCTGTTGGTTTGTTATTGGCAGGTGTCTTTGGTTACTATTACCTAATGGAAACAAAGCTTGTATTAGCATTTGTCTCTTTAGGTTTAGGTGTTGCATTATTCTTAGCTGTGTTCTTAACGTCAGTGACGGGAAAGAATTTGATTCTGTTTTTTAAAGAAGCTCGCATTGAATTGCGCCGCGTAGTTTGGCCAAGTTGGGATGAAACTAAGAAAATGACTTTAATGGTGTTGGTAGTTATGGCGCTGTTTTTAGTTTTCTTATTATTCTCTGACTGGATTTTGGGCTGGTTAGTATCATTTTTATTAGCACGCTTTGGGGGTTAAGAATGCGTTGGTATGTGATTCAAGCTTACTCTGGTTATGAAAATCAGGTAATGAAAGCACTCAAAGAATATGTTATGCGTGCAGGATTAGATGATTTTTTTGGTGAGATCATTGTTCCTTCTGAAGAAGTTGTTGATGTTCGTGATGGTAAAAAGCGTAAAAGTGAACGTAAATTTTTCCCTGGCTACGTATTAGTAGAAATGGAAATGAATGATGATACTTGGCACTTAGTTAAAAATACGCCAAAAGTTATTGGATTTATTGGTGGTACAGGTGATCGACCAATGCCAATTACAGAGAAAGAAGCGAATCGTATTTTAGATAGAATGGCAGAGGCAGAAGAAGGTCCTAAGTTGAAAATTCTATTTGAGGTTGGTGAGTCTGTTCGTGTAATTGATGGTCCATTTGCAGAATTTAATGGTGTAGTTGAAGAGGTATTACCAGAAAAAGGCCGTTTGGTTGTTTCGGTAATGATTTTTGGTCGAGCTACACCTGTCGAGTTGGAGTTCTTCCAGGTCGAGAAAGGCTAATAAAATATTTAAATTGTGGTTTGAGGATATATTATGTATAATCTCAAACCTTTTGTTATTGGGGAGCAATGAAAATTGCGTTGACCCGTTTTTAGGAGATAGTCATGGCCAAGAAAGTAACGGCTTATATCAAATTGCAGGTTGCAGCTGGTAAAGCTAACCCTGCGCCACCAATTGGTCCTGCATTGGGTCAACATGGTGTGAATATCATGGAATTCTGTAAAGCTTTCAATGCTGAAACTCAGCAAATGGAAGTTGGCATGCCATTGCCTGTTGTAATTACAGTTTACAACGATCGTTCATTCACGTTTATCAAGAAAACTCCACCAGCAGCTTATTTGTTGAAAAAAGCAGCAGGATTGAAATCTGGTAGCTCAAACCCTAACACTAAAAAAGTTGGTAAAGTAACTCGCCAACAGTTAGAGGAAATTGCAGAAACTAAAGGTGCAGATCTTTCTGGCGCAACATTAGAAGCAAAAGTACGTACATTGGCGGGTTCTGCTCGTTCAATGGGTATTGAAGTGGAGGGTCTATAATATGGCTAAGCAATTAACTAAGCGTGCAAAAGCTATCAGCGAATTAGTAGATGGTCAAAAAGTTTACTCAGCGGTAGAAGCTTTTGAATTGTTGGCTAAATTGCCACAAGCAAAATTTTTAGAATCAATTGATGTAGCTTTAAACTTGGGCGTAGACCCACGTAAAAGTGATCAAGTGGTTCGCGGTGCAACAGTAATGCCAAACGGTACTGGTAAAACAGTTCGCGTAGCAGTATTTGCACAAGGCGCAAACGCAGAAGCAGCTAAAGCTGCTGGTGCAGATATCGTAGGTTTCGAAGATTTAGCAGAAAGCATCAAAGCTGGCAATATGGATTTTGATGTTGTGATCGCTTCTCCAGATGCAATGCGTATCGTAGGTCAATTAGGTCAAGTATTAGGTCCACGTGGTTTAATGCCTAACCCTAAAGTTGGTACAGTAACTCCAGACGTTGCTGGTGCGGTAAAAAATGCTAAATCTGGTCAAGTTCGTTTCAGAACTGACAAAAACGGTATTGTTCATGCATCAATCGGTAAAGTAGATTTCGACGCAGTTAAATTGCAAGAAAACTTGAAAGCATTGATCACTGAAGTAAACCGTTTGAAGCCATCATCTGCTAAAGGTGTTTATTTGAAGCGTGTGACTGTATCTTCAACGATGGGTCCAGGCTTAATGGTTGATGCTTCATCAATCTAATTCAGATTAGAACTTCTTGCTGTAGCAATATAGCAGGAAGTGTCTGAGACCGTAGATGCCGCAAGGCTTAATGTTCTACGTAGACGGTGACCTACTAATAGTGATCCGTAAGGCCCCCGCAAAGGGATGTTTAATAACTACTTATGGTGACGTATGTTAACTTTACAAGAAAAACAAGCAGTTGTTGCTGAAGTTTCTGAAATTGCAGGTCGTGCGCATTCATTAGTTGCTGCTGAATATCATGGATTAACAGTATCACAATTGTCGACTTTACGTGAAAAAGCTCGTCAAAGCGATGTGTATATCCGTGTTGTAAAAAACAGCTTGGCTAAGCGTGCGTTAACAAATAGCAGTTTTGAAAGTATTAACGATCAACTAACTGGTCCAATCATTCTTGCGTTCTCAATGAACGAAGAAGATCCAGTATCAGGTGTTCGTGCAATCCACGAGTTCTTGAAAGAAAAAGCACATGAAAAAATGGTTGTGAAAGCAATCGTTCATGATGGTGAGCTTTATGATGGTGGCGCTCTTGCGCGTATCGCATCTCTTCCAACGAAAGATCAAGCTATCTCTATGTTCCTTGCTGTGCTCAAAGCGCCTGTACAAAAATTGGCAGCTACTTTGGCATCAGTTCGCGATCAGAAAGAAGCGGCTTAATGCTATTTGTTTTAAACAGATTATTATTTATTAATTTTTTAGGAGTCTAAAATGTCTATTTCTAAAGATGATATTTTAAATGCAATTGAAGAAATGAAAACTGCTGAAATCATGGAATTGATTTCTGCAATCGAAGAAAAATTTGGCGTAACTGCTGCTGTAGCTGTTGCTGCAGGTCCAGCTGCTGCTGCTGCTGTTGAAGAAAAAACTGACTTCGACGTTGTTATGACAAGCTTTGGTTCAAACAAAGTAAACGTAATCAAAGTTGTTCGTGCTATCACAGGTTTAGGTTTAGGCGAAGCTAAAACAATGGTTGAAGGCGTACCTGCAACTGTTAAAGAAGGCGCTGAGAAAGCTGAAGCTGAAGAAATCAAGAAGCAACTTGAAGAAGCTGGTGCTACAGTTGAATTGAAATAATTACAGTTTCTCTAAAATTGTTTAGGAAATTTGTAATTTGATGATTTATATCTAGAGATATGTTTACGACAAAGGCTAGTGGATAACCACTGGCCTTTAGTAGCTTGTCTCTATTGTAAACTAGAAAAAGTACATTATGGCTACATCAATCAGTGATGCCCTTTTTCTAGTTTACCCTTTAACTAAGTAAGCCTTGAGGATTTGATAATGTATTCTTTTACAGAAAAAAAACGTATCCGTAAAGATTTTGGGAAACAATCAAGCGTTTTGGATGTTCCTTATCTTTTGTCGATTCAATTAGATTCATACGAAAATTTCCTTCAGCAAGGTGAAAATCGTAAGAAGCGCAAAAACCAAGGCTTACAAGCTGCCTTCGAATCTATTTTCCCTATTACAACAACTAAAGCTAAAACGCCAACAGCGCCAGGCTATACGTTGAGCTTGGAGTTTGTTGATTACCACATGGGCGAACCAGATTTTGATGTTCGCGAGTGCCAATTACGTGGTGTAACTTATTCTGCGCCATTGCGTGTTGGTATGCGTTTACGTATTTCTGATGCAGATACTGGTGTAATCAAAGAAGTTCGTGAAGCAAGTATTGATCGTTTTGGTCGTGGTGGTGTTTATTTAG
Organism: Wohlfahrtiimonas larvae; assembly: GCA_040394195.1. GTDB lineage: Bacteria > Pseudomonadota > Gammaproteobacteria > Cardiobacteriales > Wohlfahrtiimonadaceae > Wohlfahrtiimonas > Wohlfahrtiimonas larvae_A. Next base: position 43,469 of record JBEBSR010000007.1, on the reverse strand, counting down.
GTGAATTACCTTTGATGACAGAAAACGGTACGTTTGTGATCAACGGTACTGAGCGTGTTGTTGTATCTCAGTTACACCGTTCACCAGGCGTGTTCTTTGATCATGATAAGGGTAAAAGTCATTCATCAGGCAAATTGTTATTCTCTGCTCGTGTAATCCCTTACCGTGGTTCATGGTTGGATTTTGAGTTCGATATTAAAGATTTATTATTCGTTCGTATTGACCGTCGTCGTAAGTTGCATGCAACAATTTTATTGCGCGCTTTGGGCATGAGCGATACAGAAATTTTGAATACATTCTTTGAAAAAAATGCTTTCACATTCGAAGATGGCAAAGTTTACTTAGAATTAATTGCAGATCGTTTACGCGGTGAAATCGCAGCATTTGATATCATGGTTGATGGTCAATTAGTTGCTGAGCGTGGTCGTCGTATTACTGCAAAACACATTCGTGAATTAACAAAAGCGGGTGTTGAAAAATTAGAAGTGCCAGTTGAGTACTTGATTGGCAAAGTAATCGCTGAAGATATCTTTGATGAAGATACTGGCGAAGTATTGTTGCTAGCGAACGAAGTATTGACTTACGATTTAATCGTTGAACGCTTAGCACAGAAAAATATTAAACGCATCAATGTATTGTATACGAATGACGTTGATCGTGGTTCTTACATTTCTGATACATTGCGCGCAGATCTAACAAAAACTCAATTAGAAGCGCAAGTTGAAATCTATCGTATGATGCGTCCTGGTGAGCCACCAGCGAAAGAAGTTGCGGAAAACTTATTCCACAGCTTGTTCTTTGATATTGATCGTTATGATTTATCAGCGGTTGGTCGTATGAAGTTCAATCGTCGTTTAGGTCGCGGCACAGATGTTGGTGAAGGTATTTTATCTAACGAAGACATCGTTGAAGTGATCAAAACATTGGTTGATATCCGTAACGGTAACGGTACAGTGGATGACGTGGATCACTTGGGTAACCGTCGTGTACGTTGCGTTGGTGAAATGGCTGAAAATACTTTCCGTATTGGTTTAGTTCGTATCGAGCGTGCTGTTAAAGAACGTTTGTTATTGGCTGAAGCAGAAGGTTTAACACCACACGAATTAGTGAATGCAAAACCTGTTGCAGCTGCAATGAAAGAATTCTTTGGTTCTTCACAGTTGTCTCAGTTTATGGATCAGAATAACCCATTGTCAGAAATTACGCATAAACGCCGTATTTCAGCATTAGGACCTGGTGGCTTGACACGTGAACGTGCAGGCTTTGAAGTTCGAGACGTTCATACAACGCATTATGGTCGTGTATGTCCAATCGAAACGCCTGAAGGTCCAAACATCGGTTTGATCAACTCATTGGCATGTTATGCGCGTACGAATGAATATGGTTTCTTAGAAACTCCATATCGTAAAGTTATCGATGGCAAAGTAACAACTGAAATTAAGTATTTGTCAGCATACGAAGAAATGGGTTTTGGTATTGCTCAGGCAAATGCTCGTATTAACGAAGCAGGTGAATTCGTAGATGATTTGATTCCTTCGCATGTCGATGGTGAATTCATTCTATTACTACAAAGCCAAATTCAATACATGGATGTTTCACCACGTCAAATCGTATCAGTAGCAGCAGCATTGATTCCATTCCTAGAGCACGACGATGCTAACCGTGCATTGATGGGTTCGAACATGCAACGTCAAGCAGTTCCAACATTGCGTTCTGATAAACCATTGGTTGGTACAGGTATTGAAAGTACAGTTGCACGTGACTCAGGTGTATGTATCGTTGCTAAACGTGGCGGTATTGTTGATTACGTGGATGCAACTCGTATCGTTGTTCGTGTTAATGAAGAAGAAACTAAAGCTGGTGAAGCTGGTGTTGATATCTACAACTTAACGAAATATATGCGTTCTAACCAAAGTACATGTATCAATCAACGCACTTTAGTAAAAGTGGGTGATCGTGTATCAGCTAAAGATGTTATGGCAGATGGTCCATCAACAGATTTAGGTGAATTGGCATTGGGTCAAAACATCTTAGTAGCGTTCATGCCATGGAATGGTTATAACTACGAAGATTCCATCTTGATCTCTGAGCGTGTTGTTCGTGAAGATCGTTTCACAACAATTCATATCGAAGAATTAACATGTGTGGCGCGTGATACTAAATTAGGCCCTGAAGAAATTTCTTCAGATATTCCTAACGTATCAGAAGCTGCATTAACAAAATTAGATGAAGCTGGTATGGCATTCATCGGCGCTGAAGTTAAAGCTGGTGATATCTTGGTGGGTAAAGTTTCTCCTAAAGGTGAAACACAATTAACGCCAGAAGAAAAATTATTGCGCGCAATCTTTGGTGATAAAGCATCTGATGTTAAAGATACATCTTTACGTGTTCCTACAGGTATGGATGGTACAGTAATTGACGTTCGTGTATTCACACGTGATGGTATTGAAAAAGATAGCCGTACTCGTGAAATCGAAGCCGCTGAATTAAAGCGCGTTCGTAAAGACTTGAATGACCAATTACGTATCTTAGAAGATGACTTGTTTGATCGTGCACAACGTTTGTTGATGTCAAATGCGGCAGCAGCTGGTAACAGAGGCTTTAAAGCAGGTGCTAACTTTACTGAAGAATATTTGTTAGGTTTGAGCCGTGAAGAATGGTTGAGCTTGGCATTGAAAGAAGAAAGCGCAGCAAATGACTTGGCACAATTGAAAGAATTGATGTCACAGCAACGTAAAGAATTCGATAAGCAATTCGAAGAAAAACGTGAAAAATTAATCCAAAGCGATGAATTAGCACCTGGCGTATTGAAAATGGTTAAGGTTTACTTAGCTGTTAAGCGTCGCATCCAACCTGGTGATAAGATGGCGGGTCGTCACGGAAACAAAGGTGTTGTTTCTATGATCGTTCCTGAAGAAGATATGCCATACATGGAAGATGGTACACCAGTTGATATCTGTTTGAACCCACTAGGTGTTCCTTCACGTATGAATATCGGACAGATTTTGGAAACTCACTTAGGCTGGGCAGCAAAAGGTTTGGGCAACAAGATTCAAAGAATGTTAGAAGAAAAATCAGCAATGACGGATCTTCGTGACTTTGTTGATGAAATCTATAACAAAGATGACAGTGCTCAGAAAGTTGATTTGAATGATTTCAATGATGATCAATTCTTAGAGTTGTGCCATAACTTGAAATCAGGTGTGCCAATGGCAACACCAGTATTCGATGGTGCATCAGAAGATGAAATGCGTCGCATGTTACGTTTAGCTGATTTACCAGAATCAGGTCAAATCACATTGTTCGATGGTCGTACAGGTGATGCATTTGACCGTCCTGTAACAATCGGTTACATGTACATGTTGAAATTGAATCACTTGGTTGACGATAAGATGCATGCTCGTTCAACAGGTCCTTACTCATTAGTAACGCAACAACCATTGGGTGGTAAAGCTCAATTCGGTGGTCAGCGTTTTGGTGAGATGGAAGTATGGGCATTGCAAGCATATGGTGCGTCATACACGCTACAAGAAATGTTAACTGTTAAGTCAGATGACGTTGTTGGTCGTACGGAAGTTTATAAGAGTATTGTGAATGGAGAGCATCGTATGGATACTGGTATGCCGGAATCTTTCAACGTTCTCGTTAAAGAAATTCGTTCTCTTGGTATCAATATAGAGTTAGACGGCGAGTAATCTCTTAAAGCATAGGAACTAATGAACAATGAAAGATTTAATGAATTTATTTAAAAGTTCGGACAATGTTAAGAACTTTGATGCGATTAAAATTGGTTTGTCTTCACCAGAAATGATCCGTTCGTGGTCATTTGGTGAAGTTAAAAAGCCAGAAACAATTAACTACCGTACATTTAGACCAGAGCGTGATGGTCTATTCTGCGCTCGAATCTTCGGGCCAGTGAAAGATTACGAATGCTTGTGTGGCAAATACAAACGTTTGAAACACCGCGGTGTTGTGTGTGAAAAGTGTGGTGTTGAAGTAACGGTTGCTAAAGTGCGCCGTGAAAGAATGGGTCACATTGACTTAGCATCACCAGTTGCTCACATTTGGTATTTGAAATCATTACCAAGCCGCATCGGTTTGTTATTGGATATGACATTACGTGATATCGAAAAAATCTTGTATTTCGAATCATTTGTTGTAACAGATCCAGGTATGACGCCGTTGGAACACGGTCAAATCTTAACGGATGAAGAATTCTTAGACATCATCGAAGAACACGGTGATGAGTTTGAAGCAAAAATGGGTGCAGAAGCAATTTTGGATCTATTGAAAGCTTTAGATTTAGAGCAAGAAGTTTCTCGTTTGCGTGAAGAATTAGAAGAAACTGGTTCAGAAACTAAATTCAAACGCTTATCTAAGCGTTTGAAATTGATCGAATCATTCATTCAATCTGGTAATAAGCCAGAGTGGATGATCTTGACTGTATTGCCAGTATTGCCACCAGATTTACGTCCATTGGTAGCATTGGATGGTGGTCGTTTTGCAACTTCAGACTTGAATGATTTGTATCGTCGCGTTATCAACCGTAACAACCGTTTGAAGCGTTTATTGGAATTAAGTGCACCAGATATCATCGTACGTAATGAAAAACGTATGTTGCAAGAAGCTGTTGACTCATTGTTAGACAATGGTCGTCGTGGCCGTGCAATTACTGGTACAAACAAACGCCCATTGAAATCTTTGGCAGATATGATCAAAGGTAAACAAGGTCGTTTCCGTCAGAACTTGTTGGGTAAACGTGTTGACTACTCAGGTCGTTCTGTAATCGTGGTTGGTCCTACATTACGTTTGCACCAGTGTGGTTTACCGAAAAAAATGGCTTTGGAATTGTTCAAACCATTCATTTTCTCTAAATTAATCTCTCGTGGTATTGCTGTAAAAATTAAAGCAGCTAAGAAATTAGTTGAAAGAGAAGCACCAGAAGTTTGGGACGTTTTAGAAGAAGTAATTGCAGAGCATCCAGTATTATTGAACCGTGCACCAACATTGCATAGATTAGGTATTCAAGCGTTTGAACCAATCTTGATTGAAGGTAAAGCGATTCAGTTGCACCCATTAGTATGTACAGCGTTCAACGCCGACTTCGATGGTGACCAAATGGCTGTTCACGTTCCATTATCAATCGAAGCACAGTTAGAAGCACGTGCATTGATGATGTCTTCAAACAATATTTTATCACCTGCAAATGGTGAGCCAATCATCGTTCCTTCACAGGACGTTGTATTAGGCTTGTACTATATGACGCGTGATCGCGCACGTGTAAAAGGTGAAGGTATGATCTTCGCTGATTATGCTGAAGTATTACGTGCATACCAATCTAAACAAGTTGCTGTACATGCGAAAATTCAAGTTCGTTTGCCTATTCATATGTTTGAAGATGCAAAAGAAGGAGAAGTATTACGTCGTGTTGAAACAACAGTTGGTCGCGTATTGTTGTCTGATGTTTTACCGAAAAACTTCCCATTTGCATTGATCGATCGTGCATTAACGAAGAAAGTAATTTCTGGTTTGATCAACCAGGCATATCGTCGCTTAGGTTTGAAAGACACAGTAATCTTTGCTGACCGTTTGATGTACACAGGCTTCTACTATGCAATGCGTTCAGGTTCTTCTGTTGGTTATCAAGATATGGTAATCCCTGAAGAAAAGGCTGGCATCATTCATGAAGCAGAAACAGAAGTTAAAGAAGTTCAAGAGCAATATGCACAAGGTTTGGTAACAAACGGTGAGCGTTATAATAAAGTTATCGATATTTGGTCTCGTACAAACGAAGAAGTTGCCAAAGTGATGATGAAAAACTTGAGTAAAGATCGTAATATTGATGCTGATGGCAATGAAGTTTTAGAAGATTCGTTCAACTCAATCTTTATGATGGCCGACTCAGGTGCTCGTGGTAGTGCTGCACAGATTCGTCAGCTTGCTGGTATGCGTGGCTTGATGGCAAAACCAGATGGTTCGATCATCGAAACACCAATCACAGCAAACTTCCGTGAAGGTCTAGACGTTCTTCAGTACTTCGTATCAACGCATGGTGCTCGTAAAGGTTTGGCGGATACAGCATTGAAAACAGCTAACTCAGGTTACTTGACTCGTCGTTTGGTTGACGTTGCACAAGACTTGGTTGTTGTAACAGATGATTGTGGTACAACAGATGGCTTATTGATGACACCAACAGTTGAAGGTGGTGATGTTATCGAACGTTTGAGTGAGCGTGTACTAGGTTTAGTAACTGCACAAGACGTTTATATCCCAGGTTCGGATGAAGTATTGTTTCCAGCGGGCACATTGATCGATGAAGCATTAGCTGAAGTATTAGATGAGAAGGGCGTGGATGAAATGATCGTTCGCTCAGCTATTACATGTGACAACTTATTCGGCTTATGTGCTAAATGTTATGGTCGTGACTTAGGTCGTGGTCATGAAGTTAACCCAGGTGAAGCAGTTGGTGTTATCGCAGCACAGTCAATCGGTGAGCCAGGTACACAGTTAACGATGCGTACGTTCCATATCGGTGGTACAGCATCTAGAGCAGCAGCAGTTTCAAGCGTACAAGTTAAAACTAAAGGTTTGTTCAAACTTGTTAAGATGAAAACTGTTAAGAATAAAGATAACCAGTTGGTATCAACATCGCGTTCTGGTGAAATTATCATTACGGATGAATACGGTCGTAACCGTGAGCGTTATAAAGTTCCTTATGGTGCTACATTATCTGTTTTGGAGGGTGAAGAAGTTAACGTTGGTGATATCGTTGCAACTTGGGACCCACATACATACCCAGTAGTTGTAGAAGCATCTGGTTTCGTGAAATTTGAAGATTTTGATGAAGGCATCAATGTTCAGAAGCAAACAGATGAAATCACTGGTTTGACTCACTTGAGCGTATTAGATTCTAAATCACGTGGTGCAGGTAAAGATAAACGCCCTGCAATTCACGTAGTGGATGCAAATGGTGATGCACTAACATTACCAGGTACTGATATCGCTGCAATCTACACATTACCAGTAGGTGCAATCGTTTCATTGAATGATAATGCTGCTGTTTCTGTTGGTGACGTATTAGCACGTATTCCACAAGAATCATCAAAAACTCGTGATATCACGGGTGGTTTGCCACGAGTTGCTGACTTATTTGAAGCGCGCCGTCCGAAAGAAGCTGCTATTTTGGCTGAAATCTCTGGTGTTGTTAGCTTTGGTAAGGAAACTAAAGGTAAGCAACGTTTAGTATTGACAGATCGTGAAGGTAATATTTACGAAGAGTTGATTCCAAAATGGCGTACAATCAACGTGTTTGAAGGTGAAAGTGTTGAGAAAGGTGAAATCATCGTTGATGGTGAGTTAAGTTCACATGATATCTTACGTTTGTTGGGTGTTAAAGAATTGGCTGCTTATTTGGTGAAAGAAATTCAAGACGTTTATCGTTTACAAGGTGTAAAAATCTCTGATAAACATATTGAAGTTATTATTCGCCAAATGTTACGTAAAGTTGAAATCTTGGAAGCAAATGATTCTGAGTACATCAAAGGTGAGCAAGTTGAGAAAACTCAAATGCTTCGTGAAAATGCACGTTTAGTTAAAGAAGGCAAAGTGCCTGCAACGTATGAGCCAATCTTATTGGGTATTACGAAAGCATCATTGGCAACTGAAAGCTTTATCTCAGCTGCATCGTTCCAAGAAACAACACGTGTATTAACAGAAGCTTCTGTTCGTGGTTTACGTGATGAGTTGCGTGGTTTGAAAGAGAACGTAATTGTAGGTCGTTTGATTCCTGCTGGTACGGGCTTGGCTTACCATGATGAACGCCGTAAAGAAAGAGAAAAAGAACACGAAGGTACAGAATTATTCATCAGTGCTGAGTAATTCGAACAATTAAATATAATTATAAAAGCATCTACTCCTAGATGCTTTTATTGTTTATGAGGAAATTAGGATGTCAAATAAACGTGAATTTGAGCGTATGATGTGGGCGAGACGTTTCACATTACAAGGTTTATATGAGTGGCAAGTATCACAAAGCCAAGTAGAAGAAATTGAGCGCCATCTTGCAGAGAACCCAGATTTTGTAAAAGCAAATAGAGAGTCTTTCTCTAATATGTTACGTGGAGCAATTCGCGGCCAAGCTGAAGCAAACGAATTAATTGCACCATTATTGGATCGCCCAATTGAGCAGTTAGACTTGGTTGAAAAAGCTGTACTTTGGATGGGTTGTTATGAATTATTAACACACCCAGAGACACCTTATAAAGTGATCATTAATGAATCTGTAAATTTGGCGAAGAAATTTGGTGGTGATCAAAGCTATAAATTTATTAATGGTGTTCTTGATAAGGTTGCAAAGAAGGTTAGAATAGATTATCAATAATTATTAATCATCTGAGAATAATATAATGGATATCTCTCCTTTTCTCCGCTTCATGGTAGAAAAAAATGGTTCGGATCTTTTTATGTATCCGAATGCCCCAATCTGCATTAAATTAAGTGGCACAGTTCATCCTTTGAGCCGTGAAACTTTATCTGCAGAGACAGTTAAAAGTGCAATTTTTGGACTATTAACAGAAGCGCAAGCAGAAGAGTTTAATCGTGAGCTTGAATTGAACTTTGCGATCAAGTTGGATGATGGTGCACGTTTCAGGGTGAATATTTTCAAACAACGTAATGAGTATGGGATGGTTATTCGTTATGTTAAAGCTGTGATTCCCCGCATGGAGGACCTACGTGTTCCAGAGATATTCAAAGATATTATCATGGAAAAACGAGGCTTAATTTTAGTTGTAGGCTCGACAGGTAGCGGTAAGTCGACTAGTTTGGCATCGATGATTGACTACCGTGCAACTCATACAGCTGGTCATATTTTGACAGTTGAAGATCCAATTGAGTTCGTTTACGAACACAAGCGCTCTATTATTGGGCAACGTGAAGTTGGCTTGGATACACACAGTTATGAAAATGCATTAGAGTCGGCAATGCGTGAAGCACCTGATGTTATTTTAGTGGGTGAAGTTCGCAGTACTGAAATTATGAAAGCTGTGATTAACTTCTCAATTACAGGGCATTTATGTTTAACCACATTGCATGCGAATAATGCAATTGGCGCGTTAGACAGAATTGTGAACTTTTTCCCAGAATCAGCGCGCGCACAGTTGTTAGTAGATTTATCATTAAATATTAAAGCGATTGTTTCACAACGTTTAGTAAAAGGTGTAGATGGCAAATTAGTACCAGCAGTTGAAGTCATGTTGAATACGCCATATATCCAAGAATTGATCATGAAGGGTAAATTAGATACGATCCCTGATGCAATGGAAAATGGTGGCACAACAGGCATGCGTACATTTGACCAAGCGCTTTATGAAATGTATGTAAAAGGTATCATATCTGCAGAGGAAGCTATTGCAAATGCTGACTCTAAAAATAACGTTTCCTTGCGTATTCGTATGGGTGATACACGTGGTGTTACTAGGGATGATATTGCAAGTGAAGCTAAATTTAAATTGAAACAATACTAATTGCAAAGTAATATTAACAAAGCACTGATAGCATAGTTATTAGTGCTTTTTTATTGGAAAAAATTATGGATTACGAACGTCGTTTTTCAGGCTTAAATCGTTTATATCAAAAAGATGCAACGGATATCTTGCAGGCAGCACATGTGATTATTGCTGGCGTTGGTGGCGTTGGTTCTTGGTGCGTGGAAGCATTGGCTCGTTCAGGCATTGGTCATTTAACGCTAATTGATTTGGATATTGTGGCAGAAAGTAATATCAATCGTCAGTTGCCAGCATTAACTTCGACATTAGGTGAATCTAAGATTGAAGTGATGGCAAAACGTATCCAAGAGATTAATGAACAATGTAAAGTAACATTGATTGATGATTTTCTCACGGAAGAAAATTTGGATGAATTGCTGAGTCGATTTGATTCTAAGAGTACATGGATTGTTGATGCCATTGATAATGTTCGTGTAAAAGCGGCACTGATTGCTTGGGCAAAGCGTAATAAATTTAAAATTATTGTGAGTGGCGCAGCAGGTGGAAAGATCGATCCACAATCATTTAAATTAGATGATTTATCAAAAACTTATCACGATCCACTGTGTGCGAGTTTAAAAGCAACATTGAAGAAGAAATATAATTTAGGCAAAGATGGTGCAAAGCTTAATGCACCTACAATTTTTTCCACAGAAAATATGCAAGGTTCGCACAAGGGGAAAGGTGGATTAAACTGCGCAGGTTATGGTTCAATCGTTACAATGACTGCAACGATGGGCATGATGATGGCAGGTTATGTTGTGAATAAGATTGTGGATAAGTAAGTGGATAAAAATTTGAAATAATAAAAAAACCTGATTACGAAATCAGGTTTTTTTTTGGTACTTGTACTAAATAATTGATTATTTAGATTGTTCCAATAAATCAGTATAAGCAGCTGAGAAACCTTTTAGTGGTGCTGTTGCTTTAATGTGTAATGGGCTGTTTTTAGGTGCATTAGAATCAAATGTGAAGTTAACAAATACATTGTTACCTTTTTGGAATTGTTCTAGTAATTTACCTTTAACATCTACATCCATTGGTAATGCAGCGATACAACCGAAGTTTGTACAACGTTCAAAGTTGATTTGAGCGATGTCAGTATCGATATCTTTCTCTTTACCAGCTTCATCTTGGCCTTTTACAGTGATGTAAATTTTACCTTTATCATCATTGCTGTTTAAACGAATTTGTAAGCCTTCACTCAACTGAACATCTAATGGTGCAGCAAATACCATTACAGGAGTTTTATCGAATAAAGTAATGGAAGTTCTTAAAATTGGAACTTGTCTTTGCTTATCTTTTGCTAATTTTTCATCAGCAGGTGCAGCCATAGTTGTTTGGTGAAACATTTGGCATTCTTTTTTATTATTTGGTGCAGCAAAACATTCAACTGTCCAATCTTGGTGTTTCTTTTTATATACTGAGTCATTTGCTTGCTGAGCATTTGCACCGGCTAGCAATGCAGATGAGATCAATGTTGCAGCCATTACTTTCTTAAACATAATATCCTCATTAAAATGAAGTTAAAAATAGTCAACTATTGGATTATTCTACGCGTATTTGTTGTGAAATCAAGGTAAATCCTTTGTATTAAAGAAGTTTTCTATGGTTGTGGTCTTACAAGTTGAGGGTAATTTTTGTATAATAGTCGCTCCTTAAAATACGAGAAGAAAGTGAGTGAAAAATGTGTGAGCGCGAAAAGTTCTTAGGCAATCTTTACGTCATTTCATCGCCTTCAGGTGGTGGGAAAACGACGCTGGTCAGCCAATTACTTGAATGTACACCAGATATTAGCCGAGTGGTAACACACACGACACGACCACCAAGACCCAATGAAAAAAATGGTGTACATTACCATTTTGTGACGTCAGATGAATTTTTGTCTTTAAAAGATGAAGGTGGATTTGTTGAAACTGCGCAAGTATTTAACTTTCATTATGGTACTTCATGGAAAGAAGTGAAGACTAAATTGAGACATGGCATGGATGTAATTTTAGTGATCGATTGGCAAGGTGCTGAACAAGTCCGCATTAGCCATCCAGAAGCGATTACGATCTTTATTTTGCCACCATCATTAGAAACTTTGCGTGCGCGTTTATTTGCACGTAATGAAGATAGCGTTGCGGTTGTTGAAAATAGAATGAGAGATGCGAGTAATCAGATTATGCATTACAAAGATTTTGATTATTTAGTTGTGAATGATGACTTTGATATCGCATTAGCAAATTTACGTTCTATCATCATGGCCGAACGTTTAAAAGCAGATCACCAAAAGGTTCGTCATCAATTATTGATCTCATCACTATTGCAGTCGTAAGATTTCAATACGCTCAATCAATATTTTAGTTATTATTAATACAGGATACTGTAAGAATTAGGAGTTTTATTTATGGCACGTGTAACCGTAGAAGATTGTTTAGATAAAGTAGATAACCGTTTCCAATTAGTGCTATTGGCTTCTCGCCGTGCTCATCAATTAGCATTGGGTGCAGATACAAAATTGGCACCGAATGGTGAAAAAGTAACTGTAATGGCACTTCGCGAAATCGCAGAAGAGTTAATTACTATTGATGAAATTAAAAAATTGAATGTGAAGCCAAAGCCAGTAATCGTTGAAAGCTTCAAGCCAGAAACAGCATTTGAATTTTAATTAGCGCATTGGATCTCATTATGGAACCAATCAAGCTCCCTGAAGAAATGGCACTCTGGAACGAAGCATTTTTTGCGAAAGTTGCAGAGTTGGAATCCCGCGTCAGTCGTTATATGACCAAAGCTGAAACAGCAAAGGTTAGGGAAGCATGTATTTTTGGGGCTTGGGCTCATCAAGGACAATCGAGAAGTTCTGGTGAACCTTATATTTTTCATCCGATTGAAGTTGCGTTAATTTTAACGTTAGTTCAATTGGATATTCATTCCATTGTGGGCGCAGTATTACACGATGTGATTGAAGATACTGAGATCACATTTGGTGAGATTAAAGATAAGTTTGGCAAAGAAACTGCTGAAATTGTTGATGGCGTTAGTAAATTAACTAAAATTCGTTTTAGTTCAAAATTGGAAGCTAAGGCTGAAAATTTCAGAAAAATGATTCTCGCAATGACAAAAGATTTGCGTGTCATTATGGTGAAGTTGGCTGATCGTTTGCATAATATGCGTACTTTAGGTGCTTTAGCTCCTTATAAAAAGCGTAGGATTGCACGTGATACTTTAGATATTTATACGCCGATTGCTGCACGTTTGGGGATGTTTGCATTACAAGTTGAATTAGAAAACTTGTGTTTTGAAAATATCTATCCAATGCGTTATCGCATATTGCAGGAATTTGTAAATAAGAAACGCATTTCACAAGGCCCAACGGTTCAAGCAATTCGTGAAGCTATTCAGTTAAAATTAGATGCTGTAGGGATTTCCGCACGTATTTCAATCCGTGAAAAACATGGTTGGAGTTTATATAAGAAACTTCAAAAACGTGGTTCAACGAGTCAATTATCAGATATTTTCTCAATTCGTGTGATTGTGAATAATGTTGATGAATGTTATCGAGTATTGGGCATTGTCCACAGCTTGAATAAACCAATTATTGGTCGTTTTAAAGATTTTATAGCTATTCCTAAAGTGAATGGTTATCAGAGTTTGCACACAGTTGTCTTTGGCGCAAATATGTTACCAGTTGAAGTGCAAATTCGTACAAAAGAGATGCACATTATTGCTGAAGCTGGCGCTGCTGCACATTGGCGCTATGGCGAGGCTTATCGCGAACAAAACTATACTAAACATAAAACCCGCGAATGGCTGGATTATGTTACTGAATTACAAAATAGTATGTTGTCTTCTGAAGAGTTCATGGCTTCTATGAAGGAAGATTTATTCCCATCAGAGATTTATGTATTTACACCTAATGGCCGCATCATTGAATTACCTAAAGGCTCTACAGCTGTTGATTTTGCTTATGCTATTCACTCAGATATTGGTAATCACTGTATTTCTGCCAAAGTAGATGCAAAATTTGCACCTGTTTCTCAAGTGCTAGTTACAGGGCAAACTGTAGAGATACAAACATCGCAAAGTGCTCAGCCTAATCCATCATGGCTAGAGTTTGTAAGAACCGCAAAAGCACGATCAGCTATTCGTAGTTATCTTGGCAAATTAAGCTATGATGATACTGTTGTGATTGGTCGCAATTTGCTAGAAAACGCAATGAAGCAGAAAAATATTGCGCTTGAACAATTAACTGATGATGTATTAGCGCGCTTAGCTAAAGAATTACAAGTAGAATCGGTTGAAGCCATGTATGCGGGCATTGGTTCGGGTAAACGACCAGCTTCGTTTATTATCAATCGATTGGAAGCACATGGTTTGGATGTTGAAAAAGAGTTCAAGCATTCACACTATACAGAACAAAATAGTGGCACGGTTGATGGAGCAAATGGCAGAGAGATTCTCTTTGGTGATTGCTGTTATCCTATCCCAGGTGATAACATTATGGGATATTGGCAACCTCGTCATGGTAAATTAGTTGTACACAGAACAGATTGTCACATAGCAGTAGAAGCATTAAAACATTTGGAACGTTGTTACCCATTAACATGGAATCATAATAAAGAAAAAGCATTATTCCCAGTTCAACTCTGCTTTATAATTAAAAATCAACGTGGTGTGATTGCTGAAATCACCAAAGCATTAGTAGAGATGGATGTGAATATTAATGACTTACGTTCACAGTCAATTAATGGTGACTTTAGCCATATCTGGATGGTAATTCATGTACCAGATAGAATTTTCTTAGCGAACGTATTTCGACATTTAAAAAAATTAGATAATGTCGTGCGAATAGGACGACAAAACGACGAGGCTTAGCTCATTGGTTCGTGATTGGTTTGATAAAGATAAAGGTCGCTTCCGACTAGTAGTAACTGCCTGCATCTTGATATTCATGATGATGGGGATGTATTTGTTTTTCAAATCTTCTGCGGTTACTAAAAACCTCTCTTACTCGTTGTATGATTATTTCATAGAAAAAAAAGCACAGCCTTTAGCTAAAGATAACGATTTAGTTATGATTGTTATTGATGATAAAAGTATTCGTGCATTAGAAAAAATTTGGCCTTGGCCACGCGCATATCATGCGGGGTTAATTACAGAATTAACACGCATGGGCGTTAAAGTCATTGCGTATGATATTTTGTTTACAGAAAGCAGCTCTAGTGATGCGATTTTAGCTAAAGCTATTGATAAACATGGCGCAGTTGTTCTGCCAAAACCTCTATTCTTTTCATCAGATGGTTTAGTACCATTTGAGGATATTGCACATTTTGGCCATGTTGAAGTAAATATTGATAGCGATGGTGTTGTGCGTTCAGTGGATCCATATTTGGATGGTATGCGCAGCTTCTCGTTTGCAATATTGAATGCTTTGTCAGACATTGACCCGACAAAAAAAACAGCACGTGAATTGTATAAAGATGATTTAGATGAACCGATACGTTTTGTGTATTCATCTGAAAGAACTTATCCAACATATTCATTTTCAGACGTATTGATGGGGCGCATTGATCCTGCAGAATTTAAAGATAAAATTGTATTCGTAGGTGTGAGTGCGACAGGCATTGGTGAGCGTTTAAGAAGTTCTTCATTGCGTAACAGTACATTCAAAACAGGTGTAGAAGTTCAAGCATCAATCTTTGAGGCATTACGTGAGAAAGCAGTCACAGAATACTCAAGTGGGTTGTTTGATAGTGTTGTGACTTTTGTTTCTATCACTATCATTGCTGTTGTAGCAATTTTTTCATCACCCTTAATCACTATCGGAATTTTAGTACTATATATAGGTTTTTTAACCTGTAGTGCCTTCTTATTGTTCTATTTTCAGAGTTATTGGTACTCGCCTATTGCATTAGCATTCGCAATGATTAGCGTAATTTTCTTGTATACCATTGCTCAAATTCATGTGAGCTTAAAAGAAGCCAATAGAACATTGAATCTGAATGTTGCTGACCGAACGAAAAAGTTAGTCATTTCGAACTTGCGTCTTGCGCAAGAGATGAATGAAAAAGAGAAGATATGGGCAGATTTGCGTGATAGTGAAGAGCAACTTAAAGTCCTATTGGATGGCTTACAAATTGGTATTGTATCAACGGATGAAGATGGAAATTTAATCACAGCAAATAGTACGGCATTAAATTTCTTTCATCTACAAACTGTAGAGCGGTCACAAACATTAGAGCACTATTTTAAGTATGATTTGGCTCATGGTGGCGCTCAGATCAATACTAAAGAGATTTTTAAAGTTTTATTGAATACAAGGGAATCTAGCCAGTTAGAATGCATATTGGTTTCTGAAAATCCACGTTATAATGGCGTACCGACAGCATTACTTTTTTCTCGTTTAAGTACATCTGATCGCCAAAATCATTTTGCATGTATTATTCGTGACATCAGTGATCAAAAACGTGCAGAGTTCATTACGCAAGAATTTGTGGCGACAGTTTCTCATGAGTTACGTACACCGATTACATCCATTAAAGGCTCATTAGGATTAATGAGCAGTGGGATTACGGGTGAAATTCCTGTTAAAGCACAAAAATTATTAGAGCTGGCATCACGCAACAGTGAACGCTTATTAAGTCTTGTGAATGATATTTTGGATATCCAAAAAATACAATTGGGCACATTAGATTTCCATTTGAAGACTATTGATATAGTGATGGTTGTGCGCCTATCTATTGAAGTTAATGAATTATATGCTCAAAATTTAGGTGTGAAAATTTATAGCGAATTACCATCTTATCCAATTTATGTGATGGGTGATTCTGATCGATTAACACAAGTGATGAGTAACTTGTTGTCTAATGCAGCCAAGTTCTCGAAACCAGACAGTAAAGTGGATGTCCGTGTCATCTTGGAAGGTAAAAAAGTTCGTGTAGAAATTCAAGATTATGGCGTTGGTATTCCTGAAAGTTTCAAAAATAAAGTCTTTATGAAATTTGCACAAGCCGATGATGCGAAGCATCGTTCCAAGGGAACTGGTTTAGGCTTGAGTATTTCTAAGGCATTTATTGAAAGAATGGGTGGCACAATTCATTACGATTCAGTGGAAAATGTGGGCACGACATTCTATTTTTATTTACCGCTCGCTTCTATGGAAGAAGTGACGAATTATATTTCAGATCAAAAAGCGAAAAAGGATATGTTCTTATGACCAAATCGAATAAACCTATGAAAGTTTTGGGTGGATTGACGATTGAAGAGTTTTTCAGAGATTATTGGCAGAAAAAACCTCTATTTGTTAAGAACGCGTTTCAAGACTTTGTTGACCCAATGTCACCAGATGAAATTGCTGGTTTAAGCTGTGAAGAAGGTGTGCCTTCTCGTTTTGTGTTCGAAGAACGCAATTGGGAATTGAAATGCGGACCATTTGCAGACAAAGATTTTGCGAATTTACCAGAGAAAAAATGGGTTTTATTAGTGAATGATGTTGAAAAATTCATGCCACAAATGCGTGTTTTATCAGATCCTTTCAATTTCATTCCTGAATGGAGAATGGATGATCTTCAAGTGAGCTATGCTGTAGATCAAGGTACAGTTGGTGCGCATTGGGATGATTACGATGTATTCCTAATTCAAGGCATGGGCAAAAAGAAATGGCAGATTAGTTATGACGAAGTTTCTGAAAATGACTTTGTTGCAGGTTTGCCAATTCGTTTAATTGAAAAGTTCAAAGTTCATGAAGAGTGGATTGTAGAGCCTGGTGATTTATTATATTTGCCACCAAGAATTGGACACTTTGGTGTTGCAATTGGTGAAAGCATGACTTGGTCTGTTGGCTTCAGAGCACCTAAACATCGTGAAATGATTCATGATTTTGTGGAAGATATTATCCAATTCACAGGTGCTGATGAGCGTTATTCGGATGCAGGTTTATTGCCACGTGAATTCTCTACAGAGTTGAATGATGATGATATTGACCGCGTGATGAAAGTTATTCAAGAAGGTTTGTCTAACAATCGTGATTTAGTGGCTGATTGGTTTGGCCGTTTCATGAGTGAATGCAAAGAGGGGCAAGAGCCTGAAACTTTAGATGAAGAATTTAGTACAGACGAAGTTCAAGGGCTATTGGAAGATGGCGCAGATATTGAGCGTGTGCCAACAGTTGCATTGTTTTTCCGTGAAACAGTGGATGAAGTTGTGATGTATGCAAATGGCGAATGTTTTGCGTTAGATAAAAAGCATACAAAACTGGTTCAATTCTTATGTGAAAATCGCCAATACAGCCCAGGTAAAATGTTGCAATTCCTGAAAGATGAAGTAGCAGCAGAATTTGTTGTGGATCTAGTGAATCAAGGCATCTTAGCATTCTTTGATGGTGATGATCATGACCACGAATGTGATGGTGATTGCGATCATGATCACTAATTGGAAACAAAAGTCGGTAGCGCTGTTGGCACTATCGTTATCATTTGCAACAGCGGGTGAGTTTTGGCAAGAACGTAATGAGCAACATGGTCAATCACATTTGCCTTTGGCAGATGTTGTGATCAATGATAAAACGATTCAAGTGGAATTGGCGACAACACCAAGAACTCAAGCTTATGGTTTGATGAATCGTTTTATTCTGCCAGAAAACCAAGGCATGCTATTTGTTTTTGAAAAAACACAACCATTAAGTTTTTGGATGAAAAATACAAAAATTCCATTGGATATTTTGTATTTTAATGCAGAAGGTGTGCTGGTAGATTTTGCTGAAGCAGTGCCTTGTTTGAATGATCCTTGCCCATCTTATCCTTCGAAAGCACAAGGAAAATACGTGTTGGAAATCGGTAAAGGTGAACGCAAGCGTTTAGGAATTGAAATTGGCGATCAACTGAAAAAGATAGATTAGACTTTTGTTTTAGCAAAAAAATCGGTATAATCTTCGGCAATTATGCTGTCATCGCCATTGACATAACATTATTTTATTTGGAGTTTTAAACTTTATGTTAACAACAGAAAAAAAAGCAGCAATCGTTGCTGAATTCGCACGCGGCGAAAACGACACAGGTTCTCCTGAAGTTCAAGTTGCACTTTTAACTAACAACATCAACGCATTGCGTGCACATTTTGATGCTCATAAAAAAGATCATCATTCACGTCGTGGTTTGTTGCAAATGGTTAACCAACGTCGTAAGTTGTTGGATTACTTGAAGCGTAAAGAATTAGCGCGTTATCAGACTTTGATTGAGCGTTTACAATTACGTCGCTAATATTGAATATTATGCGTATGAATGTGTAGTGAACAGCCCTTGCAGTTTTTCTGTAAGGGCTTTCATTATTTTGTGGTAAAAGGGTTTTGAAGGGTTCTGACAGAGCATTTTGTATAGAGTGTTTTGTCAGCTCCCTTGGTATCAAGAACTTTTACCGAAATTTTTAAAACTATATGAAAGGTAAAAATTATGGAATTAAAAGCTACTAAAAAAGAGTTTATGTATGGCAACCAAAAGGTTGTTTTAGAAGTTGGTGAAATTGCTCGCCAAGCAAATGCAGCGGTTAAAGTTGACGTTGAAGGCACAGTAGTATTTGTAACATGTGTTGCATCTACTAAATTTGATCCTACTCGTGATTTCTTCCCATTGACTGTGAACTATCAAGAGCGTACATACGCAGCAGGTAAAATTCCTGGTGGCTTCTTCCGTCGTGAAGGACGTCCTTCCGAAGGTGAAACATTGATCGCTCGTTTGATCGACCGTCCATTGCGCCCATTGTTTGCTGATGGTTTCACAAATGAAACGCAAGTGATCGCAACAGTTGTTTCAATCAACCCAGAAGTAAGCGCAGATATTCCAGCATTGATTGGTGCATCAGCAGCTGTATCATTAGCAGGCTTGCCGTTTGAAGGTCCTTTAGGTGCGGCACGCGTTGGTTATGACAATGGCGAATATTTATTGAATCCATCTAAAGAGCAATTGGCAACATCTAAATTGGATTTAGTTGTAGCTGGTACAAAAGATGCTGTATTGATGGTTGAATCAGAAGCTGAATTATTAAGCGAAGACGTAATGTTAGGCGCTGTAATGTTTGGCCATCAATCAATGCAAGTTGTGATTGATAATATCAATGCATTGTGTGCAGAAGTTGGCGTAGCTAAATTTGAATACGAAACAGTACAGAAAAATGCTGAATTAGAAGCAGCAGTTAAAGCATTTGGTACAGACAAATTAGAAGCAGCTTACACAATTTCTGTGAAAGCAGATCGTTATACAGCAATCAATGCATTGCGCGCGGAAGCAATCGAAACTTTGATCACAGAAGACAATGGTTTCACAAAAGATGCAATCAACGCTGTGATTGATGATATGAGCTATCGTTTAGTGCGTGATCACATCTTAGATGGTAAACCACGTATCGATGGTCGTGATACAACAACAGTTCGTCCAATCATTTCTCGCGTTGGTGTTTTACCTCGTACACATGGTTCAGCATTGTTTACACGTGGTGAAACTCAAGCATTGGTTGTAACAACTTTGGGTACAGATCGCGATGCGCAAATCATTGATGCATTAGATGGCGAATACAAAGACAAATTCTTGTTCCATTACAACTTCCCTCCATATTCTGTAGGTGAAACTGGTATGGTTGGTTCACCTAAGCGTCGTGAAATTGGTCATGGTCGTTTAGCAAAACGTGGTGTTCAAGCTGTATTGCCAAGCATGGAAGAATATCCATACACGGTGCGTGTTGTGTCTGAAATCACTGAATCTAACGGTTCAAGTTCAATGGCATCTGTTTGTGGTGCATCATTAGCATTGATGGATGCTGGTGTTCCTTTGAAAGCTCCAGTTGCTGGTATTGCAATGGGTTTGATCAAAGAAGGCGAGCGCTTTGCTGTATTGACAGATATCTTAGGTGATGAAGATCACTTGGGTGATATGGACTTTAAAGTAGCAGGTACAACTGATGGTATTTCTGCACTTCAAATGGATATCAAAATCACAGGCATCACTAAAGAAATTATGGAACAAGCATTAGCACAAGCTAAAGTTGCACGTTTGCATATCATCAACGAAATGAGTAGCACGTTGAATACTTCTCGTGAAGAAATTTCTGAATTTGCACCACGTTTCACAATTTTCCGTATCAATCCTGATAAAATCCGTGATGTTATTGGTAAAGGTGGCGTGACAATTCGTGGTATTACAGAAGAAACTGGCGCTGTAATTGAAATCAACGATGATGGTATGATCAAAATCGCAGCATCTAATGCAGATCAAGCAGCAGAAGCTAAGAAGCGTATCGAAGAAATTACAGCTGATATTGAAGTTGGTCGTATTTATGAATCAGCAGTTGTTCGTATCATGGACTTCGGTGCATTCGTTAACTTGATGCCAGGCCGTGATGGTATGGTTCACGTTTCTCAGATTCCTTCTGAAGAGCGTATCCAAAATGTATCTGATCATTTAACAGTTGGTCAAGTTGTGCGCGTTAAAGTATTGGAAATTGATAAGCAAGGCCGTATTCGCTTAACAATGAAAGATGTAGATGCACCAACACCAGCTGCAGAATAATTTACTTTAAATAGTATGAAGAAAAACCGAGAGAAATCTCGGTTTTTTGTTATTCAATAAATATTTGCTATTGATATAAATCCAATTATTATTAATATATGTATTTTAATGTAAATTATTACAATATAATAATCGAGAATTATCATATTGTTGATAACTAAATGCTTAATGGATTAATCATGAAAAAAATCGGAAGTATTATATTATTGCTGGCAAGTATTACTTACGCTCAAACCGAAGCATCATATAAGCTTACGCCAGAATTAGATGAATTCATGACATGACAACCCATTCCAGAACAGTATTTTGAACATAATGCTTATATTGGATGGATGGGATTAACATATCCAAAAAATGATTGGCTAATCGCATATCGAGGTATTTTCAAAGCTAATGATGCTATGTTAAATCAGAGAGTGAATGATGGACGTTTATTAACAAACTACTTTGCAAATCCACGGCAAGCTATTTTTCAATTATCCAATGATAAAACTATGCTGAATGATTTATTTGGCCCAGATGATGGATTAATTGAGCTACAAGATCATTTGCATGAGCAAAAATTACTGAGTTTTAGGCAAAGCACGTTGGGTAATAAACGTTATCGTTATACAAAAGACTTCTTTGTGTGTGCTGATTATTTAGATGCCAATTGTTTAGAAAAGATGCTGGAAAGGCGCCAATATATAGAAGAGACGATTAGAAATAATCAGCAGCTCTTGGATCGCTTTAAAACATTGGTTGAAACATCCCAGTATAATTATGCGTTATTTCATAATGACTTTAACGCATCTATTAACACAGCACCAAATACAGGAATGATGAAGCTGATTCAGCTATATCTGACAGATTCAATCATGAAAATTGTAGATGGAGATATTGACCAAGGATTAGATCAACTTGTCATTGTCAGGCAATGGATTGACTTGATGTTTCATGAGAAGTCAAAGGCTTCATTGTTACACTTTTTTGTGAATATCTCTGTGACGCAATTTCTTGATCAAACCATGAATGTTTTGTTGGATTCTGGTTTGCTCAACAGTGTTTTAGATGATGAACGAATAGCATTCATTGTGATGCCATATTCAGATCACATCGGCAAAAAGCTCAATGAAGTTGTACTCTTCGAAATGAAGCAAAATTTTAAAGATTTTGCATATCCCTATCTTAAAATTTACACATCGACTAATCATGAGCTCGTGCTGACAGAAGAAGATGAATTTATTATTTTGGCATGTTTAAGAAACTTTGGTGTAATTCTGTCACCTGCCTTAGATGAGATATATAAAGCACGTTCTTTAGCTGCGAGAACCAAAGATTGGCCAAAATTAAAAAGTCTGCAAAAAGCGACACAATCCATCGATAAAATTTGGTTCAATGTTGTGCATGAAGCAAAAGAAGTTCAGCCACGTATTATGGATGCAGAAGGAGAACTAGAGTTATTACGAAGTAGTCATGAGCATTTTGTGGAAATCTTGACAGATTGGTATCAACAATATTTTCAAGAATTGGGCATCTCGCCCAAGGAAGCTTTATTTGCATTCAATGAAAAGTATCCATCAATCCATTTTTATAATGATTACTATAAGATGTTACAAATTATCTCATTAGAAGAAAATTTGGAGCAGCGATTATCGTCCAAAACTTTATATGCGTTACTGAATGGGCAAATTATGCCAGAAACACTAGCTTTCGTTCAAACACTATCCATCTATAGTGATTTTGATAATTATTGGGTGCGATTATATGAGCAACAAAATTATCATCAATTAGTGTATTTGAAATTTCTTATTATGAAGGATCAAATCTCTGAGGAGAATCTTTCTGAATTTTTGAGCTTAATGGGCAGTTTAGCGCGTAATACAATGACTCATAAGCCATACGTATATGATGAAGAATCTAGTAAATTATCCACGCCATTACCAAGGCAAAATAAATATGTACCTGCACACATCAAAATTTTGCGGCTATACGATGCAAGCATTCAAAATTTTGAAGTAATTTTACCCAAGTACTGAATTTTTTATTGATGTAATATCAATCAACTACTTTTATTTGTAATCACTCACAAGATGACATTTATCTATGATTGATTTAATTTCACCAAGTCGTAACAATTGAGGGATATAATAGTGCACTTTCAAACACTATAAACAGGGCAAATAAAATGAAAAAATGTCATACATGTGGGAAAGATCTAATGGTTGCGTTCTTCAATGAACAATCTGGTGATGACTGTGTGTTTTGTGCTGATGATAGAATCACGCTAGCAAGATCTCAAAAACATGATTTTGAAGAAGTAGAAGATACAAGCTGTGCAGGCGGCGCATGTACATTATAAAAAAATAATAGTAGTGAATTGAATCAAGAAACCGAGCATTGCTCGGTTTTTTTGTATTACTTGATTCAATAAGTAGCAATATCCATAGATTAGTCTATGATTTGTTTAAAACTATAAGAGAGAATATTACAGAATAGGGATGAGATCTAGGATGAAAAAATTATTATATTTAATCGTATCACTATCATCAGTTGGATTTGCAGAAGAACAAATACACATATCACCAGAACTAACGGAAATGATGAAGATAGAACCATTAGATCCTGAAAGATTGGAGAATAATTTCTACGTTGGACAAATGGGAGTTTCTTTACCTCAAGAGGATTATTTGGAGGTGACGAAAAAATATTTTTTACAAAATGATGCTTTGGGAATAAAGAATGTTGAAAATTCTATACAGGGAAGCTTATTAAATATAGAACCTAGTCAATTAGCTTTGGCTGTAATGAATAGTTCTTCTCTAGAAGGCTTATTACCCACTATTGAAAAAGTTTCATTGAGTGATTTTGTTCCAAATAACCAAACTGAGATTACGATTGATTTGCCACCTATGTTAGAAGGGGAAATTGTAAAAGTTACGGATTATTTTCCTTGCCAAGAGTATTTAAAATTTGACTGTGTAGTAATTACACAAAAAAATAATCAATATATTCATAAAACAATTACTGCTAATAGAGTATTGTTAGATCGACTATTATGGCAAATCGATCATTCAACACACAATAAAGTTATTGTGCCACAAGGTATGAATCTGGATATGGCTAGTTTGCCA
This sequence comes from Wohlfahrtiimonas larvae, assembly GCA_040394195.1. GTDB lineage: Bacteria > Pseudomonadota > Gammaproteobacteria > Cardiobacteriales > Wohlfahrtiimonadaceae > Wohlfahrtiimonas > Wohlfahrtiimonas larvae_A. Next base: position 19,271 of record JBEBSR010000007.1, on the reverse strand, counting down.
GGATATGGACAAGAAAGTACTGTTTATATGATAAATCTCTCCCAATCGATTTTAAATATTATGGGGGACAGGTTTGAGGATGGTATTAATGGCTTATCCCAAGCTAGAAAACGTATTGATCTTACATATGCTGAAAAATCTACTCCAGTACTAATAGATCTGATGGTTGTGGTTGCACAAACACAATATTTAGATCAGACAATGGATGGATTATTGAATGCAGGTATATTAAATGAACATCTGAATAATGCTGAATTGGACAATATATTTAAACCTTATGGTACTCAAATTGGGCAGGTATTTCAAAAAAGTATAATGTTTGAGATGAAAGATGGGTTTAAATCTTTTGCTTTGCCATATTTAAATATTCAGGATATGGATCTATCAAGAATTCGACTAGGTTTAGAAGATCAATACATAGTGCTGAAATATTGGAAAGACAAAGGTGTAAAATTATCACCGCAGTTACAACAGCTATGGAATAAACTGAATTCTGTTAATTATGAGGGCAAATGGAAACATTTAGCAGAATTAGAACAATATATTGAGCAATTAGACAAAGGGGCTTCATTATTACAGAAGGTGAAAATGGCTAATTTGTCTGAAACTATGAACAATAAATCAACTATATATTCAAAGTCAGATTTAGCAGAATTGGAGAAACTTTATAAACAAACCCAAGAACTGTTAGATGATTGGTATGAAATCTATTTTACTTCTATTGGAGGTAATCCAACTCAATTATTGAGGTATTTAAATAACCAATATCCATCAACAAAATATTTTAATAGTAATCTTGTAGTCATCCAGCAATTTGAAAAGCTGAATAATGATGGCACCATTTTAACAATGGATATTATGCAAGATATTGTTAAAAATCGAGATCAAAGTTTTGTTGGTGCTTATATTAACGCTATAGATGATTATACGATGAGATTATATGAGCAACAGAATTATCACCAATTAGTATATTTAAAATACGTAATTTTGAGAGATAATATTTCAATCAAGGATATCCCTGAATTCTTAAATTCAATGGGCGATTTAGCTAAAAATACCATAACAAAAGAACAATATCATTTTGATGTTGAAACGAAAATCTTATCTGCACCTTTCTCCGTTGAAAACAGGCAATTGCCATATTCGGTAAAAAGAGCACAAATTGATAACTCAGATATTCAGGCTTTTGCGGTAAAAATTCCATAAAATTATAAGTTATTCCTAAATATTATTAATACCATGACTGGAGTAATAGATGTCTAAGATTTCAAAAGAATCAGCACCCTATATTATTTTTTTTGGTGGGTTAGTGCTTTCATTTGTGATTGCATACTTTAATATTCCTCAATATAAAATTGATGCTAATAACAAACAAAAAGAGATTAATCAGAAAGGAGCTGATTATATTTTTTGGTATAAGAATGCTGGAGAAGATGATTTATATATTGAAGAGTCTGATGGTTATTTGCTTGATGAGTATCAAAAAAGAATAACATATAGCTTTAGAGCAAGTATCAGTGGGTCTTTATTTGATGGTAAAGCATTATTGCCAAGTGCTATTAAAATTCAGTGGGGGAAAGACTACTATCGAAATGATTGGTTGATTGAATCAACCTTGAATACAGAAATATATGAGCGTTTAAGAGTACAAAAGATCTATTTGCCATTTAATTATTTTGGTCAAAATTCAAAATTTATCAGTAACGATAGAACATTACATTTTACGATTAAATTACATCCTAACGGCAAAGGAGTAGTTTATGTTAGTAATGTTTTGTCATATGAGGGTTATATTGTAGATATTTTACAAGGTAAAGCATTAAAGTCTGAGATTGAAACTAAAGCAATTGGGGTAAATGATGAGCAGTGGGATAAATTTTTCATGCGTTATCCTTGGGAGTTAATCGTAAAGAATATGATGTTGCATGAGCGAAGAATTAGTTCAACAAATGAAGAGCAATATCATTCTCAGCCTGATGTATTGAAAGATTATGCGCCGCCAAAAAATATTATATTTGTGGTGAGTAATCAAAATGGTAAACGTAAGCGAATAGAGATTGAATTTGATCCATCAACAATTGTTGATTTATTTACAACTTATCAAGATACAGAAGAAAAATTACAGTTGCAGTTAGTAATGAATGATCAGTTTAAAGTAGATGAAGCTTTGTTATGGCAAGGTGCTAATAATATAAATATACCAATCCAATCACAAAAAATTTTGCCACTATATAAAGAGCCTATTTGTGATAATCCTGCTTTAGAAATCAGTGATGATGAGCTGGCAACAACAGATGAAGCGAGAGAAGGCGAGCATAACCAGCAAATTATTTTAAGGGACCAAAATAAGCAAGTGATCGGTAATTATGAAATTAGAGTTCAACGAACAGGTGATCACAAATACCGTTATGTCAAAACAAATGATAAAGGTGAAACAATTTATTTTCGTTTGTCACTTGGCGAAAAAATTTTTCTATCTAATAAAAATGCAAAGGATGAAGATAGATGTATTCCATTTGATAAGGTGAGTTATGACGAATAAAGATGATGAGGTTGCAGATATTCTGTTTCAATGTTTTTTAGTATTGTTCATACTGCTAATTTATCCGATGATTTTTAAGGGCTTGAGTCAAAATATTCCTACAGGTTGTAGTGGGGAAATGGGCTGTGGTTTAAGTCAGGGTTTAAGTGCAGTAATTATTCCGCCATTCTTGTTTATTATCAGCTCGATCATCTCAGCAATATGGGCAAAAGCATGCAAATTTAGTATTGCTATGAGCTTTGTATTGAATTTGATTTCTATTTTCTTTTGGGTTGCTATTTTTGAAATGTTAGGCATTACTATTTTTTAAACCCGCATAAATGATAATTTAGGCGGGTTATCCAAAGATCTTGTGGATAAGTTTGTGAATTAAATTTTCACAACTAATCGACCTTTGATTTCACCATTGATGATCTTATCAGCGTTTTCAATCACCTCATCTAATGTAATCTCTGTACGGATATTTGCTAATGTTGCAGGATCAATTAATTCAGCTAATCTGCTCCAAGCTTCAATGCGATCAGGCAATGGGCGCATCACACTGTCAACGCCACGTAAAGTCACATTACGTAGAATGAATGGCATCACTGTACCATCGAGATCAAAACCTTGTGCTAAACCACAAGCAGCAACACAACCACCATATTCAGTGGAAGCCAATACATTCACAAGCGTATTGCTACCAACAGAATCAATTGCACCAATCCAGCGCATTTTTTGTAAGGGCTTACCTTTATCCGATAACTCGTGGCGATCAATGATCTCTTTTGCACCTAGTTGATGAAGGTATTCATGTTCGCTCGCTTTACCTGTTGCTGCAATCACTTCATAACCTAATTTAGTTAATAGAGAAACTGCAAAGCTACCAACACCGCCAGTTGCGCCTGTGACAAGAATTTTCCCTGATTCAGGTGTTAAGCCATGTTTTTCTAGCGCAATGATGGATAACATTGCTGTATAGCCCGCTGTACCAATTGTCATTGCATCGATTGGTGAAATAGCTTTTGGTAAATGAATGAGCCAATCAGATTTTAATGACGCTTTCTCTGACAATCCACCAGAGTGAACTTCACCAACGCCGAAGCCATTTAACACAACTGTATCGCCAGCTTTAAAACGATTCGATTGGCTTTCTGTCACTTTGCCCACTAAATCAATCCCTGGTGTTAATGGGAACGTGCGAACTACAGGATTCTTATTGGTGATCGCTAAAGCATCCTTATAGTTCATAGTGGATGCAATGACATCAATTTTCACATCACCTTCAGGGAGCTGATCTTCATTCAATTGTGTTAACGTTGCTGTGTAATCAGGATTTTTATCAATCACGATTGCTTTGTAAGTCATATTAACCTCTTGTTTTCATTCCAAGTTGATAAAGGATTGCAATGTTTCTGGATAATGATAACAGGTTATCTGCGGTATCTTTCAATGCTTTTTCTAAAGTTTCGGGGCGCTGTGTCACAGTAAATACAGCATCAATGCCATGATCATGAACATGATAAGCATCATGCCCAAGTGATCCTGCAATCCCAATCACAGGCTTACCAAATTTTTTAGCAGTTTTTGCAACGCCAATCGGAGTTTTGCCAAAGATCGTTTGGCGGTCAATTTTTCCTTCGCCTGTAATGACAAGATCAGCATCTTTCACAGCATCTGCAAGGTTCACAATGTCCATCACAATACGAATGCCTGGTTTCAATTGTCCTTTGAGGAATGTTAATGCTGCAAATCCCATGCCGCCTGCGGCACCTGCACCATGAGCAAAGCGATGATCTTCATTGAATAGAGCTGTTGTGATATCAGCATAATGATCTAAAGCAGCATCTAAAGTTTGAACATCATTTTCTATTGCGCCTTTTTGTGGCCCAAAGATTGCAGAAGCACCACGTTCACCAACCAATGGATTATCCACATCGCATGCAATTTCAAAGTCACATTGTGCTAAACGGGTATCAAAATTGGATAGATCAATAGAGTGAAGTTGTTGTAACGCTGCGCCACCTGCTGATAAAGGTTGTTGATTATGATCTAGGAATTGTGCCCCTAAAGCTTGTAACATGCCTGTGCCACCATCATTGGTTGCACTGCCACCAATTGCGAGAATGATTTTTCTAGCACCATGATCTAATGCATGGCGAATCAATTCACCTGTGCCATAAGTTGTGGTGATTAATGGATTACGTTCATCAACCGATAATAGCGTTAATCCGCTTGCTGTTGCCATTTCAATGATGGCAACAGAATCATTGTCTACTAAACCATAGTGAGCAGTGGCTTTGCGTTGTAATGGATCATTCACTTCAACAGCTACTAATCGACCATCTTTTGCATCAACAATGGCTTGTAATGTGCCCTCACCGCCATCTGCAACAGGAATTTTCGAAAAGGTTGCATCAGGAAAAATGGACTGAAAACCTTGTTCTACAATATTGGCAATTTCTAGAGCACTTAAGCTCTCTTTAAATGAATCTGGGGCAATAACAATGTGCATAATGGCTCCTTAGAAAATTGCAAATACGCCGAAAATTAAAGTAGAAACGATTGCTAATACTAAACCGATTAATGTTTCATAAGGGATCAATTTCAAACGTTCTTTCATGTCCATGTTCACAGCACCGCCTGTCGCGTGGAAGAAGCTACCATGTGGCATGTGATCTAAAGTTGTTGCACCTGCGTGAATCATCGCTGCGGATGCTAAAGCTGGAATGCCTAAACTTAATAGAATTTCACCAAATGAACCTGATGCAACTGCTGTACCTGCTGTTGTGGATGCTGTTGCCAATGACATTAATGAACCTGAAATAGGTGCCAACATATAATCAGGTAGATTGGTTGCGTTGATTAAATTCACCATCGTAGTTTTTAATTCAGAAGAACCAATGATGCCTGCCAATGTGCCTGTACCTAATAACATGATCGCAACGCCAGACATTCTGTGTAAGCCAGAAATAGCGTAGTGATTAATGTGTTTTACTTTACCCATCATAATTGCACCAACTAAACCACCAACTGGCAAAGCAATCATAGGATCAATAGTAATTTTTGCTAATGGGCGAAGTGCCAATAATAAGATAGCCGCGATTGGCCCTGAGATTGCACATAGAAATTTTGGTAAGTCAGTATTATCAATAGTTGTTAAATCAGTTGTATGAATATTACTGCCTTTCTTTGTTAAGCATTTTGCCAAAAAGTACGTTGCAATTAAACCAAAAATAGCAGGGATAATGCCTGCTGCCATTAAGCTTGTCATTTCGATATGGAAGAAATCTGAAGCGGCGATTGTGTTTGGATTTGGCGACATGATGTTGCCAGCTTTACCACCGCCAACCATTGCCAATAGGATAGCCATTTTAGACAAATTAGCTTTATGTCCAATCGCAAGAGCAATCGGTGCCACAGTAATGATGGCAACATCAATGAAAACGCCAGACATAGTTAAAATACAACTCGCAAGAATCAATGCTAGTAATGCTTTGGCTTCGCCAACTTTGCGGATGATGGTTTCAGCAATGATTAAAGCTGCGCCAGATTCGATTAAAACACCTGCTAAAACACCCGCTGCAATAATTCTTAAAACTGCGGGCATAATGCCTTGAGCACCTTGCATCATCGTGCTGACAGTTGTTGTGAGCGCTGCATCCATCGAAGTTTGGAATATCAATCCTACAAAACCACCCACAAAAGCACCAATCAGCATGCCATAAACGGGTGGAACTTTTCTGAGAATTAAGACAATGGCAAGTATGAGGGCAACCAATGCTCCTGTTAAGGTAATCGTCATGATTTTACTCCAAGTTAATAAAATTTCTGTAGCTCAATTGTAGCCTATTTGCAAGGTTGGTTTATTGAAAAGTTTATGCGCAATCCCTAGGCATTTGTAGAAGAGGTTTACATTTTTATCCATCGGCGTATATTCAATAGCTTGTAAAAAAGTATGATCGGAAATTTATGAAGGACTTAAAAGAATTAACAGTACGAGGTATCATCTTAGGTGCGTTGATTACCGTTGTTTTTACAGCATCTAACGTTTATTTAGGCTTAAAAGTTGGTTTAACATTCTCCTCTGCAATTCCTGCAGCAGTGATCTCAATGGCGGTCTTAAGATTTTTCAAAGGCTCCACCATTCTTGAAAATAATATGGTGCAAACACAAGCATCGGCAGCAGGTACATTGTCTTCAGTGATATTTGTTATTCCTGGTTTATTAATGATTGGTTATTGGCAAGATTTTCCATTTTGGCTAACTTTCGTTGTCTGTTCTGCAGGTGGTATGCTCGGGGTTTTATTTTCTATTCCACTTCGCCATGCAATGGTTGTGAAAAGTAATCTGCCATATCCTGAAGGCGTTGCAGCTGCTGAAATTTTGAAGGCAGGTTGTAATACTGAAGGATCAGAAGGTGCTGAATCTTCAAAAGAAGGTTTAAAAGATATCTTATTTGGTGGTTTGGTTGCAGCTGTTGTGACATTATTCACAAGTGGTTTTCGTGTATTAGCAGGCAGTGCATCGTTATGGTTTACGCAAGGTAAAGCCATTTTCCAATTACCATTAGGTTTCTCATTGGCATTATTAAGTGCAGGTTATTTGGTAGGCATCATTTCAGGTATCGCAATCATTCTAGGCTCAATCATCGCTTGGTTTGTGGTTGTGCCAATCTTAAGTAGCACAGGCGATTACGGTACATTCACAAGCTTAGCGGATGAAGCAATGACGATTTGGGCGAAAGATGTTCGCTTCATTGGTGCAGGAATGCTAGCAATTGCAGCATTGTGGACATTGATCACATTGCTCAAACCAGTGATTGAAGGCGTAAAAATGTCATTGGGCGCTTTGAAAGATGAAGAAGGCAAGGGCGTTGATCGTACAGAACAAGATTTATCTCCAAAAACGATCTTTGCAATCATGTTTGCAATGCTGTTAATCCTCGTGGGTACATTTTATGTATTCATACAAGATAGCGGTTTATCCGCAGGCATTGCTTGGACATTAGTTGTATGTGCAGTTGTTTTTGCATTTGTTATGGGTTTCTTAATCGCAGCAGCAAGTGGTTATATGGCTGGTTTAGTGGGTTCATCAGCTAGCCCAATTTCAGGTATAGGGATTGTTTCCATTATCGTTGTTTCATTAATTTTATTAGTGATTGGCGAAAGTAATGGCTTCTTGGGTACTGAAAATGGCCAGCATTTTGCAACGGCTTTAGCGCTCTTTACTACAACAGCAGTATTAGCAATCGCATGTATTTCTAACGATAACTTACAAGATTTAAAAACAGGTTATTTGGTTCATGCGACGCCATGGAAACAGCAAGCTGCACTATTGATCGGCTGTATCATTGGTGCATTAGTAATTGCACCGATTTTGGATGTTCTCTACCAAGCTTATGGTTTTACAGGTGCGTTACCGCGTGCAGATATGGATCCAACACAAGTATTGGCAGCACCACAAGCAACATTGATGAGCACGATTGCGACAGGTATTTTCTCGCATAATCTACAATGGACAATGATTTTAATCGGCGTTGGTTTAGGTGTTTTCTTCATCGTTGTTGATTTTATCTTAGGCAAATCTGGTTCTACATTGCGATTGCCTACTTTAGCTGTAGGCATGGGGGTTTATTTACCACCAACAATAACAACGCCAATTTTCTTAGGCGGATTATTGGCATGGTTCATTCGTCGCTCTGTGAAGCAACGTATGTATAAAGGCGAAGTGAAAGACTTCGAGAAAACCTATACATTGGTGGATCGTAAAGCAACATTGATTGCATCTGGTTTAATTGTAGGTGAAAGCTTAGTGGGTGTTTTAATGGCAGTGATCATTGTGATCAGTGTTTCAAGCGGACATAGCGCTGCACCATTATCATTGTTAGATGGTTTAACAAATATGTTAGGTAGCTCCACAGGTACAATTACACAATTGGCAGGTTTATTTGTGTTCATTATGATTTGCACAGTATTTGTGAGACGTTCATTATCGGCTGTGAAAAAATAATCATTTTGTTGTAATCTGTAGCACAATATTTAATCATAAATATTGTGCTTTTTTATTGGAAAATTATTATGTTAGCCAAGAAAACCCTCGGATTATTATTCATTTTAAGTGCATTGGCATTGCCACAATGGAGCTTTGCAAAATCTGTTTGTGAGAAAGATCCCACATACGATATGACAGCATTTGCAAATTTTGTGGAGATCACAGAAGGGCGAAAACGTTATATTTTGCACCAAACAGGTGAAGTATCTTTGAATGGTACAAAGTTGGATTTGTCGAAAGAAGATCAGGCTAAGGTTAAGGTGTTGGTGACTTTTATCGTGCAGCAATTGCCACAGCGCGAAAAAGAAGCGATGACGTTGATGGATTCATTACATTCTCAATTTGTGAATGTTGTGAAAACACAATTGGATGGCAATTCTCAGTTGATCACAATGCTGGATAATACGCACACAGATGCAACAAGAACATTGAGGAAAGCAATCAAAACAAACGGCAATGTGACAGAATTTTCAGCCAATGATTTCCATAAAATTATTGATCGTGCATCGGGTGATTTTAAATTAGAAATGGCAAAAATTGTGTCAAAAAGTGTATTCACATTCAATATTGGTCGGAACTATAAAGATATAAAATATTTGGGCGATCAAGAATGGAAAAAATTCAAACCCGAAGCCAAAGCATTCCATAAAGCTTTATGTGCAGATTTAGCTTGGATTACCGCAGAGAAAGAGCAGTTGTTTTCTAAATAGCTTGCCAATTAGGATGGATATCAATGGATTTTATTGTTGTTTGTTTAATTCTGGTATTGTATTGCGTTATAAGATCTACGCTTAAAGTCCTTGAGATAAGGTGGAAGAATAAAAGAAAACAAAATCATTATTTTATTTCTGATTGGATTAAGAAAATTAAATATAAGAATCCCCGTTTATTTCAAAAATCGATGTTAGCGAATTTCAAAAAAGTTCAACGATTAGCTATTTGTATTACTGATAGTGGTGTGATTGATAGTATAAGTCATGTTTATTCTAGTAAATTTGGTGGAGTTCCATATTTCCCACAAAACTTGGAATATCCACGTAATAGTTATGGAGAGCCATTAGCTTTAATGGCGCAGTTTAATTTAGGTGAAATTTTTGCTGATTCAGAAATGTTACAAGCCTGTCAAAGTGATGACTTATTAAAATATTTACCAAAAACAGGAATGCTGAGTTTCTTTTATGATGTTTTAGATGATGATTTATTTGGTTTGGATGATGAAGTAGAGGATGGATATAAAGTCTATTATTTTCCTGAAATCATAGAGGATAATGCTAATGTTGCTCATGCAACATATAATGAGCTATGTACTAATAATCGTATTGAGGATGATTTTGCGCCTGCCGATGTTAAAGTTAGCCGTGCTATTACAACATTTTTAAAGCATACATTACCAACATCAGATTTTAATGTGCCTAATAGTCGGGAATTGAGAGAATTTCGCCATGTATTTTTAGGAAGTAAGGCTTATGAAAGCTTTGTTGCAGATAAAAATGTTGACCCAAGTGATACATCTATTGGTGGTTATCCTGCTTTTGCACAATGGGATGGTCGTGCTGAAGATGATTTGAGGTCTTTTACATTATTACAAGTAAATTTATATAGTTTCTATTCAAAAGAGTGGAGGCGAAGCGGTATTCTTCATTATTTTATTTCAGAAGAAGATCTAAAAAATTTAAAGTTTTCTGATGTATCTGCTAATTTTGATTGTGATTAAATAAAAATAGCCCATGGAATCATGGGCTATTGGTGTTTTAACTTCTGCTCTTCATTCGATATAAAGAACGTCTTACTTTTGGTTTTGGTCTGAAATCAACACGTTTCTCATATAAAGGTTTGTCTGGAACAGTTGTGCCTTTAAATAATAGTGGTGCCAACTCAACCAATGCTCTATTGTAAACTTTACGCTTGAAGTATATGACATCATCGATTGGTTTCCAATATTCCACCCACTTCCAATGGTCAAATTCAGGTGTATCAAAACACTCTAAATTGATCGCATTGTCATCAGAAGTGAGTTCTAATAGGAACCAAATCTGCTTCTGCCCAATACAACGAGGCGTATTGTTTCTACGAATCAATCGTTGTGGTAAACGGTACCTTAACCAGCTTTTAGTTTTTCCTAAAATTTTTACATCATCAGAAGATAGTCCAACCTCTTCCTTCAATTCTCGAAACATTGCCTCTTCGGGCGTTTCACCATCATCGATGCCGCCTTGAGGAAATTGCCATGAATCTAAATGCCCTATTCTATGACCCCAAAATAGTTTTTTGTCCCGATTACACAAGATGATTCCAACATTCGAGCGATAGCCGTCATTGTCGATCATAATGTAAACCTTGAATAAAATTAATGGCTCTATTGTTCCACAAAGGCTAGTTAAAACCAAGTTTATTTGACAAAATCGCTACGATATTTTTTGACCCATTGCAATGTGCCACCACAAACAGCTGCTGGCATTATCACTAAGTTAACGAAAGGAATCATAGTGAAAAGGTTGATCATAGCGCCAAACATTAAGTTATTTGTACGATCTTGTTTCAACCGTTGTCTCATTATTGGAAAACTGACGCGATTATTGTCAAAGGCATAATCATTATATTGAATGGACATCATCCAAGCATTGAATAGAAATAGTAGGATGGGCGCAACGATTGTACCAATCACAGGCACTAAAAATAGCAATAAAATGCCAATCAATCTTGGGATGTAATAAGCTAAATTCTGAAATTCACGTTGAATACTGCGTGCAAAATCTTTAGCAAAGTTTGCCCATGAATCATCTTCCGCTGTTGTATTAGTGAGCATACTTTCTAATTTAGCAGATAATATACCGTTGAATGGCGCCGCAATGATGTTAGCAAGCGTTGTGAAGAAATAACCAAAGAATATTAGTACACTGATGAGAATAAAAGGCCAAAGTACATAACTCAACCAATGCAACCATGAAGGCAAGTAGCTTAATGTCCAATTAACGATATCGCTCACTTGTGTATAGATATAAAAGAATGCACCACCAATGATGAGAATATTGATAAGGATCGGCATAAAGATATAGCGCTTTAAGCCAGGTTCTAGCATCAATTTCCAGCCTTTAGAAAAGTAATAGAAACCATTTTGTGGTGTGGATGAATTAGGATTGTTCATATGTAATATCAAAATATTAAAAAGTATAAAAAAGGGCACATGCTTGTGCCCATTCCTGTGAATCTATCATCATTATAAAATGATTTAGAAACTGTAGCTAACGCCAATTGCAAAGTTAGATAACGTTGAACGATCTGTCATTGGGCTATCTTTCACTTCACTTGGTAAGAATTTAATCTGTGCACCACCAAAAACGTGTAGATTATCTGTTGCATCAATCACTGTGCCAACGCCAATATATGGTGTGAAGCTGCTGCCAGGATTGTAAGCAGATACGCCAGTTCTATTGGATTCAGAGCCTGAAACACCATAATAGTAATCATTGTGATCTTTGCTTGACCAAATACCACCAATTTTTGGCACTACTTTAAAGTGATCATTGATCTGGTGAACCATGCCAACGCCTGCATCGATATTAAAGCCATCACTTCTGCCTAAAATATCACCATTGATTTCAGTTGTTACGAATACTTGATTTTCAAAGTAATGTTGAAAGCCAACACCTAATTCAATTGTAGACTTACGGCGATCTAAACCTGTTAATGCACCATTTGCATCACCTGGTTTGAAGTTTAACGATTCATATCTTAAGTGAGCATCAAATTTAGTTGTTGGCGTATTGAACAGATATAAACCTGCTTTTAGGCCTTTAACGAATAAGTTGCCACTTTCATATTCAAAATGAGGTAACGGAACCCAGTCAGAGCTATCACCAGAATAAGGTTTTTGTTGATAACCAAGGCCAATACCAAGGCTCATAGAATCTTGTGCATTAGCATGAATGCCTAAAGGTAACATCAGCAAAAGCGATGTAAGGAATGCTTTTTTCATTGGAATTTCCTTATCTAAATAACATTAATATGCGGTATTGTAGCGGAATCACTAGATATTTGCGTTGGATTTACAACCTTATTAGGATTTTTAATGGCTAGGCTTGTATTTAAAACAATCACTCACATGATCATTTACCATGCCCATTGCTTGCATGAATGCATAAATTGTCACGCTGCCCACAAATTTAAAACCTAATTTTTTAAGATCTTTACTGAGTTTATCTGAAATTTCAGTTTTAACTGGCACATCAGATAATTGCTGAAAACCATTGATAATGGGCTTATGGTTAACATATTGCCAAAGCCAATCAGAAAAACTTCCGTGTTTTTCTTTCAATTCCAAATAACATTGTGCATTATGAATAATGGCACGCATTTTGAGTTTGTTTTTGATGAGATCAGGATGTTGCATTAATGCTTCATATTTGGCTTCATCATATTGGGCGATTTTTTCAGCATCAAAATTGTCCAATGCAGCACGATAAGCATCACGTTTTCTGAGTACAGTGATCCAAGATAAACCTGCTTGTAATGTTTCTAATATGAATAATTCAAAGAGTGCTTGATCATCATAGAGTGGTTCGCCCCATTCTTGATCATGGTAATCTTGATAGATCTTTTCGTTACCGCACCAACCACAACGTTGATTCATAGTATTTTCTCAGTTAAAAAGGTTACTTTAAATTAAAAATAATTTGATATACAGTTAAAAATTATTCTATATAATGCATATATGTTATATATGAAATTAAAATCTAAAATGGAGTGAGCATGAAGAAATATATATATCCGATCATGGCTGCAACGCTGAGTTTCTTATTAGTAGCTTGCGGGCAGGGCGCTGATCAATCAGCAGATAAAAAAACATTGAAAGTTGGTTTGCCACCAAGTGCACATAATGTATTGGTGGAAAAAGTTGTCGTGCCTCAATTGGAAAAGCAAGGTTATACAATTGAATTGATGAACTTTAATGGTTTGCGTGATGCGAATGAAGCATTGATCAGTGGCGGTATTGATTTCCATACAGCACAGCATCAAGCATATTTGAATGTTTATAATCGCGAAACGAAAAGTGATTTGGTTTCATTGGTGCATACGCCATCAATTCCTGCATTCATCTATTCTGTTAAACAAACAAATTTGGGTAATGTGAAGGATAAAGATAAGGTTTTGATCCCGAATGATCCATCGAATACAGCACGTGCTTATGCTTTGTTGGCAAAAGTGGGTTGGCTTGAAGTAAATCCAGAAGCTGATATTGCAACGTTAACGCAAAGAGATATCACCAATAATCCTTATAACTTGGAATTTAAAGAAGTGGATTCGGCTTTGATTCCACGTTTATTGCAAGAAATCGATTATGGCATTATGCCAGGCGGTGTTGCATTGTTGGCTGGCATTGGTTCAGAACATGCATTGGCACATGAAACATTTTTGCCTGATTTAGAGTTATTAGTGACAGTGAAGAAAGCTGATTTAGATACAACTTGGGCAAAAGATGTGAAGAAATCTTTCCAATCAGATGAAATGAAAACATTTATCGAAACTGATCCTGAAATCAAAGGTCGATTCATTTGGCCAGAAGGTTAGTGGACTGTGATTTGAACATAATAAAAAACCGCCATGAAGGCGGTTTTTTTTATAACTCATAAATATTCTATTAATTAGATGATAGATTGATGATATTTCTCAGAGCCTAATTCAGCTAACAATTCTTGTTGTGTTTCTAAGTAATCAATGTGCTCTTCGCTTTCATCTAATAAATGAGATAATAAGTCACGAGAAACATAGTCTTCTTTTTCTTCACAAACACGAATCGCTTCAACTAAAACTGTGCGTTTGTTATATTCGCAAGTTAAGTCGCTGCTGATCACTTCAGGTACTTCTTCACCAATTAAGATTTTGCCCAAATCTTGTAGATTCGGTAAACCTTCCAATAATAAAATACGTTCGATTAAATCATCTGATTCTTTCATATCTTCAATAGATTTTTTATAGATCGTTTTGCCTAAAGCTTCAAAGCCCCAGTTTTTCAAAATACGACCATGCAAAAAATATTGGTTGATAGAAATAAGATATTGACCCAATACTTTGTTCAACTGTTGAATAACAACGCGATCAACTTTCATAAACTTCCTCCTAGCCGTTCAATTGGTCTTGAAGATAGTTTGGTAAAGAAATAGTTTTGATTAAACGTAATTGTTTTTCTAACCAATGTGCATGATCTTCTTCAGTATCTTTCAACTGAACAACCAACATATCACGCGTTACGTAATCTTGTTCTTCTTCACACAATTTGATGCCTTTCTTCAATGCTTCACGTACGCTTAATTCTAAACGTAAGTCACTTTCAAGCATTGCAACAACATCTGCACCGATGTCCAATTTGTCAGGAATCATATTTGGTGTTGCTTCTAATAAGAGTAAACGAGAGATGATCAATTGTGCATGTTCAGTTTCATCATCCATTTCGTGGCGAATTCTATCGAATAATTTTTTATAGCCCCACTCTTGGTACATCGCTGAGTGAATAAAGTATTGATCACGTGCAGCTAATTCACCTGCTAATAATACGTTTAAGTAATCGATAACTTTTTGACTTCCTTTCATGATGTTCTCCTTATTTTAAATATTGGCAATACATAGTTGGTATTATACATTAAATCTATATAAATATTAACTTTTAATTTAATTAAGCTATTGATAATATTGGTTAAATGTTGCTTGATATCATTTGATAATGATAGATATATGACATAAAACATAAAATGCGAATCAATAGCAGTCGAGTAGTTTTACTGATAACTGTTTATTTTTGCTATAAAAAAGTTTATCATTAATGTAATAAGAATAATTAAATGACCATGACAACAATAAAAAAGGAAAGAATGATTCAACAATTGATTGATAGAAGATCAAATATGATATGCCATCTTCAAGTCAAAGTATTTCAAAATAGATTAAGTTAGATAAGCTTATTGTGATAAATAGGGCTGAATGATCGTGTTTGCTAAATTTTAGGCAAAAAAAAGCCGAAAACTGAATTTCGGCAAAATAACCACCAAAGGAGGATATGGAGGAGAACATCTAGAATTAACTAGATGTCGAATGACATAATATCAGAATTCATATTTATGTCAATTTTTAAATCATATTATTCATGATAAATGTCACTTTATTTTTTGTGCTCAACTATAATTTATAGGGTAAATCATGCTAAAAACATTATAACTTATTGAATATAAATATATAGATTACGTTTTTATAAAAAATTGACTTCATTTTTGTATTTAGAATGTAGTCAAATTTCTGTCTTGGTATTTGAGAATAATTATCTTGTATAAAAATATATTTCATTAAAATTAATTAGTTATTTTATTGTCTTTAATGCCTGAATAGCTTGCTGATCGCCTTGTGCTGCTGCAACTTGTAATAATTGTATAGATTTAGGTATATTTTGTTCCACGCCATCACCTTTTTGATACATAATTGCTAAGTTCACAATTGCTTTTGTATGACCCATCTGTGCAGCTTTCTCTAATAATGGCAAAGCTTTATTCGTATCTTGTTGAACACCTTCGCCTTTTAAGTACATTGTGCCTAATGCAAATAGAGCATTGGGTTGATTTAATTCCGCTGATTTGCGTAAATAAGTGAGTGCTTTTTGATTGTTTTGAGGCGTGCCTTTACCTTCTTTATTCATGAGAGATAAGTAAAAGAATGCTTCAGGGTTTTGTTGCCATGCTGATTTGGTGAATAATTGATAGGCTTCTTTAAAGTTGCCATTATTCATTTGAATGCGAGCTTTGAGATTTAGGGCTTCACTGTCTTTGCTAGAAATAGGTTGAGTTAGATATTGCTGAAGCTTTGGATTGGTTGGATCATTCTCATAATAATAGGCAGCAAGATTATATAGTGCTGATGCATCATTGGATTCAGCTGCTTTTTCATAATACTTAAGTGCTAATATTTTATCTTGCTTAACTGCAATGCCTTCATCGTACAGTACAGCGATAGCATTATCAGCGGAGATGTAGCCTTTATCACTTGCTGCTTGGAAATATTGTAGTGCTTTTTTCTCATCTTTTTTAGCACCTTGGCCAGAGAGATGTTGTACACCTTTATAATATAAAGCGTCGCCATCTAGAATTTTCTTTTCATGTGATGGCAGTGAGTTACAAGCTGTTAAAACCAAAGAGAGTGAAATGGTGATAAGTGAATAATATTTCATGCTGCAATCCTTTGATTTATTTTAATAGGATGAATTATAAAGGATGAAGCAAGATATATAAAAAAGAAAAGCCATTCATTAGAATGGCTTTAGATTGCTTATTGAAGATAATTAATATCTTGCATCTTTTGGTTTGTTGCCATTTGGCCAGTCATTTGCTGTACCTGGGAAATCAGGTCTTGGCATGTGGGTGAAGTACTCAGAAACATCCACAGCCTCTTGATCTGTCAATGTACCTTGGGTACCTTGACCCCAAGTACCTGTTGTTTCAACACCCATTGGCATGTTGTATTTCACAAATTGTGCAGCTTTATAAGTACGTGCTAAGCCAGCACCAATATTGAATGATTCATCACCCCATAATGGTGGGAAAACGATATTGCCACGTTTATCTTTTAAACCTTCACCATCATTACCATGGCAAGATGCACAACGTTCAGCATAAACAACTTGACCATTTTCAACATTTGGCACTAATGATTCATCCACAAGGCCAGAGTTAACTAATTGAACTTTTGCGCCTTCTGGTTGAGTTTTACTGAGCCATGCCATGTAAGCAATCATTGCTTTCATTTCTCGTGATTCAGGATTTAAAGGCTTGCCGTTCATAGAGCGTTGGAAGCAACCATTGATACGCATTTCCATATTAACCATTTTACCTGCGCGTGGCATCACTTTTGGATATTGTGGCAATGATGTTAAGTAAGGTGCGCCAAATTCTGCTTTGCCTTCAGCAACATGGCAGCTGTTGCAGTTCATCATTGCACCAACATTATCAGGCAATAATCTTTTGGTTGAGTTTAAAAGCTCTTTACCATAAAAGATTTGCTCTGCATTTGGCTCTTTTGCAATTTCTAAATCAGATGGCACAACATAGTCAGGCAATGGTTGTCCATCTTTGCTTGTCATCGCATATTCTTTGGGTTGAGCATCTGTCAATGTATAAGCGAAGGCTGATGTTGCCATCAATACTGCAACACTTAAGGATAAAATTACACGCTTTTTCATTATTTATCCTCCTTCACTGAGGTGATATTCGGTGCTTTATTCGCTAAGAAATGGCGAATCTCTGCAACGTCTTGTGCTGAAATTTCAGGTGATACATTGTTCCAAGAATTACGAATGAAGTTGATCACCAATGCCGTTTCATCATCACTTAAGTGATTGAAGCCAGGCATTGCGAATGCCATTCTATCTGCTGGTGTGTTAGGCATTTTTCCACCTTCTAATGTCACTTGGATGACGGATTGTGCATTTTGAGCTGTGATTGCTGTATTTTGATTCAAAGCAGGGAAGATACGTGGCACGCCTTCGCCATTCATTCTATGGCAAATGTTACAGTTCTCTACATATAACACTGCACCAGGATTATCCATGAATTTGCCAGATAATAATAGATCAGTTGTTGTATCTTTCTTCGTCGCTAACTCTAATGATTTATTAGGAGCAGGAGATAATGTTTTCAAGTAACTTGCTGTTGCTTTTAGATCTTTCTCTGTCCAGTATTGTGAGCTATGTTCTACAACATCAGCCATTGCACCAAATGCTGCAACTTTATCTGTACGGCCAGTTTTTAAGAATTCTACGATTTCATCTTCGCTCCAAGTTTTTAAACCTTGGCCTTCGCCACGTAAGCTTTTTGCTCTCCAACCATCAATCAATGCACCTGATAAGAATAGATCACTCTTATCATTGGATAGTGCTTTCTCTTGGTAAGCAATACCGCGAGGTGTATGACATGCACCGCAATGTCCTGGGCCTTCAACGATATACGCACCATGATTTTGTAGTTCAGTTAATTGAGTGTTTTGTTCAAAATTACGAATTGGTGCGAACAACATTTGCCAATAAGCAACTGGCCAACGCATGCTGATGATCCAAGGGAATGTGGATGTGCCATTTTCTTTTTGAATTGCAGGCACTGATTGCATGAAATATGCGTACATTGCTGCGATGTCTTCATCTGGCATTAATGTATAAGAAGCATAAGGCATTGCAGGATAAAGTGGTGCACCATCATTGCGAACGCCATGTTTAACAGCATTACCAAATTCTTCTAATGTGTAATTACCAATCCCTGTTGTTTTATCAGGTGTAATATTTGTGGAGTAGATTGCGCCAAATGGCGTTTGCATTGCTAAACCACCTGCATATTCTTGGTCGCCTGGCGCTGTATGACAAGCTGCACAGTCTGAAAGTCGTGCAACATATTCACCGCGTTGTAATGTTTCTTGAGTAACTTTAGGTGGCTCTGTAAATGTTTTGGTTCGATTTTTTATAATCATGAAAGAACCTGCAAATACGGCAACAAAGGCTGCAATGCCTAAAATTACCAATCTGGTCAAAAGTTTTTTCATATGGCTCCCTTATCTGATTGGGTTGGTGGTAATTCGAAATTATATATACATATAGCGAGTGTCTCATGATAATGATTTTTAGCGGACACAATTGTAAATTTATCTTTATAAAATTGATGTTAATCAAGCA